>ONKE01000018.1 GCA_900318355.1 uncultured Bacteroidales bacterium
AGCGTAAAATGCTTCATAATTGTTTGGTTTAAAATGTGTTACTCAGTCTTTCAATGAAGACCCCATTGCACCAAAAGCGCGTGCGCTTTTATTTTGCGGGCGCAAATATAGCTTATTTTGTCGGCTTTTCAAAATTCTTTGCAGAAAACCTCGCTCCGCCGGCGACAGCTTTCCCGCGATGGCTCGCAGGCCGTGGAGATTAACATACTGATTGTCAGCAAAATCACATGGGAGTCCCCCTGTTCAAATCGGTGGGGGACGACACCGTATTTTCGCTAATAATCAACAAGTTAGCCTCCACGCAGTTCCAAATGAAAGAATTTCGCGACCTGATTGATTTGAAAAGGGAACGCCTCACAGCACTTCTCAAACAACTCGAAACGCCGCTCAGGCGTAATCCTGAACAAGTCGTGGATATCCGCCGGATTACCTGTCCTGACAATCATCTGGCCTATCTGATCGAATAGTTTATCGGAACGTCCCGTAAATATTTCATTGATATCGTACTCACTACCCTTGCTGTAGTTGACTGCATGCACGAGATTCAAATAGTTTCCAAACAAGGATTTCACATATCCGTGATCAAGGACGGAATAAAGGCAAACCACATGATCGATGAACCGCTGCCTGTCTTCGAAGGACATTGAATTCAGGAGACTCCGGCAACGACCTATTGTCAGACAAGAACCTTGCTTATACAGGATTTCCGCATACTTGAGACTTCTTCGCAAGGCGGCGGAAGCATACCGCAACGGCACGGGTTGTGAAAACGGTGAAGAGTTGATGGCATAAGCCATAAAGTTCCACCTGTATTTCCCCGCCTCTTCGCACAGACGGCGCTCTACGGGGTTGCGGAATATATAAATTATATTTGTCCTCGCAGCTTTGTCTCCATTCTTTACTGCACTTCCGTAAGGCGTACTGAACACACTTCCACGGAGCCCATACTCAAGATCATAATCTTTTGCAAAGGCAGAAGAATAGTCGCGCACAAAACCGGACAGCCGGGCCGCATCATTTGCAATCGCGGCAAAATGAATATGATCCGGCATCAGGCAAACTGACACGAGTTTTATCCCGTGGCGAGTGGCAGACCGGCACATCACCGTAAACATAGACAATCTGTCAGCATCATCATAGAACAGCACACAACCATCCTTTGACCTCTGGTAGCAATGGGTCAGAAGCTCCCGCCTGAATCTTTTGTTTCCTTCGCGCATATCGACACATATTTCGGTGCCGATAAATTTCCGACTTTATTTTCAGATATCAAAGAGTAAACGTATAAAGGGGCGCCGTGGACAGCAACTCGTTATTAATCAAGAATTTAACACTACAGTCCCCCATCTGGAACGCGGTGGGGACGAACTACCTTATTGGCTGATTAATAGTGATTTACCCTCCACGGCCTTCAAAGAAGACGGCGATCAGCAGCTGCTGCGGACGACCAGCTCGGGAGCGATGAGGCGCTGAATGGGGGCGGGGTCGGGCCGCAGAGCCAAGCCACGGATTCGGGCGGCAAAGTCAAGCTGGCGGGTATGCTTGCTGCGAGGCTAGTGGTCGGGGTGGTGGGAGAGGATGGATTTCTGCCAGGTGGAGGATTCGATGTGGGTGTAGATTTCGGTCGTGAGGATGCTCTCGTGGCCGAGCATTTCCTGGACGACGCGGAGGTCGGCGCCGTTTTCGATCATGTGGGTGGCAAAGGAATGGCGGAAGGTGTGGGGCGAGATTTCCTTGTGGATGCCGGCGAGGATGGCCTGGCGCTTGACCATGTTGAAAACCGAAGTGCGCGAGAGATGGCGGCCGTCTTTGTTGAGGAAAACAGTGTCGTCGGTGTCGTCGTCAGGGGCTGGGCAGGCGGACCTGTAGGCGGCGAGGGCGGCGAGGGCTTCGTCGCCGATCGGCACGAGGCGCTGCTTGTCGCCCTTGCCGACCACCCGCACGAAGGCGTCGTTTTCGAAGATGTCGCGCCAGCGGAGCCCGACGGCTTCCGATACGCGGAGCCCGCAGCCGTAGAGGACTTCGAGCAGGGCACGGTCGCGAAGTCCGCGCCAGGAGGAAAGGTCGACCGACTGCATTATGGCGTCGACCTCCTCGACCGACAGGACTGACGGCAGGTAGCGGCCGATCTTGGGGAATTCCACGTTTTCGGCGGGATTGTCTTTCCTCTCGCCGTCGAGCTGCAGCCAGCTGAAAAACGACCGCAGGGCGGAAAGGCACCGAGCCTGGCTCCGCGTCGAGAAGGCGCGGCCGGCCAGGAATGAAATGATATCCTCGCGTGAAACGTCCTTTGGAGGCACGTCGCACGCGAGGAAAAACTCCTGAAGGTCGGACATATAGGCCGCCACCGTATTCGGAGACATGGCCCGTTCGACCTTCAGATAATAGGCGTAGTCGGCAAGCAGCCTAGAGTGAGCGGTAGCGCTTGCCATAGTCAAGCTGCTGGGCGAGGAAGTCGTCGGCGTAAACCAGCTTGTAGTCAACTATTTCGCCATCCTTTTCCACCGGAACGATGTCGGGGTTGAGGAATCCGCCGTAGGGCTTGAGATGGAGGGCGGCGTAGCGCTCGCGCACTTCCTTGTGGAGATCGGGGTCGATGTCGATCGCATAGGTCTCGATGAGGGCCTTGCCTGCCGCATAGTCGCCTTCGGACTTGATGCGCTGGATCTCGGCGAGAAGTTCGGCGAAGAGGCCGCGGAGGGCGGCGGGATCGTTGACCACGAAATAGGTCTTGCCGTCGCGGGTGCGCTTTTCGATGATGCTGTCCTTAAGTCCCTTCTCGTAGCACCACTGGGCGATCAGCTTGCGGTTCTGCATGTGGGCTTCGGTGTTGGGGCGGCCGAGCTCCACGCGGGTGAACTGGGTGAAGATGCCGTTGCGTATATAGCTGGAATAGTAGGACTTATATGCATCGGTGGAAGGAAGGATGCCGAGCTCGACCATCTTCGGGTCGGCCATGTAGTAGAGGCCGAACAGGTCGGCGCGGGCCTCTTCGAGGGCGCTCTGGAACTCACCGAGCGCGGAGGAGGACACGCCGGGCAGAAGCTGGCCGGAGGCGTGGCCGAGGCACTCGTGAAGGTCGGTGTGGATCTCGTCGCAGAGGTTGCCGTATTGCTTGTAGGTGTCGATTTCGGCCTGGTCCCATGCGAATTCGGAAAGCATGCTCTTGGGCATTTCCTGGGCGGAGAGGTTGTAGGCATGGGTGATGTTGGCGATGGTCACGCTCTTGGAGCCGTGTTCCTTGCGGATCCAGTCGGCGTTGGGCAGGTTGATGCCGATGGGCGTCGACGGATAGGTCGCTCCGGCCAGGGCTACGGCGTTGACGACCTTTGCGCTGACTCCGCGGACTTCCTTCTTGCGGAAACGCGGGTCGACGGGAGAATGGTCTTCGAACCACTGCGCGTTGGTGCTGAGGATCTCGGTGCGGGCGGAAGCGGCGGAATCCTTGATATGGACATAGCCCTCCCATGTGGCTTTGCGGCCAAGCGGATCGTCGTAGTCTTCGATGAAACCGTTGATGTAGTCGACGATGCCGACGGTGTCTTTGACCCATTCGACATTGTATTCATCCCATTTGCGGAGGTCGCCGCTCTTGTAGTATTCCACGAGCAGGCCGAGGGCCTTGCGCTGGCTTTCGTTCTCGGCGAATTCGGCAGCCTTTCCGAGCTCGTCGCAGATGTGGGCGATGGCGTCGGAATAGATGCCGCCAAGCTTCCACTGGTGTTCCCTCACGACGCCGTCAGGGTCTTTGACCAATTTGGAGTTCAGGCCGTAGGAGATGGGGGTGGGGTCTTTGGGGTCGAGAATGGAGGCGTAGTAGCGCTCGGCTTCGGCACGGGTCACTCCGTCGTAGAAGTTGACTGCGCTCAGGGCCACGATGTCGCCGTCCTTGCTGGTTGAACGCCTCTGTACCAGAGCGTTGCGGTCGTAGATGAAATCGAGGAGAGCTTCGTCCGAGACGCCAGCCGTGTTCATGAGAGAGGCGAAATATTCCTTGGGGCAGTCGGGGAAGAATTTGTCTTCGGCATAGTGGTGGTGGACGCCGTTGCTGAAGAAGACCCTCTTGGCGTAGACGAGGAAGTCGGCATATTCAGGGGCGCTGCGGTCGACCGCGTCGCACTGGAGGATGGCTTCGAGGGCATGGCGCACCGGGAGATTCCATGCGCAATACTGGTCCCAGGTGATGTCACGACCCCATTTTGCCGCTTCGGCCAGATGGTAGGCATAAGCTTTCTGCCCGAGGGACAGGCCGTCCCAGCCGGGAATCTGGTAGCGGATGATCTTAAGGTCGGCGAACTGGTCGACGGTGTAGCGGAAGGATTCGGTTTTTTTCGGGGCACAGGCGCCAAGTGCGGCGGCTCCGGCAATGACAAGACTCATTCTGACGATATTGTTCATGTTCTATAGGTTTGACTTTTTGCAAAGATAATGAAAAGAATTGTTATCTTTGCATGCTATGCTGACGAAGAGACATATTCTTCCGCTACTGTTTGCCGTGCTGATTGCCGCCTCGTGCTGCAACCGTTCCCGCGGCGAAGTCGACGGTACGCCGGAGAAAGTCATGATCCTCCTTTCCAACGGCTACAACAACCGTCTGGGCGGATATCTGTCCAACGACATCAGCGAAATGAAGACGTCGGGTTATGTCCCTTCCCGCAGCAGCGGCGACTACCTTTTCATTCTGAGTAAGTTAGGTTCGTCCATCTCCACCAAGGGCCCGGTCCTTACCCGCATCTACCGCGACACAGACGAAAGGGTCGTCGCCGACACCGTCTACCGCAAGGAAAAAAACACCGTGCTTGCCGATGCCCAGGTCATAAAGGAATTCCTCGAATTCGTCCAGACTGAATATCCTGCCCGCAGCTACGGCATGGTCGTCTCCTCCCACGCGACTGGCTGGCTTCCGGCCGGATACTATGCCCATCCCGAAACGGACCCGGACCATAAGAAGACCACGCAGTCCGGCAACTACTTTGCCTGGGATGCCCGTCAGCCCTACAGGACCATAACTTCCGAGGACCCCCCCCCACGGAACAAGGAAGTGGAGCTGGCCGATTTCGTTTCCGCAATCCCCATGCACCTCGACTACCTTATAATCGACGCCTGCCTCTGCGGAGTGGAGACGGCCTACGCCTTCAAGGACGTTGCCGACTATTTCGCATGCTCTCCCACCGAGGTGATGGCCAACGGCTTCGACTATTCGAAAATAGCCTCTCACCTGCTTGAAAAGGACGTGCCGGACGTCAAGGCCGTGTGCGAGGACTTCATCTATTACTACACCTACGAATACGACTACAAGTGCGCCTCGGTCGCCCTTTACGACTGCTTGAAACTGCCTGCCCTTGCCTCGGCGTGCAAGCCCCTTTTCGAGCAATACAGCGAGGCTCTGTGCGGCACTCTCGACTGGACCAAGACCCAGGGCTACTTCGGCGGCGACAAACATTGGTTCTTCGACCTTGTCCACGCCCTGGAGATGGCCGGAGCGTCGGCGGAGGAGATCACGCCTGTCCGGAACGCGATCGACCAGTGCCTGGTCTACAAGGGAAGTACGGGCAAATATTACAGCGATTCCGACGGCAAGCCCCATGATATCGACCACTTCTCCGGCATCAGCATGTATCTCCCGTGCGCCGGAACTCCTTATCTCGACGGTATTTATCGCAAAACGGCGTGGAATCAGGCTACCGGCCTGGTGCAGTAATCCGCTGCCGGAGCTGCCGATTTCCTAAATGGGATAAATACCTGCCCCGGTGTAGTTTATAAGGTCGCCGGGGCTGATGCGCAGCTGGAGTCCTCTCTGTCCGGCACTTACATAGATTCTGTCGTATAGGAGGGCGCTCTCGTGGATAAATGTCGGCAGCGGCTTTTTCATGCCGATGGGGGAGCAGCCTCCGCGGATGTAGCCGGTCAGCGGGAGGAGTTCCTTGACGTGGATCATCTCGCAACTCTTGTTGCCGGATATCCTCGCGGCTACTTTCAGGTCGACTTCCAGCGAGCCGGGCATTACGCACACGAAAAGACCGTTTCTGTCGCCGCGCAGGACAAGGGTCTTGAACACCATGTCGATGTCTTCCCCGAGCTCGGCGGCGACGTGGGACGCTTCGAGATGGTCTTCGTCCACCTCGTAAGGGATAAGTTCGTACCCGATGCCTGCTGCGTCAAGCAGCCGGGCCGCGTTGGTCTTCTGAATCAATGCTTCAGTTTTTAAAGTGTCTGTGACGGCGCAAAGATAATATTCCCCATGCTGATTAACAAAAATATTTCTATCTTCGCGGTGACAGCTTCTAATGCCGGCAGATTATGGACGACAAATTGCAATTCAAGCAGGGCCGCGGGTGGAAATGTTGTTACGACGCCAAGGCGGGAACGTACACGGCCCAAACCGGGTCCGGAGTCAACTGCACCCTCTACGAGATCACCAGTGAAGTTTATGACCGCGTGGATGATCCCGGGCTCAATTGGCTCGAAAGCCTGAGCCTGATTGGGTCGGGCCGCAAACTGTTCATGTCCGTCAATGACCGCTGCGGCCCTCCCTACACGATAGTCTTCGATTCGGATTACGAAAAGTTGTGCCCGTGGTCCGACGCCGTCCCGACTGGCCGGACCTGGTCCGAAGAGATGACGGACGCTGCGGTGGAAGTACTTGAATCAGAAAAGGATAACCGTCCTCAACGCCGCGCCCGCCGCAAAGAGCGTGGAGGCCGATAAACGAATCAAGCACCTGCGAAAAACGCAGGTGCTTGACTTGAATGTCTGGATGACTGGACTTGAACCAGCGACCTCCTGGTCCCTAAAAAGGTTCTATCCAGTTATCACATTTGGTTATTTCATTATAAATCATTAACTTTACACATGTAGAACGCGGTTTTGATTTATACCCGTTTATACGAGTTTGAATCAAAAAGTGCGACTAAAGTGCGACTAGTTTTATGGCAATGAACTCTTTAATACTATGGCAAAGATAAGAACAATTCTGAAAAGCACCAAAGACGCAGATGGAAGACATGCTGTTCTTCTGATGCTGTCTGACCGAAAGCAGCGGGAGTACTTCTCCACAGGATTCTCCGCTACCGACAAAGAGTTCGACTCCAGTAAGCAAGGCGGCCGATTCCATCAAGGTCGCGGAGTCCGTCCTTTCTACCTTAAGCGAAAAGAAGAGGATGGAAGCACTAAAGTCTACTCAAATAAAGATGCCAATATTGTTTTAGCCAATCTGGAGAACAGGGCTTCCGACATCCTAAAGGGCTACAATGAGAAGCATATCAACTGGGGACTGGATCAGTTCAGGACAGACTTTGTCAATGCGCCGAAGCGTGAACTTTTCAGCAGCTTTGCTGACTCTATTATCCAGCAGGAATATAGCGATAAAGGGCGGCACAAATCAGCAACCGTTGCATTGGAGGCAATACGCTCTCTGGAGCGATATGATTCCCAACTTGGCACCAAGTCCTTCCAGGACATCAACGTAAAATACTTGACTGGCTATATCGCTTTCTGCAAGAAGAACGGAAACTCCGATTCCACCATCAAGATTCGATTGGGTGAAATCCGCCGAATCTTCAACATTGCCATCAGGGAAGGGGTCGCATCCCAAGAGAACTATCCGTTCAGCAGCGGCAAGGAAGACGGAAAGATTCGCATCCCTAAAACAGCTCTTAGCAAAACGGATCAATACCTTCCTATGGACAGCATGAAAAAGTTGGCAAACACGCCTATGGAGAACCACGTCCTCGAGCGTACTCGTCACCTCTTTTTGTTCTCGTACTACTGCAGGGGGATGAACTGGAAGGATATGGCGCTGCTAACGAAATCCAGTTTTTTCCCTTTGGTAGTAACCGATGAGAATACGAAAGAAACGCGAGAAGTCACTATGATGGAGTACAGGCGGTCTAAGACCAAGGGAGAGTTTCTCATTCAAGTCACGCCTAACATACAAAGGGAACTGGACTGGTTCTCAGAGAACACGGCCCTGTATGCCGATTATGTCCTGCCCATCATCAGTGTTGAAATCACTCCGGAGAAAATGGATATGTATATTGCTAAAATACGTCAGCGCTTCAACCATTCCCTGCGTAAGATTGCCGAGATACTGGAATTTCCTGACAGTCAGCAGGATATCTCGTCCTATACTGCCCGGCACAGTTTTGCCATGACCATGCAAAATCTAAACAAGCCTGTTGAAATCATCAGTCAGGCTCTGGGGCATCAATCAGTGGAAACCACCAAGCACTATCTGGCCAAGTTCTCTTCTACCAAGATGGCGAAGGAGACGGATATCGACTTGTCTTACTGAAGCAGCATCGGGCATTTATAGTAATGTCCAAACTATGTCAGAATCTGCAAGTTTTTATTCCTCCACTCCCGCCAACGCCTTTCTTACCGCATCGTCTGTGAGGGCTTCGGCCGCCAGGCCGACCTTGCAGATGAGGCGGAAGCTGTTTATGATGAGGCGACGGAGGCTCTTGTTCTCCTCTTCGTCAATCAGCACCCTGGCTGCCAGTCTGTTGTAGGACTCGTGATCCATATCAGTTTAATCGTTTGGCTTTATTTACATCATTCATTCCCAGCATCAGGACGAAGTTCCTGGCTCCGCCACGCTCGTAGAAGTAGATGCGGAAGACTTGGCCGCGGGTTAGGGAGACTTTATCGAAGGTGAAGACCATCTTGCCTGTAGCATCCGGCTGGACAACGCCCAGCCCATAGGCCTGTTTGGGGAAGATGGCTTTCTCGTACTGGAGGCCGCGCTTGGTGCGGCGCTTGCTCTCCACGGAGAAGCGTGGATCGGACAGCGCATAGCTCACTGCGGATCCGTTTTTCAGGGAAATCAGGAGGAAGAGGACATCATCCTTGTAGAAGATGTTCTCGCAGAGAATATCAATACCATAGCCGCTGGTGCCGAGGTGGAAAAGTTCGGGTTTCATACTCACGAGGCTTTCAAATTCAATGGGAGATGATGCCGACGGCCCGCCGTCGGCATAGGAGGGGGATGAGAAAGAAAAAGGTGATGCGGCTTCGCCGGGGGCAGGAGCCTCCGGGGAAGCGGCAGTGCCGCGCGTGTCGATGTCCAGGCGCGAGGGGTGCTCCCGGTAGGCGACCAGGAAGGTGTGCATAATGCCGGTGCTCTCCAGGCAGGACATCGAGGTGCAGATGTCGAAGGGTTCGCGGGCCTTGACGGCCACGTAGTCTTTGCTGCCATCCACAATCTTGGCGACGATGGCTTTGTTGCCCAGGTTTACGTACTTGAGCTCGGAAGCGAAGCGGAGGTGGGCCACCTGCGTGGTGGAGATAAAAAGCGTGTCAGGGGCCTGTGCGGAGGCGATTCCGGAGCATAGCCACCCAGCGAGGACGGCAAGAATAATAGCAAACTTTTTCATCGTCTTTCAGCTTTTACAAGGTAAAACTCATAGCCGCTCACGACGGAGACGGAGACGGAAAGCTCTCCGGAGGCGGATTTAGCAATGGTCGCGCCGGTACGGATAACGGTGGACGCGAGGTCGCCTACAAGGCCTCCGAAGGTGGTCCCGGCGGTGGAAATGGCGTCGTTGCTGGCCTGTTTGGCATTCTTCGATGCCGATGTCTCCGGGCAGTAGATGCCCTGCAGCCCGTCGGTGTCGTAGGCGTCCAGGGCCAGCGGGATGATGCGGCCGTTCATCTCAAGAGAGCGCACCTGCAGCTCAAGCCGGTCGCCAATCTTGCAGATGGCTGCAAGGTGCGTGTTGGCCGGGATGCGGACGCCCCCTTCCACGTAATCTTCCAGCAGGCGCAGCGTCACTCGCTGGCCGCTGGTAATCTTCTGGTCCCGCACAAACATGCAGCGGAAAGGCCGCTTCGCGCCCTCATACTGCACCGCAGCGTCATCAAAGTCATCGTCGAGGGAAGAGATGATGCCGTCGGAGGAGCCCAGGGCCGAAATGTCAATGGACAGGGGTTCCGGCTTCGGCTCTTCAGCCGGTGTCTCTTCCGCGGCACCGCCTGTGAACACGTCCCGGACCATTTCGGCCCGGCGCCGCTCATAATCGAGCCGCTCATCCGAGGTCATCGGCCGGGATGCGGCACCACCCCCGGAAGACCGGTGGTTGGAGGAAGTAGCTGCCGGTGTAGATGAGGATGTTGGCGGCGCCCCGAATACGCGGTCAACAGAGCTTTCGCTGGAACTGGCCACAGGCGAAGCACCCGCAGCTGCTGCAGGCGCGGAAGAGCCGGAGGAGGACACCAGTGAAATGTCCTCATCGGCCTCCATCCTGGCGCCCAGCTGTTCGAAGTAATCATCTGTAGAAGTCAGTCCGCGGTAGGCATCCGACTTGCTGTCGGCCATCTCCTGGGCGATGCCGTCGGTGATGGTCTGGGTCACGCCTTCATCGGCCTGGCCGTCCTTTTTCTGCGGGATGAAGGATATTACCAGCAGGCCCACGAGGGCCAGGGCAGCCACCACCGTCAGAATGAGCATGGATTTCTTATTAAGTTGCATATTCTCAATGTATTAAAGTCAGCGCCCGATACAGATACCAGATGGCGGCGCCAACCATCAGGGCGATTCCCACATACACGCCTATACGCACCAGGCGTGAATCATTCCTTATCTCTTTCATCGCTTCCGGGTGTCCACAAGGTTATTCTCCACCACCTTGAACTTCTCGATGATGAGCCCGTGCGGGTTCACGTCGGAGCGTCCGGCATTGATGAGCTGGCAGGTGGAAACAAACGAATACTGGCTGACGGTGCTCTCGCGCACCACATACTGCCGGGCATAGGTCTTCACCTGATAGGGATAGCCGGAGCCCACGAACTTCACGCTGTCAACAATCATCTGCTGCGAGATGTTGGCCGATACCAGGCGCGAGTAATAACCCTTCTCGGCCAGGTCTTGGGAGTACTCATAGGCGCTCCGGTCTGACAGATTGAAGGCCCGGTCCAAGTTTTCCTGGATGGTCTGCTTCTGGGGCGAAAGGGTAAACATCAGTTCGTGGAAGCGCGTCACGTGGTCGCGGATTTCCACATCCTTGGAGAGAATGGCGTCCGTCTGGAGGGCCAGCAGCAGGGACTTGCCCTGGTCCAGCACATAGATTTTGGAGCGCTGCTTTTCGGCGAAGGTCAAGGCATACACGCCCAACACAAGGGCGAAAAGCAGGGAGCCCGCAACGGCCACCAGCGTCAGGCGGCTTTGGCTCTTGAAGGACTTCTCGATGTCCTTCGTCATTGAAAGAATCTTATTCATAGTCACATACTTATTTGAATTTTCCAAGAAGCATGGCACCCTTCTGGGCGGTGGTGGCGATGCCGCGGTTCACGTCGGAAGCTCCGCTGCCGGAGATAATCCACGAGGCCATCTGCGGCACGGCCAGCAGGCAGATCAGCGTCACCAGGTCCATCACGATAAGGTGCAGCGGGAAGCCCAGCTGCGACAGGTTCGGTGCGCTCCAGAAGGCAGTGAGCATCGCATCCTTGAGCTTGAAGTTCACGTAGTCGATGAGCGCCGCCATCGGGCACCAGAAGGAAATCTGGATGTACCGAGCAATCCAAACGCTGATATTGTTTCCAAACCCCGGCATCAGCGACAGGGCGAAGACAAACGGGCCGATGAGCCCGAGGATAATCAGGTAGATGCTGGACACCGCCAGCAGTATGTACTGCACAAGCTTGACGATGACGGATATTAGCACGGAAAGGATGTTCCCCACGTTGTTCAGCACAGAGCCGACTTTCCCGCTCACGAAGCCCTTGATACCGGCCCAGACCCGCTTGAAGAAGCCGGGCCGTTTCCCTTCCTGAATCGTTGTTTCGGCCAGCGATTCGGCCACAGCCGATGTTTCGAAGGACAGGCTCTCGATGGTGGTTGTGGATTTGCTGCTCTCCATTTCCTCCTCAAACTGGCCGACGAGCGTCTCCTTTTTCGACTTCTCTTCGATAGAGGAGTAAATCTCGTTGACCTTGCCCCAGAGGCCGGAAGGATCGTTGTCGACAGTGGCCGACACCGACTTGGTGACCATATGCGTAATGCTGTCAAAGGGCACCAGCACAAAGGAGTAGAAGTTGCAGGTGAGGAATAGGACGATGAGCGTCCGGATGACTGCCCTCATGTCCAGGCGGCCATAGGGGTCGTTCAGCATCTTGTTGTACCAGGTGATGAGCGAGAAACTGGCGGCGATGCACGCCACTGCGCAGGCCATGCTGTAGATGGCGCTGTGGTCGCCCGTGAAGATGCTCAGCTTGATCTGCTGCAGCATGTCCGGATAGTTTAGTTTAATCGATGCCATGGCGCTACCAGTTGATTTTGAAGGATTCCTCCAGGGACTCGTAGGCTTCGGCCAGCCGCTGGCCACGGTCGATGTCCTCGTAGGTATCCCTTATGTGATTGTATAATGCCGCATTGGCCCGGGAGAGCCGCCTGTCACATTCTGCGAGCTGGGCAATGCGCTCTTCCTCGCTGACCTGACTCTTTGCATCCAGATACTCCCGGGCGCGTTTGACTTCCCGGGATGCGAAAAGAAGATACTGGAAGCCCTCATACACCATCGAGCGGCCCTGATAGTAGGTTATCTGATTGCCGTTCATGGCTTTGATGCGGTCCACGTAGCGCGTGAACATCCGGGCCATCTGCTCGTAGTTCTGCGCCATCCGGATGACCGACTGCGCCTTGTAAAGGTCGCCGCGTACCTCCTTGTATCGTTTGTCCATCTCCTGCAGGAACTCCAGCTGCTCCTTGGCAACACCCAGGTTCTGGAGGAACTGCTCCGTGTTGATGACCATATTGTCCCCGTCCTGCAGGAAAGACAGGACCGCCTGCGCCAGGTTCGAGGCGTCGAAGGTGGCAAACTGGGCCGATGC
>ONKE01000015.1 GCA_900318355.1 uncultured Bacteroidales bacterium
TCGGAATGACTTCCGTTTTCGGTGCTGATGGAAAAAATATTCCATGCACCGTCATTGAGGCTGGTCCGTGTGTTGTCACGCAGGTGCGTACTGTAGAGACCGACGGGTACTCCGCAGTCCAGCTTGCCTATGACGAAACAACGCTCAAACACGCCAGCAAGCCCCTCCAGGGCCACTTCAAGAAGGCAGGAACCAACCCTATGCGTAAGCTGGTCGAATTCCCGGCCAACTTCAAGGGCGAGCTCAGCCTGGGCGACACCGTCACCCTGACCGACGTTTTCGAGGTCGGTGCTTTCGTCGACGTTGTCGGTACTTCCAAAGGTAAAGGTTTCCAGGGTGTCGTGAAGCGTCATGGCTTCCAGGGTGTCGGCGGAGCTACCCACGGTCAGCACAACCGTCTTCGTCACCCCGGTTCCATGGGTGCATCCTCATGGCCTAGCCGCGTATTCCCCGGAATGCGCATGGCCGGTCACATGGGTACCGAGCGCGTGAAGGTTGAAAACCTCGCGATCCTCAAGATCATCCCTGAAAACAACCTCATCGTTGTCAAGGGTTCCGTTCCCGGAGCCAAAGGTTCTTACGTAATTCTGGAGGCCTAAGATTATGGAATTGAAAGTACTCAAAATCGACGGCACCGAATCCGGAAAGACCGTCGTCCTCGACGAGAATGTCTTCGGCGTAACTCCGAACGACCACGCTATCTATCTTGACGTAGTGCAGTATCTGGCCAACCAGCGCCAGGGCACGGCCAAGACCAAAGACCGCAGCGAGGTTGCCTACAGCACCAAGAAGCTCGGCCGTCAGAAAGGCGGCGGCGGTGCACGTCACGGCTCCCTCAAGGCCAATATCTTCGTTGGCGGCGGCCGCGTCTTCGGTCCCAAGCCGAGAGACTACCGTTTCAAGCTCAACAAGAAAGTCAAGAGCCTCGCACGTGTTTCCGCACTGTCCTACAAGGCTCAGGAAAATGCAATCACCATCGTGGAGCCCTTCGCCATGGACGCCCCGAAGACCAAGGAATTCCTCGGTATCCTCGACGCCCTGAAGGCCGGCAGCCGCAAGGTCCTCTTCGTCCTTCCGGAAAACTCCAACAACATTTTCCTCTCTTCCCGTAATCTCCCCGAGGTGAAAGTCATCACCGTGGACGAAATCAACACCTACACCATCATGAATGCCAATACCATGGTGCTGGTGGACGGCGTCCAGGATATTCTCGCCTCCCGTGTCAACCGTTAAAAAGTCACTAAGATGGGAATCCTTATCAAACCTATTATAACTGAGAAGATGACGGCCGCGGGTGAGAAGTCTGGCCAGTACGGTTTCATTGTGGACCGTGGTGCCAACAAGATCCAGATCAAAGCCGCCGTCGAGCAGATGTACAACGTCACCGTTGCTTCTGTCAACACGATGAACTACCATGGCAAGCGCAAGCAGCGCTACTCCAAGTCCGGTCTCCTCAGGGGCCGTGCCAATCACTTCAAGAAGGCCTATGTGACCCTCGCGGGTGAAGACAAGATTGATTTCTACGCTAACATCTAAAGGAGGAACAGGTTATGGCAATGAAAAAATACAAACCGGTAACTCCCGGACAGCGTAACAAGACAATCAGCGCATTCGACGACATTACCACCAATACTCCTTGCAAGAGCCTCCTCGAGCCCATCAAGAGCACGGGCGGCCGCAACAACACCGGTCAGATGACTGTCCGCTACCGCGGCGGCGGCCACAAGCGCATGTACCGCATTGTGGACTTCCTTCGCGACAAGGACGGCCAGACCGCTACTGTCTGCACCATCGAGTACGATCCTAACCGCAGCGCCCGCATCGCCCTCGTCCAGTACGAAGACGGAGAGAAGCGCTACATCATCGCTCCGAACGGCCTTAAGGTCGGTCAGGTCATTGCTTCCGGTTCCGGCGTCGCGCCCGAGCTCGGCAACTCCCTGCCCCTGGCTGAAATTCCGGTCGGTACCCTCGTCCACAACATCGAGCTTCGCCCCGGTCAGGGCGCCGCGATGGCCCGCTCAGCCGGCACCTTCGCCCAGCTCGCCGCCCGTGAAGGCAAATATGCGGTTCTCCGCCTGCCCTCCGGCGAAACCCGCATGGTCCTGACGACCTGCCGTGCCACCGTCGGTACCGTCTCCAATCCTGAACACAACCTGGAATCTTCCGGCAAAGCCGGCCGCAGTCGCCATCTGGGTCGCCGTCCCCACAACCGTGGTGTCGTGATGAACCCTCATGACCACCCGATGGGTGGTGGTGAAGGCCGCGCCTCCGGCGGTCATCCGCGTTCCCGCAAGGGTCTGCCTGCAAAGGGCTACAAGACCCGCAACCCGAAGGCCGTTTCCAACCGGTTCATCATTGAAAGAAGAAAGAAATAACGGAATAAAACGTAAGACATTATGAGTCGTTCTTTAAGAAAAGGCCCTTATATCCAGGAAGCACTGGAGAAAAGAATCCTTGCTATGAATGATGGTAGCAAGAAGAAAGAGGTGGTCAAGACCTGGTCACGCGCCAGCATGATCTCTCCTGATTTCGTCGGCCATACTATCGCGGTCCATAACGGAAACAAGTTTATTCCGGTCTATGTAACTGAGAATATGGTTGGCCACAAGCTTGGCGAGTTTGCTCCTACAAGAACTTTCCGAGGCCATTCCGGTAACAATAAAAAGTAATTGAATCATGGGAGCTCGTAAAAGATTAATGGCCGAAAAACTCAAAGAGGCCAAGAAGCAGACAGCTATCGCTAAGCTGAATGATGTCCCTACATCCCCCCGGAAGATGCGCCTTGTCGCTGACACCGTGCGCGGCGTAGAAGTAAACAAAGCACTTGACCTGCTCAAGTTCTCGAAGAAGCAGCCGTCCGTTCCGCTGGAGAAACTTCTCCGCAGCGCCATCGCCAACTGGGAAGCCAAGAACCCGGAGCAGGCGAAGGAACTCGACAACGGCAATGTTTATGTCAAGACCATCATGGTTGACGAAGGCCGCACGCTCAAGCGCATCCGTCCCTGCCCTCAGGGCCGCGCCGGACGCATCCGCAAGCGTTCCAACCACATCACCATCATCCTTGACGTCAAGAAACCCGAAACAGTGGAGGCATAATTATGGGACAGAAAACGAATCCTATCAGCAACAGAATCGGTATCACCCGTGGTTGGGACTCCAACTGGTGCGGTGACAACTACGCAGAAAAGATTGCCGAGGACTACAAGATTCGTCAGTATCTGATGAACCGCCTGTCCAAGGCCAGCATCTCCAAGATCGTCATCGAGCGTACCCTTAAGCTCATCACCGTGACCATCCAGGCCGCCCGCCCGGGTGTCATCATCGGCAAAGGCGGCCAGGCCGTCGACCAGCTTAAGGAAGAACTCAAGAAGGTCACCAAGAAGGATATTCAGATCAATATCTTCGAGGTTCGCCGTCCTGAGGTCGACGCCAACATCGTTGCCGACTCCATCGCCCGTCAGATTGAAGGCCGCGTGAGCTATCGCCGCGCCATCAAGATGGCCATCGCAACTGCGATGCGCGTTGGTGCCGAAGGTATCAAGGTCCAGATCAGCGGCCGCGTTGGTGGCGCTGAAATGGCCCGCAGCGAAATGTTCAAGGAAGGCCGCACGCCTCTCCACACTTTCCGCGCCGACATCGACTACGCCCTGGCTATCGCCCACACAAAGGTCGGTTGCCTCGGTATCAAGGTTTGGATTTGCAACGGTGAGGTCTACGGCAAGAAAGACCTCTCTCCCAACGCCGGCGTAGCAGCCGCTTCCGCTCAGGGTGCATCCCAGAGCCGCGGTGGCGAGCGTGGCGCTCGCGGTGGCCGTGGAGGCCGTCGTGGCGGTCGTCGCGAACGCAGCGAGTAGGCAATCCTATTCTGGTAAAACTGAAAGCCGCCGTGGTGGAAACGCCCCGGCGGTTTTCTTGTTGCAAGTAGGACTTTCCGCAAAAACATCCTATATTTGCATAACCGGCAGGAATTTCCTGCGCGGTGCAACATTTTTACCCAAAATCGCATCTATAACTTTTAGGAAACAGCCCCAGGCCTCTTTGTCCCATGGATCCGGAGCGCAATATCATTCAGGGGTGCCTCGACGGCGACCGTAGCGCACAGAAAGCGCTATACGACCGTCTTGCGCCCAAGATGTATGCCCTCTGTCTCCGCTATATGGGTGACAGGGAGCAGGCGCAGGATATCCTCCAGGACGGTTTCGTCACTCTTTTCTCGAAGATTGAAACCTACAGCGGCGAGGGTTCCTTCGAAGGCTGGGCCCGCAAGATCTTTGTCAACACCGCTCTCCAATCCCTTAGGCGGACAGACGCTCTCAAGCTGAGCGACGACCTGTCCACTGCCTGGGGCCTGACCAGCCACGAGCCGGGCCAGCTTCAGGACATGGGATACAAAGAGATACTCGGGCTGGTCGCATCCTTGCCGGGCGGATATCGCACTGTGTTCAACATGTACGTCATCGAAGGCTATTCCCACAAGGAGATTGCGCAAGCCCTGGGCATATCCGAGGCCACGTCGCGCTCGCAGTTGCAGCGCGCCCGGATGATGTTGCAAGATAAGATGAAAAGACTTTGAGATGCAAAACGAAGAGGATATAAAGTTTGACCGGATCATCAGGTCGAAACTGTCAGGATACGAGGAGGAGGTTCCCCCCCAGATGTGGGATGAAATCGCATCCCGCCTTGATGCGCGTCGCAATCTGGTGATTGTGCCATGGTGGAGAAAGGCCATGGTCGGCGTCGCCGTTGCCGCAGCGGTTGCGGCCGGCGTCTTCCTGTTCCTGCCCGGAAACGACAATTCTAACTATTCACATAATGATACACTGGCCGCTGTCGACGTTCTGCCCGCGGCTCCGCAAACTCCTGAAATCCAGGAAGTGACCCCCGACTTGCCGGCTCCTGTTCAATCGTGGAGGCCGTCGTCCGTCCCTTCGCAGTCCCAGGCTGTTTCAAGCGACGCCCGTCCTGCCAAGGCCGCTCCTGTCGTAAGCGCTGCCACGGAGGCGCCTGCGGAAGTTGCTCCGGAAACGCCGGTTGCCACAGAAGCGCCTGACGAGGATGTGGTTGCCGTGCAAGAGCCTGCTGCCGAAGTGGTTGCCGAGGAAGAGCCGACCGCCGATGCAGCTGAATCCGAGGAAGCCGTTGCCGGCGAACTGCCCGCTCCAGATGTCGACGACGCCCCTCAGGGCGATCCTTTCGCCGAGCTGGCATGGGAGGAAGGCCGGTCCCGCAAAAGCCGTCAGGCTGTCAGCATCAAGGTTGGCGGCGACATCCAGACCAACGGCAACCCCCAGTCGGTCCGTGCTTCCGGCGCCCGCCGTGCAATGGTCGCTGGAGCGCCCCGCCAGACCTCAATCAGCCAGATCAGCCAGGCCTCTTCCTACTCCGTCCCGATATCGGCCGGCATCAGCGTGCGCATCCCTGTCGCGCCGAAATGGTCGGTCGGAGCCGGAGTCAACTGGTCCATACTCGAGCGCACCTTTAGGGGCACCTACACCGAGGTGAGCGAAACCCCGCGTTCGATTACGGCCGACATCCGTCACTATCTCCACTATGTCGGCGTCCCCGTAAACGTCTTCTACGACGTCTTTTCCGGCCGCATGGTCGACTTCTATGCCTTTGCCGGCGGCACGGTGGAAAAGGCCGTTATAAGCCACTACCGCGTTCCTTACGAGGGCCGATTCATCAACTACAGGGAAAGCGTGCCCGGGGTGCAGTGGTCTGCCGCCATCGGTTTCGGAATCGGATTCAACCTTAGCCGTTACCTCGGCCTTTACATCGATCCGAGCCTGCGATACTACTTCCCCTGCTCCCAGCCGACAAGCATCCGCACCCAGCAGCCGCTTATGATGGGGCTTGAGGCCGGCTTGCGCTTTAAGTTCTAAGTGCTTGATAATCAAGTTTGCACTTTTGACGACCTGATTAATTGACGCGTACTGGAAAATCAGTGCGCGTCATTTCTTGCTTTTGTGGCGAAACCCCTCCTTTCGGGGGCGAAAGATTTCAGCCTCGGGCGATTTATGCTTTCCTTTGAAAAAACGAAGACATGAAACGCCTTTTTCCCGTCCTGGCGGCCCTTCTTCTTGCCGCCTGCAAACTTTTCGACCCTTTCGAAGACCTCCACAGTACGTCTCCCGCGCGCCCGGGGGCGACTCCGCGGACCTTGATGACGTCCACTACCGGCATCCAGCAGACACTTCGCCAGCGCGACACCATAGTGTATATAACCGGGGTTGAATACCCGGCGTCGTATGACTGGCGCCGCGACTCCCTCGACGGGCAGACGCAGTGCCGCCTGGTGGTATTTGCCGGGCAGCGCCGCATTCTTGAGGTTCCTGCGGGCCCCGGGACGGCGATTTCAGCCGAACCGGACCGTCACCGCATATGCGACGGCCATCTTTATACCGACTGTGCTGTGGGTGGCGAGACCGTCATCTGCTGCGACGGATTTGAATTGTTCCGATACGATGGCGAGGAAGTCCTATGCGGCTTTCTGGTGTCGGACGGGGAAGTGTACACCCTCGGTTATCCGCCCTCAGGGCGCGGTTTCCATCTCAGGCGAAACGGAACCCCGGTCTTTTCCTCAGAGAGCGGGGTGGTCTGCGGCAGCCCCGAAGACTCGTCCTACCCCGACGGAGCGCTTGGCGCCGGCCTGCAATTCTGCTATTACGAAGGCGACAATCCGCGGCGATGGTTCTGCTACCGTGGCGGCCGCAGCGAAGAATTGGCCGTTCCGCAGGGTTCGGGTGAGGTCTATGACGCGAAACTGATTGACGGTAAGCCTTATGTGGCCTGCCGTCTGACGCCGTCGTCATCTGCCATTTGTTACTACGGCGGAAGTCAAACGGTTCATATCCAGGGCTTCTCCGTCTCCCAGATCCTTTCTTCCAGCATCATGCCCGACGGTCTTCACTTCAAGGCGTCCTGCATAAGCACCTCAGGGCTTGTCCAGATGTTCTTCTGGTGGAGGGGAATGTTCCCCATATATTCTTCGGACGACCGTCGTTTCGTCGAATTCTATCAAGAAGGCGGCTCCGTTGCCGGAATCCTCTGCCGCGGCAACACCGTGTGCGCCGTTTACCGCGACGGCGAATACCTCCCTCTGGATAACGTGCGCTTCCTACGTTCGCCGTGCGCCGCTCTTTGCGGCGGGCGCTTTTTCGCCGCTTTTTCTCCGACGGAGCGTCATCTCAGCCCTTTTCTCTGGGTGGAGGGAAAGCATCTTGCGCTCGCTCTTAATGGTTATCCCACAGGTATTTACATTAAAATAAACTGATATGCTCATCAATATTTTCGGCGCCAAGTGCATAGGCATCGAGGCGGTCCCGGTCACCGTCGAGGTCGACATCTCCACGGGAATAGGAATCCATCTTGTCGGACTTGCCGACGTCGCGGTCAAGGAAAGCCTGCTGCGCACCATGACGGCCCTGCAGTCCATGGGAATGCGGATTCCAGGCAAGAAGATAGTTATCAACCTCGCGCCGGCCGACATGCACAAAAAGGGCAGCGGATACGATGTGCCCATAGCCCTGGGTATCATCGCGGCATCGGGCCAAAGCGAGTTGCCCGGGCTTGGTAAATACATCATTATGGGAGAGTTGGGTCTTGATGCGTCGATACGCGACATCCCCGGGGCGCTGCCCATAGCGGAGCTTTCCCGCGAAGGCGGCTTCGAAGGCTGCATCTTGCCGGAAGGCTCGGCCATGGAGGCTGCGGAATACGACAAGACCCGCGTCTACGGGGTGCGGACCCTTTCGGACGTGCTCCGCATCCTGTCGGAGACGGAGCTGTGCGACGACCTGCTGGTGTCCCGGCATCGCCTGCAAAGCCTTCCGCCCGACAATGCTTCCCCGGTCTATATGGACTTCTCCGAAATAGTCGGCCAGGATGCCGCCAAACGGGGCATGGAGGTCGCCGCGGCCGGTTCGCACAACGTCATGATGGTCGGATCTCCGGGCTCGGGCAAGAGCTCGCTGGCCAAGGCGTTGGCGGGTATCCTTCCGCCCATGGATATGGAAGAGGCGGTGGTGACGAGCAAGATCTATTCGGTAGCCGGCCGCGGGGCGTCGCGCTGGGGTTTCATGCGCCGCCGGCCTTTCCGCAGCCCTCACTACAGCGCATCCATTGCGGCCATAATCGGCGGCGGCAATGGCGACAACATCCTGCCCGGAGAGATATCCCTGGCCCAGAACGGGGTGCTTTTCCTCGACGAGTTCGCCCAACTGCCAAGGTCGGTTGCGGAGGCTCTGCGCGGCCCGCTGGAAGACAGGAAGGTCATCATTTCGCGCCTTCGGAGCAAGGTGGAATATCCCGCCTCGTTCATGCTGGTTGCCGCCGCCAATCCGTGCCCCTGCGGCTATTGGGGCGAAGGCGACCGCTGCCAGTGCACTCCGGGCCAGCGCCAGAGCTATTTCAGCCGCTTTTCCGGGCCGATTCTCGACAGGATAGACGTTCATCTGTGGCTTCGTTCCGTCGAGACGAAATACCTTATCGGAAGGCGATCGGGCGAGTCCAGCGCCGTCGTCGCCAAGCGTGTCGCCCGGGCGCGGGAGATTCAGCGCATCCGCTTCCTGGATGAGGGGATATTTACCAATTCAGAGATGAACAACCGCCAGATGCACCTGTACTGCCCTCTGGACGGCGAATGTTCGCGTATCATGGAGCGTATCATCGACCAGCGCGGCCTCTCCGCCCGTGCCTTCAGCCGTATCGTCAAAATGGCCCGCACGATCGCCGACCTTTCGCTTGCGGCCGACGACTCAGTCTGGCTCCACGACCCTCCTTCTCCCGGCGGAAAAGTGCCATTTGAGCCTGTCCGTCCTCGTCTTCTCGCCGGCGTTACCATCCCTCCCATTACGCCGTCCCATCTTCTCGAGGCCGCCGGCTACCGTTTCCTCGACCGGGTTGATATTGGAATCAAATAATTGTAAAATGATATCATTTTTAGTATCTTTGTCGTGAGTAAAGAAGAAAAATTAAAGGATATATTTAATATGGGATATTTGAGATACAAAGGGTACACCGGTACAATTGACTATGATGAAAAAGGCTCGTACTTGACAGGCTGTGTGTTAGGGCTTCGCAGGGATGGTATCAGTTATGAAGGTGCAACACTGGAGGCCCTCATCCGCGATTTTCACGAAGGGATAGACCAATATCTTGCAAGTTGCGAGGAAGACGGCGTAGCGCCGGAGAAGCCTTACAGCGGAAAGATGGTGCTTCGGATGACCCCGGCGCTGCATGGCGAGGCCGCGGAGAAGGCGGCCGCTGCCGGAATCAGCCTTAACGAATTTATTACGCGCGCGGTGCGGGCGTATCTTTGATTTTGCCCTGGAAGCAGGCCCGTCAGTCGTCCCAGGTGAGGAGGCGGGAGCCGTCGGGCTGAGGGGCGATCCGGACGCGGAGGGTTTCCTCGGGGAGGAGATCCTCGATGTTTTCGGGCCATTCCATGAGGCAGAGGGCGCCGGAGTCCAAGTAGTCGTAGAGGCCGATGTCCAGGGCCTCTTCCTGCCGCTCAATCCTGTAGAAATCAAAATGGTAGATAGGCTTTCCCTCGCCGGAGCGGTATTCGTTCACGATGGCGAAGGTGGGACTGCCCATTGCGTCGTCGCTCACTCCGAGGCGGCGGCAGACGGCCGTGGTGAAGGTGGTCTTGCCTGCGCCCATGGGAGCGTAGAAGGCAATCAGATTGCGGTCGCCGATTTCCCGGAGGAAAACGTCGGCGGCGCGGTCAAGATCGGAGAGCGAGGATATGGTTATGGAATGTTTCATGACAGTTCGGGAAATAGTCCGAAAAGGGCGGAGCCGCTGCCGGACATGGCAGCATAGACGGCGCCGCGTTCGTAGAGCGCCTCCTTGTAGCGCGCAAGGGTGGGATGGACGGCGAAAACAGTTGTTTCAAAGTCGTTTACGAGGCATTCGCGCCACCTCTCAACCGGGCGACTAAGGACGTCGGTGAGCGAATTGCCGGGCGTCCGCTCCATCGGAACGATGCCGCGGTAGGCCTCGGCCGTGGAGACCGAGATGCCCTCGGGCACTATGGCTTCGATTCGGTAACGGGCGCCGCTCCTAAGGACGATGCTGCCGTCCGGCGCGAGGCGCATCCCGTCCCATTGCGAAAGCACCTCTCCGCGCCCCGTCCCGAGCATCGGACAGTCGTAAACAAAAAAGGCACAGTCGCTTCCGAGTCTGGATGCGTAGCCCGCCAGGGCTTCGTCCGAGAGGTCGAGGCCGAAAAGCCCGGCCACCATTTTGAGGGCGAAAGCCGCATCGGAGCTGCCGCCGCCAAGTCCGGCGCCGACCGGGGCATGCTTCTCGAGATAGATCTTGACGGGCGGAAGATGGAAGTCGGCGTCCAGGAGCTGGTATGCCCTCACGGTAAGGTCGCCGGCCGGGTCCCAGCCGACGCCACCGGCCTTGCGGATGGTGACGAGGACTTTGCCGTCGGGGGTAATTGACTGGGAGATAGATTCTTCGCTTCGCTCAGAATGACAAGATGAATCCGGGAAGAGGGTGAGGAAGCTGTCGCCGGGGACGATCTCGAGGGTGTCCCGGATGCCGTGGAAGGGCACGAACAGCGTCTCGAGGTCGTGGAACCCGTCGTCGCGGCGCCGCAGGACGTGCAGCCCGAGATTGATCTTCACGTGAGGATGGCAAATCATAGGCTTCTGACGGCGTTTTCGATTTCTTCGGCGCGGTCTTCGGGGGTGACTCCGGAGAGGAACGACAGAATCTGCAGGGTGCGGGCTTCCTGCTCCGGAATGCCGCGCGAGCGCATATAGAACCGGGCCTCTTCGTCCAGCCGTCCGACCGTCGAGCCGTGGGAACATTTCACGTCATCGGCGTAAATCTCCAGCTGCGGCTGGCTTTCGGCGCGGGCACCGGTTGAAAGGAGTATGGAATGATTTTCCTGCGTGGCGTCGGTCTGCTGGGCCTCGGGGGCCACGATGATGGTGCCCTCGAAGCGGACGTCGGCATCGCCGAAGACGATCCCGCGGAAATTCTGCCGCGAGACGCACCCTGGGGCCATGTGGTGCATGACCACGCGGAAACGCACCTTGTCGCTCCCGCCGCAAATGTATAGACCGCGCAGGTTCACTTCCGCCCCCGGCCCCGTAAGGTCGATGGTGATATCAAAATCGTGCGATTCGCCGGGCAGGGTAACAAACTGGAGATCAAGCTTCTGCCCTTCTCCAACCTGATACTGCCCCCGGGGAGGCGCAATATAATGTCCGTGTCCCATGGCGTCAGAATTGGTCGAATCCGCTGCGCTCGATGGCGTCGATGATTTCCCTGCCGCCGGTTGCGACTATGCGCCCGGCCTTCAGCACGTGGACGACGTCAGGCACCACATAGTCCAGCAGCTTCTGGTAGTGGGTGATGATGATCGCCGATTTCTCGGGCGTGTGGAGCGCGTTGACCCCTTCTGCGACAATCTTTAGGGCATCCACGTCCAATCCGCTGTCGGTCTCGTCCAATATGGCCAGAGTCGGGTCGAGCATCGCCATCTGGAATATCTCACCACGCTTTTTCTCGCCGCCGGAGAACCCCACGTTGACCTCGCGCTTGGCAAATTCGGGCTTCATTCCCACCAAGGCCATCTTTTCGCGCATCAGCTTGAGGAATTCGCCGCCGGAAAGCGCGGGCAGCCCTGCAGCCTGCCTGTGGGCCGCTACGGCAGTCTTCATGAAGTTTGTGATGCTGACTCCGGGAATTTCCACGGGATACTGAAAAGACATGAAAATCCCGGCCGTAGCCCTTTCTTCCGGGGCAAGGGCGAGCAGGTCGCGCCCGTCAAAGACGATGGAGCCGTCTGTCACCGCATATTGCGGCTTGCCGGTCAGGACGGCCGAGAGGGTGCTCTTGCCGGCGCCGTTGGGGCCCATCACGGCGTGGATTTCGCCACGGCGTATGGTAAGGTCCACTCCATGAAGGATTTCCTTGCCTTCTATACCTGCGTGCAGGTTTTTTATTTCCAGTAAGTTATTCATTCTTCTTGTATAATTTCATCCAGGACGCCAGAGACCACAGGCCGTTGACCAGGTAAAGGGCGCAGACAATAGGCATAAATATGTGTCCTACAGATATATGCAGGACGATTTGGGCGAAGTTGACAACCAGCCAGGCTATCCAGCAGTCCCACTTCTTGAGGGCCGAGAGGAGCTGCGCCATCAGGATGAGCACCGTCACGCAGGAGTCCAGGTAAGGGTGGGGATCGGCGGGGAAAAGCGCGTCCAGCGTCCAGCCCCACAGACCGGCCACCAGCAGCACCGAGACCGCGACCAGCCCGCGTTCCGGCCACGACAACATGCTCACTTTCAGCGCAGAGGCATCTGCGGCGCTTTCCTCGTGCTTGCGGGGATGGGTCCAGCGCCAGTGCCCCATGATGTTGATGGCAAGCGATACCGGCTGCAGCAACAGGCTGGCATAGAGGCTCTTGTTCCAGAACATGAAGAACAGCGCCGCCGTGTAGAGGTAGCCGACCCAGAAATTGTATTTGGAATTGCGCCCGGCCAGGAATACGCACACCAGACCGAGGGCCGATGTCACCACGTCGATGGCCAGTACCGGTTGCCCCCAGAGGGTAAACAGAACGTAATTTATCCAGCTCATCCTACCGACCCCTCCAACGATACTTGAAGCAGTTTATTGGCCTCTACGGCAAATTCCATGGGCAGTTTCGACAGCACCTCGCGTGCGTATCCGCCCACTATGAGCCCGACGGCGTCTTCCGGAGCGATTCCGCGCTGTCCGAGGTAAAAGAGCTGTTCCTCAGATATCTTTGACGTAGTGGCTTCGTGCTCGACAACTGCCGTGGGATTGGCGCTGCGGATAACCGGGAAGGTGTGTGCGCCGCACTTCGAGCCTATCAAAAGACTGTCGCACTGGGAAAAGTTGCGTGCCCCTTCCGCCCCCGGCATCATCCTCACGAGCCCGCGGTAGCTGTTTTGGCTGCGTCCGGCGCTGATACCCTTGCTGACGATGCGGCTGCGCGTTCCGCGGCCGATATGGATCATCTTCGTTCCGGTGTCGGCCTGCTGGCAGTTGTTGGTTACCGCCACGGAGTAGAACTCGGAAGAGGAATAATCGCCCTTGAGGATGGTTGAGGGGTATTTCCACGTGATTGCGGAGCCCGTTTCGACCTGGGTCCAGCTCAGATGGGCCCCCTCATGGCAGATGCCGCGCTTGGTCACCAGGTTGAGGATGCCGCCGCGCCCCTGGGCATCGCCCGGATACCAGTTCTGGACGGTGGAATACTTCACGTCGGCGTCCTTGAGGACGACAATCTCGACCACGGCCGCATGGAGCTGGTTCTCGTCGCGCATCGGCGCCGTGCAGCCTTCCATGTAGCTGAGCGTGGAACCTTCGTCGGCCACGATGAGCGTGCGCTCGAACTGCCCGGTTCCGGCCGCGTTGATGCGGAAATAGCTCGACAGGTCCATCGGGCAGCGGACCCCCTTGGGAATATAGACGAAGGACCCGTCGCTGAAAACGGCGCTGTTGAGGGCGGCGAAATAGTTGTCGCCGGCCGGCACCACCGATGCTAAATACTTGCGTACCAGGTCGCCATGTTCGCGGACAGCCTCGGAGAATGAGCAGAAAATGATGCCTTTTTCGGAGAGGGTCTTGCGGAAGGTGGTGGCTACCGACACGGAGTCGAACACGGCGTCCACGGCCACAACCCCGGCAAGCGCCTCGCGCTCATGCAGGGGAATGCCGAGCTTCTCGAAAGTGCGGGCCAGTTCCGGGGCGATTTCCTTGGGCCGATCGGCGTCCTTCTTCGGCGCGGCGTAATAGATAATATCTTGATAATCAATTTCCGGCAGGTCGAGATGCCCCCACTGCGGGGCCGGCATCTTCTGCCAGCGCCTGAATGCGTCGAGCCTGAACTCCAGCAGCCACGCGGGCTCCTGCTTCAAGGCCGAAATGGTGCGGATTACCTCCTCGTTCAAGCCTTTAGGCACGAATTCCTGCCGGATATCCGTGACAAACCCCTCTTTGTACTGTCCCGAGGTAACTTCGCGCAGAATGTCTTCCATAGGCTACAGCATGCGTGTAAGGTCGGCCAGGACGATGGCGGTCATAGCCTCCACGATGACGGGGGTGCGCAGGGCGATGCAGGCGTCGTGCCGTCCGGGGATTTCGAGCGTATCGATGCGTCCGGTGGCGAAATTGAAGGTCCGCTGCGCCTTTCCGATGGAGGATGTCGGCTTGAAAGCCACCCTGAATACGATGGGATTGCCGTTGGTTATGCCTCCGTTGATGCCGCCGGCACCGTTTTTCGACGGATGGACGTTGGCGTGGATGGTCAGCGGGCCGTTGCCGGCATGGTCGAAGGGATCGTTGTGCTGGCTGCCCCTCATGCGTGCCGCCTTGAAGCCATCGCCGAATTCGATGCCGCGGACCCCGGGAATGGCGAAAATTGCATGGCTGATGAGCGACTCAACCGAGTCGAAGAAAGGCTCGCCCAGACCGGCGGGAACATCGCCCACGCGGCATTCCACTATGCCTCCCACGGAGTCTTTGTCGGCAATTGCCGCGTCCAGGACGTCGCGCCAGATTTCGGACGGACTGAGTTCGTCCTTCTCTTCTATGCCTCCGTCCGGCAATGCTTCTTCCGGCAGGTTCTTAAGCGCCTCGCTGCGGGAGACGCCGCCGACTTCCGTCAATTCGGCCGCTACGGTCATCCCGAGCATCTTCTTGGCCACGACGCCAGCCGCGACGATGGGAAGGGTGAGGCGTCCGGAGAAATGTCCGCCGCCGCGCGGGTCGTTGAAATCCAGCCACTTGATGCTGGCGGTGTAGTCGGCGTGGCCCGGGCGCGGGATGTCGTTGAAGAGCTTATAGTCGCCGCTGCGGGTGTTGCGGTTGCGGAAGATTATGGTCAGAGGAGCCCCTGTGGTGAAGCCGCCGTAGAGGCCGCTCAGTATTTCGGGTTCATCCGTCTCGATGCGCGGCGTAGTGCCCTTGGGACCGCTTTTGCGGCGCAGTATGTCAGCGCGGAAGTCCTCTTCGCTCAGCGAAATGCCGGGCTGCACGCCATCCACGACAACCCCTATGGCCTCGCCATGGGACTCCCCGAAAATGGAAACGCGGAATTTTCTGCCGAAAGTGTTCATAATTAATTGTTTATTTGCTTCATCTCTTCCCATGCGGCGGGGAAGCCGGGGTAGGATTTACAGACGCAGGAGGTGTCGTCGATGGTGATGGGGCCGTCGGCGCCGAGGGCGGCGGTCTCGAGGGCCATGACCATGCGGTGGTCGTGACAGGATGTGTAGGAGCCGCCCTTTAGGAGGGTGCCGGTGAGCAGTCGGCAGGCAAGGCTGCGCCCTTCGATAATCAGACGGTCGCCCTTGATCCATGAGCGGACGCCCATCTGCCTGAGCATGGCCAGAATCGCGGCGCCCCTGTCGGTCTCTTTCGTGGCAAGGCGGCCGACTCCTTCCAGGGTGCTGGTGCCGCTGCAGAATGCCGCGAGGACGGCCGTAGCGGGAAACAGGTCGGGACAGTTGTTCAAATCCATGTTTATTGCCCTCAGAGGGGCTTTCTGGACGTGAATTATGCCCGTATCATCCTCTTCCGAGATGCTGGCGCCGGCCTCGGTGAGGATGTCCATGATGGAAAGGTCGGCCTGTAACGAGGTGGTGTCGAGGCCTTCGAGCTCCACGCGCCCGAAAACGGCTCCGGCCACTGCGAAATTGGCCGCTGCGCTCCAGTCGGCTTCAATGTCCACCTCGGCCGCCTTGAGGCGCTGCCCGCCGCGGATGTGGAAGGTTATGGCCTCGCAGAGGCTCCAGTCGCGTGTACGGACGAACTCTTCCCCGCCTTCCATCTCGCTTTCTATCCTGATGCCGAACTGCTTGAGTACGTCGACGGTGATGAACAGATAGGGGATGCTCTTGGGGTTGTTAAGGACCAGGGTGGAGTCTTCGCGGAGCAGCGGCAAGGCGGTAAGGAGGCCCGAGACGAGCTGGGAACCGTCGCTGCCGTCCACCTCGATCAACCCGCCGTGGAGACGGCCTTTGACGGTGAGCGGAACCTTGACGGGATCGCTGTCGCTTTCGAGGTTAAGCCCGGCGGCCGCCATCATGGCCTTTGCCCCTTTCAGAGGGCGCTGGGTGAGGGTTTTTTCGCCGCTTATGGTCACTTCTGAACTTGCGAGAGCACCCATCAGAGGAATCATCAGGCGGGTCAGGAATCCGGATTCGCCGGTGTGCAAACACTTGTCAGTAAATGCTTTGGTGTCGCGGCCTTCAATGGTCAGGGTGCTGTCGTCCACGGTGACTTTCGCGCCGAGCGCACGGGCGACGGCCAGGGCGGACTCGTTGTCGCCGCAGGTAGAGTAGCCGAACAGTCGGGAAGTGCCTTCGGCGAGGGAGGCTGCGATGATGGCACGCTGGGCGAAACTTTTGGACGACGGCATGGTAAGCGTCGGAGCGTCGAGAGGCTTGCGGTCGCCGTAGACGGCCTTGTACATCTCCCGTAGCGGCCACTGGCCGGGCGCGGCGGCTTCTTCTTCCGTGAGGGCGGCGTAGGTGTATGGCGCGCCTAGGCGAAGGCACTCCAGACGGGAGTTCCGTCCTGCTTCGCCCATGCAGAATGCGACGAGGTCGGTCTCGGTCTCATAGAGCCCAAGGACCTTCTCGCAATCGGCCTCGGAATGTGCCGTGGTGACGATTTTCACCACGTCGGCGCCAAGATGGCGGCACTTCTCGCAGAGGGCCTGGAGGGCGGGGAGGGAGTCGGTGCCGTCGAAGTCGTGCCATGAACGGATGAGGGCCGTGCCGCAATCGTGCGCCTCGCGGCGGATGCGCTTGCACATCATGGCCGGAGCCTCGAGCTCGAGGTCGACATAGGCTGCGCCGGCGTGGACAGCCCTTGTAAGCAGGGTCTCGGCCTGCTGGGCCGGCATGTTGTCGCCAACGCGGCACGTTGCAATGAGCGGGGTGTCGCAAGAACTGAACAGCTCGTCAACCTCTTCCAGCGTCAGGCTGCAGCGGTCCAGGCGGATTTCCGCCATCTCCACCATAGGGTCGTCCAGCGCTGAGAGAATCCCGTCGTAATCTTTATTTTGCAGGGTCGTACAAATCATTTCCTTGTTCCTTGAACCCGTCAGGGTTTATAAGTGCCACGAAGTTACGAAAAAAACCTGATACCGTCCGGCAATTCATGCCAAGTTTGACCCTATAGCATCGAAACGGCTTCGGCTGCCGACATGGACTTTTCTTCGACGCGGCCCACTGCGGCGGGAAGGATGAAACGGACGGTGTCGCCTTCCGCTTTTTTGTCTTTTCCCATCGCTTCGCTGAGTTCGCCAGGACTGAAACGGCATGATACCGGGAGGCCGCACGCTTTGAAGTCGGCTTCAAGACGTTCCGCAAGGCCACGCTCTGCGACGCCGGCGTTTTCGGAGAGACGGGCTGCGAGGATAATGCCTGCGGCGACCGCCTCGCCGTGGGTCAGCTCCCTGTGGCCGCCATGGCAGCTGTCCTCGTGGCCCTCGTCGCCATGGCAACAATGGCCCTCTTCGTGCCCTTCTTCGCCGTGGCAGCAGTGATGTTCCTGGCCTTCGCCGTGATGGCCGCAGCCGCCATGGCGCCCGCAGCAACCGTGATGACCTTCAGAGAATTGCAGGGCTTCGATGGCATGGGCGAAAGTGTGGCCGAGGTTGAGGATGCGGCGCTCGCCCTTCTCAAAAGGGTCGCGCTCCACCACGCCTGCCTTGATGGCCGCAGCGCGACGCAGCAGCTCCGCCCACTGGTCGGCGTCGTCTTCGAAGATTGCCTGCCATGAGTCGCCATGGGCATTTTCGGCCGCCTGCATCTTGGAGAGCAGGGTTACGGCGCATTCGTAGCTGCCGTCGCCGTCGTCCAGCAGGAAGGTCTTGAGCATCTCGGCCGCGCCCGACAGGAAATCCCGGCGCTGGAGCGTCTTGAGCACCTCGGGGCAAATGAAGGTCCACGCGGGCTGGACTATCGCTCCGACCATGTTTTTGTAGCCGGCGAAGTTGACGCCAGTCTTGCCTCCGATGGCCGCGTCGACCTGCGCGAGAAGCGTCGTGGGGATGTTGGCATAGCGGATGCCGCGCTTATAGATGGAAGCGGCGAAACCGGTCAGATCGGTGGTTATGCCGCCGCCGACAGCAAGGAGAAGCGCCTCCCGCGAAGCCCCTGCATCCAGCAGCAGCGCGCAGAGCGACATGGCCGCATTGATGCTCTTGGCCTCTTCGGAAGTGTCGAAAGCGAAGCTCCTTACCACTCCGGGGACCATCTCGGTCACCTTGTCCGCCACCCAGGAGGCATTGCGGTCGAAGACCATGTAGATTTCCTTCTCGCCGGCCATGAGGGCCTTGACTTCGCTTAAATTGCGGGCGCTGACCACTCTGCAGACTTCCTTGCGTTCGATATTGATTTCCATAATTCGTCCTATTGGGGCACAAATATACTAAAAATTGCTATCTTTGACGATGCCGCAGCGGGTCTGCGGCCCTAACCTGAAATTAAACAAATGATAACCATTATGTTGCGTTGTTTTTCGCTTTTATTGTCCTTCCTTCTGGCCGTCGAGGCCATGGCCGGATGCCGTGGAACATCCCAGCCGAACGTCCAGCCTGTGCCGTACATCGAAGAGCCTGAGCCGGAAGAAGAACCGCTTCCCAAGACGGAAACCGTCGAAAGGACCATCGTCACATATAACGTCGCGGCCCTTGGCCATGGCGGCGACAAGACCGAAAGGATAGCCGCCTTCCTTGCTTCGCTCGACGCCGACTATGTGGGTCTGAACGAGCTCGACAGCTGCAACAGCCGCCACAACGTCTACCAGCTCAAGGTCCTTGCCGACCGTCTCGGCGGTTGGAACTGCCATTTCGCGTCGGCCTTCGATTTTGCCGGAGGCGGCTACGGCAACGGCGCCATGACCCCGTATCCCATCCTGTCCGAACAGACCATTCCCCTCGCGAAGGGCAGCGGACACGAGCCGCGCAGCATCGCCCTGATTGAGACGGAAGATATCGTTTTCGGGGCGCTCCATCTGGATTTCGGCCCTCCCGGAGAGCCTTCGTATGATCAGGCCGTGGCGCTGAATGATTGGTTTAACGAGCATTATGCCGGTTATGGCAAGCCCGTCATCCTCGTCGGCGACTTCAACACCGACCCCGGCACGCCCACTCAGAACGAGATGGAAAGAAACTGGACCAGGCTCTCCGACCCCGTGCTGAGCTGGCCCACGGGCACTGCCACCATGTGCCTTGACTACGTCTTCTGCCTTAAAAGCGCCGTCCCGGTCGAGGCTGTCGAAAAGTCGCGGCCGCAGAGCGACGACGATCTCGACGAACTTTCCGACCATTACCCGGTGAGGGTGAAGATTCGTTACGAGCGCGACATAAAGTAAGCTTCTTCCTAAGACAAAAAATGACTATCTTTGCGGCGGATTCTGGTGAGTCCGCCGTTTTTTTCGGCCGGACTTGAAAAGGGAAGCCGGTGAAAATCCGGAACTGTGCCCGCAGCTGTGAGTTCATCCTTTAGCGCTGCATTCTTGTGCCATTGCCGCCCAGCGGCGAGAAGGCGCAGCGTCGCGAACGAGTCAGAAGACCTGCCAGGGTCAAGTCAAACCAAGCATGCGCCCGGGGGCAGGTGCGGCTGGATTTGTGAAAATGCTACCGGCAATCGTATCCCTTGTCCTTGCGCTCAGTGTTGCGCAGGGCCCGACCATCCCCGTGGCCGACACCCTCAAGGCGTCGGTAGCCGACGGCCGTCGAGTGGCAAGGGTAAAGCTCAGCTCGGCAACTCCATCCATCCGCCTGGGCTCTGCCGCGATAGCCCGCAGCGGCGCCGACGGGCTCCACGAAATCCTGCGGACGCTGCCCGGCCTGGCGGTGAAGGACTATGGCGGGATAGGCGGGCTTAAGACCGTGTCGGTCAGGGGTTTCAGCTCGGCTCACACGGCGGTGTGCGTAGACGGTTTCCTCGTCAGCGACGCCCAGCGCGGCGGCATCGACCTGTCTGCATATAATCTGGGCAACACCAAGTCCATACTCGTTGAAATAGGCACTCCGGACGATCTTTTCAAGCCTGCCGGAGCGTTCTCTTCCGCCGGGGTCATCAGTCTTGAGGGCAAGCCTGCGCATACAGGCGCAGTGCCACTGAGGGCCTCTGCGGCGCTGACTGCGGGCTCTTTCGGCACGTGGAGGCCGGAGCTGAGGGTCGACGGCCGGATTGCCCGCGGATGGGCCGCCTCCGTGCGGGCCGGCTGGCTGCGTAGCGATGGAAACTATCCATTCCCGGGCAAGGTGCTCGTGGACGGTAAGCCTGCCGGCGACGCAACGTTGCGACGCGAGGGAAGCGACGTGTCCACGTTGAACACCGGACTTCGCATCGACGGACTGACGCCGCGCGGCGGGAAGGTGCTCCTTGCGGCCGAGTGGACCGGCGGCGAGCGGGGCCTGCCCGGGCCGGTGATATTCTACCGCCAAAATCCTACGGAGCGTCTGTGGGACAATGATTTGACGGTGCGGAGCTCCTATGTCTGTCATTCATCTTCTTCATGGCGCTGGCGCACGGGCCTGTCATATCGGCGCCGTGCGACCCGCTACACCAATTCCGACGCGGCCTATCCCGAGCCGGTCGACGACCGATACCTCCAGCACAATGCCGACGTGAGCGCAACCGTCATGAAACCGTTCCCGCTCGGCGCGGGGCAAATCGTGCTCTCACTGGCCCAGGACCTTGTTTTCGACGCCCTCGACGCCAATGTCATTTCCGGGGATAATCCGCGCCGTCTGAGCAGCCTGAGCGCCGCGCATGTCCGGTACGACGGCCGCCGCTTGAAGCTGACTGCAGGCCTTTCGGCCACCGTGGTCGGCGAGCTGGCCGGGGATGCGCCCGACAAAAGCCGGCTGAGCCCGAGCCTGAGCGCCTCTTTCCTGCTGGCCAAAAACTTGAGGCTCAGGGCCTTCGTGAAAGACGGCTTCCGCGTCCCGACCTTCAGCGACCTCTACTACGACCATTTCGGCACCATCCACCTTGTCCCGGAGAAGGCGCTCCAGACCGGCGCCGGCGCCACGTGGCAGTTCCAGGCGGGTGCAGCGGCATTTTCCATGACCGTGGACGGCTACTATAACCGCGTGAGGGACAAGCTCGTAGCCGTTCCGACCATGTTCACATGGCATATGCGCAATCTGGGCCGCGTGGACATGGCGGGAGCCGATGTTTCCGCCGGAGCCGTGGTGCCGGTCTATGGCAAAAACGCCCTCAGGGTGGATGCGTCCTATTCTTTCCTCGATGCTCGGGACCTTTCCGACCCGTCGGCAAAGAACTACGGCCATCAGATTCAATATACTCCGCGCCACAGCGGTTCGCTCGCCGTTTCGTTCGGCGGCCCGGTCTACACGCTGGGTTACACCCTCATGGCCATAGGCCGCAGGTGGTATCAGCCTCAGAATGTTCCCGAATACGAGTTGCCCGCCTGCCTGGACCATGGCGTCAGCGCCGGAGTGCGTTTCCCCGTCGGACGTGCCGCCGTGTCGCTTTCCGCCCAGGGGCTCAATCTCGCCGGACGGTGCTACGAACTTGTCCGCAGCTATCCCATGCCCGGGCGCCAATTCCGTATAACCATTAAAGTAACTATATGAAAATGAAAAATTTGATTCTTAAGTTCGCGGTCATTGCCGCGGCCGTCGTTTTCGCCGTTTCCTGCGCCAAGGACGGCAAACCTTCCCAGAACGCCAATACCGGCGTGTATGTCCTCAATAATGGCTCCTTCGGGAAAAACAACGCCAACATCTGCCGTTACGACGTGGCTTCCGGCAAGGTCTCCGCCGACGCTTTCGCCCTTGCCAACGACGGTCTGGGCCTCGGCGACACCGCCCAGGATATCCTTGCCGTGGGCGACGAGATTTATATCAGCGTCAACGTTTCGCAGGTCATTTTCGTGACCGACCGCGACCTCAAGGTCAAGAAGACCATCACCGCCGAAGCCGGTGGCAACATACTGTCTCCGCGCTACCTGTGCTATGCCGGCGGCAAGGTCTATGTTACTTATTATGAGGGATTTCTCGGCGAAATCAACCCTTCAGACTATTCGTTGAGCATAACGCCCGTGGGCCCCAATCCCGACATGCTCGCGTTCCACGACGGGAAGATCTATACGGCCGATTCCGGCGGCTACCTTGAAACTCCCAACAACAGCATTTCCGTCGTCGACGTCGCCACTTTCAAGCGGACTGGCGAAATCGCCGTCAACAACAATCCCACCGCCATGGCCGTTTCCGCAGGCAAGCTCTTCGTCTTCAGTTTCGGCATCTACGGCGTGAGTCCGGCAAAGCTTCAGGCCATCGACCTGTCGGCGGCGAAGCCCGAGGCTAAAGACTTGGACTACAGCGATGTAACCGGCATCGCGGCTCGCGGCAACACCCTCTACGTGCTGTGCAGCGGCCATGACGAAAATTGGACTCCGCTGCCTGCCAGGGTCTACAAGTACGACGCGGCCGGAGATAAGAAGGACGGCGAATTCGTCACCGACGGCACCGTGATTCCCCAGGGCTATAGTATCTCCCTGAGCGACAACTACTTGTGGGTCGGCAATTCGGACTATGTCAACAACGGCGACGTCTATGCCTTCGACCTCTCGAGCGGTAAACTCGTCGCCAAGTTCGACTGCGGCGGACTTAATCCTCTTAAGGTAATCGAGTAATGCTCAGTTTGTTGTACGTTCTTATCAGCGGCATCGCCCTGCCGGTCGGCGGCATACAGATGCAATATCTGTGGCGCAATCAGCTGGGCGATGTCTACAGCCTCGGCCTTGGCAGCGCCGCCTGTCTGGGTGCCGCCGCCGCGACCATGAGCGGCTGGTGTTCGCTGACGGTTGGAAGCTTCATCTGCACGCTGATCTGCACGCTGGTTTGCTTCGTCGTCACCATGAAGGTTTCCACGCAGAACCTCATCACTTTCGGCATCCTGTTCGGCACCTTCATCGGCTCGCTCGGCACCATCGTGGTGACCAACGCCCCCAACGGCGACCTGCTCAAGCAATACTATCTCTGGGGTGCGGCCAATTTCAACCTCGAGGGCGTGACCGCCGGCGACATAGTGTTCTCCCTGTGCCTTTTCGCCGCCGGACTCGCCGCAGCGCTCTTCTGGGCGGGCGACCTGTCGAGCCATTTCCGTGGCGAAACCGAGCTTTCCAATTTCCGCAAGGCGCTTAGCCTCCTGATGATAATGTTCCTCGTGACTTCGGCCGTAAGCATCTGCGGACCAATCGGTTTTATCTCCCTCGGCGTCCCCAACCTGAGCCGCATCCTCTGCAAGGACACCGACATCCGCAAGCACTACCTCATCTCCAGCCTCATGGGCGTAGGCCTGCTGCTGATAACCTATCTGGTCGTCAAATACGTCTCTTTCGGCATCTATCTCCCCGTCAGCGCCACCATGGCCATCATCGCCCTCCCCCTGATGGCCATCACCTTCCGCAGAGCCTGATATTTATTCTCCGGTTTCATTTTTTTCGGGGAAATTGCCCGCGCCGTCAGTCTTAACTACGTAAAACCAGTTTTCCAGATGAAACGCAACTTCAGAATTATCGCAGCCGTGCTCGCCCCGGCCCTTGCCGTATCATGCGGAGAAAACGCCGGCCACATCGCCGATCGGGTATTCTCGCTGGCCAGGGAGCAGGTTATCCTCATGGACGCCCGTCTCGCCCCGAACACTTCTCCGAGGACTTTCGAGAACGGCAAGGCAGTCGATGCCGGCCTCAAGGCATGGACCAGCGGGTTTTTCCCGGGAAGCGCATGGTATGTATATGAGTACACCGGCGATTCCAGGATAAAGGAAGTGGCTGAACGCCGCACACGCGAACTTGCCGCGCTGCCAGGTTACAACGTCGGGCACGATATCGGTTTCATGATGAACTGCAGCTACGGAAACGCGCTGCGTATTACCGGAGACCCCTCCTGGCGCGGACCGCTCGAAGCCGGGGCTGCCAACCTGGCTTCGCGTTTCAATCCCACGGTGGGCTGTACGAGCAGCTGGGGCAGCTTCCGCGATTCCGAATTTACCGTCATTATCGACAATATGATGAATCTGGAAATCCTGACCGTGGTTCATCGCCTGACCGGCGTGGATTCGCTGCTGAACATCGCCGTCAGTCACGCCAACACCACGATGAAGAACCATTTCCGCCCCGACTGGACGTCCTGGCACGTCGTTTCGTATTTCAAGGACAGCGGACAGGTGGCTTTCAAATGTACCTTCCAGGGCTACAGTGACGATTCTGCATGGGCCCGCGGGCAGGGATGGGGACTCTACGGCTATACGATGATGTACCGCGAGACCGGAATCGAAGCCTATCTGACCCATGCCGAAAACATAGCCGGAATGCTTCTTGAGCGGCTTCCGAAAGACGGCATCCCGTATTGGGACTTCGACGATCCGGCCATTCCGAATACGGTTCGCGATGCGTCGGCCGCCGCTGTCATGGCGTCGGCATTTGCAGAACTTTCGGGTTTGTCGAAGGATAAGAAAATGGCAGGGAAGTACCGCAAAATGGCCCTCAGGCAGGTTCGCACGCTTGCTTCGCCCGAATATCTCGCCGCCGAAGGCAACGGCAACTTCCTCCTTCGCCACAGCGTAGGCAACAAGCCCGGCGGCGGCGAGGTTGACGTCCCGCTGACCTACGCCGACTACTATTTCCTCGAAGCGCTGCTCCGGTTGACGAGGTGATTAACCGGGTTCCGGCAAAAGTCCGGAGAACTCCTGACGGAGAAATTTGACGGCCGTTTGGATGCGGTGGTCGACTACCTTGACGGTAACCCCTTCTTCCTGGGCGATTTCCTTGTAGGTTTTTCCTTCGATACGGCTCTTTTCGAAAGCTTCCCGCACATCGTCGGGGAGTTTTTTCATTGCCGAGTCGAACAATGCCATCAGCTCGTCCAGCGGGCAGGACGGCGGAAGGAAGTAGAAATCCATCGTCCGGCCGAGGTTGGCGATGACCTTGTCCCTGGTCTTGCTGCGGCTCACAAGTGTAAGGGCACGGTTCCTGGCCGATATGAAAAGATAGGACCGCAGGGAAGTCGATACTGACAGCTCCCGCCGTTTTTCCCAGAGATGGAGCATCAGGTCCTGGACGATGTTCTCCGCTTCGGAATCATCGACATACTGTGCGGCATGGACGCAGAGGGGAGCATAGTAGAGGCGGAAAAGCTCGTCAAAAGCATTCCGGTCGCCTTTTCTGAGCCTTTTAAGAAGTATTTTATCTTTGTCGAAGTTCCCCATTGCAGAAAGATTCCTCTGCAAGTTTAATAATTTTTCGGGGAAATCGGGCAACTTATCAGTCATTATTGTGAATTAGTACACAGACCGATGAGTTCAGAACAAGAAAAAATGCTAGTGCGCTGGTTCGACGGCCGGCTGTCTCCCGACGAGATAGATTCCCTGGCCTCCTGGATAAGGGAATCGCCCGAAAACCGAGCCCGTGCACAACACATCTACGATATCTGTTTTGCCGCAAAAATGCATTCGGCCGGCGACCGTTTCAACACGGAAAACGCCCTTGCGAAGGTCCATGCCGAGATATCGGCGCGACGCGGCAGGAACATTATGGCCGTAATAAGGAACGTTGCAGCCGCCTTGCTGATTCCGGTGGTTGCCGCCGCTTCCATATTCTTCTTCAAAGTGGCAAACAGGCCTGACAACCATCAGGTACAGATGATAGAAGTCAGCACCGTAACGGGCATGGTCTCGCAGTTCCAACTTCCTGATGGAAGCAAAGTCTGGATGAACGCCAATTCCACCTTGCGTTATCCCTCCGTCTTCGACGGTGCAACCCGTGATGTCGAACTCGACGGTGAGGCTTTTTTCGACGTCGCCCACGACAAGACCCACCCGTTTTCGGTCCATACTGCCCAGATGGATATCCAGGTCACGGGTACCCGCTTCAATGTGGACGCCTACAACCTTCCGGACCGCAATCCGCGCGCCTGGTTGGAAGAGGGCGGGATCAATCTGAGTTGGAAGGATTCTTCGGGTGAAGCGCAGATAGTACCGGTCGTGCCCGGGCAATGCGCTGAACTCGGCATGGAAACCCGCACCGTGAGCATCGCCTCTGCCGATATCGGCGGGGCGGCCGCATGGAAAGACGGCGGATTCTCATTCATGGATACTTCGCTGGAAGAGGCCCTGCGGCAAATCGGCAATCGTTTCCACGTCAGTTTCGTCATCGCGAACAAGGCCCTGATGACAAGGAAATATACCGGCGACCTGCGCGAAGAAACCCTTTCCGGGATATTGCAGAATTTCTCCCTGGCGGACGGCATCCGCTTCAGGACCATTGAGAAGTCCGTGAGCTCAGGCCGCCAGATTCTTGAGGTCTATTGATATGAAACGAGCCAATCTCATACTGATCTTCCTGCTTCTGGCGGGTCTCCCGCTATGGTCGCAGACGCGCATCGTGACGGTCCATGCCGACAACAGGCCATTGCGCGAGGTGATGGACAAGGTCCAGAGGGCAAGCGATTACCGTTTCTTTTATTCCAGCGGCACAGTCGACCGCAACGCGCGGGTGACGGTCCATGCCGACGGGGAGGATATAGAGAAGCTTGTCGACAGGATTTTCCGGCCCCTCGGGGTTACATGTACCATCAACGGGACAAGCATAATCCTTTCCAAGTCCACGCATGATGCCGCGAAGCCGCAGGGGCCCGCCAAGCCTTTCAGCGGCACCATCCTCGACGCGACCGGCATGCCTGTAATAGGTGCTGCGGTGATGAATCTTTCCCGCAGGGACGAAGTTGCGGTGACCGGAGCGGACGGCACTTTCACCCTTCCTCCTGCTTCCGGAAGCGAATACGAAGTGACATGCCTTGGCTACAAAACCATCCGGATTCCGGCGGCCGATGCCGTTCCGGGGCGTGTTTTCAAGATGGAAGACGACCTCCAGCGGCTCGACGAAGCAGTGGTTGTGGGATATGGCACCCAGATGCGGGGAAAACTGACGACCGCAGTCAGCACCTTGAAGGGCGAGGAGGCCATGTCCACTACCCATACTTCCCTGGCCCAAAGGGTACAGGGAAAGATTCCCGGACTGCAGATCCGCCAGACCAGCGGCGCCCCGGGCTCATATTCTTCCAGCATCAATGTGCGCGGGTTCGGCGCGCCGATAGTTGTTATCGACGGGACGGAAGTGTCCTCGACCAGTGAATTCCAAAAACTCGATCCCGAGGATATCGAGAGCATCTCCGTGCTTAAGGACGGGTCGGCGGCCATTTACGGCATGAATGCCGGCAACGGCGTCATTCTCGTGACGACAAAGCGGGGCGAGGCCGGCAAGACGCGCCTGACCTACAACGGATCCGTCAGCCTGAGCCATCCGGCCGAAATGCCCAAGATGATGAATGCGTGGCAATATGCCAGCATTCTGAACGATCACGCCGCAAACGGAGGGCAGCCGCTTCCATACACCAACGAGCAGTTGGAATTCTACCGCATCGGAGCGCCCGGATATGAGAGCGTGGACTGGTACAGTACGATGATGAAAGACTACACTGTCAATCAGTATCACAATGTTTCGGCCAGCGGCGGCAACGACAAGTTGCGTTTCTTTGCGAGCTTGGGCTACAACAGCGAGCCTGGTATCCTGCGTCTGAATACGATAAATTACGAGAAATACTCCTTCCGCGGCAATACGTCGGCCCGGGTGAGCCGCGACATTTCCGCAGAAGTGGATTTCAGCGGCCTGATCGAACGTAACGACGGGCCGTCGACATCGCTGACCAACCTCATGCGCGGAGCCATAGCCGAGGCGCCTATCCATCAGCCATATGCCAACAACAATCCGGATTATTACGCTTATGTGTATGACGGTCAGGCCATCAATCCGCTTGCCGGGGCCGATGTGGACTATTCCGGATATGTCCGGCACCGGATACGCAGCTACAAGGTGAAGGGGTCGCTCATCTGGGATGTTCCGTGGGTTAAAAACCTTCAGATCAAAGGCGTCGCCTCCTACAGCAACTACAGCGTCGTGTCCAAGAACATGTCCATCAGCTACAACCTCTACAACTACGACCCGCAGGCTGATGTCTACACGCACACGTGGAACAGCGGAAAGTCCGAACTCAACGAAGCGTGGGACAATAATTACACGCTCCGTTTCCAGGCCTACGCGACGTGGCGCGAAACCTTTGCCGGGCATCACAACGTAGGAGCGACGCTCGTATGGGAGCAGGGCAGCTCTTTCAACAAGAGGTCGGCCCTTGCGCGCCAGTACACGTTCTACACAATGGACATAATCCAATACGGCGACACCGACAGCCAGGCTACGGGTGGCACCGAGTCCGAATCGATGTTCAAGTCCCTCCTCGGCAGGCTTACCTATGACTACAAGGGTCGTTACATGTTTGAATTCGCCGCCCGCTACGACGGGTCGTACCGTTATCATCCTTCCCATCGCTGGGCCTTCTTCCCTGTGTATTCATTTGGATGGAGGGCGTCGGAGGAACCTTTCTTCCGCCGGGCCCTTCCGTTCGTGTCCAACTTCAAGCTTCGTTTTTCCTACGGGGAACTGGGGCAGGATGCCGGGAATGCATTCCAGTATATCGGAGGTTTTTCCCTTAATGAAGGAGGTTTTGTGTTTTCCGACACCGGAGCGTGGACCTTCGGCTCAAAGGCTCCCGGCGTGACCAATATGGATCTTACGTGGTACAAGTCGCACATGTTCAATTTCGGCCTTGACATGGGCTTTATGGACGGGGCTCTCAACCTGACGGCGGAGTACTACCTGCGCAATCGCACAGGCCTTCTTGCCACCCGTTCCAATACCCTTCCCAACACTTTCGGGGCCGATCTTCCGCAGGAAAACCTCGACGTCGACCGGGTGCAGGGAGTGGAACTGTCCGCATCTTTCGACAAGAAAATCAGTTCAGACTGGAGAATAACCGCCTCGGCCAACGTCAACTTCGCCCGTTCCATGTGGGTGTACCGCGAGCGCGCTCCTTTCACCAGCAGCTACGACCGCTGGCGCAACGGCTCGGCCGGACGTGCGAGCGATATCGTATGGATGTATCAATATGCCGGTCAGTTCCAGAGCGAGGAAGAGATACAGTCGTGGGCCGTCCAGGACGGGCAGTACGGCAATGCCGGCGAGCTGCCCGGCGACTTCAAATATCTGGATGTCAATGAAGACGGCGTAATCAATTCCTATGATATGATGCCCCTGACGACCAATGGAACCCCGAAAATCTATTACGGGGCGACATTGGGGGCGCGATGGAAGAACCTGGACTTTTCCATGTTATGGCAGGGCGCGGCCCTTTATACAGTCAGGTACACCTACTATTATGCCCAGCCGCTCTGGGGTGATGCAAACGCTCCGGCCTATTTCTTCGACCGTTGGCACAGGGCCGACAACTCGGACCCCACCAGCCAGTGGATTCCTGGAACGTGGCCGGCCATCCGCGACCGCAGCAACAACGGAGGGGCGATGTACAACGTCAGCGACAGGTGGCGGCGCGATGCGTCTTTCGTGCGTCTGAAGTCGCTGGAACTGGGCTACACTTTACCCAGGCAGTGGGTGTCGAAAATACGTATCAGCAAGGCCAGGGTCAGCCTCAGCGGCTACAATCTTCTGACCATCTGCGACCCGTTCGTCAAAGCCTTCGACCCCGAGCGTTCGGAAGGCAGCGACAGCGCCGGCTGGGTCTATCCGCTCAACCGCAGCTATACCGTCAATCTTACAGTAACATTCTGACAGTATGAGACACGCATTACTTTCCACCGCAATTATTCTGGCCGCCATGGCCGGAGTCTCATGCAAGAATCAGTGGGATCTCCAGCCGCGCGACCGCATCAGTTCCGACCGCATCCTCTCCAGCGAGGACGGCGCACGCACATGGATGGCCAATCTCTATTACCAGGCCCCTTTTGAGGAGTTCGGATTCTCCGGGACGGCCTTCCATAAAGGTTCGGCGAACACCGTCGGATTCTATCAGGATCAGTTTACCGACAATGCCATCAACTCCCAGGGCAACAATATCGATGTCTCCCACTGGTGGGACTACAGCTTTCTCCGGGACGTGAATTACCTGCTTCAGCAGGTCGAAAATATAAGCGGGATATCGGACGATCAGCGCAAGGAAATCGAGGCTGAGGGACATTTCCTGCGCGGGTTCGGCTACTTCGCACTGGTCAAGCGATACGGAGGGGTTCCTATTATCCGCGAGTTCCAGGAGTACACTTCCGATCCGGAACAACTCAAGGTCCCACGCAGTACCGAAAAGGAAACCTGGGATTTCGTCCTGGAAGAGTTTGACAAAGCCATTGCCGGGCTGCCGTCGGTTCGCACCGGGGCGGATTCGCGTCGTGCCACCAGGTGGCTTGCCCTGGCCATGAAAGCCCGTGCCGCCCTCTTTGCTGCGTCCATAGCCAAATATGGAGCCAGGGACGGGCTGGACGGTGAGGCCGTTTCGCTCGGACTGGTCCACATGAGCCCGTCTGAATCCAACGGCTACTATCTCCAGTGCATAGCGGCCTGCGAGGAAATCATCCAAAGCGGCCTGTTCGGACTGTACAAGCCTGAACCTGCGACTCCGAAGGAGGCTGAAAAGAACCTCATAGAACTCTTCAGCAACCCTTCGGTGGCGCCTTCGGAAAACATGTTCATCTATTCCTACGGCGATCCGGAGGTCGTGACCTGCCACAGCTACGAATTCTGGTGCAACAGCAACCAGACCCGCCTGAGCGCCCCGCATTCCGGCCGCATGAATCCGGTGCTCGACCTTGTGGATGCCTACGAGTACTATGCTTATCCCGGACGGGACGGGACCATCGTGACCAGGGTCGATGGCAATGTCACCGATTATGACGGGTTCAAGGCAAGTCATGAATATCTCCGGTTCGACACTCCCTCTCAGATTTTCGAGGGAAAGGACGCGAGGCTTCATGCGACGTGCATCCTTCCCGGAACAATGTTTCGTGATAAACTTATTACAATTCAAGCCGGCTATGTAGCCCGCAACGGTTCGGCCACATATGAAGGCAGCAGCAATACTTCAGTTACGGTAGGCGAAAATACCTACTACCAGTACGGCGCCGCATCGCCCGACGACTACTCCGGTTTCGACCAGAGCCAGCATTTCGTAATGACCCGTACCGGTTTCAGTTACAAGAAGTTCCTTTCCACCAAGGCGCTTACCAAGAACGAACTTGGAAAAAACGTGAACGCCTATCCCATCATGCGCTATGCCGAAATCCTCCTGACCTATGCCGAGGCGGTTTTCGAAAGCGGTGAAGGCAACCCGGACCTTGCGAAGACCTGCCTTAATGCGACCAGGCGCAGAGCCGGCCATACTACCGAGATACCCCTCACATCCGAAAATATCCAGCGAGAGCGGAGAGTGGAACTCGCGTTTGAGAATGACCGGTTCTGGACACTGATACGCCGGCGTGAATATCAGAAGGTGTTCAACACCGGCACCAGGAAAGCGCTGGATCCGCTTCTGGATTTGCGCGTGAGCCCTCCGAAATATATTTTCGTCCGTAAGATTGTCCTGAAGGAAGTTCCGCACACATGGGAAAACAAGAACTATTATCTGGCCATCCCCGGGGTCGCCAGCAACGGATGCATACAGAATCCACAATGGTAAACAAATGAAAACTTGTATTTTACATATGATACCAGCCGCAGTGCTGGCGCTTCTTTCGGCATCGTCATGCAGTTTGTTCCAGCTGGACACCTACGAGGGGCCGGATGCGACGCTCTGCGGCAGCATCATCGATGCCAAGACCGGCGAACCGGTCCAAAGCGACATCGTGAGCGGAACGACCATAAAAATTGTTGAGCATGGCTATGCCGACCCGACCCCGACCTATCTGGTGGTGAAAACCGACGGCTCATACCGCAATACAAAGCTCTTCCCCGGCACCTACACGGTACAGCCGGATACCCGCAATTTCCTTCCCGTCGACCCGCAGGATGTCTACATCTCAGGTCAGACAAGGCTCGATTTCGAGGTTACTCCATATATCCGGATAGTCAACTCTTCGATTACCCGTGAGGCCAATACGATAATCGCGACATTCTCCCTGGAGACGACGACCCTGGATGCGGTGGAGGAAATCGCTCTCTTTGCCAGCAACCAGGCCAGCGTCGGAAGCACGGTCAACTCGGTTTCCAAGATAAAGACCGTGGGCACGGGCGTCGGCAAGGACCGCGTTTTCAAAATCGGCATCAACCTCCTCGACAACAGCAGTTTCTTCAAGAAGAACAAGGACTACTATTTCCGTGTCGGGGCCAAATCCTCATTTTCCGGGGCAAAGTACAATTATGCTCCGACTCTGAAAATGAATATAGGTGAGTTCGTCGATGAGGGGGACCGTCCTGTCGTGTATTTCGACCGGTGCGAGTCCCTCGACGGGTGGAAGAGCCAGGGAACGCTGGCCCTTGACACTGCCGACAAGACCCAGGGGGACGCCAGCATAAGTACCACCGTGCCGAAAAACGCCCTCCTCTTCTATGACCGTCTGCTGGAAGAGCCCGTCGACACGCAGGTGAGTTTCGAAGACGGCGTGCTGGCTTTCGACCTGTACGTCGCTGACCTGAGTGCCTTCGGATGGGGGCTCGGCGATGCCCAGATTGAGATAACCAGCGGCGGAAAAGCCGACGTCCAGGAACTTCACTGGACCTTCCTGGCCGATGACCTGAAGCTCCGGCAGGGATGGAACAATGTCAGGTTACGCTTCGCTTCGGCCAAGAAAACCGGCGGCAACATCAACCTGTCGGCGGTCAATTATTTCCGCCTGTACCACACGAGGCTGAATTCTGATGCTACACTGAAAATAGACAATATCCGTTTCTATGAAGACTTCTAGCATATTGCTCGCCGCACTCATCGCAGTCTCGGTTGCGGGTTGCTCCAAAATAAAGATGACGCCCGATCCCGAACCGGAGCAGGTCGTGGACCCCAGTCCGATTCCGATAGAGGGGAACACGATCTATACCTATTACCTGTCCAACACCCACACTCCCGGGTGTTATGACGAGTGTGTCGCCGCGTCGACGCTCCAGGGCCTGATGAACCGGGAGGGGCCGGTGCTGTACCTGCACGGAGCCAATACAAACAAGACTTCGAAATGGATAGACCTTTTCTCCAAACCGGGATACTGGCTGGAAGGGAAACAAAGGGTGCAGATTACATCCTTTGACGACCTTATCCGTCTGGGCAAAAATGTCATCAAGGGCGTCGTGATCCATGATCCGGAGGTCCCGGCCACCATCAACGTGGCTACGACCGTGGCCGGAGTTGAAGACTGCATTGTCTTTTCACCGGCGCAGGCTGAAAAATACGTCGAAAAATACGGGCTTGCGGTACTTCATGATTTTCGGGGCCGGTTCGACGGAAGCGTGAGCGGCAGTGCCAAGAATGACGCCTACCGCTGGGCGATAGACAATTATCTCGACAAGGATCTGTGCAGCGCCACTCAGTCTTTCCTCTATGAGGATGGTTGCTTCAACCGCCCCGTCGGCAATCTGGAATATGCCTACAGCCGCGATTTGCCGGTAAAGGTGCGCGGCTTCGTTTTCGACCTGTCGCCTTGGGAAGACGAGGCGCCGCGCGACGACCCTTCGCAGCCGCTCGGTACCGACCATGAGACCTACGTCCGCATTCTGGCGTCCTACCTCCGCCAGACGGCCGGGCGCGAAATGACCTGCCTGAATGGTTTTTTCAGCAAGGCCAAGTATTCCGAAATATCAGGCCTGGGCGGATTGCACGGGCAGGTTGCCACTGAATGGGAGTCGGTTTGGCTGGCCTCCTACTACAACGTCTACATGGACACCGGTCCCGGCGAAGTCTACAACATGTCATTCCATAGCAACGCCCCTTTCAAGCCCATGAAGCAGGGCAGGCCGGAGCTTGGAGAGCCTCAGGACGGCAAGACCTACATCCTTTTCCAGCTTGCCGATTACGACGGCGCGGGCGCGTTGTGGGAGTTTATGTTCAACAGCATCTGGAACGACGACAACCGCGGCTCCATTCCGGTGGTGTGGGGCATCAACCCCAACCTCATCGACAAACTTCCGGATATCATGCAGTATATCTGGTCCACCAAGACCGACGCCGACTGGTTTGGAGCCGATGCGAGTTGTGCCGGATACATCAACCCCAACCGCATCCAGCCGCAGTACCTGGATCTTTTCACCGAGCATAACAAGCGCTACTACGAACTTTGCGACATGACCATTTCTCCGATGGTTCTGGACCAGGATCAGCCGTCCGAAGCGGTCAAGGATGCGTTCATGGAGTTCTCTCCGGACGGTTTGGCCACTATCGTGATGAGCTATCATCCCGGCGGGTCCTGGCCGAAAAACCATGTATGGAAAGATACAATGCCCGTTTTCTGCCTCAACAATTCCGTATGCGGAGACGGCAACCAGCCGGAAAAACTGGCCGAAGGTATTTCAAAGGTCATACAGAAGTCATCTTCCCCGACGCCGCGCTATTATATGTTCCGGGTCATATGGGTCGGCCCAGGTAAAATCCTCAGCGCCGTCAACAGCCTGAAGACCCTGCGTCCCGACCTGGATATAGAGGTGCTGGACCCCTATAATTTCTTCCACTATTTCAAGACGACTAATAATCAATAATACTATGAAGAAAACAATTTTCGCGCTGCTTGCAGCGTCGGCGTTAATTCTGGGCGGTTGCACTCCGACAGAACAGCAGTCATCCGGAGAGGAAACCGTCATTGACGAAAAAGCCCTTGAAAAATGGGCTACAACTATCAACTCCGACCTTTCGTCGCTCCGGATGGTCATCGGCTCCATTTCGGACGAAGTGTATGTAAAATCCATCGCTTCTGATGCTCAGGGATGGACTTTTGAGCTGTCGGACGGCAAAACTCCCTTCTTCTCCAAGGGAGCGGCAGATCTGGATGCGAAAACTCCGGTCATTTCCGTCAAGGAGATTGACGGACAATGGTATTGGACCGTTGAGGGAGAGACGGTAAAGGACCAGGGCGGAGACGTGCCGGTGTCCAAGGCTGCCTTGAAGGTCCGCCGGAGCAACGGCGCTTGGGAGATTTCCGTTGACGGCGGAAGCAGCTGGGTTGCCGTGCAGGGTGCAACCGGCACTGGCGGCGCCCTTGTCTCGGACATCCTTCAGGACAACTACATCGCCAACATTACGCTCGGCGATGGTATCGTCGTGAAACTTAACAAATTGGATAAACTCGGCATCGTTTTCCAGGACGGGAATCCCGTTATCGCTCCAGGCCAGACCATTGAGGTTGCCTACACCCTTACGGGCGCGACTCCCGCCACCGTTGTCGAGGCCACGGCCGCATCCGGCATCGTCTCGGTCAGCAAGAAAGGCGATGACTCCGGCGTCATCAGCATCACGGCCCCGGACCCCGTTGACGACTACAAAGTGTCCGTTACCGCGAAGGACGGCGATCGCACCGCTGCCGCCCAAATCGACCTGGAAGGCGGCGTCATTACTATAGCCGACGCCAGTTACTCGGTCGGGCCTGACGAGACCACCGTCGAAATTCCGCTTCAGACCAACTACAAATACACCGTCAGCATAAGCGAAAGCGACTCCTGGATTACATATACCCAGACCAAGGCGGTGCGTAGTGAGACCGTGGTCCTCGGAGTGGCTGCCAATCCCGGCCCGGACGGCCGTACAGGCATGGTCAAGTTCTTGTGCGATGATATTGAAGTGGAGACCGTGGCCATTGTTCAGGATGCCCCTGCGCCCGAATTCCCGCAATTCTTCGTCAAGGAGACGGCCGCCGGCACGAAGGACGGCTCGTCCTGGGACAATGCCATGGGCCCCGAAGAGGTCCGGACGCTTCTGGAGGCCGCTTCCGATGACGCTGCTAAAGCCAGCCGTGGCGAAGCCCTTGACGGAGCCCAAATCTATTTCGCAGCAGGCAGTTACGTACTCAATGCAGGCGCAACGCCTATCGTCGTCGACTTCTCTTCCTACAACGGTGATTCCCCGACCAAATATTGCGACATCACCCTTTTGGGCGGTTTCGGCACGTCTCTGACCGGAAAGGACATTTCCTTGCGCGATATTGACGCCAATGTCACCGTCATCACCGCGTCTGCGCAAACAGCCGGCCTCATGGAGATCCGCGATGCGGCACACGTCACATTTGACGGTTTCAGATTCATGGACATCAAGGGCGGACGAGTGTTCTATCTCAACAACGGCAGCACCGGCCGCGCCATGCTCGACCTGGACGACTGTTACATGGAGAACTGCGGCGATGCTTCCAAGAGCAGCAACATGGAAAACACCTGCGTCTACCTTAAGCAAGGTATTGCAAGACTTAACCACGTGATATTCAACAGGTGTTACGGCGGTGGACGTGGCCCCGTGTTCGGCGCCAACACCAACAACGGCTACATTTTCATGAACCGCTGCTCCATCTATGGTACGCAGGGCGTAAGCACTTGGGGCGCAGCCGTTTCTTCCAGCGTGTTCACAATGGTCAACAGCTCTACTTTCGCCCATCAGTCCAAATGCAACAACGGGTCTTTCGGAGGCAAGAATTTCCTCTTCTGCAGTTCCACCATGGCTCAGATGACCCCGGCGTTCGAGGGTCTGCTCCGCGTTGCCGGCGGCGGTTACTCTTATGTCATCAACAGCATTGTGGAAAATCAGAATACGACTGTCACCTCCAGCCAGGCATCCAATACCTATCGCATCTGTGAAAAAAGTACGATGGAATCGGGAGGTTACAATATTTCCAACAGCGAGGCTTCCGTCAAAAGCGGCGAGTTCAAAACAAATGACACCGACCGCTACGATATCGCCTACGCCGACCTCGGACTCTCATTCAATGAAGATCTTTTCGTGATGGATCCCGTCAAGACCGAAGTCCTTCCCCAGACCAGGATTTCGGAGGCTGTCCTCAAGGAGCGCATCTCCAACTGCATGACCGGCGACAGTGCCTATTCCTCGGAGCAGGGCATCTGCAAGGATTTCGTTGCCTGGGTCGAGTCCAAGGGCGGTTTCGCCATCGACCAGGCCGGAAACCGGCGCAACGCCTCCGCAATGCTCCCCGGCGCCTACGAGAAGGCGCAGTAGTTGCCTCGGCGGACCATGCCCACTATGCCGTGGAGGTTATCCTCCACGGCATTTTGCCGTTTGGATTTAATGTGTTACATTTGAAAAAACATTTTCAGATGAAAAAGAAAGTCTGCCTGATAATCATGCTTTTGGCGCTCGGCCTTTCCGCCCGGGCCCAGGAAACCTTCCTCTATGCGACTCGCGACACCTGCGACCTGCTCATGGATGTCTATTATCCTCCGGAGGACGCGCCCGATTCGCTTGAAGGCTGCCAGAAACCCGCCATCCTGTTTGTCTTCGGCGGCGGTTTCGTCACCGGACAGCGTTCTGCCAATTTCGAACGCCCGTGGTTCGAGAAGCTCGTCGCGGCCGGCTATCCGGTCATCTCTATCGACTACCGTCTGGGCATGAAAGGCTACCAGATGGGTAAAGGCCTGATAGGGGCATACAAGGCCAGCAAGCAGTTCCTGATTGCCCAGCAGATGGGCGTGGAAGATGTTTTCAGCGCCATTAAGTTCCTTCAGGAAAACAAAGAAGCCATCGGCATCGATCCGTTCAATATCGTCCTTGCCGGCAGTTCGGCCGGAGCCATCATCTCCATGGCCGCAGCATACGATGTCGCCGCCCAGGCGCCCGGTACCGCCGTTCTCCCGGAGGGATTTGCCTTCAAGGGGGTCATGTCCTTCGCCGGCGCCATCATCAGCATCAAGGGCGCCCCGGTGTTCCCGCGCCAGCCCTGTCCCATCGCCATGTTCCATGGTTCGGCCGATAAAGCCGTGGCCTACAAGCACTACGGCACCGTGCTCCGTGGCCTTTGGGGCAGCAGCTTCTACGCCTCGCAGTTCGCCAAGAAAGGCTACCCCTACACCTTTTACAGCTTCACCGGCCGTTCTCACGACGTCGCCGCCTACATGCACGTGATGTGGGACAAGGAGATCGACTTCCTCGAACATGACGTCATCCTCGGCGAGGGCCGCACCATCGAAGCCGAAATCAACGACCCCTCCCTCCCGACCTGGGGCAACATCTCCCTGGACGACATCTACAAGAAATAGCCCGCCTAAGGTAAATCTATCTTTATCTTATCGCCAAATTTTGCCTTTAAAATAAACTTTGCTTTACCATTATGGCGGCGGAGAATTGCGGCGCTGGATGGGCAGCAGACTATTGGAAGGCCCGGAGGAGCGGCTTTTGGATTATGTGGAAGAAGATGCTTTCGGGGAGGCTGGGGCGCTGGTAGGTGGTTCGGACCACCATGTCGACGGCGGCGAAGCGGGCGGCGGAGCGGTCGAAGGCCGCATGGTCGTCATGGCCGGTGTAGGATTTGGCAAAGCTGTCCCAGAAGCGGAGGAGCTGCCCGTGGTCGAGGTGGAAGATTTCCTGGGTCCGTTTCATTTTTGAATAGACGACGCAGGAGAGGTAGAGGTGGCCGACGTCGAACATGGGGTCGCCCCAGGCAAAGCGGCCGAGGTCTATCCAATAGGGTTTGCCGTCCGAGATAATCACGTTGCCTGGCTGGAAATCTCCGTGGACGCAGCCGGTGGCCTCGGGGATGGAAACGATGAAATCCCGAAGGATGGCCTTGTCTTTCCTGCAGACGAAAGATGCCTTTTCCAGCCCTTCCAGGGCCGTTTGTTTCCTGCTCGGGAAGAACGCCGTGTTGCAGGGAGTGGCGGTCAACGCTTTGAGGAGACTGCTGAAAAGGCCGGCCATTTCGTCGATTCTGTCCGGCTCGTCGTGACAGATCCGAAACATGGATTTTTTGTTTTTGATACGCTCCATGATGATGCCGTAGTCCTTTCCTACGCTCACGATTTCGTGCATCGCAGGCGTAGGGAGACCCAGCGCCGCCACCTCGCGGGACAGGTTGAATTCCTGCCGGATGGACTCGAGGTTGTTCAGGCTCCCGCGGTTTACCTTAAGGAGGATGTCCGGGTTGTCGCGGTTGTCGTAGGTGGTGCCGTTGCCGCCTTCTCCAACTTTTACCCAGGAGGCGTCAAGACTTATTGTCCTGTAATCATTTTGCTCCATTTCCACTGAGTATTATACTTTTGACAAAAATAACAATTTCCAGGGGAAATGTAACAAAATCAAACTAGAAGTAGGAAACCGGCAGGACGATACAGTAGGCATGGGAAACGTAAAACGCAAACGCTTGACAATAAATCATTTATCGCATCGTCTATCGAAATAATTTCCATAGATGTGTCGGTAATTCAGTACTAGCCAAAGACTTATATTTTACGGCATTTGTATCGAATAGGAACGAGAGCGGGGCTTTGAGAAACGAGAGCCGGGGGTTTGAGGAATGAGATCGTGCCATGAAAAACGAAAGCCGGCAAATCAGGGACGGTGCCATGAAATGCCGACGGCTTTGTCGTTCTGGTGCCCGAGGCCGGGCTCGAACCGGCACGTCTTTAAAGGACACAGGATTTTGAGTCCAGCGCGTCTACCAATTCCGCCACTCGGGCA
>ONKE01000012.1 GCA_900318355.1 uncultured Bacteroidales bacterium
TCGTAAATTTACAACATCAGAACGCTGGTTATAAGAATACTGATCAAATTGAGTTCCTATTTCCTTTTGGTTCCGATAATAATCTAAATAAGAACGTTCCGATTTATATTATGTTAACTAAACCGTATTCAATTTGTCCTCCTTCTCTGTCATATCTGGCTATTTAAGCGCAAGACCGGCCTTGAATGCGTCGCCGACGACGTCGCCGAGGACAATGTATTTGTTGTTGAACGGGTCGAAGGTTATAGGCTGGAGTTTCTTCACGTCGACGTTGCCTTTTTCGTCAAGGATGCATTCGTCGGCGCTGACGTTGACGATTTCCCCTTTCAGGACTCCGGTCTCCTCGTCATAGGAAATCAGCTTGCACTCGAGCGCCAAGGGAAGTTCCTTGATAAGCGGGGCGTCCACAAACTCGGACTTCTCCACATGCCAGCCGGCGCGGGCGACCTTGTCCGGAACCTTGTTGCCGGATTCGACACCGACATAATCGCATGCAACCAGCTGAGAGAGAGTGCCCATGCTCACCGTGAAGGCGCCGCGGGCGCGGATGTCCTTGACGGTCCTGTGACCTTTGGAAAGGTCCATGGATATCTCCCTGTAGTCGGAAATACCGCCCCATGCCGCATTCATTGCCGAGGGAACATCGTTTTCACCGTAAGCGGCGATGATGAGAACGGGCTGTGGATAGCTGTAGGGCTTGGCCCCGAAATTCTTTCTTGCCATAATGTTGTAATTATTTGGTTATAAGATATTTTCCGGTTATGCTACGAGGGTTTGAGGCCACCTCCGCGGGAGTGCCGCAGGCAACGACTTCTCCCCCGGCCACTCCCCCTCCCGGTCCCATATCCACGATATAGTCGGCGCTGCGGATGACATCGAGGTCGTGTTCTATGACGATAACCGTCGCGCCATTGTCTATCAAGTGGTTAAACACGGACAGAAGGGTCTTTACATCAAGCGGGTGAAGTCCTATGGTGGGCTCGTCGAAAACGAAGATGCTGTCTCCCTGGGCCCGTCCCATTTCGCTGGCCAGTTTGAGACGCTGCGCCTCGCCTCCGGACAGGGACGGCGTCGCTTCCCCGAGGGTCAGATACCCTAGCCCGAGGTCGTGAAGCACCTGGAGGCGCGAGCGGACCAATGCAAGGTTGGAACATGTTTCCATGGCCTCGTCCACGCTCTTTTCCATCAGTTCGGGCAAGGAAACGCCGTTTCGCTTTATCTCGCCCGCCTCTTTGGAATAACGCGAACCTCCGCATTCCGGACACGGGATATCAACGTCGGGAAGGAACTGAACGTCAAGGCTTATGCTGCCTGTGCCGTCACATACCGGGCAGCGCAGGTCTCCCGTGTTGTAGGAGAAGTCCCCTGCCTTTTTCCCGCGCGAACGGGCGTCCTGCGTCTTGGCATAGACCTTCCGCAGTTCGTCGTGGATGCCGGCGTAGGTTGCGACGGTGGACCGCACGTTGATGCCAATCGGAGTCGCGTCTATGAGCTTGACCTGGCTAATACCGTCCGCCTCGGCCGAATGGACATGCCGGGGCAGTTTCGTGCCGTTAATCGCGGCCCGGAGCCCGGGAATGAGGCTTTCCAGCACAAGCGTGGTCTTGCCGGAGCCCGAGACGCCTGTCACGACGGAAAGGCGTCCCTTCGGGAAACTCACCTCCAGCGGTTTCACCGTATGTATCTGTCCTGTAGAGAGATTGATGCTTCCGTTTTCAAACAGGCGCGCGGGGTCTTTTTTCGGAAGCGTTGCATTGTCGCGGAGGAAGGGGCCGATACGGGAGGCAGGATTGTCGATCAGGGACTGGACTGTGCCCTGGGCAATGAGATTTCCGCCCTTCGCTCCGGCCTCCGGACCAAGCTCGATGATGTAGTCGGCATGCGAAAGAACCTGGGTGTCATGGTCAACCAGAACAACCGTGTTGCCGTCAGCTACAAGGTCGTCCATCACGCCGAGAAGGCCTTTGAGGTTGCTTGGGTGAAGCCCGATGGAGGGCTCGTCAAGCACGTAAAGGACTCCCGTAGTGCGGTTTCTCACCGAACGGGCGAGTTGAACCCTCTGCCTCTCCCCTGTCGACAGCGTCGATGCCGCGCGGTCGAGCGAAAGGTAACTGAGTCCGAGGTCGACGAGCCGCTTGGCCGTGTCGTTGAAAGATTCGCAAATCCTTTCGGCCATCGGGCGCATCGGTTCGGGAAGCGAAGCGGGAACGCCGGCGACCCATTCAATCAGCTCCGACAGAGTCATTTTACAGGCATCCGCTAGCGATATGCCCCGGAGGCGCGGAGCACGTGCGGCAGCATTGAGACGAGTGCCCATGCAATCGGGGCAGGTGTCTTCCTTGAGGAACTTCTCGACCCTTTTCATTCCCTTTTCGTCCTTCACCTTCGCCAGGGCGTTTTCCACTGTGTAGATCGCGTTGTAGTAGGTGAAGTCCATCTCGGCGAAAGTGTTGGTCTTCTCGTTCTTATAAAGGAAATGCGTTTTCTCGGCAGGCCCGTGGAAGACGATTTCCCTTTCCTTGTCGGAGAGTTCCTTGAACGGGACATCGGTGCGGACGCCCAGTTGCCTTGCGATATCCTTCATCAAGGACCACATCAGGCTGCCCCATGGTGCGACGGCGCCTTCGTCTATGGTAAGGTTTTCGTCCGGGACAAGGGTGGATTCGTCGACGGCGCGCACGACGCCCGTGCCACCGCAAGTGGGACAAGCGCCTTCGCTGTTGAAGGCAAGCTGCTCTGCGCCAAGGACTTTTACCCTCTCTCCGCAGACAGGGCAGAATACCGGCTGCTCGGCGGCGATGTCGAGAGTCGGCGGGACCATATGGCCGTTGGGGCATGGGTACGACGACAGACGTGAAAACATGAGCCTCAGGCTGTTAAGCAGCTCGGACATGGTGCCGAAGGTGCTGCGTATGCCCGGGACTCCGGGTCGCTGGTGAAGAGCGAGCGCGGCCGGTACATAACGGACATCATCTACCTGGGCCCGGGACGCCTGGGTCATGCGACGGCGCGTATAGGTCGAAAGCGATTCCAGATAACGCCTCGAACCTTCGGCGTAAAGTATGCCAAGGGCGAGGGACGATTTTCCGGAGCCGGATACGCCGGCTATGCCCACGATTTTGCCGAGGGGAATATCAATGTCGAGATTTTTGAGATTATGGGCTTTTGCGCCGCGGATTTCTATATGGTCAGGTGTCTTATCTATCATTTAATTTAAATTAACTATCTGAAAACCAATGCCATTGAAAGCGATATGCCGCCGAGGTAGTGGTCGCATACCCGCATTTGGGGACGGGTGACGAGAAGTTCGGTGATCGGATCCCATATGTTTTCGGGCTGAGCCGACGAGAATCGGAAGGCTGCTTTCATGTCGAAATAGAACCTGCTACCCAACTCGAAGCGGTAGCCTGCGCCGATGTCGAGCGTCAGGGACGGGGGCAGGGATTGCATGGAAATGCCCACCGATGTGCCGACGAAGGTCAGCCAGCCCTGGGACGATGTTCCTGCAAAATAATATGCCGCCTGAAGCCCGACGGGAATGGTCCGCAGTCCCCTGTCGACGCCCTGATAACCGGCATGAAGCCGGATGACGGCGCGGGAGTTGATGTCGAGCCCGGCATAGATAATGGCCATGCCGTTGGAGGTGTAGGTCCAGTCGCGGCCTTTGCTGCGGATAAAATACTGATCGTCAGTCAGATATTCGAGGTGGTTCCAGTAGAACAGAGCCGGGCAATAGCCCCACTCCACGCCGAATTCAAGCCGCGGGGTACGGGCTTGGAGCGCCAATGTGGCAACGAGATAGAGGAACGCTATGGCAACTGTCTTTTTCATCACTCTCAAAACCTGTAAAGAATCGACAATTCCGGGAGCGGGATTTTGTAAATCCCGTTTTGCCAGACAGTTACACGCGTATTATGGAAATTGCGGGCCTGGAGGTGGACTCCCGCCGAGACGGTCCAGCCCAGATCGATGCTGACCCTCCGGCTGAAGTCGGCGCGGAATCCGGCTCCGGCGCCGAGGGCTGCAACCACTCCGAAGCCTTTGTCGTAGTCGCGGACGTATCCGGCCTGAAGCCCGGGGCCGACATAAGGGCGGACGGACATGTCGTCGAAAACATCCCACCGTGCCAGAGGATAGAGGACCCAATAGCCGGCCTGGACTCCGGGCTCTTTATGAGATCCGCTGAGAAGTCCGGTAAAATCGGCCAGGATCGTGGCGCGGGAAAAATGTTCGGGCGTATCGAACACGACGGAAAGTCCGCAGCCTTTGAAGGAGTAGAATCCCCCGGCGCTGACACGGCGCACCTGAGCCCGGACTGGCAGGCAGCCGGCCAGGACAGCGGCGATTATTCCGACGACAATGATGACGGCCCTGTTCATGCTAAGCAAAGATAGCATCTTTTGACCGTATTACTGCAGTTTTATCATTAAAAAAACTATCTTTGCATTTGATTGAAAACAAAACCTAAACCTAACATAATGTCAGTCACCGTAAAACCTGTCTCAACCCGCAGGGAACTCCGTATATTCGCCGACTATCCCAACAAGCTATATTCAGGCAACCCCTACTTCGTTCCCAAGATCTACAAGGACGAACTCGACACCTTCAACCCCAGGAAGAACGCCGCCTACGAATTCAGCGAGGCCGAACTGTTTCTGGCATGGAAGGACGGCAAGGTGGTCGGCCGCGTCGCCGCGATAATCAACAACCTGGCCAACAAGCAGTGGGGACACAAGGAAGTCCGCTTCGGCTGGATCGATTTCATTGACGACCGGGAGGTCTCCGCGGCGCTTCTCGACGCGGTCGAGCAGTTCGGGAAAAAGCGCGGCATGACCCGCCTCGTCGGGCCGCTGGGATTCACAGATTTCGACCCTGAGGGCATGCTTGTCCGCGGTTTTGACCGGATCAGCACCATGGCCCTTATATACAACTACCCCTACTATCCCGAGCACATGGAAGCCCTCGGGCTCGTAAAGGAAGTCGACTGGGTCGAAAACAGGATAACCGTCCCCGAACAGATTCCCGACAAGGTCTCCCGCATCAGCAAGATAGTCATGGACAAATACGATGTCCATATCCGCAAGGTCACCAGGCGGGAAATCAACCGCATGGGTATGGGGCAGACCATATTCAACCTCATAAACGAATGTTATAAAGACCTTTACAACTTCACACTGCTCCCTCCCGGCATGATAGAGCACTATGTGCATAACTATCTCGCAGTGCTGGATCTGGAATACCTGACCCTGATTGCCGACAAGGACGACAACATCCTTGCCTTCGGAGTCGCCATGCCCTCGATTGCAAAGGCCCTCCAGAAATGTCACGGGAAATATTTCCCCTTCGGGTGGTGGCACATCCTGAAAGCGCTCTACCTCAAGCACGACGACACCTCCGAGCTGCTCCTCATCGGCGTGAAGCCCGAATATCAGTCCAAAGGCCTTCTGGCCCTGATTTTCTACGATCTTATCCCGAGGTTCAACAAAGCCGGATTCAAATATGGCGAGACCAATGCCATCCTTGAGACCAACCAGAAAAACCTCACCCACTGGTCCATGTTCGAATACGAGCAGGAGAAAAAGCGCCGCATTTACGGCAAAGACATCTAAAATGGTTTCAGAAGCAGATTTCTCAGGACGGCAGCGTCTCCTTCCTCCCCTTGCCGAGAGGATGCGCCCGCACAATCTCGACCAATACGTCGGCCAGCAGCATCTGGTCGGCCCGGGATGCGTGCTGCGCAACATGATAGAGGCCGGAAACCTTTCGTCGTTCATACTCTGGGGGCCTCCCGGCGTGGGCAAGACGACGCTCGCCAGGATAATAGCCTCTTCTGGCGACAGGGCTTTCTTCAGCCTTTCCGCCGTCAACGCCGGCGTAAAAGACGTCAGGGACGTAATCGACAAGGCCCGTGCGGAACGCGGCTCCGTCTTCGGCTCGGGCAAAGGCGCACCGATCCTGTTCATCGACGAAATCCACCGCTTCAGCAAGTCGCAGCAGGACGCCCTGCTCGGCGCCGTGGAAGACGGAACGGTGGTCCTGATCGGCGCGACGACTGAAAATCCATCTTTCGAAGTCATCAACCCGCTGCTTTCCCGCTGCCGGGTCTACGTATTGAAATCTCTCGGCGCCGACGACCTTAAACACCTGCTTGACAGGACATTGAAGGAAGACGAACTGCTTTCTTCGATGAATATCAGCGTGAAGGAATACGACGCATTGCTGCGTTTCAGCGGCGGCGACGCCAGAAAGCTGCTCGGCCTCCTGGAGATAATCGTCGACGTCAGCCCGAAAGACTCTCCCATCGTCATCGACAACTCCCTGGTGACGAAGACGATACAGGAAAATTCCGCCAGATACGACAAAGGCGGCGAGATGCACTATGACATCATTTCCGCCTTCATCAAAAGCGTACGCGGGTCGGATCCCAACGCGGCTGTCTACTATATGGCCCGCATGCTTGACGGCGGAGAAGACCCGCTGTTCATCGCCCGCCGGCTTTGCATCCTCGCGGCCGAAGACGTAGGGCTGGCCAATCCCAACGCCCTGCTCCTTGCCAATGCATGCTTCCAGACCGTCCATGCCATCGGAATGCCGGAAGCCCGTATCCCGCTTGCGGAAACCGCCATCTACCTTGCATCATCCCCAAAGAGCAACTCCGCCTATATGGCCATCGCCAAGGCTCTGGAAGTGGCGAAAGACACGCAGGCGTCGTCCGTCCCTATGTATCTTCGCAACGCTCCGACAAAGCTTATGGAAGAACTGGGATATGCCGACGGCTACAAATATGCCCACGACTACCCCGGCCACTTCGTCGACCTGGAATTCCTTCCCGAAGACCTTGCCGGCACCGTATTCTATACTCCGGCCGAAAACAAGCACGAAAACACTCTCAGAGCCTATCTCATGTCATGCTGGCCGAAGTATTACGGTCCCGCTTCGGATCAGAAGGAATAGGAAACTTTCAGCATCCAGTTGATCGGAGCCTGGGGGAACACACCCTCTTCCTGATACCACCCGTCTGCCTGGAAATACGCCCTGTAGACCCAGGCGTCGGCATAGTACATCCTATTGAAGAGATTGTTTACATAAGCGCTGATACCAAGCTTTCCTACAGGCAGATTGAAGTAATGCGAGAGTGAAAGATTGGCTGTCCACCACGCCGGAATGCAACGTTCTTCGCTGCCGGTGTTGTCCCAATACTGTTTTCCGACATATTTGGCATCGAGCGATACGGTCGTAGTCTTGAGCGAGCCACGGCTGACGTGGGCAAGAGGAGTCCACTGCAGGGCCAGCATGCCCACAACCGACGGCGACATCAGCATATTGACCTTGTCGAAGTATTCGGACCTCTGCCCCAGGAAGTTCCAGTCGCTGAGATTATCGTATTCGTTGTAGTACTGGGTGTAGCCGAGGATCTTGTTGGTGCTGAGAGTGACGTTGCCGCCGAGGCTGAAGTTGTCGACCGGGGCCCAGGCTGCGGAAAGTTCGACTCCCCTGCGGTAGCTTCTGCCGACATTGTCCTTAATCGCATATCCCGACTTGGAGATTTCCCCGGTCTCCAGCAGCATGTCGCGATATTCCATGAGGTAGACGTTGGCCGAGGCCGAAATCTTTTCGAGTTTGAGCTCGTAGCCGGCCTCGACGTCGAGCATGCGCTCCGGCCTGACCTCACGGTCACCTCCCTCAAGGTTGTTGCTTTCAATCACTTCCTTGATGTCGGCCCGTCCCGGTTCGCGGTTGCCCAGGGCGACGGAAGCATATATCTTGTGAGGTCCGGCAAGATACGAAAGACCGGCGTGAGGGTTGATGAAATGCCACGTCTTCCCGTAGTCCATGGGCAGGTCGTCTTCGTCGTCTATGCCGTTCATCCTCAGGTCCACAAGCCTGTATTGCAGATCTGCATAGGCCACCAGACGCGGCAGAATGCGCCACTCCCCTCTCGCGAAAACGTTGATTTCCTGCTTGAGGCTCTTGTTGAAGTACCAGTTGTTGTCGCTGCCCATGACGTTGAGCGTGGCGTAATCATAGTCATTTCCAAGCACTTCCGCCCACCGAAGTTCGCCGAAGTGATTGCCGCCGTAGCGGGAGCCCTGGACTCCGAAAACGGCTGAAAGCCTGTCGCCCACATATTTGGCTTCGGAGTTAAGCACCCAGTATCCGTTGTCCATGGTCTTACGGAAAATGATGTCGCCCTTGCTCGAGGACGTTACTCCGCCATAGGAGAAATCGCCCGCAAAACCGTAATTCTTCAGCTTTTTACCGAACTTGATCCTCTCGTTGTAACCGTAGCCGTCGGTATAATTGAGGGTAGTGCTCCAGGTCCAGCTGGGGGTAAACCGACGGGTATAGTTCAGCTGAATATGCTGCTGGATGTAGTTGTCGCTATGGTTTCGGTAGTATGTGCCGTCGGGCCTGAGGCCTTCCGGGTTGAACTGCCTGTCGGTGTCAAGGTATGAAAGCGGAGTGCCTGTCCAGGTGATGCCGGAATGCTGCTCGCCAAGGAGGTAAGTCAGTTTGAGCGAGTTCTTTCCGCTCAGCCAGCCGATGGTGGCGAAGACCGATGCGGCGTTGGCCCAACCGTTGCGGACATAGCCGTCGGTCCTGTCGGCAGACCATGCGACATTGAAATACAGTCCGGAGGGCAGGATGCCGCTCGAGGCGGAAAATGTTGCGAGCCCGGTACCGAACGAGCCGCCTGAGATATCTGCACGGGCGGAAGGCCTGTCGCCGGCCATTTCCGTATTCATGTTGATGCTGGCGCCGAAAGCCCCGGCTCCGTTTGCCGTAGTTCCCAGACCGCGCTGTACCTGAACGGACGACAGGATGCCGGAAAGGGAAGGGATGTTGACCCAGAAGACCTCCTGGCTCTCGCTGTCATTGAGCGTTATACCATTGAGAGTCACGTTGATCTGGGACCCTTTCGAGCCTCGTACCGTCATTTTGGAATAGCCTATGCCGGTTCCGCCTTCATTGGTGACAACGACCGACGGCTGGAGCGCCAGGGTCATCGGGAGTGAGTTGATGGGGTTGGAGGACCGCAGTTGTTCCTCGCCTACCATCGTAAACGGAACCGGCGTCTTGCTGTTTGCCCGTGAAGCCGATACTACTGTGCTGTCCAGGCGTTCCGAGACTTCCTGGGCCTTTGCCTGCGGAACCGCAAGCACGATTGCAGCCATGGCTGCAAAAAAAGAAAAACCTCGCATAATGTGTTTTGTTTTACATTCTGCAAGGGGTGCGCAAATGCGCTTGAGAGTAAGCCTTCCCTTCGTCGGTATGATCCGCATCAGGTTCGTTGGGTATGATCTCAGCCCCTTGTGAGGGCACCCCCGCTATTATTTATATATTGTATCTTTATTTCAATTTAATCTCGTACAGGCGTTTCCAGTTTTTCCCGGTAATGAAGGTCCGGCCCGTTGAAGGGTCGTGCGCGATGCCGTTGAGCACATCGGTGTCGGGCGTGCGCAGCTGCTGCGGCAGCAGGCCGCTGCAGTCTATGGTGGTTTCGACTTTGCCGGTCTTGGGGTCGATTACCACTATCATGTCGGTGGTGTAGACATTGGCCCACACCTTGCCGTCGATATATTCCAGTTCGTTGAGCAGAGTCACGGGGCGGCCGCGAAGGGTCACCGTGACCCGCCCGGTCTGGCGGAGCTGCTCGTCAAGGAAGTACAGGTTGGCCGAGCCGTCGCTTGCGATGAGCTGCTTGCCGTCGGTGGTGAGGCCCCAGCCCTCGCGAGGGTACCGGTAGGTTTGGATGTATTCAAGCGTGGACGCGTCGTAGACGAATGCGACTTTGTTTGTCCACGTGAGGATATAGAGCTTGTCGCCGAGGATTACCGAGCCTTCCACGAAGTATTTACGCCCGAAATCCAGGCGGCGCGCAGGCTCTCCTGAAGCCAGGTCGACGTCGGCACGGAAGGTCGAGCTGCCGTACTGGCCAGTGCTCTCATACATCTTTCCGTCGTGGAAAAACAGGCCCTGGGTGTAGGACGTGGCATCATGGGGAAATTCGGAGACGACGGAGACCTTGCAAGTCTTCACCTTGTCCTGGGCGCAGGCATTGAGGCCGAGCGCCAGGAATAAGATTATGAGAATTCTGCTTCGCATCGTCCTGCAAATATACTACATTTTACCATGATTTCATATTTTATTCGTACCTTTGCCGTCCAAAGGGTAAGACGATCTGCCGCGCCGTTCTCCGGGACGGTGAGGAAAGTCCGGACAGGACAGGGCACCCTGCTGCGGAAAGCGCAGATGGGAGTAATCTCATACCGGTCGTAACAGAAAACAACCGCCGCCGTGCCGGTTTCCGGCCATGACGGTAAGGGTGAAAACGCGGGGCAAGAGCCCACGACGGGCGTCAGCGATGGCGTCCGGGTACGCCGGAAGGGCCTGCAAGACCAAATATACTGGCAGATGAGGGCGGCCCGCCCGATGCCAGGGGGTAGGTTGCGTAGATAAATGGCAGATTCA
>ONKE01000072.1 GCA_900318355.1 uncultured Bacteroidales bacterium
CGGCGGCAGCGCCAACAAGACCTACTTCTACCCCATGACCAAGGCCACCATCCAGAACGAAGGCACCCTCATCCCCTTCCTGGTGGAAAAGATGCGCTCTCTCGGCACTGCGGCATGCCCGCCCTACCACATCGCCTTTGTCATCGGCGGCACCTCGGCCGAGAAGAATCTCCTGACCGTCAAACTGGCCAGCATCAAGTTCTACGACAGCCTGCCCACCACCGGTGACGAGACCGGCCGCGCATTCCGCGACATCGACCTCGAGGCGAAACTCCTCAAGGAAGCCCAGAAAATCGGCCTCGGAGCACAGTTCGGCGGCAAATATCTGGCCCACGACATCCGCGTAATCCGCCTTCCCCGCCATGGTGCAAGCTGCCCCATCGGCATGGGCGTAAGTTGCAGCGCCGACCGCAACATCAAGAGCAAGATCAACGCCGACGGCGTCTGGATTGAAAAGCTGGACAGCAACCCTTCCGAGCTCATTCCCGAAGAGCTCCGTCGTCCCGGCGAAGGCCCCAAGGGCATTGAAATAGACCTGGACAAGGGTATCGACTCCGTCCGTGCAGAGCTCACCAAATACACCGTCGGCACCCGCGTCAACCTCAAGGGCACCATCATCGTCGCACGCGACATAGCCCATGCCAAACTCAAGGCGCGTCTGGACACCGGAGAGGATATGCCGGCCTACTTCAAGGACCATCCGATCCTCTATGCAGGCCCGGCCAAGACACCTCAGGGCTACCCTTGCGGCTCCATGGGCCCGACCACGGCCAACCGCATGGACCCGTATGTGGATGAGTTCCAGGACCATGGCGCCTCGCTGGTGATGATTGCCAAGGGCAACCGTTCCAAGGTCGTCACCGACGCCTGCCAAAAGCACGGCGGCTTCTACCTCGGCACCATCGGCGGAGTCGCCGCAGTCCTTTCCCAGAGCAGCATCCGCTCGATCGAATGCGTTGAATACCCGGAACTTGGCATGGAAGCCATCTGGAAGATCCAGGTCGAAGACTTCCCGGCATTCATCATTGTCGACGACAAAGGCAACGACTTCTTCAAAAAACTCGGGCTGTAGCGGCCACGGCAGTGGAAACAGCTGAAAAAGAACTGCTTTACCGCAGGGTTTCACGAGAAATCGAGGCGCTGCTGGAGGGCGAGACCGACACCGTGGCCAGAATGGCAGAGGTTGCGGCCGCCCTCCACGGGGCCTTTGGTTTCTGGTGGACAGGTTTCTACCGGATCTGTGGCGACCAGCTTGTTCTCGGGCCGTTCCAGGGGCCTGTCGCCTGCCTCCGCATTGGCTTCGGCAAAGGCGTCTGCGGCTCCTCATGGGCTCGCGGCGAAACCATCATAGTACCTGACGTCGAGCAGTTTCCAGGCCACATCGCCTGCTCCGCCGCCTCCCGCAGCGAAATCGTCGTCCCCGTCTTTGACGCGGGCGCAAAGATTGCAGCCGTCCTCGACATCGACAGCGCATCCCTGGCGACATTCGATGGGACCGACGCCCGGTTCCTCGAGGGGATCGCAGCGATGATTTACGCGTAAATACCTATCAATGACCGATATCCTTAATTCCGCCATAAAAATCGTCCGACGCGCCGCCGACCTGATGGTCCGCGACGGATTCGCCATCCACGACAAAGGCACCGTGGAAAACATCGTGACCTCGTCCGATGTCGCCGTGCAGCATTTCCTGACGAAGGAGCTCGGCGCCATCCTTCCCGGCTGCGGCTTCCTTTGCGAAGAGGAAGATTTCACCGACATTTCGCACCGATACGTCTGGATCATCGACCCCATCGACGGCACTGCCAACTACGCCCGCGGCAACGTCAACTGCTGCATCAGCGTAGCCCTCACAGAAAACGGCAAGCCGGCCCTGGGCATCGTCTACAGCCCCTGGCGCGGAGAACTATACACGGCGACAGCCGGCAGCGGAGCATTCTGCAACGGCAAGCCCATCCATGTTTCGTCCCGGCCCTTCAGCGAAGGCATCCTCTTCACCGCCATGAGCACCTATCGCAAGGAATTCGCCCGCACTTGCAGCGACATCATCTACGATATCTACATGGAAAGCAACGACGTGCGCCGCACCGGGTCGGCCGCAGTGGAACTATGCATGATGGCCGCCGGATTCGCCGAGCTTTACTTTGAATTCCGGCTCATGCCCTGGGACTACGCCGCCGCATCCCTCATCCTCACCGAAGCCGGAGGCTCCATCGCCGGTTTCGACGGCAATTATCCGTCGCTCACCAGCCCGTCCCTAATCATCGCAGCGAACTCCTCCGACAGCTGCCAGCGACTCCTCAACACCGTCCACAGGCACATTTCCGCCCTGCCATACTAGCCTTTGACTAAGACTCATAGGGCGGAACCACGCCGCGGTCGATAAGGTCGCGGAGGACCGTCAGATAGTCGAGGTCGACAACTTTCGGAAGGGAATCGCGAATATCCGTGAGGGTATAGCGGCCGCTGCGCGAGCGGATGAATTCCAGCAGCGCCTTTGAAACATCGTCTGACGCCTCCGAGCCGTCGGGGGCTTCCAATCCACTGCCTGAACCCTTGGCACCACCGCCCTTACCGCGGCGGCAGATGTCGCATGTACCGCAATCGGAGGACTCGGTCTGGCCGAAGTAGGCCAGAAGATAGCGTGAGCGGCAGGTGTCGTCTTCCGTGGCGTAGCCGATCATGGCGTCCATGCGCTCGCGGAAAGAGTTGCGAAGCATGTCGTAGCGCTTCGGCGACAGACGGACGTTGCCCGGCATGAGGCGCTCGTGGTGGAGGAAAATGACGTCGCTGCGGTCGCAAGGGACATAGTTGATCACGTGTTCGAGCGACAGCCGGTACAGCAGCTCGCGATATTGCGGCACGGTGACGCCGAGGCGCCCGGCGAAGAACTCCTCGTCTATCTGGACGGCATAGGAGAATATCCCCTCGCAGCGGCGCATCAGTTCTTCCAAAAGCGGCACCATACGGGCATCGGGAAGGGTTACGTCGTAGAGCTCGCGGCGATCGAGGCGGATCTTGACGCGGGTAGCCACCTCGATGTCTTCCGAATATGTCCAATGGTCTTCGCGCTCAATGTATTTCAAGGCGTAAAACGCCGCCGAACGGTCTAAATCATACTGCTTGCAGAAGTCAGGAAGCGAAAACTTGAGCTGACGCCCCTCGCCCGCCCCGTAAGGAATCTCGAAAAAGGCGTGAAGCTTCTGGTAGACATCCTCGATGAACGACAGCGACGGGAAGGAAACCTTCTCTATCAATTTGAGACGCGCGGTGTCGTTGCCGTTCCACAGCAGCACGGCGTAAGAACGCAGACCGTCGCGGCCGGCACGTCCCGCCTCCTGGAAATATGCCTCAGGCGAATCCGGCAGGTCCATGTGGACGACGAAGCGGACGTCGGGCTTGTCGATGCCCATGCCGAAGGCGTTGGTGCACGCCATCACCCTGATTTCGCCGCGGCGCCATGCTTCCTGCCTCTCCGCACGCGTCTGGTACCCGAGGCCGGCATGATAGAACGAAGCCGACACGCCGCTGGCCTGGAGCATCGCCGCTACTTCCTCGGTTTTCCGGCGGTTACGCACATAGACGATGCCCGACCCGGGAACTCCGGCGCATACCGACAGCAACTGCCCGGTCTTGTCTTCGCAATGGCGGACCACATACGACAGATTCGGCCTCTCAAACCCGCTACGCAGCACCAGCGGCTCCCGGAACGCGAGCTTGTCCATGATATCGTCGGCGACCTGCGGCGTAGCAGTGGCGGTCAGCGCAATCACTGGCGCATCGACCACTTTGCGAAGCTCGCCTATCCGCAGGTAGTCCGGCCGGAAATCGTAGCCCCACTGCGAGATACAATGGGCTTCGTCCACAACTATATAGTTGATATTCAGCACCGGGAGATAACTCCGGAAGAGGAAGGTCCCCAGGCGCTCGGGCGACACGTAGAGGAACTTGTAGTCGCCGTAGGCGGCATTGTTGAGCGCCAGGTCGACTTCGTGCCGCCCCATGCCGGCATGGATGGCGATGGCACGGATTCCGCGGTCGGAAAGATTGCGCACCTGGTCCTTCATCAGCGCGATAAGCGGCGTCACGACGATGGCGATGCCCTCACGCATGAGCGCGGGCACCTGAAAACATACCGACTTTCCGCCGCCGGTGGGCAGAATCGCCAGCACGTCCTTCCCTTCGAGGGCCGCCCCGACAATTTCCTCCTGCATGGGACGGAAGCCGTCGTAGCCCCAATATTCGCGCAATGTCTCTATAGCCGTCATAACAAACGCAAATATACAAGGAAAATCCGAATACCTAAAATGATTTAGTTAGCATGACACCCCGAAGATGGCAAATAATTTGTAGCAAAATACAAAAAAAATGGCTAAATTCGCGCCGATTCAGTAGCTGACAGTTATAATTTTTAAAAATATAAACACACTATGCCCAAAATGGATTTAAGCAAGTACGGTATCAAAGGTGTAAAGGAAGTCCTCTACAACCCGACCTACGAAGTTCTTTACAACGAAGAGACCAAACCCGGCCTCGAAGGCTATGACAAAGGACAGGTTACCGAACTTGGTGCCATCAACGTGATGACCGGCGTCTACACCGGCCGTTCTCCCAAAGACAAATACATCGTCTATGACAAGACCACCAAGGAAGGCGCCCCCGGCGAAATCTGGTGGACAACTGAAGGCTACCCGAACGACAACCACAAGATGAGCGAAAAGACCTGGAAGGCTGTCAAGAAGCTCGCACAGAACCAGCTCAGCGGCAAGCGCCTCTTCGTCGTCGACGGTTTCTGCGGCACCCACGCCGACACCCGCATGAAGGTCCGCTTCATCATGGAG
>ONKE01000033.1 GCA_900318355.1 uncultured Bacteroidales bacterium
GACGGTAATGAATTCCATAATTTATCGGCAATTAATGCTTCTATGCCGATACAAATATAATAATTCTTGCCGATATCGGCAAGAATAGACTGGCTATTTAGAAAAAAAAAGCACCTGCAATGCAAGTGCTTTCTAAGTAGCGGGGGGAGGACTTGAACCTCCGACCTCCGGGTTATGAGCCCGACGAGCTGCCAACTGCTCTACCCCGCGATGTTGGGATTGCAAAGGTACGCATTTTTTTTAAAAGCACAAATTTTTTTGTACCTTTGTTTTTCAATGTACAGGTTGTTGGACAATATCGGAGGGCCCGAAGACGTCAGGGCGCTGCCTGCAGAACGCCTTGAAGAGCTCTGTGGGGAAGTCAGGGATTATATAATAAGGTGTTGCGCCGACAACCCCGGGCATCTGGGGTCGAGCCTCGGAGCGGTCGAGTTGTGCGTTGCGCTCCACTACGTCTTCGACACGCCGAAAGACAAGATCGTCTTCGATGTCGGCCATCAGGCCTATGCCCACAAGATCCTCACCGGACGCCGTGAGTCTTTCCGCCAAAACCGTATGCCCGAAGGCCTCAGCGGCTTTCCCAACAGGTCCGAAAGCCGGTTCGACGCTTTCGGGGCGGGGCACTCCTCAACGTCGGTATCCGCCGCGCTGGGCCTTGCCGAGGCGGCGCGCAGGCTGTCCTCCGGCGAAAAGGTCGTTGCAGTAATCGGCGACGGCGCGATGACCGGCGGCATGGCCTTCGAAGGGCTCAACAACGCCTCCGACGAAGACGTCCTCATCATCCTCAACGACAACAACCAGTCCATCGACAAAAACACCGGCGGCTTCCACGACTATCTCCTCCGCCTGACTACCGACAAGCGCTACAACTCCATCAAACGCCGCATCTGGGACACCCTCGGCGAAGGAAGGCTCAGGTCATGGGTCCAGAAAATGACCCTCGACACCAAGTCCAACCTCGTCCGCGGAACGGGCGGCGCGCTCTTCGAAGCCCTGGGAATCAGATATTTCGGCCCCGTAGACGGCAATAACGTACAGGAGCTCGTACAGGTGCTCGGGCGCCTCAGGCCGCTCAAAGGTCCGAGGCTTCTCCACATCCACACCCTCAAAGGCAAGGGATTCGCACCGGCCGAAGCCGACCCCACCACCTGGCACGCCCCCGGCAAGTTCAACCCCGAGACGGGCGAACGGATTCCCACAAAATACGCCGCCGACCGCTATCAGGACGTCTTCGGACAGACGCTGGTCGACCTTGCGCGCCTCGACGAAAGAGTCGTCGGCGTGACCCCCGCCATGGCCACGGGCTGCGGAATGACGCTCCTGGCCACGCAGATGCCCGAGCGTTTCCACGACGTGGGAATCGCCGAAGAACACGCCGTAACCTTCTCCGCAGGCATGGCGGCAGGCGGTCTGAGGCCGTTCTGCAACATCTACTCATCCTTCTCCCAGCGCGCCTACGACCAGATTATCCACGACGTCGCACTACAGAAGCTGCCGGTCGTGCTGTGCTTCGACAGGGCCGGACTGGTCGGAGAAGACGGTGCCACCCACCAGGGCAGTTTCGACCTCGCCGCATTCAGGAGCATCCCGGGAGTCACCATCTGCGCTCCGCGCAACGAATCGGAACTCCGCAACATGATGTTTACCGGGCTCAGGAGCGAAACCGGACCTTTCATCATCCGCTACCCGCGCGGATGCGGGGAAGGCACGCCGTGGAGGGACGAACCAATGTCGGCGCTGCCGGTCGGCAAGGGACAATGCCTGCGCGATGGCGACGATGCGGCAGTTTTGGCGCTCGGCCCCATGGCCAACCGTGCCGTGGAGGCAGCTGAAGCCATAAAATCGAAGACCGGCGCGGAAGTGGCCGTGTACGACATCCGCTTCCTCAAGCCCTTCGACGAAGACATACTCGCCCGGGCAATAGCCTGCGGCCGCATCCTCACGGTCGAAGACGGCACCGTCAAGGGCGGCCTCTACTCCGAAGTTGCCGAAAGGCTCGCCGGCAGCGGCATCCCCGTCCGCGGCCTCGGCATCCCCGACTCTTTCATCCACCAAGACCGCCAGTCGGCCCAGCGCCACGCCTGCGGCCTTGACACGGAAGGTATCACCAAAGCCCTCGAAGAACTCCTAAAGGCCTGACAATGAGAAGCCTCACATCCCTCGTCATCTCGCTGCTCCTTGCAGCGACTCCTGCCGTCGTCAAAGACGTAGCCCGCTCGCCGCTGCCGGACGACTACTCCTACGGCCTGACCTTCCGCGCCCACACCTACAACCAGGACGAGCGCACCCCACCGACAAAAGACCAAAAATGCAAACAATTGACACAGTGTAAGTTGTTGTTTTTAACCCCTTTCCCAGAGTGGGGTAGTCTATTTGATAAATCGTTGACTGATAGCTATTAATATTTCAGGTATTTTGTATCGCCCTCTTTTGCTCTGGCATAATCCTTTCGTTTTATGTCCAAGTTTTTTGGGACACCTCATTTACCGAATACACTGGCTGATTGCACCGCCGGCGGCAAGAACGACGGCCGCCGGCTACAACACACGTTCGCGGCCTTGCGAGCTCGATATAGCGGCTCGCGGCGCTACCGGGTGTTGTTGCAATGCTATAGGGGTTATCATCAGTCAGGCGGAGGGTTCCGGAACTAATAGGGAGGAAACGGAAGGCGCGCGGGTGGTGGAGCAGGGATGTGTGAAAGCGAGCGCTGGGGTGCGCGGGGATGTGGAGGGAACGGTGACGCGGAGCGGCAGGACGGCGTCTGTTTGAGGACGTTAGATGGCCCTTGGGCCAGCTAAAAGGACGAGTTCGCCGTCCAGTGACCGGCGGTGGACCGTTTCCGCCCGTCAGTGCCGGGGCCCTTCGCCTGGCGTCCCGCCCTGTCTTCGAAAGGAAGGATTCTTCCCTGGGAGAAGACTGTTCTCGCAACAAGAGATTCTAATTTTTTTCGAAAAGTTTTGCAGAATCAGAAATAATGCTTACCTTTGCAATCCCTTTGATGGGGACGGAAAGCTGCCGATATAGCTCAGTTGGCCAGAGCACGTGATTTGTAATCTCGGGGTCGTGGGTTCGAATCCCTCTATCGGCTCAACTGAAAAGGTTAAAATATTGGGAAGATACCAAAGTGGCCAACTGGGGCAGACTGTAAATCTGCTGGCGATGCCTTCGGGGGTTCGAATCCCTCTCTTCCCACAAACAAGCGGAAGTAGCTCAGTTGGTAGAGCATCAGCCTTCCAAGCTGAGGGTCGCGAGTTCGAACCTCGTTTTCCGCTCCAACATAGAACGCCGGTGTAGCTCAGGGGTAGAGCGCATCCTTGGTAAGGATGAGGTCATGAGTTCAAATCCCATCACCGGCTC
>ONKE01000020.1 GCA_900318355.1 uncultured Bacteroidales bacterium
GCCGCCCTCACCGCCGACCGTATGGCCCGTACCGCCGAGTTCTTCTCCTTCGGTACCAACGACCTCACCCAGATGACCTTCGGCTTCTCCCGCGACGATATCGGCACCTTCATGGGCGACTATCTCGGCAACAAGCTCCTGGACGCCGACCCGTTCCAGACCATCGACACCAAGGGCGTCGGCAAGCTGGTCGAATACGGTATCCAGAACGGCCGCAGCAAGCGTCCCGAGCTCAAGTGCGGCGTCTGCGGCGAGCACGGCGGCGACCCCGACTCCATCCGCTTCTTCAACCGCATCGGAGTCGACTACGTCTCCTGCAGCCCGTTCCGCGTTCCTATCGCCCGCCTCGCCGCTGCACAGAGCGCTATCCAGCAGTAAGACGCAGGCTTATCCCCCGCCCACGCGTGGAGGATAACCACCTGATTACTACGGTTTTGAATATATGGTCCCTACCTTCATTGCCGGTGGGGACCATATATTTTATCGTTTGATATACAACGGGTTAGCCTCCACGCTACATCCCAAAGAGCCGCTACTTACCGGGGCGGCCGGCGATGTGGCGGTCGATGTTTTGCTCGCGGTGGATAAGGTGGATGCGGACAGGGTAGATGGCGGCGAGGTGGGCGGCAAGATGTTCGGCCGCGTAGACCGAACGGTGCTGGCCGCCGGTGCAGCCGAAGCTCACCTGCAGGTGGGTGAAGCCGCGCTCCATGAAACGCTCCACATGCGCATCGACGAGGGTGTAGACAGCATCGAGGAAGCGGCGCATCTCCCCGTATTTCTCGATGAAATCGATCACCGGCTGGTCGAGTCCCGTCTGGTATTTGTACTGAATGAAGCGGCCGGGGTTCTTTGAGGCGCGGCAGTCGAATACGTAGCCTCCGCCGTTGCCGCTCTTGTCTTCGGGGATGCCTTTCTTGTAAGAGAAGCTGTAGATAGTCACGGTCAGGCCGCGGTCGACGCCGTCGGCTTCGTTCCATGCCAGACCGCGAAGCTGGTCAAGCACCTGACACAGATAAGGATAGCGGGAAACAATAGGCGTGGGGTCGCCGAAGAAACCGCCTTCCGACAGAAGGTCGCGGACATTGTCCAGTGCATATGGGATGCTCTCAAGAAAATGGCGCTTGCGCTCGAAAAGGCCGCGATAGCCGTATGCACCGAGCACCTGGAGCAGGCGGAACAGCACGAAAAGACGCAGCTTTTCCCTGAATGCTGCCCTGTCGATACGGGGGCCGTCCATCGGCAGCGTTGGGTCGGGATGACGGACCAGTTCGACGTCGAGGGCATCGAGATAGGTCTCCAGCAACTCGTTGCGGACTTCGGCCGGATAACGTGCCTTGGCCTGCCAGAGGAACGAAGCGACGTCGTACCAGACCGGGCCGCGGCGACCGCCCTGGAAGTCGATGAAATAGGGCTTGCCGTCGCGCAGCATGACGTTGCGCGCCTGGAAATCGCGATAAAGGAACGTGGGCCCGAAAGGCTGGAGGATGTCATCCGTCAGACGGTCGAAATCGTCCTGGAGAGGGACTTCGGCAAACTCCAGTTTCGTTCCCTTCAAGAAACAGTATTTGAAATAGTTAAGGTCGAAAGCGACCATCCTCCGGTCGAACTCCGGCTGGGGATAGCACACCGAAAAGTCGAAGCCTTCCGCGCAGGCATATTGGATGGCGGGGAGCGCCGAAATGGTGTCGCGCAGAAGCGCACGCTCGCTCTCGTCGTAGACGCCCGACTCGCGACCCTTCGCAATGGCGTCGAACAGGACGTCGTCGCCGAGGTCTTCCTGCAGGTTGCAAAGGCCGTCGGGGCTCTCGGCCAGGATGGCGGGGACGCGGATGCCCCTGTCGGCAAAGCGCTTGGCAAGGACGACGAATGCACGGTTTTCCTCAACCGAGGTACCTACAACGCCTATGGCAGAATACGGACCGGCCTCGAGACGATAGTAGTCGCGATGGCTGCCGGACACAGGGAGATGTCTTCTTTTTTCGGGTTCGCGCCCCGACCATGAGCGGAATAGTTCAGCGAGTCGTTCCATTTTTGTCCTTTTGCTTACATTTTCCCGTAAATGTAGGATGTTTTTCCTATAATTCAAAAGTTTTTTGCGTATCTTTGTATGATTATACACGCAAAAAAACATGCACAGAATATTTCTTCCGGTCTACCGTTTCTTCAAAGGACGAAAGGGGCTCTTGTTTCTGCTGATGGCAGTCAGCATGGCCGTGTTCGTCTGGTTCGGCAGCAAGGTCAAATACGAGGAGAATATAGCCAAGCTCATGCCCACGGAGAATATCGAAAGCGAACTGGCTTTCGGCAGCCTCCGCGTCAAGGACAAGGTCTTCATCCAGCTCACCGGCGATTTCACGCCCGAAGAACTCGCCGCCCTTCAGGACGAATTCGTGGAAGGCCTCCTGGCCAAGGATTCATCCCACGTCCTTATCGACAACATCCTCTACCGCATAGAAGACGATCTGCTCATCAGCGCCCTGGGATTTGCCCTGGACCATGTGCCCTCCTTCGTCGACACGTCGCTCTACGCCGAATTCGACAAAGCCATAACCCCCGAAGCAATCGACCTTCAGATGGCCCGCAACAGGGAAATAATCGACAACGACTGGACCGGAGACGACACCCAGATGGTATCGCGCGACCCGCTCGACCTCAAGGGCATCCTGACCGAAACGTTGATGACCGACGGCGGCATCGGCGGCTTCACCGTAGTTAACAACCATCTTTTCTGCCCCGACAGCACCGTGGCGCTGGCTTTCCTGGCTCCCGAGTTCAACAGTCTCGACTCCGGCTCCGGCACCAGGCTCGTCAAGCTGATCGATAAGGAAATCGATGAATTCGAAGCCTCACACCCCGGCGTGAAGATACATTTCCACGGCGACCCCATCGAAAGCTACAACAACTCCAGCCGCATCAAGGGCGACCTGGTGATGACCGTCGGCCTGTCGCTCCTTGTCATCCTGCTGGTCATCTGCCTTTGCTTCCGCAGCGTCAACATCATCTGGCAGCAGATCCTCCCCGTCCTCTACGGAGCGGCCTTCGCGCTGGCATGCATGTACTGGATCAAGGGCGGAATGTCGCTCATGGCCCTCGGCCTGGGCGCCGTCGTGCTCGGCGTTGCCATAAGCTACTGCCTCCACGTCATAATCCATTTCTACTACGTCAAGGGCGCGGCCCAGATGCTCCGCGACGAGTCCACTCCCGTGTGCCTTGGCTGCATCACGACGGTCGGCGCTTTCCTCGGCCTGCTTTTCACCGGGAGCGAACTTCTCCGCGACTTCGGACTGTTCTCCAGCCTGGCCCTCATCGGCAACACCTTCTTCGCGCTGGTGTTCCTGCCCCACATGATGAGCCCCAAAAACCTCAAGCGCGACGACAGGGCATTCCGCCTTATCGACCGTTTCAACGCCCATTCCTTCGACAAGGACACATGGCTGCTGGTGCTGGTGGCTATCATGATCGTGGTCGGCATCGTGGCATCCCGCCGTATCGAATTCGACAGCGACCTGCGTCATATCGGCTACAAGAACGACGCGCTCATCGAGAGCGAAAACCTCTATAACGAAAAGAACTTCCAGAGCTACGACCAGCTCTATTTTGCCAGCACGTCCAAGGACCTGGAAGAGGCCCTCGCCTGCAACGAGGTCATGCTCTCCGCACTTGATTCGCTTTGCGGCACAGGCGACGTCCACACTTTCTCCGGCGTCGTCCCGAAGCTGTTCGTCCCGAAGGCTGAGCAGCAGCGCCGCATAGACGCATGGAAGGCCTACTGGACGCCCGAAAAGATTGCCACGGTGCGCTCCCGCATCTCCGAGGCCGCACGCAAGCAGGGCCTCTCCCCCATCATGTTCACGCCGTTCTACGCCATGCTGTCGGCGGAATATGCCCCCGAATCGCTCTACGAGGCCGGTATCGTGCCCGAGAGCCTTTCATCCAACTTCATCGAAGAGATGCCCGACGGCACCTTCCTGGTCTTCACCCCGGTGATGCTCAAGCCCGAGCAGTGCGACCCCGTCAGCGACGTGCTTACAAAGCTGCCCCACACCATAGTCCTCGACCCCTTCTACTACTGCGTAGACATGGTCAAGCTCATCCACAAAGACTTCGACAGGACTCTGATGATTTCCTCGCTGTTCGTGCTGTTCATCCTCATCCTGACCTTCCACAACCTGTGGATTTCGCTGATCGCATTCCTGCCGATGTTCTTCAGCTGGTATGTGGTCCAAGGCATGATGGCCCTTCTCGGCATACCGTTCAACCTTATCAGCATCGTGATTTCCACCTTCATCTTCGGTATCGGTGTCGACTACAGCATCTTCGTAATGGAGGGTCTGCTGAGCGAAGCGCGGACCGGAAAGAAGGAGATGCTGGTCTATCACAAGGTGGCGATTTTCTTCTCGGCATTCGTGCTGGCGGTAGTTGTGCTGTCGCTCTTCTTCGCCGTACATCCCGCCATCCATTCCATAGGTATCTGCACACTCATCGGCATGGCTTCGACCATCCTGATCACATACACACTGCAGCCGTGGGCTTTCCATCAGCTGCTGAGATTCAAGTATTTCCGCAAGAGCTTCCGGGCCCTTGAACCTGAAAACTGACTATCATGAAACGACTGCTCGCACTGTTTATCTGCGTTTCGCTGCTGCTTTCCTGTGCAGGCGAACCGGCCCCTTTCATTCCAAACTACCGTCACGAACAGAACCAGGGCGGCAAGACCCCTTCATCCGGCGGCAACTCCGGTCAGTCCGGGCAGGGTGGTTCCGGTTCCGGCGAGTCCGGACAGGGTGGTTCCGGCTCTGGTGAATCCGGACAAGGCGGCTCCGGCTCCGGTGAATCCGGACAGGGCGGCTCCGGCTCCGGCGAATCCGGGCAGGGTGGTTCCGGTTCCGGCGAGTCCGGACAGGGCGGCCAGACCGAAACGACTCCCACCGCATCCGTAACCACGGGCGCGGCAAGCGACATCACCAAGGAAGCCGCAGTGCTCTCCGGTTCATTGTCCGGAGCTACTGCAGCGCCGCGCGAGGTCGGTTTCGAGTGGGGCACATCGGCCACTTCCCTCCCCAACACCCTCCAGTCCACCGACATCATCACCACGACCTCCGGCTCCTTCACCGCGCGCCTGACCGGCCTTGGCGACGGCCACACCTACTACTACCGCGCCTATGTCATCATCCCCGGCAACGGCACCAACGCCTACTTCTACGGCGAAGTCAAGTCGCTGACGACCGTCCAAGAAGAAACCAAGCCTGCCGGCGGCGACCAGGTCGGCTGGTTCGAACTCCCGCGCATGGACATAAACAAGAGCGGCAGCTACCTTGTCGGCAAGAACAACAATAAGATCTACTACGCCTACCACATGTGCGCCGGCGGCGAAACGGGCCCGCTCGGAAAGACAGCCCGCAACTACACGGTCTGCTACAGCGCAGAGCACCATTGCCCGCTCTGGGTTGCCGCGCCGCTCCACAGCATGTACAAGAGTTCCGGCCGCCACGACGACTACAAGCCCGATCCGGACATTCCTTCTTCGGTCCAGTGGAGCAACCAAGGCAACGCCAGCGACTTCAACAAAGGCCACATGCTGGGCTCGTCCGACCGCAACAGTTCCGTCGAAACCAACCACCAGGTATTCTACTACACCAACATCGCCCCGCAGCTGAGCGAAGGATTCAACACCGGAGGCGGCGGATGGAACACCCTCGAAGACTGGGTGGACAAACAGGTCTGCGCCGACACCCTCTACGCCGTCATCGGCTGCATCTTCGACCGCATCACCGATGGCTACGGCAACACCGTCTCCCCCCGCACGCTCAATGGTTGGGGACGAAGCGACGTCTCCATGCCGACGGCATTCTACTACATCCTGATGCGTACAAAGAGCGGCAACTCGCGCAAGTCACTTGCCAATTGCTCCGCAGACGAAATCAAGTGCGCCGTATTACTCCGCGCCCACACCAACGACCTCAAGGGCCAGAAGGTCACAAAATCCGAAATGATGTCGGTCAGCGACCTTGAGAAACTTACCGGAGAGACCTACTTCCCCAACGTCCCCAACGCTCCAAAGAGCACCCTGAATCCATCGGACTGGGGTCTGTAGGGCTCGACACAAATAAAAGATGGCGGCTCCTGCGAGTCGCCATCTTCATTTATAACCAAAACCCTATTTCAGGAAAGCGTCGCTGACGACTTTCTGGCTCCTTGCGATGAAGTCGGACAGGGCCTTACCCTTCAGCATACCCTTGGCCAGAAGGGCGAGGTCGATAACCTGATGGAGAAGGTCGTTGTCCTTGGCAAAGGCCTCGATATCGGCCTTGTGGGCTTTACGGACGGCATCGCGGGCTTCCTGAGCGGCCTTCTTCTCATCTTCGGAAGCATCCTTGCCGGCTTCCGGCGGAAGTTCGCCCTGAGGCGCCACGCCGGCGGCCTTGGCATCGAGAATCTTCCCGATCAGAGGATTTTCCATGTTGACGGAGATGTTGTAGCTCTCGGGCATGGAACCGTAGAAATTCATCCCGCCGCCAAGGGCACTCATATCGCGGTAACGGCGCATGAACTCGTTCTGGGTGATGAGGACCGGAGCAGCGTCGGCGCCGAGGTTTTCGCCTGTCACATAGTAGTCGTTGCCCTCGTGAAGGACGGCCTTGAAGAGATTTTCAAGGTCGTATCTCTCCGCCTCTGTCATCTCGAACTTGATCTTGTCGCTCTGCGGAATTAGATTGTCCACAGCGTCGGAATCCACGCGGGCGAAGCGGGCGTTTTCGATCTTCTGCTCGAGCAGTCCTACGTAATGGGCGTCGAGTTCGCAGTCCATCAGGAGCACATCGTAGCCCTTGTTTTTGGCCGCCTCGATGAAGGAGAACTGATTTTCCACGTCGGTGGCATAGAGATAGACCACCTTCTTGTCCTTGTCGGTCTGGGCGGACTCGATCGCCTTGCGGTATTCCTCGAGGCTGAAGAACTTTCCGTCGGTATTCTTGAGAAGGGCGAAGGACAGGGCGCGCTCGCAGAATTTCTCGTCCGAGAGCATGCCGTATTCGATGAAGAGCTTGAGGTTGTCCCATTTCTCTTCCAGGGATTTGCGGTCTTCCCTGAAGATTTCCTCGAGACGGTCGGCGACCTTCTTCGTGATGTAGGTGGAAATCTTCTTGACATTTGAGTCGCTCTGCAGGTAGCTGCGGGAGACGTTGAGCGGGATGTCCGGAGAGTCGATTACGCCGTGGAGCAGCGTCAGGAAGTCGGGGACGATGTTGTCGACATGGTCGGTGACGAACATCTGGTTGCAGTAGAGCTGAATCTTGTTCTTCTCTATGGCCATGCGGTCTTTCAGCTTCGGAAAGTAGAGGATACCGGTCAGGTTGAAAGGATAGTCGACGTTGAGATGGATCCAGAACAGAGGCTCCTCATGCATTGGATAGAGGGCGCGGTAGAACGACTTGTAGTCCTCGTCCTTCAGGTCGGAAGGCGCCTTGGTCCATATCGGTTCGATGCTGTTGATGACTTTGTCCTTGTCGGTGTCGACGTATTTGCCATCTTTCCACTCCTGCTCCTTGCCGAAGAGAATGGGCACGGGCATGAACTTGCAATACTTGTCCAGAAGCCCTTCTATGCGGCTTTTTTCGGCATATTCCTTCGAATCGTCGTCGAGGTGGAGGGTTATCACCGTGCCGCGGTCGTCTTTCTTGCACGGCTCCATCTTGTATTCCGGGCTGCCGTCGCAGGTCCATTTCACGGCCTCGGCGCCTTCCTTCCAGCTGAGGGATTCGATAGTGACCTTTTTCGCCACCATGAAGGCCGAATAGAAGCCCAGGCCGAAGTGGCCGATGATAGAGCCGATCTGGTCCTTGTATTTTTCGAGGAACTCTCCGGCTGAGGAGAAAGCGATCTGGTTGATGTATTTGTCCACTTCCTCAGCGGTCATGCCGATACCGCGGTCGATGACGCGCAGCACTTTCTTCTTTTCATCCAGCTCGATGCGGACCGACGTGTCGCCAAGTTCGCCCTTGAAGTCGCCGCTGGAGGCAAGCGCCTTGACTTTCTGGGTGGCATCGACTGCGTTGGCCACCAGCTCGCGCAGGAAAATTTCGTGGTCCGAGTAGAGGAACTGCTTGATAACCGGGAATATATTCTCGGTCGTTACTCCTATTTTACCGTTTGTAGCCATATCTGTTATATTTATTTGGTACACAAAAAAGCGACGGGAAACCCCGTCGCTCGATTAAAGGTCAAATAGCGTTCCACTCGGGCATTCCTGCCAAAATGTCACTATTTGTAGAGGAAACGCTTGATGCTCATCTTGGGAGTCTTCTCGAAGGGCTTGTCGACAAACTCAACCTTGGAAATCTGGCAGTATGACGGCAGCTGACGGTTGGCCGCAAGACGGATGTTTTCCGGAATCTCGGCCTTGGCCTCATTGTCGAGAAGGGACTTGGCGATGGCCTGCTCGTCGGGGAAGACGAGAGCTACAAGGTGGCCGTTACGGTCGACGACGACGTTTTCCATGACGTAGTTCTGGTTGCTGACTACGGCTTCGATCTCCTCGGGGTAGATGTTCTGGCCGGAAGGGCCGAGAATCATGTTCTTGCTGCGGCCGCGGATGAAGATGTTGCCGTCGGCGTCGATGATGCCGAGGTCGCCGGTGCGGAGCCAGCCGTCTTCGGTGAAGGCGTTGGCAGTGGCCTCTTCGTTCTTGTAGTAGCCTATGGTGATGTTTTCACCCTTCGCCTGGATTTCGCCGACGACGTGCTGAGGGTCTTCGGAGTCGATGCGGACCTGGGCGACGTCGACTGCCTTGCCGCAGGAACCGGCCACGTATTTGGTCCAGTGTTCATATGCGAGCAGAGGGCAGGCCTCGGTCATGCCGTAGCCGACGAGGTAAGGGAACTTGATTTTCTTGAAGATGCGCTCGACCTCGGGATTGAGCGGTGCGCCGCCCATGATGAATTCCTGGACATTGCCGCCGAAGGCGTTTTCGAGCCCCTCGCGGACCTTGTTGTAGATGATATTGTTGATTCCGGGAATCTTGAGGGCGAACTTGATGACCGGCTTCTCGAGCATCGGCTTCACCTTGGACTTGTAGATCTTTTCCATCACCAGCGGGACGGTGATAAGGAGATAGGGCTTCACGTCTGCGAAGGCCTTGAGCAGGGCGGCCGGGGTCGGAGCCTTGCCGAGCCAGTAGATGGAGGTGCCGTTGCAGAGCGGGTAGATGAACTCGATCACGAGGCCGTACATATGGGCCATAGGCAGCATGGAGACCATCTTGTCACCGGCGGGAACGTTGCGCTGGCTGTAGTCGACGTTGGCCGAGAAGTTGCGATAGGTCAGCATGACGCCCTTGGGGTCGCCCGTGGAGCCGGAGGTGTAGTTGATCGTGGAGAGGTTGTCCCAGTTGTCCGTAGGGAAATGGACGTCTTCGGGGCCGAAGCCCTTGGGATATTTGGCTGCGAAAGCCTCGTCGAGGCCGTCGAAAGCGGCCTTGAACTTGTCGTCGCGGCAGAAGAGGACATCCCAGGTGTCGACATCGATGACGGCCTTGAGGGCGGGCATCTTCGCCGGATCCATCTTGGCCCACTTTTCGGCGTCGGTAAAGAGGACGATGCTGTCGGAATGATTGACAAGGCCCATTACGGAATCGGGCTTGAAATCGGCCAGGATGGGAACGATGACAGTTTCGTAGGTATTGACTGCCAGATAAGCGAAGCCCCAGCGGGCGCCGTTCTTGGCGCAGAGGGCGATCTTTTCGCCTTTGGCGATGCCTGCGTTTTCGAAGAGAACATGGAAGCGGGCGATGGACGTTGCCATCTGACCGTAGGTGAAGGTCTCGCCTCCGATATTGTTGAGTGCTGCTTTGTCCCAGTACTTCTTGGTGGCGGCTTCGAGCCTTTCCAGATAGTGCGGATATTTCTGCATATTATTAGATTTTAGTACGCAAATTTACTAAATTATCGTCAGCGGCGCGACAAAATTTGGCCGATATTTGTAAAAGCACGATATTTGTGGCGAAAAACAAGATATGAAAAAGAAACCTATCATAGCCCTGATTTACGATTTCGACGGGACACTCTCGCCGGGCAACATGCAGGAATTCGGCTTTATACAGGCCATCGGCAAGACTCCGGAGGAATTCTGGACGATGAGCGACGACATTGCCCGCGGGCAGGACGCCAGCAACATCCTCGCCTACATGAAACTTATGTTCGACGAAGCCCGCCGCCTCGGCATTCCGCTCCGAAGGAGCAAATTCAAGGAGTTCGGAGCGCATATCCAGCTCTTCGACGGCCTCCGCACGTGGTTCCGCAGCATCAACGAGTTCGGCGAGTCCCGCGGAGTACGCATCGAGCACTACATCAACTCGTCCGGCCTCAAGGAGATTATCGAGGGCACTCCCATCGCCCGGGAATTCAAGCACATCTTCGCGTGTACCTATATATATGACGAACACGGCGAAGCCGAGTGGCCCGGAATTGCGGTCGACTACACCGCCAAGACCCAGTTCATGTTCAAGATCAACAAGGGGATATTCTCCTCCCGCGATTCCAAGAAGGTGAACGACTCCACTCCAGACGACAAGAAGCGCATTCCATTCTCGCGCATGATCTATTTCGGCGACGGGCAGACCGACGTTCCCTGCATGAAGATCGTCCAGATGTTCGGCGGCACCTCTATCGCCGTCTACAATCCCCAGCATCCCGAAAAGAAGGCGGTAGCCGAGAAGCTCCGCCGCCAGGGACGCGTCAGTTTCATCGCCCCGGCAGTCTACACCCGCGACAGCCGCGCATGGCGCATCGTCTGCTCCATTATCGAAAAGATCAAGGTCGAATCCGACCTCCAGCAGCTCGCGGCGCGAGGATAACGACTGCCATCCGGCAGGCAATCCCCGCCACCGTGCGGACAAAAAAAAATCAGGACAGCCCTTTTGGACTGCCCTGATTTTTTGACCTAAGGCGAGATTATTTGGTCTCGACAGTGACGCGGCGGGCCTCAACGGCACCCTCGATGCCACCGAGAACAACAGTCTCGATCTTGTCTTCAGCAACACCCTTCTTGACGAGGTATTTCTTGACAGCGTTGGCACGCTGCTCGGCGAGCTGCTGGTTGCGCTTTGCGGAACCGGTGGCCTTGTCGGCGGAGCCGGTGACGACGATGCTCTTGTCTTCAGGGAGGTTGTTGGCGACGTTCTCAACGAAGAAGTCCATGTGGATCTTCTCACGGTCGCTCAGAGTTGCGGAACCCATGTCGAAGAAGGCGTAGGCCGGGGATTCAACTGCACCGGTGTTGCCAACATAGACAGTGTCAGGCTTCTGGTTCTTGAGAGCCTCGATTTCGTCCTTGAGGGCAGCGTTCTCTTTCTCAAGTTCGTCTACGCGAGCCTTGAGGGCGTTGTACTCATCAACAGTGAAGGGAACGGGAACGACGACGGGAACCACGGAGCTGTGGCGGTCGAAGCCGGTCTTGCCGAAGTTGAAGATGAGGCCGAGGGTAGCGCTGGGAAGGAAAGCGAAACGGGCGAGACCGCCTTGACCTGCCTTGACATCGTAAGCGCCACGACGGGCAACGATGGTGGAGAGGTCGAGGAAGAGGTCGACGTGCTTGCCAAGACGGAAGTCGTTGAGGAAGCCGAGGCCGGCGCCATACTCGAAGTCGGCACCCTTACCGGCGGGAACGTCGATCAGGACACCCATCTGGAGGTAGGGCTCGATGTCCCAGAAACGGGTCTCTTTGTAGCCACCGAAGGTGTTGCTCATGTTCCAGAGAACGTCGGCGTGGATGAAGTTCTGCTGCCATGCAGCGTTGCCACCGGCGTTCAGATCGTTCTCCGAGAAGGAGTTGTTCCAGCCTTTCCAGCCGAGACGGAGACCGAGGTCAGGGGTGATCCACTTACCGAGGTTTGCGTCGACTGCAATACCGCCGATCCACTTGATCTCAGCGTCTTTGGCCATGAACTCGTTGATACCGGCACCAATTCCGAGGAACCAGTTGTCCCAGAATTTGTTGGTCTCGTAAGGGCCGCTGACGACCTTACCGTTTTCGTCGCGGTTGCCGTTCTCCTGCGCGGAAGCGTTGAAGGAGAATGCGAAGAGGCTCGCTACTGCGAGTGCTCCGAAAATTGTTTTGATACCTTTCATGTGTATAACAAAAATTTAAAATTGTAATTCGCTGCCGTAATTCGGGGATATGGTCCACCAAATTCTTTGCAAAGTTAGCAAAAACTTTCGGATTACAAAGCAATTGGATAAATTATCCGCTTTCTTTGCGTTTTTTTGCTATTTTTGCAGCGCATTTATTCCGATTTCCACGATGAAATTTCAGCTTCAGGCACCATTCGCCCCCGGAGGAGACCAGCCCGGCGCCATCAAAGGCATCAGCGATGCGCTCAGGGACGGCGTCGACGCAGTGACCCTGCTCGGAGTCACCGGCTCCGGCAAGACCTTCACCATGGCCAACGTCATCCAGCAGCTTCAACGGCCGGCTCTCATCCTGAGCCACAACAAGACCCTGGCTGCGCAGCTCTACGGCGAGTTCAAATCCTTCTTCCCGGCCAACTCGGTGGAATATTTCGTCTCATACTACGACTACTATCAGCCCGAGGCCTATATTCCTTCGACCGACACCTATATCGAAAAAGACCTTTCCATCAACGAGCAGATAGACAAGCTCCGCCTTTCGGCCGCTTCCGCTCTGATGTCCGGAAGGCGCGACGTGATTGTCGTCAGCAGCGTTTCCTGCCTCTACGGCATCGGCAATCCCGAAGACTTCCACACCCAGACCATCACCGTGCGCAAAGGCGAGCGACGCAGCCTCACACGCCTTCTCTACCACCTTGTAGATGCCCTTTACAGCCGCACGGAGACCGATTTCAAGCGCGGCACATTCCGCGTAAGGGGCGACACGGTGGACGTATTCCTGGGCGGAGCCGACGAAGCCGTGCGCATTGAATTTTTCGGAGACGAGGTGGACGCGATAAGCCTTATCGACCCCGTTACCGGCGCAAGGCTCGAAGACCTCGTGGAAGTGCCAATCTACCCTGCCAAGAACTTTGTAACCACCAAGGAGCAGTGCGCCAGGGCCGTGAGCCAGATCCAGGACGACCTGGTCAAGCAGACGGAATATTTCGAGAGTATAGGCAAGGGGCTCGAAGCCAAACGCCTGAAACAAAGGGTGGAATACGACCTCGAGATGATAAAGGAAATGGGCTACTGCCCCGGCATCGAAAACTACTCCCGCTACCTTGACGGGCGTGCCGCCGGCCAGAGGCCTTTCTGCCTCATCGACTATTTCCCGAAGGATTTCATCACCTTCATCGACGAAAGCCATGTGACGATCCCGCAGATACGGGCCATGTACGGAGGCGACCATTCGCGAAAATCCGTGCTCATCGAATACGGCTTCCGGCTTCCAGCGGCGGCCGACAACCGTCCCTTGACATTCGACGAATTCGAGGGCATCACCGGCCAGAAGGTTTTCGTCAGCGCAACACCCGCCGACTACGAGTTGGAGAAGTCTGAAGGACTTGTGGTAGAGCAGGTTGTGCGCCCCACCGGGCTGCTCGACCCGCCCATCGAAGTGCGCCCGACCAAGAACCAGGTCGACGACTTGCTGGAAGAAATACGGCGGAGGGCCGAAGCCGACGAAAGGGTGTTGGTGACGACCCTGACAAAACGAATGGCCGAAGAACTGGACTCCTATCTCCAGAGGGTCGGTGTGCGCACCCGCTACATCCATTCCGACGTCGACACGGCCGAGCGCGTCGAAATCATAGAGGACTTCAAAAACGGTCTATTCGACGTTCTGGTCGGAGTCAACCTGCTCCGCGAAGGACTTGATATTCCATCAGTTTCGCTTGTCGCCATACTGGATGCCGACAAAGAAGGCTTCCTGCGGAGCGGCCGGGCGCTGACCCAGACGGCGGGACGCGCGGCACGCAACGTCAACGGCCTCGTGATCATGTATGCCGACACCATCACCCAGTCGATGCAGGAGACAATCTACGAGACCGAGCGGCGCCGCGCAAAGCAAATGGAATACAACAAGTTGCATAACATCACGCCAACCCAGGTCGCGGTCAAGCACAACATCCTCGTGGGCGAACTTACCTCGAAGGACAACGGCCGAGTGAGCGCAGCCAACTCCTACGACGAGCCGGTGTATATTCCCAGCCCTTCCGACCTCGGCAAGGGACACATCACAGTCGGTCTGGGCCACGACTCCGTCCGCGAGCGCGGCAGCGCCTTCGAAGGCGGACACATCCGCGCCGACCTTGCCGCAGTGCTCCAGGATCCGGTCATACGCAGCATGAGCCGCGAGCAGGTGGAAAAGGCCGCCGCGGAGGCGAAACGCAAGATGCAGAAGGCGGCGGCGGACCTGGACTTCGCGGAAGCCGCGCGCCTGCGGGACGAAATGTGGGCCCTGCAGGAATACCTGAAAGTCTGGAAAGACTAGGGCTTACTGCCTTACGACCTTCTGGACGCCGCGCAGGCTGCGAAGCTGCGAGACGACCTTGTCGAGCTCCATGTTGGTGGGGACGGAAACCCTCATCTGGATATCGTAGGAGAGGGACCGGGGATTTTCTGACACGTTGAACGTGCGCAGCGAGGCCTTGAACTGGCCCACTATTTCCATTATGCGGCTCATCACGGAGGCATCCTGGTCGCAGATGACCCTCAACGTGGCCTGGAAGGAGCCCGATGAAGGGGTGTCGGCCCAGCGGACCTTCTGGATTCGATATGGATACATTTCCAGCAGCCGGGCCGCGTTAGGGCACGATATGCGGTGGATTTTGATACCTGCGTCGCGGGTTACGAAACCGAAAACGTCGTCGCCGAAGACAGGGTTGCAGCAGCGGGCCATCTTGTAGTCGAGGCCCTTGAGATTGCGGGCGTTGATGACGAGGATGTCGTCGCCGCCTTCGCGCAGGTCTTCGGCCTTCCATTTGCGCTTTTCAGCCTCAGCCTCGGCGGCACGCGCCGCGGCCTCAGCCTCCATGGCGTCGTGGGCCTGGATATAGGTGCGTATGTCGGCAACGTCCAGCTCACCCTCCCCCACTGCCGCATAAAAAGCATTTATGGTCTGGAACTTATACTTCTTCAGCAGCTCCGTAATCATGGAGTCGGGAAGCTCCAGCTTCCAGTTTTTCAGACGCCTCTGCAGGAGTTCCTTACCCTCCGCGGCCTTCTTGTATTCGGTTTCGTGGAGGAACTGCCGTATCTTGCCGCGGGCCTTGGAAGTGACCACGTAGCCGACCCAGTCGGCCGAGGGTTTCTGGTTCTTTCCGGTCATGATCTCCACCACCTGCCCGGTGTGGAGCTTTTCGCGTATGGACACGGCCTTGCCGTCGACTTTTCCGCCGGTGCAGCGGAGACCGATACCGGTGTGGATATTGAAGGCGAAATCGAGCACTGAGGCATCTTTGGGCAGGATACGGAGCTCGCCCGTAGGGGTGAAAACAAATATTTCGCCCTCGGGAGGCTGGGGCAGGTCTTCCGACTTCACCTCCATCGGATGTTCAAGATTGTAACGCACGGACTGGAGCCAACGGTCCATCGCCGCCTCATGCTTGATACCCTTGTAGGACCAGTGGGAAGCATTGCCGTTTTCGGCTTCGGCGTCCATGCGGGCGGTGCGGATCTGGACTTCCAGGGCATTGCCGTCGCGGTTGCGGACAGTGATATGAAGGGACTCGTAACCGTTTGGTTTCGGGTTGGTTATCCAGTCGCGAAGACGGGAAGTGTCCGGCTCGTATTCGGCGGTAACGTAGGAGTAGACCTTCCAGCAGAGGTCCTTTTCCACCGCGGGGTCGTCGGCGCAGTCGATGATGAAGCGCATGGCGAACACGTCGTAGACGCCTTCGAACGGCACTTTCTGCACCCGCATCTTCTTGAAAATGGAGTAGGCGCTCTTGGTGCGGACCTTTACCTTGTAGCGTATGCCGGCGTCGGACAGGGTCTTTTTCAGCGGCTCCACGAACTCTTCCATCAGCTTTTCCCTGTCTTTCTCCGTGGCCTTGAGCTTGTTGGTGATGGCCCTGTATTGCTCCGGCTCGGCATAGCGGAGATAGATGTCTTCCATCTCGCCCTTTATGTTGTAGAGCCCCAGCTGGTGAGCCAGAGGAATGTAAAGCATCAGAGTCTCAAGCACTTTGCGTTCACGCGCCTGGGCCGGGAACATGCCGAGGCGGCGCATCACCTCAAGCCGGTCGGCGATCTTGAGGACAGTCACCCGGGGGTCGGTGGAATACTGGACGATCAGCTTTTTGTAGTTTTCGGCTTCGAGCCGCGTATCCTTCGGTTTGATGGTGGAGATGCGGTTAAGGCCGTCTACCATCGTGTAGACCTCATCGGGAAAACCGGCCGCACGGGGCAGGCCGGGGTGCATCCGCTCCGCCTCGTGCAGGAAAACCGCGGCAACGCACTCCGCCGGAAGCCCGATTTCGTCGGAGGCGATGAGTGCGACGCCCATCGGATGGCCGATGAATGGCGACCCGTCAAAGCGGGCATCTTCGCGGAAAGCCTCTTCGGCAAGCGAATATGCCCTGCGGATAAGCTCCTGCTGCTCAGGAGCATAATGCGGAAATTTCTCAGCTATGATATCCATGGCCCGGGAGGATGTTATTTCTTTGCCGCGCGGCGGGCCGTAAGGGCCCGCTGGAATTCACGCGCATTGGTCAGATGTTCGGAATATGTAACCGCAAAACGGTGGGTGCCATTGAATTCGGGGCTGGCACAGAAGAAGATGTAGCCGTGACGGTCGGGGTTGAGCACCGCTTCGAGCGCAGCCCGCGTGGGAACGTATATGGGAGCCGGAGGAAGACCGAAATTCTTATAGGTATTGAACGGGGAATCGACCTCCAGATGCTTTTTGAGCACGCGGTCGAGTTCGTAGTCGAAGCAGTAGGCTATGGTCGGGTCGGCCTGGAGTTTCATGCCTTTGTGGAGGCGGTTGAGATAGACTCCCGCGATGGACGGCATCTCGGGCTCGTAGTTGGTCTCGCCCTTAACGATGGAGGCGAGGATGGGCACTTCCCTCTGCGTAAGCCCCTGAGCGGCCGCTTTGCGCAGGTTGTCTTCGGTCCAGAATGCATCGTAGGCCGCTTTCTGCTTGTCGAGGACTGCCGTCATAGGGTCGGTCCACCAGACTTCATAGGTGTCGGGGAAGAAGAGCGCGAACACGTCTTCGGTGCGGAATCCGTATGAGGCAAGCAAGGCCGAATCCCTCAGGGCCCGGATGACGTCGATGGAATCGAGCATCATCTGGCGGCTTATCTTCGAGGCGAGGTCCTGCTGGCGGCGAAGCGTGCCCGAGAGCACCAGCTTGACCGGGGTCTGCCACCCCGCGTGGACCATGCGGGCTACGTAAATGCTGGGGTCCTTGGCCGAAACCGTGTAGTGGCCGGGCTTTACCGAATCGACCTTGCGGAAGACCCTCCGGACGCTGGCAGGCCGCACGACGTCGGAAGAGCGGAGCAACTGGGCCACAACGCTGTCGACAGGCGTGTCCGGGCGGATGAAAAGCTCGGACGAAGACCGGAAATTCGGGACCTTGCGGTCGTAGTAATATTGCCAGGCGAAGTATCCGCCCACACCCAGAATGGCGGCCAGAAACAGGGCCGCAGATATCTTAAATGCCTTTTTCATACTATTTGCGTTTGCGGGCCGCAGCCTTCCTCAGGAGAATGGTGTCGCCCTCCCGGGGAACGTAGCCGGAAGCGAGGGCGTTCATCTTCCTTATCGAAGAGAGTTTCACGCCGAAACGCTGGGCGACCGCCCGAAGGTCTTCCCCGTCTTCGGCGATTATGTATTTGTCGAGCCCGCGCTCGGTCTGAGCCTTTTTCGGCTGAAGATATACCACGGTGCCGGGCAGGAGGGTTTCCTCCGCCGCAAGGTCGTTGTAGCGGAGAAGCTCCTTAAGGAACAGGTTGTTAGCCTTCGCCACAGATGCATATGTCTCCCCAGATGTGGAGAGGATATACGGCACGCCGTTGCGGGAACGCAGCTCGCGCGAAAGGGAAAAACGGATGGTCTCGGAAGCCTTGTCGCGGGAAATCTTCGTGTCGGCATCGGCCTCGAGACGATTCGGAGACGCAACTATCTCTTTCTGAGTGTCATCCACATATTTCTCTTCCATGGACCTGCGGTTCTTGCGGCGCTTCTTATCCTTCTTCGCAGCCTTGGAACCGCCCTTGGCCGGCGACTGCTCCACTTTCCGGGCCGGGACGGAAGCCTCGGCCTGCAGGACAGTCATTTTGTCGTATTTTTGGAGGGAGTAGTCCTCAATCAGCTTAATGAGCTTCGAGGGATAGGCGGGGTCGGTGGCGTAGCCGGCCTTCTTGAGGCCATTGGCCCAGCCCTTGTAGTCGGTGGTCTTAAGGTCGAAAAGGAACTTGTAGCGGTCTTGGTAGCGAAGGAAATCGGAATGGTCGAGGAAGGACTGCTCCGGGTCGTCATAGACGCGGAAACACTCCCCTTTCGCATCGTCGTCGTGATACATCTTCTTACCCTTCCAGTTGTGGCACTTGATGCCGAAATGGTTGTTGCCTTCGGTAGCAAGACGCGACAGGCCGTAACGCGACTCAAGCAGGCCCTGGGCCAGGGTGATGCTGGCGGGGACGCCGCTGCGGTACATTTCACTCACCGCCAGCGGAGCATATTTGTCGATATATTGCTGCTGCGGCGACACGTCGGCGGAAAGGAGCAACACCAGGGAGAGTATGAACAAAATCCTTTTCATACTGCAATATTAACAAAAAAAGAGCAAAGAAACAATCTTAGCGACGGCGCATACGAACGCCACCTCCCGCCCACCCGTTCATCTGGGCCTCTGCCGCTTCGGCTGTCTGGCTGTTGCGTGCGTTCATGCGGCCGAAGTTCCATGTGACCCCGAAAAGGACACGGCGTCCCTGCGACAGGCTGTAGGAATCCGACACGCTGTCGGAATCGACATTATGTACGATGGAGATGCCCTGATTGAGCAGGTCGAGTCCCTGCAGGGAAAGCGTGAAAGCCTTGATGGACTTTGTCAGGCGGACATTCAGATGATGCGTAGCATTTGAGAAACCGTCGGAATATCCGAAGTAGCGGCTGAACTGATAATCTCCGCCAAGCCTGAAATCCAGCGGAGCCTTCCACGTCGCACCGACAAGGGCGGTAACGACCCAGGTATTTGAATTGGCCTGGGAATCAAGGGTGTACCAGGCCATGTTGCCGCTTGCATTGAACCGGGCATAAGCCGAGACGGCTTCTCCCCTGTAATCGAAGTCCAGCCTCTGGGAAGCCGTCAGCCGGTGGGTAAGGCTCTCGCGGAAGCCGCTGTCGCCGCTATAGAACCGCTCTCCGGCCTCCCCGCCCCAGAATGCCCTCATGAAATCGTCGTAATTGAACGTATCGGTATCAATGCCGGACAAAATGCCGGACGCCTGATAGTTGGTCATGCGGGAGTAGTTTCCATTGGTGGAAAGCGACATGCGCAAGCGGGATTTCTTGTCAAGAGGTATTACCAGGTTGAAGCGGGGCATAATGCTTATCGTCGGTTTTCCTGCCATGACAGGCACGCTGTATCGCACGCTTGAGGCATCAAACCAGCTTGCCGTCACCTGCGGATGGCTTGTCACCACTGCGGACAAACCGACGGCAAGCGTCCTCATGGAAGGGGAATATGGCAAGTGATAATCAAGGTTTACGGTATTTGTAAATGAAGGCTTGAGATAGATATTTCCCGTCGAGATACGAGTCGGGTCGGAGATATCGAGCAGTGACATCATCTGGGAATGAGACGGCTGTGACGACCTGCCATAATATTGGAGGGTCAGGCTCTTGGAGAAGAAGATAAGGGACGGAGCGACATTCAGCAGCCACTCCCCCTGCCCGAGCAGGGATTCCTTATTTTGGGCCAGGGAATATGTCACGATGTTGTCGACGTCGACGGACGCGCCGACTTGCACAAACATATTCTTTTTTTCGCTCAAGGCATACTGGGCGAGCAGATTGCCCTTTCCGTAGAAGGAATTCCTGTTTGACAGCGTGGAATAATAGTCATTACGGGTCCCGTCAAGATTGGAAGCATCCTTTTTACTATGGCTTCCCTGATACCTTGATTCAAGTTGCGTTTGGAGGAACAGTCTCGTGGAAATAGGTTCGATGTAACTCAAGGACAGCGACGCGGATCCGCTTATTCCATCAGACAGATAATTAAGGTCGCGAAGGACCGTCCTGTCTCCGGAGGCCATCCATGTGGATGAATGTTCCGTGCTCGTCCCGTCATTCTTTGAGACATCATAGGACAGCATGGCATGCATGCTACGTCGCTCCTTACCAATTTTGGGCCTGATAAAACTCAGGTAGCCCGAAGCGCCGAAATTGTCGGAAAACGAAGTGCTCAGGGCCTCGCTGCGGTTGCGCTCTTCTCCCCCTACCAGCGAGTTGGAGCTGGAAGATGACCGGGAACTGCCCCTGGCGTAACTGAAACGTGGAGCGAACGAAATATAGTACTCGGACGCCTTCGACCTCGACGGGTTTATGGATGCCGACAGGTCCACCTTGTGTCTGCCGCTGGTGCCGGCACGACGCGAATCGCTCAGTATCTCTTCGCCCGACGCAGGGTAATTGACGGTCGAGGATCGCGAACCCGACTCGAGGGATCTGCCGTCATAGTAGACACTCGCCGCGGTTTCATAGCCCGAAATCCGGTCAGTCGTCCAGTTGACGCCGGCTTGGCCGGAGGTAGTCAGTCCGCTTCCACCCATACGGGGGGCCCTTCCTTCACCGACCTCGACGTTCTGGCCCCGGGCGATTAATGTAACCTGATCCTGTTTGCCGAAAGACGAGAGCATTCCGCCTACATTCCAGAGGAACGGCTTTCCGGACAGCATCGGATCCTGCCCCTTTCCGGGGATTGACGCACCGGCATTGGCACCTATGCGCCCGAAGGTGCCGTTGCTGTATTCCTGCTTCAGTCCCACGTCCATCGTCTTCCCTTCTCGTCCGCTCTGGCGTATGCCTGTCAGGGCAGCCTTTTCGGACTCGTAGTTTGTGACCCGGATTTTATTGACGGCCTTGGCGGGGAGGTTGTCGAGGGCTGCGCTGTTGCTTCCGGTGAAGAAAGTGCGTCCGTTGACGGTTATCTTCTGGACCGACTCTCCCTGCACCGTGACCGAGCCGTCTTCGCCAACTTCCACCCCCGGCATCTTCTTCAGGAGGTCCTTCAGGACGTCGTTTTCCTCAACATGGAATGCGGCGGCATTGTAGACGATCGTGTCCTGCTTTATCTCCATCGGGGCGACGGCGGCGCTCACGCGGGCCGATGCAAGCTGCTCAGAATCCTCCTGCATCTTGATTTTCCCGAGATTTTTCGACTCGCTGAAATAGATTTTCTTACGATAGGGCTTGTAGCCCAGGAACTCGACATTGAGGGTATACTCCCCTCTTGTAACCTCATCCAAGACGGCCTTGCCTTTCTGGTCGGAAAGGGTGAAATGGGTGATGAGCGTGTCGCCGACAGGGCGCAGATAAACGGACGAAAACGCCACCGGCTCACTGGACAGCGAGTCGACTATCTCTGCCGTGATGCGGAAAACATTTCTCGACCCCCGCATGTAAAAAGTCTGCGCGGAAGAAGCCGCCGGCAAGAGCAGGAATAAAATGAGCAGCAGGCGTTTCATCTTTCGATATCTATTTGTCAAGTTCGCCTGCAAGTTAGCAAAAATAATTATCGTTTACAAAAGAATCGTCCCTCAGCGACGCGGAGACTTGGGCGAAACCTCCAGCGGCGCCACGGCGGTAAATTTCATGACCGGGTCTTCATAACGGATCCGGACCTTTTTCCCACGGGCGGCAGACAGCGCTGCGACCGTTTCAGGACTGTTTTTCATATTCAGCGCCCAGACATGGGGCGACTCCCGAAGGAGCATGGGTATATATCTGGGATCACGGGATTTGCGACCGGGAATGGTCTTGTTGAAATATGCAACCGAGTATTCCTCCGGGGCCGGTTCCGACCTCCGGGGCAATTCAAGCCATCCCTTGATTCCGGGGACACGTACCTTGACCACTCCGTCGACACTCCCTGCGTAGATGTTCACTACAAGACGAGTGGAGTCTGAAATCCAGGCCGAGGCCTGAGTGGAGGGGTCCTTGCCGATAACTTTTGCCGAAAGCCTGTAGCCCGACCTGGTGAAATCGGCCAGGTAATAGCTTCGCGGGCTGCCGCAGTTCATGGTAGCTGAAGGAATGCCGTGTTCATCCGGGACTCCGCGCCACCATGACCCGCAAGCCGCGCCGGCAAGCACTTCTTCCACTTCCAGGCCACCGGGGAAACGCAGTTTATGCCGCGCCATGGTATGGGTGTGCCCGCACATGAGCAGCATCTTGGGATGTATTTTCAGAATGGATTCAAGGCTGTCCAAAGCGCTGAACTCCCGGAAAGGGATATGAGCCGAGAGCACCACGCCCATATCCTGCGGCGTAGCGGCAAGAACTCCCCTCAGCCATTGTTTCTGGTCGGTTCGGAACCCGCCTTCGTAGTCGGCCATACCGCGGCTGCGAACATCGTCCATCATTATGAAACGCACTCCGCCCATATCGAACGTCGTGTCCGGAGCACCGATGACTCGGCTATAGGTTGCCATGTCACGCGCCTTGCCTTCACGCACGACGCCGTCGAAACTTAGCACCTGCCCCTTTTTGGCAGAGTACATGTCGCGGTCGTGGTTGCCGGGGACGCATGCCCATGGACATGGGAGCGAATCCAGGGTGGCACGGGTAGGCACCAGAAGACGGACATCATCGTTGACCATGTCGCCAAGGAACACCACGAGGTCCAGATCCCTGCGGGCACGAAGCTCCGCATACACAGACTTTCTTGCATAATACAGATCCTCTTCGGAGTCAACCTGCGGATCGCCTACAAAAGCAACGCGCAGGCCCCTTGCCTCCAGAGTCTGCAAAAACAACAGTGAAAGAATCAGAACCAATGTCTTGCGCATAGTCGGGCTATTAAATAGCGGCGGGACTCCCCTCGGGAGGGAATCCCGCCGAATAAAACTTAAACAGTTCCTTATTCAGGAAGGATATCAGCCTCGAGACCTACGCGGACCAGCTGCATCTGACCGGCAGCCGCATAGCCGTCAAGAGTGAAACCTGTCTCGTATGCGACCCAGGCGGTACCGTCGGAGGTGAAAGCCATGCTGCTCAGATCGCCCGACACGGGAGCGCTGTCGATCTTTACCCACTCTGTCCACTGACGGTTTTCGTCAACCATGGCAAAGTAGAGGTTTTTATCATCCGCATTCACCGTGCCGTCTTCTTCTTTTACAGATCCGGCCCTCACTGCTATGAACTGCCCGCTGACAGGGTTGATGCCAAAGCGCATTTCAAGTTGAACTGCCCCCTTTTCGGAAATCGGGGTCGGCAAGGCATTGGCATATGCTTCGAAAGTATTATTGGTAGAGTTCAAGCGATAGATCTGCATGACGCCTCCCTGCCAATTGGCAACGAAGATAAACACCTGGCCCTCAGCATTGGCGGCGATCTCCATACTGCCGTTCAACCCGCAAGTGGCGCCTTCGGGGATGAAGTTGTCGACCACCTTCGTCCATACGCCGTTTTCCTTCTTGAGCAGGTAGTAACCTTTTTCGTTGGACTGGGCAAGAAGGTATATCACATCGCCGACTGACACACTCCGGGCTCCCCAGAATGCGGCCTTATTTGATGTCTCGGCATAGGTAGGGACGCCCTGCAGGCCAATTGTCTTATTCCATGCGGAACCGTCAAATTCAAAGAGGTCCGCTTCGGACTTGTCTACACTCTTGGCGTTGCCCTTGGTGACGAATCCCGGCTTGCCTCCGGCAAAGAAGAAATCAATTTCACGGGCAGGAGATGTAACGTTCGTAGAATTGATTTCGTGTTCGTTGTCAGTCTTCTTTTCACTTCCGTCGGTCGGTCCCGGATCAGGACCGTTGCCCCCGACATATGACCATGCGCTGCCGTCAAATTTCATCACGGTCAGACGGCTGGAGTTCTTTTCTGCGCGCAGAAGAACATAAATGTCTCCGTTGGGCGCGGCATCTAACGCTTCTATTATGGTTGTAGCATTTGCAAACTGGCCATGGTCGGAGAATGGAGTCTCTCCCACCTCGACGAAGGCGCTGCCATTCCATTTGATGGCCCTTGCCCTGGGATTGCTCTCAGTATCCGCCTTTATCTTCGTGACGGCGTCTTCGCCTTCACCCGTCGTTTCCGAGTAAATACGGCTTATTATCTTCCTGGTATAAGCGATATACGGCATATCGTCCTTGGAACTGACCGTCAGCAGCGGTCCGCCCCAGAATTGCTCCATTTCGCCGTGCCACAGCGCAACGGGCTGGCCGACTATTTCGAGGACCTTGCCGACCTTGAGGACAAATGAAAGCTTGTTGCCGGACTTCGAGTTGGTGACGACGATGTCGGCAGGATAGGTGGCGTCGAAAGAAGCCTTGCCGTCTTCGCTGACTTCTTCGTCATTGATTTTCACTACATCGTTCTCTCCGACGGTGACGGTCACGGTGATGGTCTTTCCGACACCGCCGCCGGGAATGCGGACGATCATGGTCTCGGAGATCTCATCCACGACGATGTCTTCGGTAATTATGCCCTCGTTATCAGCGGCAAGGACCTTTACCGAGGTGAGGACCGCAGGTGTTTCATCTTGGGTTTCTCCGGAGTTGTCTCCTTCTTTCTCCTTCGTACAGAAGGTCACGGCCAAGGCCATCGCCAGAATGCCGGACATCCATTTTAAAGTTTTCATAATCATTTGGTTTTAAAATTGTTGAAGTTCGTTAGTTATCATTTATCTTGGTCACCACATGGGTGCTGAATTTCTTGCTCGGACCGGGGTAGCCCATAATCAGGGACGGGTCTGAGGCCGACACTAGCCGTATCGTGAGCGTATTGTCCTTGGAAGGATCGACGTCGTGCTTTAAATAGTTGATACGGAAATATTTCTTATACTCGTCCGGCCCGAAAGTCACCGTAAGCTTGGAAGGTGCCGTGTAGTCGACTCCCGGCTGAAGGCCATCTCCCGGAACAAGCTCCAGCGTGACGACAAGGTCGTCGGTACGTTTGGGAGAGACCAGTGTCACCGGATATTGCACGACGAAATTGTCCGAGAAACTCATCACGGTGGATACCGCCAACCCGGACTCGCTTTTTATGGCCACGTAGTAGTCTGTAAAGTAAATCTCAAGCCTGTCCTTGCATGAAGTCAGGGCAAGCAGCGCAGCCAGGACGGCGCAAATATGCAAAAAATGTCTTTTCATCGCTTATTCCTCCCCGTCGATATAAGTCCCGTCGTAAGAAACGTAGCCGGGATTGGGTTTCATCTCCAGATTGCTCTGGAGTTCCATCCGGTCTATAGGCAATACGAACCGGTAGTTGGGATAGTCCAGCCGCAAGGCGGAGAATTCATCCGTATGTTCAGCATTGCTCGTAGACGAGCGAATCACGCTTTCGCCACGACGGCCGAGATCGAAAAACCGGTGGCCTTCGAAGCAGAGTTCGCGCACCCGCTCTTTTGCTATGATTCCGAGCAAGTCTTCGGCGCTGCCGTAATCCAACTTCACGGCATCTTTTTCAATCCCGCGCGCCCGGGCCTGAAGCGCCGCAATATCGTCGGCGGCATCGGAAAGCGAACCTTCGCCATGGGCCAGGGCCTCGGCATGAATCAGGTACATCTCCGAAACGCGCAGGACAAAAAGGTCGCAAACGCGCCTTTCAGTCTCGCTTATACTCTTGTAATACAAATACTTGCACACAGCAGGCCAGGACTTTCCCTGATATGCTTCCGGATCTCCGGCGGCAGCGGTGTAGGTGAGCAGTTCCCGACGGATGTCGTCAGCCTCGTAATATTCCTGAAGCGACGCGTCAGGGAAAAACCCGTTGGTACCTGTCGGATCGAAATCCTTTGCCAAGGCGAAAGTGACTCCGTAACAGTTCAGACGGAATATGCTCTCACGGCCCTTGTTTTCCTGTGACGAACGAAACATGTCGACGTATTCGGAGCGCGGAGAAAGGGAGACTTTGTCCATGACCGACTTGGCATGCTTTGCGGCCTGCTGCCAGTCTTCCATGTAAAGGCAGACTCTGGCCAGAAGAGCCTCGCAGGCTATGTAGGAAACATGGTACGGATCGGAAATCGCATCCTTCTGGACATTCGACGAGGCCGCGGACGGATTGGCCTGAGCGCTGGCTTCAAAGCGTTCAAGGGCCGAATTAAGGTCGGAGACAACCTGCTCGTAGACCTTGCCTACGGTTTCGCGGTAAGGATGATCGGACAGGGTGAGCGCCCGCGTTACGACCGGCACGCCCAGCTGGCTGTGGTCGGGCTTGTAGGAATAGGGCTGTCCATAGGCACGGCAGAGGTCGAAATGGGCCAGGGCGCGGCAGAAATAGGCCTGAGCCACGATTTTATCGAGCAAGGCCTGGTTGGCAGCCGTCGTATAGGTGGCCTTGGCCTTGTCGGCATAGTTGATAAGGTTGTTGGCGGCCGTTACAATGTCCCATCCGCCTACCCAGACATTGCGCGGATAGGTGGAGACGTGGTCCGATTCGAGCTGATAGTTATACAGGAGCCTGTCCCCCTCGTCAAGATAGAGAGAATTGACATTCAGCAGGTCTGCAGGCACTTCGGCATACTTGATGAAAGAGTCGTGATAAAACTCCAGAACCTGACGGTGCATGCCCTCCGAGGCCATCTGGATGCCGTCCATCGTCGACAGGAAAGCCGCAGTGGTATTCTTTCCGATGGGCTGGACATATAAGAGCTTCTCTTCGAGCTTGGCACAGCCCCAGAGACAGGCGACGGCGGCGAGGGCTGCCATATGGGAAATAATCTTCTTCATGACGCTAAAAACTGAGGGAGACCTGGGCCTGTACCGACGGGGTCATGCCGCTGGAATATTTGAAATTCTTATAACTGTTGTGGAAGCGGCTCTGGGCCGGAGTCCACAGGTAGAGATGGTTGCCTATGACGCTTAACTGGCAGGTGCGGATGCCGGTTCCCTTGAGCCAGCGGTCGGGCAGTTTGTAGCCGAGCGACAGGGTGTAAAGCTCGATATTGTCTGTACGCATCAACTGCCTGTCGGTATTATATGCCGTCAGCGAATTATTGAGGGAAAACTTCGGGTTGAGCGCTATGTCGCCTGGCTTGCGCCAATGGTTCATCGACTCAAGGGGCTGGTTGTCTTCAATTGCGTCGGATCCGTCACTTTCAAAGAGTATGTAGTCCCAGGCGCCGAAGGAATAGGTCAGTTGGATATTCAGGGTCAGGCGCTTGTATTCGAAGGAGTTGTTCAAGCCGCCGAAGAGTACGGGATATTTCGAATATTGCGGCATGAACACGCGGTCGGCATAATTGAAAGAATAGGTCAGGTCGCCATTGCGGTCGTACCACATGGGCGCACCCGAAACCGGATCCACGCCTGCCCATTTGACCAGCCAGAACGCGTCCTTGGGCTGCCCTTCGATCCAGATGTAGTCGAAGAATCCCGTGTAGGCGTCGCCGTTTAGTTTTTCTACCATGTTCCTGTCGTGGGCGCCATTGAACGACGTGGTCCAACGGAAATTACCGTTGTCGATATTGACAGACTCGAAGAGGATCTCGATGCCGGTGTTGGAGATGGTGCCGATGTTACGCATCAGGGTGCCGGTGGTCACCACGGAAGAAAGGCGGGCCTTGTACAGGACGTCGGTAGTCACTTCGCGGTACGGCTCGATGGTAAGGTGGAAGCGCTTCAGGAACCCGACGTTAAGCCTTGCGTTGGTCTTGTAGGTCCGCTCCCACGACAAACCGGCGTTGGGGATGGAACTTTGATTTGCTCCCGTGGCCCCGCCGTAGTAGTTGCCGGAAGAGATGGAATAGTTGCCGTAGGCCGTGGAATCGGTTCGCGAATTGCCCGTGGTACCATAGGTCAGTTCCAGGCTAAGCTCGTTGAGCCAGGGGACATTCCAGAAATGCTCCCTGTGAACATTCCAGCGCACGCCCACGCTCTGGAAAAACTCCCAGCGGGAATACTCCGAAAAGTCGCTGTTGCCCTGACGACGGAAATTGTAGAGGATGGCGTAACGCTTGTCGTAGTTGTATTGGAGGGACCCCAGATATGACAGGCTCTTGTTCAAGGTTATGCCAGAATAGCCCTTCCGCGTGGATTCGTCGGAAAACGAGACTTCGCGAAGATTGTCGTTTGCAAAGCCGGAACCGTAGATTTCACTGTTGACATGCTTGCTGGAACGCCAGTCGACGCCCAGGACTGCGCTTACCTTGTGCTTGCCCGCAAAAGTATGGTCGTAATTGACATGAAGCTTTTCAGAGATACGGTAGTCAAAGACCGAGCGCCGGTCTGAATAGCCCTTGGTGGTGGAGGAACTCAGCTGGTTGGCGATAGTATTGATCGATGTATAGGAAGGATTATACACATTGATGACGGCGCCACTGGTTTCAGACGAAACGGAGAACCCGTCGAAAGGCTTCCACACCAGAGAGACGGTTGCCTGCGCATTCACGTTGTTCTGATAGCTTTCATTCAGGTCCCGCTCGTCCAGATAGGAGAAGAAACGCTTTTGAACGGGCTCGAAAACGTTGTTGTCGGTACTGTACCAGTTGTAGGCGCGGTAGGAGCCGTCCGGATTGTACGGGGTGAAAATCGGAAGGTGCTCATCCCAGAAGGAAGACCGGCTGTAGGTGTTGCTGCGCAGGAATGCTCCCGACAGGTTGATACCGGCTTCGAAACGGTCGGAAAAATGGTAATTATTCTTGAAGTTCAAGGAGATGCGCTGGTCGCTGTTGCCGATGAACGGAGATTTGTTGCCGTAGTAGGACATCGAAAAATAGGAGCGCATCTTCTTCGTACCGCCCGCCGCGGAGAAATTGGCCTGAAGGGTCTGGCCCACGCCGTTGTAGTACGGGAACCAGTCGGTATCCATCTCGGAGTATTTGTAGCCCTGCCGGTCGTTGTCCAGGAAGGGATAGGCCGCTGCGGGGTGGCCGGCATTCGCCCATGCCTCTTTCGATACCGCCAGCCAGTCCGACGCTCCCATGAAGCGCTGAAGCGTACTCCGGTCTACCCAGGAAGCACCGTATTTCACAGAGAAATTATATGATGGCTGGCCCTCCCTGGCCTTTCTCGTCGTCACGAGGATTACGCCACGGGCGCCATCTGCACCGTAAAGCGCGGTGGTGGCCGCGTCTTTAAGGACGGTCATAGACTCGATGTCGTCGGGATTGAGGTAGGACAAGGGGCTGACCGTAGAAGACGTACCGCTGAACGAATTTGTCTTGCTTCCGGTATAGACCTCGACTCCGTCGATAATCCATAGCGGCTCGTTGGAAGCGCTGAGAGTACCGTCGCCGCGGATACGAATCTTGACGGATGTCCGGCCGGAGGAGTTGTCTTCCAACACGTTCATGCCGGGCACGAGGCCAGCCAGAAGATTGTCTATACGTGCGGCAGGCCGGTCCTTGATTTCTTCGGAAGAAACCTGGTAGGCAGAGCCGACCATATCCTCCCGCTTCTGCTTGAGGCCGTATCCGACGCTGATCACGGCTTCTTCCAGTTCGTTGGAAGAGCGGAGGGTCGCATTGATTATTACGTCACTGGAACCGGCCTTGACGGGACTTTCCTGGCTGTCCATCCCGAGAAAGGAGAATGTCAGCGTACTGGCCTGGTCGGAAATACGAAGGGTATATGTGCCGTCGGCTTCGGCAATAGCTGCCTTGCCGGTAGCCTTATCTATGATTGCAGCACCTGGAAGAGGCTCTCCGTCCTGGTCAACTACTCTTCCTGAAGCACTTCTAACTATCTGTAAACGAGGGGTTTGTCCTTGAACTCTACCCCCACCCACGAGGAAAATCGTCGCCTGGACCAGGAGCAAGATCAACATCTTTCTCATAGTCTGTCTGTTAAGTTCATGGCGCAAGTTAACAAAAAAAAGCCACCATTGTACAATTTGGCGGCATTTTTTTATCGCTGCGGCAGAATTATGCCGCGACGGATGTTACAATTTGAAAGCACTTTTCCCGGGGCCGATGTCCCAGCGGTCGCCGTCCTGGGCGGCGAAGGAGGCGGGAAAAACGGTGCGGGCCTCGGACTGTATGGACGAAGGATCCTTTATCCTGGAAGAATAGTGGCCGAGGAGAAGCGTGCCCGCGCCGGCTTCGAGGGCGGTTCGCGCAGCCTGGATGGCGGTGCTGTGGTGGCGTTTGGCGGCCTGGTCGGCATAGGCTTCCGTGTACGTAGCCTCATGATAGAGCAGGCTTACGCCCTTGAGCCAGCCACCGAGCTCCGGGAACGGAGCCGTGTCGCTGACATAAGCGTAGCTCGCCGGCTCATATGGCTTGTAGGCCAGCTCCGAGGCCGGAAGGACGACCGATCCGGGGCGCACTACGTCCTCTCCGCGCTTGAGAGTGCCTATCTCGGTGAGCGTGAGCCCATATTCGGCCACGGCCTCTTTCCGGACGTTGAACATCGGTTCCTTTTCGCGGAACAGGAATCCGTAGGTGTCGATGCCATGATTAAGGGGGAAGGCCACAATCTCCGTGGACTTGCCTTCGAAAATCACTTCCGGGCCTTTGCCCTTGAGGGGCACGAAACGGATTTCGAACGACAGCCCGTCGCCGAAATACGATAGGAAGAACTTCAGCACGGGGCCGAAATTCGACGGCGCATATATATTTAAAGGAGTCATCCTGCCTCCCATCCCGAGAGTCGACAGAAGCGGGAACAGGCCGAACAGATGGTCTCCGTGGATATGGCTGAGGCAGATGGCGTCCAGCTTTGAAAGCGGCAGGTGCATGCCCATCCAGCGCCTTTGGACGGCCTCGCCGCAATCGATAAGGAACAAGCGCCCCCGTACATCCAGTACGTGGGCGCTTTGATACCTTTCGGGCACGGGCATTGCCGAAGCGCTGCCCAGCACCGACAGTGAGAGATTACTCACCCTTCTCGAGTTTGTCCTTGAGGGCGGCCAGCTCGGAGATGTCGCCGAAGGTGGCTTTCTCGACGGTGGAGTTGATCTTCTTGACAGCCTTCTTGGTGTTGTCGGCCTCGGCGACGGCCTTGGCTTCCTTCACCTCCTGATAGGTGCGGGTGTGGGAAACGAGGACGCGGCGGGTGCTGCGGCGCAGCTCGACGACCTTGAACGGGAGGGTCTCGCCTACAACGGCGGCCTTGCCGTCTTCCTTGACCAGCTCGCGGCTGAACGCGAAGGCCTCGGCGCCACCCTCGAGGGTGATGTTGGCACCCTTGTCAGTTACGGAAGCAACGGTACCGTTGACTACGCTACCGACAGGATATTTGCTCTCAAGCTCGTCCCAAGGGTTGGGAAGGATCTGCTTGTGACCAAGGCTGAGCTTGTGGTTGGACTCGTCGAAATCGAGGATGACGACGTCGATCTTGTCGCCGGAGGCAACCATCTCTGAAGGATGCTTGATCTTGTCCCAGCTCAGGTCGCTGATGTGGATCAGGCCTTCGATACCGTCTTCCAGCTCGGCGAACACACCGAAGTTGGTGATGTTGCGGACGGTGGCGGTGTGCTTGGAACCGACGGGATATTTCTCGCGGATATTCTCCCAAGGGTTGGGGACAAGCTGCTTCAGGCCAAGGCTCATCTTGCGGGCCTCGCGGTCGAGGGAAAGGACCTGTGCCTCAACTTCGTCGCCGACTTTGAGGAAGTCCTGGGCGATGCGGAGGCGGGGGCTCCAGCTCATTTCGCTGACATGGATCAGACCCTCAACACCGGGCTTGATCTCGATGAATGCACCGTAGTCTGCGATGAGAACCACCTTGCCGGTGACCTTGTCGCCGACCTTCAGGTCGGGATCGAGGCTCTCCCACGGGTGAGGGGTAAGCTGCTTCAGACCGAGGGCGATGCGCTTCTGCTGCTCGTTGAAGTCGAGGACGACAACCTTGATCTTCTCGTCGAGACTGACGATTTCTTCGGGGTTGTTGATACGGCCCCAGCTCAGGTCGGTGATGTGGATCAGACCGTCCACGCCGCCGAGGTCGACGAACACGCCGTAGTTGGTGATGTTCTTGAC
>ONKE01000068.1 GCA_900318355.1 uncultured Bacteroidales bacterium
AAGCCTTTTCTTTGGAGAAACCATCGACGCCGACCGGATCACTCGCATCTTTGGCGGGCGTGAGAATCTGCTTGCCCGTAAACCTCAAGGACTTACGCCACGCGAGCTGGAAGTGCTCCAACTCACCACCTCCGGCTACTCCAATTCACAGATTGCATCGGCCCTTGAAATTACCCTCAACACCGTGGACAGTTACAAAGAGCGCATAAAAGGGAAATTCGGCTTGGACAGCATTGTAGAATGCGTCGCCTTCGCCGTAAAGATGGGCCTCGTGTCTGTTTAATTGCATGCCGGTCATCGGGTATCCCCGTGCCATCACAACTTCGAAGCGGCTTTGGATTCGAAGCGGTCCTTGTCGATGATGAATCGCTCGTGGGTCCCCTCGCCTATCAGGCCGGATTCATCGTAGGCGGCCACCTTGAAGACGAGGCGGCGACGGTCGATTTCGACAAGTTCGCTTTCGCACCAGACCTTCATGCCAACAGGAGTTGCGCTGCAATGGGACACGTTGACATGGATGCCGACCGTGTCCTGACCTGGCTCAAGGAACGGGAGTACACTGTCGAGACAGGTTTTTTCCATCAGGCCTATCATGCTGACCGTGGCAAAGACGCGGACGTTGCCGCTGCCGATGGAAAGGGCGGACCGTTCCTCGGAAGAAACGGTCTCAGCCCTGTTACGGATTCCTGTTTGAAGCGCAGCCATTACGCAAGGGGCGTTTTGACCCAGCGGAGGATGGGCTGACGGGCGGCCGTAGTCTCATCCGGACGGCGGATGGGTGTATTATGCGGCGCACTGCGCAACATCGAAGGATCTTCCGCGGCCTCGGCGGCGATCTGACGCATCACGGCGATAAAATCGTCGATGGTCTCTTTCGACTCCGTCTCCGTCGGCTCGATCATGAGAGCCTGGTGGAAAAGCAGCGGGAAATAGATGGTCGGCGCATGGAAACCGAAGTCCAGCAGGCGCTTGGCCACATCCAGGGTCGTAGCGCCATGACCATCCTCGGAGCGGGAAGAGCCGTCGTCGACAAGCCCGTCAAAGACAAACTCATGCTTGCAGACATCCGGGATGGGAAGCTTGTAGACATCTTTGAGGCTCTCCTTTATATAGTTGGCACTCAGGACCGAGAACTGCCCCACCTGGCGGATATGTTCCTTTCCAAGCGAAAGGATATAGGCATATGCCTTCAGTGCAACGCCGAAATTGCCATGGAAGCCGGAGACATGTATCTTATCAAGGCATCCTGCGAGATGCTTTGCCACTCCGACAGGGCCGCTGCCGGGACCGCCGCCGCCATGAGGCGTGGAGAAAGTCTTGTGGAGATTAAGGTGCATGATATCGAAGCCCATGTCGCCGGGACGGACCATGCCCATCAGAGGGTTCATGTTGGCGCCGTCGTAGTAGAGCAGGCCGCCGCATCCGTGTACGAGCGAAGCGATCTCCTCGATCTGGGTCTCGAAAAGCCCGAGAGTGTTGGGGTTGGTCATCATTATGCCGGCGATGTCGGGGCCGAGCAGAGGCTTAAGCGCCTCAACATCAATGCGTCCGTTGTCAAGGGACTTGACCTGCACGACCTCAAGGCCACAGACCGCCGCCGACGCGGGATTGGTGCCATGGGCACTGTCAGGAACGATGACCTTGGTACGGGCGAGGTCTCCCCTGTCCATATGGTACTGGCGCATGATCATCAGGCCGGTCAGTTCGCCATGGGCTCCGGCGCAGGGCGCGAGCGTAAAGCTGTCCATGCCGGTAATTGCCGAAAGCGCCTTTTTAAGGCCTTCCTCCACGGCAGCGGCACCGGCGGCAAGGCTACCGTCCATAAGCGGATGCAGACCCGAGAAACCGGGGAGAGAAGCTACTTCCTCGTTGATTTTCGGGTTGTATTTCATCGTACAGCTGCCCAGCGGATAGAAACCGGTATCGACACCGAAGTTCATCTGCGAGAGATTCGTGTAGTGGCGCACGACGTCAATTTCGCTTACCTGCGGAAGAACGGGGGCATCCTGACGGCAAAGGTCGGCCGGAATCTCGGCATGAGGATAAGGATTGTCAGGAAGGGAATAGCCCTTGCGGCCTTCCTTGGAGCATTCGAATATAAGTTTATCGTAATATTTCATGATCCTATCCCTCCCTGGCTATGGCGACAAGACGGTCGATCTCGGCCTTGGTGCGCCTTTCCGTTACACAAAAACTGACATAGCCCTCCTCCGTGGCAAGGGCGGCGAAAAATCCGCCTTCGCAAAGGCGCTTCTGCAACTCGGCATTGTCGCCTTTATACCTCAGCACGAACTCCTTAAGGAAAGGACGGTCGGGATAGACATCCTCGAAACGGCCGGTCTTCAGTAGCTCAGCCTTCAGGTAGTGGGCACCGTCTGCGCTAAGGCGATTGACCTCACGGAGCCCCTCAAGGCCCATTACGGACAGGTAGACGGTAACGTACAGCGCCATGAGGCTCTCGTTGGAGCAGATGTTGCTGGTGGCCTTTTCGCGGCGGATATGCTGCTCCCTGGCCTGAAGGGTCAGGACGTAGCAACGTTTGCCGTCGGCGTCAACTGTCTGACCGACAATGCGTCCGGGCATCTTGCGGAGGAATTCCGTCTTGCACGCCATGATTCCGACGTAGGGGCCGCCCCAGCTCAGAGGAATACCGAGCGACTGACCGTCTCCGACGGCAATATCGGCTCCCCACTCGGCGGGCGATTTCACTACGGCGAGCGTCGAAGGGTCGCAATATTCAATCAGCACGCCGCCTTCGGCATGGATCGCATCGGCGAATCCGCCATGGTCCTCGATGATACCGAAACGATTGACTGAAGGGACGATAACGCCGGCGACATCTCCGGACAACAGCGCTTCGACAAGGGCCTCACGGGACGTCTGGCCGCCTTCTTCAGGGACATAGCCCAGCTCGACGCCATGGAAACGGGCGTAGGTCTCCACCACCGCCACGACATTCGGAAGGAGGGTGCGTGAAAGCAGCACGCGGGACTTCTTGCGGGTACATGCCAGGGCCATCTTCATCGCCTCGGCCGCTGCGGTCGGGCCGTCGTAAAGCGACGCGTTGCTAGCATCCAGACCGGTCAGATTGCAGATCATGGTCTGGTATTCGAAGATATACCTCAGCGTTCCCTGAGAAATTTCCGCCTGATAGGGCGTGTAGGCAGTCAGGAACTCCGAACGGGATGCGATGTAAGGCACCACGGAGGGAGTGTAGTGATCATAGGCACCGGCGCCGGCAAACACCTTCAGACGGGCGTTGCGGCTGTCGAGTCCCTGGAAGAAATCGCGGATCTCCTCTTCGGACATGCTGCCGGGCAGATCCGGACTCTCGCGGAGCCTGTATTTTTCAGGGACATCCGCATAGAGGTCGTCCAGAGACGCAACACCGATGCGGTCGAGCATGGCCCGAACATCCGCATCGGTATGTGGGAAATACTTGTATGCTCCCATTGTTACTACTTATCAGTAAGAGCTTTATACGCCTCTGCATCAAGCAGTCCTTCAACCTTTGCAGGGTTGCCGACCTTCACCTTGATGAGCCATGCGGAGAAAGCGTCCTCGTTGATTTTCTCGGGAGCGTCGACTACCTCGTCGTTGACCTCGACAACGACACCAGTGACGGGGCTGTAGAGCTCGCTGGAAGCCTTTACGCTTTCCAGGGCGCCGAATTCCTCGCCCTTTTCGACGTCGTCGTCAACCTCGGGGAGATCGACATAAGTGATGTCGCCCATTTCCTCCTGGGCAAAATCGGAAACACCTATGGTAGCGATGTCGCCTTCGAGGCGGACCCACTCATGTGATTCTGCATAAAGCAGACCTTCAAGTACTTTAGCCATAACTATTGAATTATCGAGTTTTACTTTTTGTAATTAGTCTTGTAGAAACGCTTTTTCACCACCTTGCCGGGGAAAACCTTTTTACGTATTCCTATGGAAAGAGGTGTGTCGAGGGCGGAATATTCCGAACGGACCAGGGCAAAGCAGATGCTCCGGTCGAGCGAGATGGAATGGTAGCCGGTCGTGACAACTCCGACCTCCTCGCCCTCGGGCGTCAGGACAGGATAGCCTGCACGCGGGACGGCCTTGTCGAAAATCTCGATTCCGACCAGCTTGCGGGCCGTGCCTTCAGCCTTCTGGCGCGCAAGGACGTCCCTGCCGATAAAGTCTTTGTCCAGCTTGCAGAACATGCCCAGACCTGCCTCAATCGGCGAAATTTCAGCCGACAGTTCGTCGCCGTAGAGCGGGAGGCCGGCCTCGAAGCGCAAGGTGTCGCGGCAGCCGAGTCCGCAGGGTTCGACGCCATTGGCAAGCAGGCGGTCCCAGTAGTTGCGAATGTCCTCGACGGGGGCGTAGATCTCGAATCCGTCTTCGCCGGTGTAGCCGGTGCGGCTTACGATTTTGCCGTCTTCGCAGAAGAAAGTGTAGAACGACAGCTCCCTTGCCTTGCCAAAACCGAGAACCTCGGCGACAACCTTCTCAGCCTCAGGGCCCTGGACGGCCAGCTGTCCCCAACGGTCGCTCTGGTTGTCGACGGTCACGTTGAACCCCGCAGCCTGCTTCTGCAGCCATTCAACGTCCTTGTCGACATTGGCGGCATTGACGACAAGAAGGTAGCATCCGGCCATCCTGTAGACCAGAAGATCATCGACGACGCCTCCGTCGGGATAAAGCATCATACCGTAGAGGATGGCGCCGGGCTCCATGCCGCGAACATCATTCGTAAACACGTGATTGACATATTTTTCAGCATCTTCGCCACTGACAAATACCTCGCCCATGTGCGAGACGTCGAACACTCCGCAACGGCCGCGGACGGCCTGGTGTTCCTGCACTATGGACGAATATTGTATGGGCATCATGAAGCCGGCGAAGGGACTCATCTTGGCCCCGAGCGCCACGTGTTTGTCGTACAGACAGGTTTGTTTGAGATTGTCTTCCATGTCGAGTTTATTTTTCAATCCTCCAGTCGCGCAGGGAATAAGTGTCTTCCACCGCCTCCTGGACGGAATCGTCGAGATTGTAGAACAGGTCCATTCCGACCTTGCGTTCGAGGTCGTTGACCGTCATGGCATAGTCCCGCAGGGGCCTTGTACCCGCCTTGTTGGGGAAATAGAAGCCCACGGAAGTGTAGGAACCGTCCTTCTTCCTGGCCAGAAGGGCCTTGAAGAAGCCGTCGGGGATAAGCACCTTGTTGGAACCTATGGTACCAAGGCCGCGGTCGATATACGGGCCGCAGACTATCCATATTTTCTTGTAGTAGCGGGCTTCGTAGCGGGTCTGTTTTTCGAGGTCGTTCCATGCTCCCGCGTTGAGATTGTGGTTCTGCGGGCAGACGTTAGTAAGGTAATAACACTCCCGCATCGCCTGCGAACTCCATTTCATGTCGCCGGAAGGCGCCATGTGGCCGCGGTCCCATCCGGAACCGACATAGTCGCTGTCGTAGGCCTGACGCCCCTTCACCAGGGGGTCGGGAGTAAACTTGTCGGCACGGTCAAGGTCGCCATAGAGCTCGGAATCCTGAAGCTCGTAGGCCACCCAGTTGGGGATGCGGTGCTTTTCGTTGTAGGAAAGTGTGTAGGCCATGTGCTCGACTATGACGCTGTTTTCCTTGTCGAGGTGGTAAGGGATTTCGAGGCCGCGAAGCTGCTTGGAAACAGTCTCCTGCCCGGATTTACGGTCCAGAAACATGGAGTTGTCCCCCGTCACCGAAGAACCGCCCTTGAAACCGAAATATGTACCCGCCAGCGCAATCAGGATGAACAAAATACCCGACAGCGTGCCGGCCTTTTTCTTTTCTTTGTCTTTTTCAGCCATATCTGACTACAAATATAGTCTTATTTTGGACAAAAGCAGCCGCGTCAGGCGGATATTTGTCTCAGCATTGAGGGAAAAGTCCGCTCCGGTCCCGCCTTTGAACGATGGAATCTCGCCGCAGATATCCGCCCCGATAAGCGGAAAACTGCCTGCAAGGGCCTCTATGTACGATTCCATGACGGGAAGCGGCATCGTACCCTGGTCCCAGTCGGTCCTCGCAAAGTCGGGATGGAGGACATCCTTGTCGATGGAAATATAAACAGGGAAATGGCCCTTCAGCATCCGGACGAGATCTTCCGGGGAAGGGAGACAGGTCCTCGTGGCAACGGAAACGCGACCGCCGAGGCTGTCGCACTCCGCAGCAAGCTCGGGAGCGACTCCGACAAGGAGGACATGCTGCAGGAAACGGTTGCGGTCAGCTGCCGAACGGACCCAGCCGCCACAACTGAGGATGTCGCCGAAGGCCGGCTCCTGCATGTCGGTATGATGATCGAAAACCACAAGGGAGAATGGCTCGGAAATCCTGTCGGTCGTGAGCCGCGACATGTAGTGGTAGTCGCCGCTGTCTATCCAGTTGACGGTGTCGACCGGACGCTCCGAAAGAAGGGCCCGCAAGGCGTCTTCCGCCTCCGGGTCGCAGTAGCACGAAGTGCCTTCGATTCCGCGGCAGTCGACCAGCTCCGCACCCAGGCCGCCGGCGAGATTTTCATCCCGGCAGACCCCTGAAAAATCAAATATTACCGGCTTGTTTGACATGTTTTTATCCTTGCGGATACAAATTTAGCACTTCTTCCGATGATTTCAAAGATTATCTTGTATCTTGCTATCATTTAATATCTAAAACAGAATTGTTATTTATTATAACATTTTTGTTAACCGTCATTTTGAGGCAAAAAAAGGCTCCCGCGGGGTCGCGGGAGCCGTAAAAAACGGAATCACTTCGTATTAGTAGGACACGACGGCAGGGAGCTGCTTTGCGATGTCGATCATACGCTGAAGTTCGGCAGCCGTAGGGACGCGCTTTGTGCGGTGCTCCTTCTCATTGACCTCGATCATCTTCTTCTCGAGGTTGGCGGCATTGCGGGTGGCAAGTTCCTTGACGGTGTCGACGCCGGCAGCTTCGAGGAGTTCGGAGAACTGCGGGCCTACGCCCTTGACGCGGAAAAGGTCGGCATGGTTGACCCAAGTGAGAACGAGATCGTGGCGGATGCCGGTTGCCTCTTCGATAGCCTTGCGGCCCTTAGCGTCGGCGCCCTTCTCGAGCAGCTGGGGAACGGTCTCGATACCGAATGCAACGAGTTTTTCTGCAAACACAGGACCGATGCCCTGAATGTCAATGATTTTGTAAGCCATAGTGTAATTGATTAAAGGTTTGGTTTCGCTTTTGGGAGTTTCCTCCGACTTCAAATATACGGTTTTTTTGGCACACGCCAAGCATTTTTCAACAAAAATAACTAATTTTGAAGTGTTTAATAACTTGTTATGGACAAAAATTTCAGCATAATCTCCTCTCTGGACAGCGTTCCCCTATCCCTTCTGGTAGTCGAACCGGACGGCATTCCGGCAAAGGGCATTCTCCAAATGGTCCACGGCATGGCCGAGCACAAGGAGCGTTATCTCCCCATGATGCATTTCCTCGCCAGGAGCGGCTACATCTGCATAATGCACGACAACCGCGGCCACGGCTCCTCGCTGAAGTCGCCCGACGACCTCGGCTTCATGTACGAATCCCGCGGCGAAGGCCTGGTGCAGGACGCCCACGACGTCACGCTGTGGATCATAGAGAACTATCGCAACCTTCCCATATTCCTCTTCGGCCACAGCATGGGTTCGATGATCGTGCGCGCATATTGCCGCAGGCACGACGACGATATCGACGGCCTCGTCGTATGCGGCAGTCCGAGCTATGTTCCGGCGGCCGGCGCAGGGAAAGCGCTCTGCACCACCGTCGCAACATTGTCGGGCGGCAGAAGCGACAAGCCCGGGAAAGGCTGGCGCAAGATATCCCCCGTCCTGACCGCCCTGGCCACCGGCACCTTCAACAAAAACTTCAAGGACGAAGGTTCTCCCAACGCATGGATTTGCTCCGACCGCAGCGTCGTCGACGCCTATGATGCCGACCCTCTCTGCGGCTTCCCCTTCACCGCCAACGGCTACTACGGCCTTTTCTCCCTCATGCAGGAGTGCTACTCCCCTTCCGGCTGGGCGCTCAACAACCCCAAACTGCCCGTCCATTTCATCTCCGGCGCCCTCGACCCGTGCCGCATCAGCGATGACGCCTTTGACGCCGCCGTCGACCATATGAAAAAGGTCGGCTACCGCGAAGTGACCGCCAAGACCTACCCCGGCGTCCGGCACGAAATCCACAACGACACATCCAAGCAGGCCGTCTGGACCGACGTCTCGCACCTGCTGGACTATTGGCTCGACCGCTTATGATTTCCTTTAAATGCGACTCCCTGGAGGCTCTGCTATAGAGGGTCGACATCTATGGAAACGTGCCCGGTCCACGCCGTTTCCTTTTCGAAAGCATTAATTGAGGTAAGAATCTGTTGCTTATTACGCATCAGGTTCTTATCTCTTTTTATAACAAAGCGTATATGGCGGATGAATTTGCCGGCTATCCGGTCCGGCGAAGGCTTGTAGGGGCCGGTAAGCGAGACTGCTGCCGAAGGGTTCGCAATCAGGGTCGGGCTGATGCCGAAGTCCGAGCACAAGCGCGACGAAAGCCGGGCAGCCAACTTGTCGAGCCTCTCTTCGGACGTGTCGCGGAGAATGAGTTTGACGATTCTGGTAAACGGAGGGTAGCCGAACTCGCGGCGCTCCTCGAGGATGGCGTCGCCGTCAGTTTCCTCGCCGCGGAGGAACGCATATACAGGATGTGTCGGGCGTGCGGTCTGGATGACGAAGAGGCCCTTTTTGCCACGGCGGCCGCAGCGGCCCCTGAACTGCTCCAGCAACTGCACGGCGCGCTCGTCGGCTCGGAAATTCTGCTGGCCGACAAGGGTGTCGGCAGCGATGACTGCGACAAGGTTAAGCCCTTCGAAATCAAACCCTTTCGACACCATCTGCGTGCCCACGAGTATCCTGGTCTCCCCTGCCGCGAACGAACGGATGACACTTTGGACCTGGGCGGGAGATGTGTCGCCATCGAGACGGGCCACGCCCACGTCGGGGAACAGCGTAGCAACCTCCTCCTCGATACGCTGGGTGCCGGCGCCGACGGGCAGAAGATTGCCTCCGCATTTGCCGCATTTACCGCTGAACGGGGCCGAGAACCCGCAGTAGTGACACACCAGGCGGCCCGACGGCTTATGATAGCTCAACGCGACATTGCAATGGGGACAATGAGGGATGTCGCCACAGGAGTCGCACTGGACTATGGGCGAATAGGCCCTCCGGCCGCGCAGCAACACCACCTGTCCGCCGCCGTCAAGAGCCTTGCGCATGTGGGCGATCAGCTTTAGGGAAAGGCTGCCCGACATTCCGCGCTTGCGCCGCTCGGCGATGGTGTCGATTATTTCCACGTCGGCCTCCCCTCCCGCATAAAACCTTTCCTTTAGGTCAACCTTCGCAAACAGGCCTGTATGACAATTATACAGCGACTCCATCGACGGAGTTGCCGAGCCAAGGACAACCTTTGCGCCGTGGATTGACGCCAGCACGACGGCTGTGTCCCGGCCCTGGTAGCGCGGCGCCGGCGAATCCTGCTTATAGGAACCGTCATGCTCCTCATCCACGATGACGAGCCCGAGGTTGCCGTGGGGCAGGAAAATGGCCGAACGCGTGCCCAGGACCACGTATGGACGCTCGGACAGCGCGGCCGCGACTTCTCTCCGATGGGCAGAGGTTTCGGCGGAATGGAAGGTCAGAAGCGACTGCCCGAAATATGCCCGCAGGCGATCTTCGAGCTGGCGGCTGAGGGCGATTTCCGGAACGAGGTACAGGACGTTTTTCCCCCTTGCCAACTGCTCCTTCGCCATTGCGAGATATATCTCGGTCTTGCCTGAACCGGTGATTCCGTTAAGGAGCACTACCCTTCTGGTCTGCAAGCATTTGTCGATTTCGTTTTTCGCTATCTGCTGAGCCGGGCTGAGGCTGACTTCCCTGACGGGTTGCGACGACTCTGCCGGCTTGGACTCAGGTTTGAGAAGCTCGGCCAGCTGGCGCTCTATCTCACCTGCAGCCTCTTGGTAGGCATCCCGCGTCCGGGCCGTCCTCGCCTTTTCAATGAGGACCTTTTTCGCCTCCAGGCGCGATTCCAGCTTGCGAATCTTCTCCTCCCGACGCTGCGCCGCCGCCTCCGCCTTTGCCTCAACGCGCTCGCGCATACGCCTGGCCGTCTCCTCTTCCTCAATGCGCAGCACGGGATACGCAGCCTTGTACACCTCGCCTATCGAACAGAGATAATAGGACGAAACGAACTCCCACAGCTTCAGCTCGCATTCGGTAACGGGCGGAAGCGGCTCGCGCGACATCACCGGCTGCACCTTCGACGGATCCGTCTCCGGCCTCACCCCCACTTCCCACACGACGCCGACATACTCGCGGCCGGCGAAGCGAACCTTCACCCTCTCCCCCCGCGCCAGCGGTTCCTCCGTGCTGTAGCACGGCAACCACCCCAGACGCAGCGGAAGAACTACCGATATATATTCTTTCCGATCCATCACAAAAGCGAAGATACGCAGAAATCCTGAAAAAATAGCCCAAAAAGTTTGCAAGATGATAAAAAATCCATATCTTTGCATTCCCAAACAACGGTGCTGTAGCTCAGATGGTAGAGCAATGGACTGAAAATCCATGTGTCGGCAGTTCGATTCTTCCCAGCACCAC
>ONKE01000043.1 GCA_900318355.1 uncultured Bacteroidales bacterium
ACTGTCTCTCTAAAGAAATCAACGCTCTCGTTTCTATTGTTTCGGTACTTGCTTCTTGTACTTCCTTCAGCCTTTTCAATGATCTCTCTTGCTACACCCGAGGGTGTAAAAATTCCCGCTTGTCAGCGTAAGCCCCCTTTCGGAGACCCCGTTTCTTTCAAGCGGGATTGCAAAGGTAAACACTTTTTTTAACTCTGCAAAACTTTTTGAGAAAAATTTGCAGAAAATTTTACCTCTAGAGTGCGTCTACTGCCCGTTTATTGATTGCGCTGAGACGTTCCTCGTTCATTTTAACCACTTTACGGTCGTAGGTCATCAAACCGTTGACTTCGCCCTCGACATCGGTCGTCTGGGTGTAGACGGCGGCGGATACGCCTTCGGCGATCGCAGGTATGAGCTCTTCGATGTATTTTTCATACTGATTCAGCACAGCATCACCGTCGGCATACTTGACGTAGCCCCAGTTTTTCTCTGTCTGCCACAGGTGACCTTCCACCGGCCAGCCGATGCCGCCGAACTCGCCGATGACATCGATGAGCCGCCCCTCGCTGCTGAAACGCATCTTGGGATTGGGATAGCTGTGGACGTCGAGGATGTCGCCGACAAGATATGAGTTGCCGCCGGAAGCGGAGTTGATAAGACGGGTCGGATCAAGCGAACGGGTGAAGTCGACGGCCTTGGCGGTCTCGAACTGCGCCCATGCCTCGTTGAAGGGCACCCATGCCACGATGCAGGGGAATTTCTTGAGCTGATTGATGATCTCGCCCCATTCCTTATAATATATAGCTTTCTCCTCGTCGGAGAGAGGCTGGTCGATCTCCTCGTCGGCCCAGCGGCCCTGAATCCAGTTGTAGCCTACGTTGTCGGCCATGCAAGGCATATCCTGCCATACGCAGATACCGATCTGGTCGCAATAGTAGTACCAGCGTGAGGGCTCCACCTTCACGTGTTTGCGGATCATGTTGTAGCCGAGGGCCTTGGTCTTTTCGATGTCGAACTTCAGGGCCTCGTCGGTAGGGGCAGTGTAGAGGCCGTCGGGCCACCAGCCCTGGTCGAGCGGGCCGAACTGGAAAACAGGCTTTCCGTTCAAACCCATCCTGCGGAAGCCCTTGTCGTCGAGGACTACGGAAGACTGGCGAAGGGCCGTGTAGCCTTTAACGCGGTCGAGGACCTTGTCTCCCTGCTTGAGAGATATCTCCAGGGCATAGAGGTAAGGCTCGTCGGGCGTCCACAGCTTCGGCTCGGCGATGGCGATGCGCACAGGCTCTCCGGGATTGACGGCGGCAAAACCGACTGTCTTGCCCTTGGAGCGGCCTTCGGTGGAATAGCCAACTCCGCCCTCGCGGACATAGATTTCAACTTTGGCACCTTCGGCATCGCCGCAAACCGGAACGGTCACCTCGAGCGAACTGCCCGGGACATCGGCCACGGCAAGATAGTCGGAGATATGGGCGGGAGCCACGGGCTCAAGCCATACGCTCTGCCAGATGCCGGAAACGGAGGTGTACCATATGCCCTGAGGATTGTTGACCTGCTTTCCGCGAGGCTGGACCTTCTTGTCGGTGGCGTCTATGACCTTGACGCGGAGATTCTGGGGGCCCTTGCCAGTAAGAAGGTCGGTGATGTCGAAGGAGAAAGCGGTGTAGCCACCGGTGTGGGTACCGGCGAGACGGTCGTTGACATAGACCTCGGCAGACCAGTCGACAGCGTCGAAGTTAAGGCATACGCGCTCTTTCCAGGAACGCGGAACCGTAAATGTGGTATTGTACCACAGGGCTTCTTCCGATGTCAGGGCATGGCCGACACCCGACAGGGCCGACTCCACGCAGAACGGAACGAGAATCTGTCCGTCCCACTGAGCGGGCACGAGCGCGTCCTTGGGAGTCACCGCATAGTCCCAAAGGCCATTGAGCGACTGCCATTTTTCGCGGACCATCTGCGGACGCGGATATTCCGGACGGGCATTTGTCGGGGAAACCTGCTCCGCCCACTTGGTCATAATCTTGTCGCCGGCAGGAGCCCACGACGTCTGGGGTGCCTGGTTGCAGGAGAATGCCGCCAGCACCGATAGTAGAAGAGTCACAGATTTTTTCATGCGTAAAAGAATTACTTTCGCAAAAATAATAAATTCCCCGCAGAAGAGAAAATTCCTCTGCGGGGAAGATGGTTTTCCGGATGACGGACTACATCATACCGCCGGCAGGCATGGCCGGGGCGGCCGGTTCCTTCTCGGGAATGTCGACGATACCGCATTCGGTCGTCAGGAACATTCCGGCGACGGAAGCCGCATTTTCCAGGGCGACGCGGGCAACCTTGGTCGGGTCGATGACACCGGCCTCGTAGAGGTTGACATATTCGCCTGTGCGGGCGTTGTAACCGAAGTCACCCTTGCCTTCGCGGACCTTGTTGATGATGACGCTGGCCTCGACGCCGGCGTTTGCGGCGATCTGACGGAGAGGCTCCTCGATGGCACGGGCCACGATATGGATACCGGTAGTCTCGTCTTCGTTGGCACCGACAAGGCCCTTGAGGGCCTCTGCGGCACGGATGTAGGCGACGCCGCCACCAGGCAGGTAACCTTCCTCGACCGCAGCGCGGGTAGCATTGAGGGCGTCTTCCACGCGGTCCTTCTTCTCCTTCATCTCGACCTCCGTCGTTGCGCCGACATAGAGGACTGCAACGCCGCCGGCGAGCTTGCCAAGACGCTCCTGGAGCTTCTCACGGTCGTAGTCGGAAGTCGTGGTGGAAATCTGCTTGCGGATAAGTTCGGCCCTGTCGCGGATGTCTTCCTTGCGGCCGGCTCCGCCGACGATGACGGTATTTTCCTTGGAGATGGTCACCTTTTCGGCCTTGCCGAGCAGGTCGATGGTCGCGTTTTCAAGGGTGAAGCCGCGCTCTTCGCTGATAACCGTTGCACCGGTGAGGATGGCGATATCCTGGAGCATTTCCTTGCGACGGTCGCCATAGCCCGGAGCCTTGACGGCAGCAACCTTGATGGTGCCGCGCAGACGGTTGACAACCAGCGTGGTGAGGGCTTCGCCTTCGACATCTTCAGCGATGATAAGGAGGGACTTACCTTCACGGGCGATAGGCTCGAGCACAGGCAGAAGGTCCTTCATCGTGGAGATCTTCTTGTCGGTAAGGAGGATGAAAGGATCGTCGAGGACGGCTTCCATCTTGTCGGAATTGGTCATGAAGTACGGGCTGATGTAGCCACGGTCGAACTGCATGCCTTCCACTACCTTGACCTCGGTTTCGGTGCCCTTGGCCTCCTCGACGGTGATCACGCCGTCCTGGCCGACCTTGGACATGGCGTCGGCGATGAGCTTGCCGATGTAGGCGTCGTTGTTGGCGGAAACGGTACCGACCTGCTCGACCTTGGAGTAGTCCTGACCGACTTCCTGGCTGCGGGCCTTGAGGTCTGCGACGACTGCCGCGACGGCCTTGTCGATGCCCTTCTTGAGATCCATCGGGTTGGCGCCTGCGGTCACGTTCTTCAGACCGACGTTGATGATGCTCTGGGCGAGAACGGTTGCCGTGGTGGTACCGTCGCCGGCCTGCTCGTTGGTCTTGGAAGCGACTTCCTTGACCATCTGGGCGCCCATGTTGGCGAAACGGTCTTCGAGTTCAACCTCCTTTGCGACGGTCACGCCGTCCTTGGTCACCTGCGGTGCGCCGAATTTCTTGTCGATGACGACATTGCGGCCCTTGGGGCCGAGGGTTACCTTAACGGCGTCTGCCAATGCGTCGGCTCCTTCCTTCATCTTGGAGCGGACGTCCATATTGAATTTGATTTCCTTTGCCATAGCTCAGTGTAATTATAGGATTGCCAGGATATCGGACTGGCGTACTATCAGAAGCTTCTTGTCGTCAACGGTGACTTCCGTACCGGAATATTTGCCATAAAGGACCTGGTCTCCGACCTTTACCTCCATGGGCTCGTCCTTTTTGCCGGGGCCTGCCGCAATGACAACTCCCTGCTGAGGTTTCTCTTTTGCGGTATCGGGAATATAGAGACCCGATGCGGTCTTCGTTTCGGCCTCCTTGGGCTCGATGAGGACTCTGTCTGCAAGTGGTTTGATCATGATTTATGAATTTTTGGTTGTTATCTTTCCGCCCCGAAGGGCAAATATGGAAAATCAACAGCCGTGCCAATCCGCCGGACTGACAAATTGTCACTCCGGACACGGACGCCCACAAAAAAACTCCGCCGCAAGCGACGGAGTTCATTAGATGAGCTGACACCTAGAACTGGTAGTTCATGCCGATGCCGATCCACGGATCGGCCGCCATGTTCGGGCCGTAGAAGCAGTGGGCGAACTCGGCCGAGACGATGAAGTTCTGGTTCATCGCGATCTTCAGGCCGATACCGCCGCTGTAAACGATCTTGTGGAGGTTGCTGGCGTCATAGATGGTGCCGTCGTATTCGGCGGAATGGGCTTTCTCAAAGCGGTCAAGGGTCTTGGCGCGCTTGGGATCCGCCTTCAGGTAATCGATGTACTTGGAGTAATCGAAGGAGACCAGGCCGGGATCCTTGACGATGCCCTGCATGATATCCGTGCGGTAGCCCTTGGTGATGATACCGGCGTCGAAGAACGGGTTCAGGGCGATGTAGAAGTACTGGCGGAAGAGCTTGAAGTTCACCAGTTTCACGCGAAGTTCAGTATTCACCCACGCGAAGCCCTCGGAGAGGATGCGGTTCTCACGCAGACCGCGGATGGTGTTGCTGGAGCCGAAGCCCTCGGAGATCATGTTGCGCTGGACCAGCAGCGGAACATTCTGGATCATATAGAACGGGGTCTCGCCGAGGAGGGTCTGCTGCCAGGCCAGACGGTAGGCGAAGACCGGGTCGCCGGCGGGAATGTGGATCGGGATGTCGATGTAGTGGCGGAAATAGACGCAGGCCTTCAGGTACTGGTGCTGCAGGACGTTGCCGTTCAGATAGGCCTCCGCCCAGATGCCCCGGTTCGGCGCGGCCTCGATGTCGCGGGTGTCGAACACGACGCCGGCATTCATTTCCAGGGCCAGGCCGCCGTTCTTCTCGGCCTCAGTGATGGCGCCGAGGGCGATGTAGCGGTTGTAGAGCGTCAGATTCGTGTTGTAGTACTCCTTGTTTCCGTCGGCGCCCTTGACGCCGTTGTCGCGCATGTCACCCATCGTCCAGCGCCAGAAGTTGACGCCGGCGGCCCAGTTCAGGTGGTCCGTGATGCGGCCCTGGACATTGGCGAGGATGCGGAGCATGTCGCGGCGCATGCCGTAGTAGTTCAGGTGGTTGCCGGCACCGGTGTTGCGGTTGGACCACAGGTCATAGTCCTGGATGGCGGCCGGACCGTTGAAGCCCCAGAACGTGTAGAGCGGGTCGTTCATATAGGTCACGGAAGCATTCAGACGCATGTTGGGAATCAGGTACTTGGAGTCATACGCCAGGTAGAAGCGCATGCGGTGGCTGTGGGTGAAATAGGAGGCTTCCCAGCTGATCTTGTGGAGCGGGTCCGGATAGGTGGAACCGTCACCATAATAATAGACATCGCCGAAGGCGCCGGCCTGGAAGCCGTTGTCCGTCGACCATGTCGCGGTCGGAAGGAGACCGAAGGTCCAGCCCTTCTTGACTTCTTTTTCTTTTTCCTGGGGTTCCTGAGCGTCGTTTTCCTGGGCGCTGAGCATCAGCATGGACGCTCCGGCGAGGAAAACAAAGAAAGATGTAACGAATTTTTTCATATGGGTTATTACAATAGTGTTAAAAGTTGGCCTGCAAAGATAACAAATCTTTACATATTTTTAAGTATTTCTTGTGAAATCTCTCTTCCGGGCGCGGGATTCCGGGATAAAATGATTAACTTTGGCCTTAGTATAAACACGGCGTTTTATGAAATTTTCCCGTTTACTTCGCGGCTTTCTCCTTGCCGCCCTCCTTATCCAACTGACCTCCTGCGGTTCCCGTGCCGTGCAGACGCCCGGCACCGAGTTCGCAACCTATGTCAAAGCCTTTACAGGCGGTCGCATCAGCGACGGCAGCGCCATCCAGGTCCGCCTCGGCGTCATGCCCGACCAGAGCGTCGACCCCACATCCCTGTTCAGTTTCAGCCCGTCGCTTAAGGGTTCGGCCCGCTACAGCGGCAGCGACATCGTGGAATTCGTTCCAGAAGCCGGAGCCTTGAAACCCGGACAGACCTACAAATGCTCCTTCGACCTGGGCAAGGCCCTCGGCCTGAAGGAAAAGGAATTGCAGAAATTCCCCTTCGGATTCCAGATCGCCCAGAAAGAGGCCTCAATCGAATCTGACGGCGTCTACTTCAACAGGGACGAACCCCTCAACGCCTACGTCAGCGGCTACATCCGCAGCAGCGAGCATCTTGGCGAAGAGCAGGTCCGGGAAATGTTTTCCGCTCCCAAAGACGTCGAAGAGCCCTATTTCGAACTCACCGAGGTGGATGCATCCACATGGGCCTTCGCAACCGGTCCCTATACCCGCCAGGCCAAAGACCGCACGGTCAAAGTCGCGCTCAAGGATGCAGGCACCGGTTTCAAGACCAGCGGAGATGTCGCATTCAACATTCCCGGCACCGAGAGCCCGTTTGAGGTGACGGAAGCCATCCTCACCCCGGGCAAGAGCCCCAACGTCACAGTCTACTTCACCCAGCCGCTGGAAAACATGAACCTCTCCGGCATCTTCTCCCTCTACGGCGGAGGACGCTACAACATCTCCCTGGGTTCCAACTTCATCCGCGCAGATTTCGAGCGCCTCTCCGACGAGGGCGTCACCGTTGAAATCGGCGAGGGCCTCAAGCAGCGCGGCGGCCAGCGGTTCGGCAAGACCTTCTCCCGCAAGTTCGAAGCCGGCGAGGCGGTCCCTGCCGTCGAGTTCCCCTTCGAGGGCAACATTCTCCCCGACACCAAGGACGTCGTAATCCCCTTCCGCGCCGTCAACCTGAGCGCGGTCGACCTCCGCATCATCAAGATCTACGAAGACAATGTCCTCAGCTTCCTGCAGGACAACACTCTCAGCGGACAGAGCGACCTGCGCCGTTCCGGCCGTCTGGTCTACAGCAAGCAGATCCGCCTGGACGATGATCCCGAGCGCGACCTCCACCGCTGGAACGACTATTCCGTCAACCTCTCCGGCCTCTTCCGCAAGGAACCCGGCGCAATCTACCGCATCCGTATCGCCTTCTGCAAGGAATACTCCCTCTATGGAAAGCAGTTCGCCTCCGCGTCCAACGGTCTGGTAGAGCTGGCATCCTCCGGCCTGACCGCCGAAGACGAAGCAGTCTGGGACACCCCAGACCCGTGGTACTACGACAATTTCGCCAACTGGGACGAATATGAATGGCAAGACCGTGACAACCCTCTCACGCCCTCATTCTACATGGACGCCGACAGGTTCCCGGTTGTCAACCTCCTGGCCTCCGACCTTGGCGTAATCGCAAAATATGCCGACGGCGACCAGATCTGGACCGCCGTCACCGACCTCAACACAGCCGCCCCCGCCAAGGGTGCCGACATCCAGGTCTACAACTACCAGCTGCGCCAGATCGGCAAGGCCAAGACCGACGGCGAAGGCCTCGCCGAGATACCGGTAAGCGGACGTCCTTTCGCCGTTGTGGCCCGCAAAGGCAACTCCACGAGCTATCTTAAGGTACAGGACGGCCTCGAAAAGTCGCTGAGCCGCTTCGACGTAGGCGGACGCCGTCTGGAGAAGGGTCTGAAAGCCTTCATCTACGGCGAGCGCGGCGTTTGGCGCCCGGGCGACACCCTCCATGTAACCGCAATCCTCCAGGACAAGGGCGAGCGTCTTCCCGACAATCACCCGGCCGCCCTTGAAATCTACACCCCGCAGGGACAGTTCTACGGGAAGCAGGTTTGTGGCAGCAGCACCGACGGATTCTACACCTTCAACGTCGTCACCAAGTCCGACGACCCGACCGGCGTATGGAACGCCTACCTCAAGGTTGGCGGCGCCTCATTCCACAAGTCGCTCCGCATCGAGACAGTCAAGCCCAACCGCCTGAAGATCGACCTGCAGCTTGGCGACAAGGTGCTCCGCGCCGGCAACCGCACGCGCATCGACCTGGGAGCCAAGTGGCTTACCGGTCCGGCAGCGGCGGGGCTCGGAGCCAAGGCAGTCCTCAACCTTGGCCGCGGCACGACCCGTATCCCCGGCTTTGAAAAATACACTTTCAACAACCCTACGGCCACATTCTCAGGCAGCGAGACCAAGATAGTCGACACCCGTCTCGACGGCAACGGCAGCAGTTCCACCTCGGTCCTCCTGCCTTCTGCTTCCGATGCTCCCGGAATGCTCTCAGCCACCCTCGTGACCACAGTCGAAGAGCCGGGAGGCGACGTCAGCTTCACCACTACGACCGTTCCCTTCTCCCCCTTCAGCGCATATGTCGGCATCCAGTCGCCCGCAGAGCAGGACAAGGACCTTGAAACCGACAAGGCCAACGTCTTCCGCATCGCAGTCGTCGACCCTGACGGCAACCGCGTCTCCGGCCACAATCTTGAATACCGCATCTACAAGCTCAGCTGGAGCTGGTGGTGGGAGAGCCGTGCGGAAGAGCTCGCATCATACGTCAACTCCTCCGACGCACAGATCTGCGCCTCCGGCAAGCTGGTGTCCGCCGCTTCCGACAACACGGTATCCTTCCAGGTCGACTATCCCGAATGGGGACGCTACCTGCTGCTGGTCAAAGACCGCACGGGCGGCCACGTCAGCGGCCAGACCTTCGTGGTTGACTGGCCCGCCTACAGGGGCCGTGCCGACCGCCGCGACCCGTCCGCGCTGACCATGCTCACATTCTCGACCGACAAGAAATCCTACCAGGCAGGTGAAACCGTCACCGTCTACATTCCCGCGGCTGAAGGACGCGCGCTCGTCTCGATTGAAAACGCAGCCGGCGTCCTGAGCCAGAAGTGGGTCACCACCTCCACCGCTTCCGACACCCAGTACAAGTTCAAGGTCACGCCCGAAATGGCGCCGAACTTCTACATCCACATCACCCTGGTCCAGCCTCATAAAAACACCGCCGAAGGCCAGCCTATCCGCATGTATGGCGTCCAGCCGGTGCTGGTGAACGACCCGGCTTCAAGACTCGAGCCTGTCATCAGCATGGCCGACGCAGTCCATCCGGAAGAGACGTTTGCGGTGAAAGTGAGCGAAAAGTCAGGCAAGACCATGACCTACACCCTCGCACTCGTGGATGAAGGTCTGCTGGACATCACCGGATTCAAGACTCCCGACCCGTGGAACGCGATGTATGCCCGCGAGGCTCTCAGCGTCCGCACGTGGGATCTCTACGACGCCGTCATCGGCGCATTCGGCGGCCACTTCCCCACCATGCTGCAGGTCGGCGGCGACGAAGACGTCATGGTCGGCAACAGGAAAGACAACCGCTTCAACCCGGTGGTCAAAGTCCTCGGGCCGTTCACCCTGAAGTCTGGCAGCCAGACCCACAAGATCACCCTTCCCATGTATGTCGGCAGCATCCGCGTCATGGTGGTAGCCGGACACGACGGAGCATTCGGCAACGCCGAGAAGGCCGTTGCTGTGCGCAATCCTCTCATGGTGCTTCCGACCCTGCCGCGCGTGCTCGGAACCAATGAGAAAGTTTCCCTCCCGGTCAATGTCTTCGCCCTCGAAGAGGCCGTCAAGCAGGCCGACGTAAAGGTTTCGGTCGAAGGCCCCGTCAAGATAGCAGGTGCCGACAGCCGCAGCGTCTCCTTTGCCAAGCCTGGCGACGAGCTCGTCTCCTTCCAGCTTGAAACCACCGGAGAGGAAGGCATCGCACGGGTGACCGTCAGTGCCGGCGGCAGCGGCCACAAGGCCTCCGAGACCATCTCCATCGCAGTCCGCAACCCCAACCCGGTCAGCATCGCAATGCAGCGTCAGCTCATTGATGCCGGCGGCGCGGCCGAATTCGTCTACCAGCCCTTCGTCGCAGACGACAAGAGCTATGCAAGCCTGACTCTGTCAAGCTTCCCCGCTATCGACTTCAACGCCAACTTCGCATGGTTCGGCGATTACGTCTACTCCTGCACCGAGCAGCTCTCCGCGCGCGGACTCAACCTTATCTACACCCGCGAGCTACTCTCCGACGAAAACAAGGCCAAGGCCGACGAGGCCATCGAAGGCATCCTGTCGGCGATTTACACCCGCCAGCTGCCCGACGGCGGCTTCGCCTACTGGCCCGGAATGACCGTCGCCTCGACGTGGGTGTCCTCAATGGCCGGCCAGTTCCTGACCGAAGCCTCGGGCAAGGGCGTCAAGGTGGGCAAGCAGGTGCTCTCCGCCTGGCAGAAATTCCAGGCGAATGCCAGCCAGAACTACCGTAAATCCAACCAGCAGGGCCTCTACGACCTCGACCAGGCCTATCGTCTCTACACTCTTGCCCTAGCCGGCAAGGCCGATGCGGCGGCGATGAACCGCCTCAAGGAGACCGACGGACTCAGCTACCAGGCCCGCCTGATGCTCGCAAGCGCCTATGCGCTCAGCGGCAAGAAGGCAATCGCCAAGGAGATGATAGGAGAAAAGCAGCGTATCGAAGCCTATAGCGACGCCGTGACCTTCGGCTCCTCTCTGCGCGACCAGGCCATCGCACTTGAAACCCAGGTACTTGTCGACGACATTGCCGGTGCAATGGAGACTGCTCAAGAAGTTGCCGACGCCTTCGGCCGCGGCTATGCTTCGACCCAGGAGCGCGCCTTCGCCTCCGTGGCCATGTCCCGCCTGGCCGCCAAGGTCGGCACAGGCAACATTTCCGCAGAGGTTGACGGCAAGCAGTTCAAGAGCAAGCTCACTTCCGGCAGCATGGCAATCCGTCCCGAAGCCGGCAGCGTCAATGTCAAGAACACTTCGGAAGGAACGCTCTACGCAACCCTCGTGACCGCGAGCCCTGTTCCCGTAGCTTCCGCCCAGGCCAATGGTCTGCGCCTGAAAGTGAGCTACACAGGCGAAAACGGAGCTGTCCTCAACCCCGCCGCACTTCGTCAGGGCACAGACTTCACCGCAACGGTTACCGTCACCAACACCTCCCTCGGCAAGGACTACACCAACCTCGCCCTGATGGAAATGATTCCTTCGGGATGGGAGATCGTCAACGAACGCCTGCTCGGCACTGTGTCCAGCCAGAATTCCTATGACTATCAGGACATTCGCGACGACAGGAGCATCTGGTACTTCAGCCTGCCTCTCGGCACCTCGAAGACTTTCAAACTGCGCCTGCGCGCAGCCTACGAAGGCACCTTCAGCCTGCCGGCCGTAACTTGCGAAGCAATGTACGACGCCCGCATCAACGCCTGCACGGCCAGCGGTACTGCCGTTGTAAGCAAATAGTGACAGGGCGGAAACATACCATTTTGAAACCGGTACTGCTGTCTGTGACGGCAGTACTGGTTTTATGGTATCTTCTGTGTCTGCCCCGCGACCTTTTCAAAGGCACGCCCTACTCCACCGTAGTCCTCGACCGCAGCGGCGAACTTCTCGGGGCGAGAATCGCCGACGACGGGCAGTGGCGTTTTCCGCCGTGCGACACGGTTCCCGAGCGCTATGCCAAGGCCGTCATACAGTTCGAAGACAAGTATTTCCGCTGGCATCCAGGCGTAAACCCCGTGGCTATAGCCCGGGCCGCCATCGGCAACCTGAGGGCCGGGCGGGTGACAAGCGGTGGCAGCACCATCACGATGCAGGTCATCCGCATTTCCCGCAGGCGCGAGCGCAACATCTGGCAGAAAGGCATAGAAGCAATCCTCGCGACACGTTTGGAACTGCGCTGCAGCAAAAAGAAAATACTGGCCCTGTATGCTTCACACGCCCCGTTCGGGGGCAACGTGGTCGGCCTGGAAGCCGCGTCATGGCGCTATTTCGGCCGTCCGGCATCGGAACTTAGCTGGGGTGAGGCCGCGACGCTCGCCATCCTCCCCAACGCCCCGTCCAGCATACACCCGGGGCGCAACCGGCAGCTTCTGCTCGACAAGCGCAACCGCCTGCTGCACAATCTGCTGTCCGCCGGTGTCCTGGATTCGCTGACCTGTGAGCTTGCCTGCGACGAGCCTCTCCCCGACCAGCCTGTCCCCCTGCCGGCATATGCCCCTCACCTTACCGAATGGTATGCGTCAACGCAGCGCGGGCAACAGGTCCGCACCGCCATCGACCTCCCCTTGCAGCGCCGCGTCGAAGCAATGACCGACCGCTGGAGCGACGAACTGGACCGAACCGGCATCCAGGACCTTGCCGCAGTTGTCATGGACATTCATTCGGGGGAACTTATCGCATATGTCGGCAACGCTTCGCAACAACGCCAGCGTCCTGGCCGGCAGGTGGATATCGCCCGTTCGCCACGGAGCACCGGCAGCGTACTCAAACCGCTGCTCTACTGCGCTCTGCTACAGGAAGGAAGCATTCTCCCCTACACCCTGCTGCCTGACGTTCCCATCAACCTCAACGGCTTCTCGCCGCAGAATTTCGACCTGCAGTTCTATGGCGCAGTCCCGGCGTCAGAAGCCCTCGCGCGTTCGCTCAACGTGCCTGCGGTCCACATGCTGAGAGACTACGGCGTGCCGAAATTCCAGGACCTGCTCCGCAACCTCGGCATGACGACCCTCACGCGGGATCCGGCCGACTACGGACTGTCGCTGATCCTTGGCGGGGCCGAGGGTACACTGCTCGACATAACAGGTATTTACGCCCGCCTGTCGCGCTGCTATCAGGGACTTGAAGAAGATTGTCCGCTGAAAGACCGCACCGCACTCTGGTACACTTTCGACGCCCTCAAGGAGGTCAGCCGCCCCGACGAGCTGGACTGGCGACTGGTACGTTCCGTCCGGAAAGTAGCCTGGAAAACGGGCACGAGCTACGGCTTCCGCGACGCCTGGGCGGTGGGAGTTACAACGGACTACGCAGTAGGCGTATGGGTCGGCAATGCCCAGGGACAGGGCGTACCGGGGCTTACCGGCGCACGCACCGCCGGACCGGTGATGTTCGACCTTCTGGGACTGCTTCCCCGCCACGCTAACGCGGAAAATGCCTATGCCGCCGACGGCTGGTTCCTGCCTCCAGTCTACGGAGAATACATCCGGGCGGAGGTCTGCCCCGAATCCGGCTTCCTGCGCGGACACGCCTGCGAAAGGGCGGATACGCTGATATTGCCGGTTGCAGCCCAGCGGAGCGCCCCATGCCCCTACCACCAGGTCATCGACGGCGAAAGCCGCTTCCTGCTTCCTCCGCGCATGGAATGGTTCTACCGCCAGCATCATCCGGAATACCGCCCTCTCCAGGGCGCCCAGTCAGACCGTCAGCTGGAATTCATCTACCCCGAGCCGGGCAGCACCATCACCATTCCGCGCCAGCTGGACGGTTCGATGGGCAGCATCGTCTTCAACCTGGCCCACCGCGACCCGTCCATGCAGGTATTCTGGCACCTGGACAACGAATACGTGGGCGAGACGCGGCTTATCCACCAGCTCAGCCTGACGCCTCCCCCGGGCGACCACGTCATGACCGCCGTCGACGAGCAGGGCAACTCCACTGCCGTCCGGTTCACCGTCGCATATTATCAGAATAACTAGACGAAAAAAAGCGTATCTTTGCACCGTCAAATAAACGTATTATGCCAACAATCTATAATGAACCCCGCCAGATTCCGGTCCTGCTGCTTACAGGCTATCTCGGAAGCGGGAAAACAACTCTTCTCAACCGCATCCTCTCCAACCGCAAAGGCATCAAATTCGCCGTCATCGTCAACGACCTGGGCGAAGTCAACATCGACGCCGACCTTATCGAAAAAGGCGGCATCGTCGGCCAGACAGACGACAGCCTGGTGGCCCTGCAAAACGGATGCATCTGCTGCACGCTCAAGATGGACCTCGTCGCTCAGTTGGCCGACCTGACCCGCGGCGGCAAGTTCGACTACATAGTCATCGAAGCCAGCGGCATCTGCGAACCCGCCCCTATCGCGCAGACCATCAGCACCTTGCCTCAGCTCATGCCTCAATACGGCAGCAACATGGACCTCCCCTACGTCGACAGCATCGTCACCGTGGTCGACGCCCTGCGGATGAGGGACGAGTTCGACGGCGGCGCAGCTCTCGAAAGGGACGACATCGACGACGAAGACCTCGAGCGCCTGGTCATCGAACAGATCGAATTCTGCAACATAGTCCTGCTTAACAAGGCTTCAGAAATCACTCCTGACCAGCTTGGCAAACTCCGCAGCATAGTCCTGAGCATCAACCCCGGAGCTAAGGTGCTCGCCTGCGACTATGGCGACATCGACCTCGACGAAATCATCTACACGGGCATGTTCGACTTCGAGCAGGTCGCGACTTCCGCCGCATGGATCGCCGCCATCGAAGGCGAAGAGGATGAAGAAGGGCACGAAGAGGGCGAAGCGCTCGAATATGGCATAGACACTCATGTGTGGTATCGCCGCAAGCCCATGGACCTCAACAAGTTCGACCATTTCGTCGCAACCAAGTGGCCCAAAAATATCATCCGCGCAAAGGGTCTCTGCTATTTCAGCGACGACACGTCGAAATGCTACCTCTACGAGCAGGCTGGCCGTCAGAAAACCATCCGCGACGCCGGGTTGTGGTACGCCTCCATGCCGAAAGACCAGCTCGAAGACATGCTGCAGCGTAGCGCCCTGCTCCGCCGCGACTGGGATCCCGAATACGGCGACAGGATGCAAAAGATAGTCTTCATAGGACAGAACCTCGACAAGGAGGCCATCGACCAAATGATGGACTCCTGTCTGCAGGACGACTGACAAAAAAACCGCTCTTTCCGAGCGGTTTTTTTAATACCTGTTAAGCGGACGGCCGGAGGTGATCATGTGGACCTTGCGGCGAACTTCGTCGAGGACCGCCACATGTTCGGCGAGATCGGCCGCGACCGGCTCTTTCGCGGAAAGGGCGTCGGCGTTTGCAGCAGCCGAGGTCAGGACCTTGTCTATCAGATCGACGATATCGAGCATGTCTTTCTGGACGAATCCGCGCGAGGTCACGGCCGGCGTACCGATCCTGAGACCCGAGGTCTGGAACGGGGAACGGCTGTCGAAGGGGACCATGTTCTTGTTGACGGTAATGTCGGCCTTGACGAGTTCCTTTTCGGCAAGCTTTCCGGTAAGATTCGGAAACTTGGTGCGCAAGTCTATAAGCATCAGGTGGTTGTCAGTGCCGCCGGAGATAACCTTATAGCCCTTGCCGAGGAATGCTCCGCACATAGCCTGGGCATTGGCGAGAACCTGCTTCTGATATTCGACATATTCGGGCTGGAGGGCCTCGTAGAAGGCCACGGCCTTGGCGGCTATGACATGCTCAAGCGGACCGCCCTGCACGCCGGGGAACACGCTGGAATCGAGGATGGCGCTCATCTTCTTCACGACGCCCTTGGGGGTGGTAACGCCCCACGGATTGTCGAAATCCTTGCCCATGAGGATGACTCCGCCACGCGGCCCACGAAGGGTCTTGTGGGTGGTTGAAGTGACAATGTGGGCATATTTCACAGGGTTCTTCAGAAGACCGGCGGCGATAAGGCCTGCGGTATGGGCCATGTCGACCCAGAATATTGCACCCACCTTGTCGGCGATTGCGCGCATGCGCTCATAGTCCCATTCGCGGGAATAGGCCGACGCGCCGCCGATAATCAGCTTGGGCTTGCATTCCAGCGCCTTACGTTCCATAGCGTCGTAGTCGATCCGGCCGGTTTCAGGGTCGAGGCCATAGGCGACGGCGTGGTAGAGAATGCCGGAAGCGTTGACCGGAGAGCCATGGGTAAGGTGACCTCCCTGCGAAAGATCGAGGCCCATGAAGGTGTCGCCGGGCTTGAGGCATGCCATTGTGACGGCCATGTTGGCCTGGGCGCCGGAATGGGGCTGGACATTGGCGTATTCGGCATCGTAAAGCTTGCAGAGGCGGTCGATGGCAATCTGCTCTATTTGGTCAACTACCTCGCATCCGCCGTAGTAGCGGCGTCCGGGATATCCCTCGGCGTATTTGTTGGTGCAAATAGAACCCATGGCCTCAAGTACTTGATTGGAAACGTAATTTTCCGAGGCAATAAGTTCAAGGCCGGAGCTCTGGCGCTCACGTTCTGCTTTGATAAGGTCAAAGACCTGTAGATCCTGTTTCATCAGAGATGGTCATTAGTATCGCACAAATATACGAAGGAATTTCGTTTTTTGCTATCTTTGCGACATGAAAGACCGCAAAAAAAACAATTTCGAGCTTGGGCGCATCAGCGCGGAAGAATACCGTCAGAGGGCACATTCCGGCCTCGCCGTAGTGCTGGACAACATCCGCAGCGCACACAACGTCGGCTCGGCCTTCCGCAGCGCCGACGCCTTCGGGGCGGAGAAACTCTGGCTCTGCGGCATCTGCGCCACTCCCCCCTCGCCCGAAATCCACAAGTCCGCCCTCGGCGCGGAAGACAGCGTCCCGTGGGAACACTCTCAGGACACCATTGCGGTCATCAGCCGGTTGCAGCAAGAAGGCTGGACCGTCCTCGCCGTCGAGCAGACCGTCAACTCGGTAAGCCTCGAGCAATTCCAGCCTGAACCAGGCCGTCGCTACGCCCTCGTCTTCGGCAACGAAGTCTTCGGCGTCCAACAGGAGGCCGTCGACGCCTGCAACGCCTCCCTCGAAATTCCCCAATGGGGCACCAAGCACTCCCTGAACGTCTCCGTCAGCATCGGCGTCCTCCTCTGGCACTTCGCCTCAAAGATGCACTAGTTACCCAGCCAGGCGAAGGGTTCCGGAACGAATAGGGCGGAAACGGATAGTGCGAGGGGCGGAGCGCCGGATCGTGTGTTGACGAAGCGCTGGGGTGCGTGGGGATTGTGGAGGGAACGGTGACGCGGAGCGGCAGGACGGCGGTTGTTTGAGGACGTTAGATGGCCCCCACCCGTAGTGCAGGTGGGGACCATACCGTTAATTCCATGATTTTCAGCGAATTATCCTCCACGCGCTACCAGTCATGCGGATCAGTTGTCCAGCGGACGGAGGACGAAGTTGAATTCGCGCTCGCGGGCGGGAAGGAGGTATTCGGGAAGGGGCCAGGTGCTCCAAGTGTTGATACCGCCGACGCCGATCTGGGCCGCTTCGAAGTTGACGTAGGTCGTACCGGCGCTGCGGTCGTAGACGTGGGCCTTGGACATCAGGTGCAGGGAATGGGTAGCGTTGCCGAGCTGCTCGTTGGTCGGGTTCCTGCGCGGGAGAGGGTTGGACAAGGCCATGTCGAGGTCGCGCTGGCTGAAGGGAAGGACGCTGCCCGAGAACTTGGCGTCGGAGGTCACTTCAAGGCCGAGGCCGGAGGCGTCGAGGACACGCAGATAGCGAAGGCCGGTCTTGGTTCCGGATTCCTGCGTCCTGACGTAGCCGTAGTGATATTGGTCGTTGACACTCTGGACATAGCGGCCGACGACGGCTGAGCTGCAACGGTCGACATAGTTTTCCCACGGTCCGAGGCCATAGAAGTCAAGGGTGTCGAACGAACCGGGCATAGCGAAACGCATTCCGAAGCGGAACAGGCCGGGCAGTTTGTCAAGGCCGCCGGCATCTTCCATAGTCTCCGTCGCGGAAATGACGCCGTCGCGGTGGATTCGGTAAGAAACCTTGACGGTGGCAGCTCCTGCAAGCGGCTGGTAGGAAGCCTTGACGACAACGGCATCAGAACCCTTTTCCACTTCGAAGCCGCTGAGCTTGAAGGAAGGATAGCGCCACATGTTCATGACGTCGTGCATCTTTGCGCCGAGAATGTCATTTTCGACGACGGCGCGGCCGAAGGAAGGCATAAGAGGCTCACTCATAAGCTCTTTGCCATCCACCTTATAGCTGCTGAGCCAGCCGGTGGAACGGTTGAAGGACGCCTCCCACACAGCGTAGCGGCCGCCGTCATAGCCGAAGGTGCCGCCAAACACGACAAGGCCGTCTTTTTCAATCATTTCGGGGGCCACGGCCTCTCCCTCGTAGGGGACAACCGGAGCCTCGTAAAGCGCGATCTGGTCGTAGGCAAGCTCTTCGCCGGCCTCAAGGAGACCGTATGCGGATTTAAGCACATAGCTCACGTTCAGGAAAATGTCGGCATCGCCGGGCTCGCTGACGGCGCCGGCAGCGGCAAGGAGAAGGTCTTTGTCGGTCACGCCAAGGGACACGAGGGCCGTCTCGCCGGGCTTCACGCCGAGGTTGTCAACCACGCCCGACAGCACCTTGCGGCCTCCAACCTGAACATTCCACAACATACGGAAACGGCTCAGGTCGATGAAGAAGTATTCGTTCTTCACGTTGACTTTCAGCTCCTTAGCCTGAGAAAGAATCTCCCTCGAAGCGACAGGCGCCGCGAGCGACGTATGGATGCTGCGGTATTGATATCGCACCTCGTAGGCATGCGGATGCAGGCTGCGGTCGGCGGCAATCACGCCGTTGCAGTTGAACGAACCGTCGGAAGCATCGTGGCGGTTGAAGTCGCCGCCGTAGGCGAAATAATGGTCGGAGCCGGTCTTGGCCGGGTCGGAAGGCATGCGGAGGGCCTGGTCCTGGAAATCCCAGATGTAGCCGCCCTGATAGGAAGGATACTTGCGGACAAGGTTCCAATATTCCTTGAAATTGCCCATGGAGTTGCCCATCGCATGGGCGTATTCACACTGGATGAGAGGCTTGGAAGGATTGCCCTCCAAGTATTTGACGCAATCATCCGGGCTTAGGTACATAGGGCAGAAGATATCCGTGAAGGCATTGGTTCCGGCCTGTTCGTACTGAACAGGACGCGAGGGGTCATATTCCTTGATCCAGCGGTAGCAAGCCTCGAAATTGGGACCGAAGCCGGCCTCGTTGCCCATGCTCCATACGATGACGCAGGGATGGTTGAAGTCGCGGCGGACAAAACGCTGGTCGCGAGAAAGATGGGCCTTAAGGAACTGAGGGTCTTTTGCGAGGGTCTCGGGGCCATAGCCCATTCCGTGGGACTCGATATTGCCCTCGTCGGTCACATAGAGACCGTAGCGGTCGCAAAGGGCCAGCCATCTGGGGTCGTCGGGATAATGGCAGGTGCGTACAGCATTGACGTTGAGCTGTTTCATGATGCGGATATCGCGAATCATGTCGGCCTCGCTCACCAGATAGCCCTTGTATGGCTGAAGCTCGTGGCGGTTAACGCCCTTGATAAGGACGGGCTGACCGTTTACAAGCAACTGATTGTTAACGATTTCAACGGTACGGAAGCCGAACTGGACCGAAGCGCTCTCCGCCACGCCCTTCTTGTCGCGGGCCGTTACCTTGAGAGTATAGAGATTCGGCTCTTCGGCGCTCCACAGAAGCGGGGAATCGACCTTGGCCGAGGCACGCAGGACGATATTGCCATCTTCGGAGACATCGTATTTCCGCATGACCGGCGCCTGGAAGAAAGCGACCCTTTCACCACTGGCGTCGAGCACCTCGAAATCGGCTCCGGCAAGGCCGACAGACACCTCCGCGCGAACGGAGACATTGCCGTCCATATCGGCCGTAACATGCACATCTTCAAGGCGCTTGCGCTCCCTTGTGTAGACCCACACGCCGCGCGAGATTCCGGAAAAACGCCAGAAATCCTGGTCTTCCAGATAAGTGCCGTCGCACCAGCGGTAAATTTCAAGGGCGATTACGTTTTCGCCCGGCTGAACGTATTTCGTGATATCGAAACGGGCTTCCAGCTTGCTGTCCTGGCTATAGCCGACCTCCTTGCCGCCTACCCAGACGCGGACGTTGGAGGTCGCAGAGCCTATGCAAAGGCAGATCTGCTTTCCTGCCCAGTCTTTCGGGACGGTGAAGGTGCGGCGATACTGGCCGACATGATTTTCCGCCACAGGCGGGATAGGAGGATTGCTTTCATAGTTGCCCCTCCAGGCGTAGCCGATATTGACATAGAGAGGGTCGCCGTAGCCATTGAGCTCCCAAAGACCGGGAACCGGCATGGTGTCCCACGAAGAATCGTCGAAAGTCTTGGCCTCGAAACCGCCCTGGACGAGGTTGGGGTTGTCGAAATAGCGGAATTTCCACTCTCCGCTCAGCGAAACGGTCTGCTGCTGGTCGGTCTGGAAGGTTGCCGCCATCGGAAGACGGTTGCGCTCGAAAACGTCAGGATTCTGCCAGTCGGGAAGGTCCTCGGCGCTGAGGGAGAATGAACATGCAGCCGCGGCTGCCAATGCAAGGATAAATCTCTTGGTCATCGTTTCAGGTGTTATGGTTTAGATTATTTCAATGTCGGAAGAAGGTATCCAGCCTTGCCGTCCGTCGGAGAGAGAGATGTTTTTCCAATCCCCCACCTCATCCAGCAACTTCACCTTCGTGCCCTCGTGAAGCACAAACAGGTCTTTGGCCGAAACGGATGAAGGTGAGCTCTTTACGGTGGAAACCGGAGTCATTACAACAGCCTCGTTCCGCGAGCGGAAATCGGTATATTGCCAGCGGGCAAAGCCCCAGCACATAAACGTAAGCAGCAGTGCCGCAATTGCCCCGAAAAAGCCGCCCAGCCGCACGCCGCGACGGGCCGACAGCACGAACATCAGAGCAAGGGCGAGGGTCAGGGCCAGAAGCACGAGCGACAGCACAGCCCAGGTGTTGGACGACAGTGCATAGCACATGCGACGCGCCCAGGACTTGAGGACGAACTCGGGGACCTGGTCGATACGGTCCTGCGTCTGCGACCTGGCCAGTTCGAGGTTGAAACGGGCGTCGTCATTGGACGGATCCAGCTTCAAGGTACGCTCCCACCAAAGTATCGCTTCGGAGAGCCGGCCACCCTTAAATGCCGCATTGCCGATATTGTAAGTAACTGAAGGGTCGATGGTTCCACCATCGTACAGGGCTTTCCAGCTTTCCATGGCCGCGTCCCACTGGGCATTGGAATATGCTTCCTGGCCGTTGTCCCAAAGCTGGTCGGGGGTTTCCTGCGCATAGGAAGCAAGCGGGGCGAGCATTAGCAGGGCCAGAAGGGCCTTGAGCGGAGCCTTTGAAGTCTTTTTCTTCATTGACGAATCTATCGAAGAGATGGTTTCGACTGCCGTGCGGTAGTGTGCCTCCATGGCTTCATTGCCGCCGGAGGGCGAATAACGGGCGAACTCGCATGCATCGAGCAGGTCGATGAAATCCTTGACGGTCCCTTCCGGAACTCCGCCTTCGGTCAAGCGTTCGGAAATGGTCTCCTTGTTAAGGTCTTCGGCATTCATGTTCAACTTGTCGGACACAAAACCCAGAAGAGCCTTGTGGAGAGACTCGTAGAATGCCGTAGGAAGGTCTTTGCCGAGGAAATCCTGGGCATTGCGGAGCCTGCGCAGGGCGTTTTTCGTCGCACCCCTGTTCTTTGCTCCGACGACATCGGCACGACGGGCCGCCGCGGTACGCATTCCAAGCCAGACGGCAAGCGCCGCGAGGACAAGAAGCAACGCGGTAAGCCAGTAACGGACCGAGCCGACGAGGAAACTGGCGCTGCGGCCCATGTCGGGACGACGCGTGACAACGTAACGGATGTCGTCGCCAAGGCTGCGAACACCCTTGCGTTGGACCTGCGGAAGCGTCGAAACGCCCGGAGTTGCTTCCTGGACGGCGCCACGCTCGACATGAAGGGTCATCGGCTGCGAGGTCTGAGTGACATAGCGGCCCTGCCTTACGTCATAGTAGGTGTATTGCACCGGCCCTATGACGAAGTCGCCGTGACTGCGCGGAATGAACGGATATTCAAATGTTTTGCTCCCGGACACGCCGCCGGAGGACTTGTCGGTGCTCTCCGTGGCCTTGGTGTCATAGACGTCCATGTCGGGCGGGAACGACAGTTTCGGAGCCTCGAGCAGGGAAACGTTGCCTCGGCCGGAAATCGTGACCACGAGCGAAGTGGCGTCATGGGTCCTCAGCGAATCCTTCGTCAGGCGGGCATTCATGGTGAACTCGCCCACTCCGCCGCCGAACGATGCGGGCGCACCCGCGGGCAACGGATCGACGTGGAAGGTGATCGCAGGAGTCGTAATCCTCTTTCTCACCGTCCTGTAGCCGTCATCGAAAAAGTCGTCGAAGATGCTGCCGCTGCGGCGCGGAGCCCTGACATTGACCGCGCACACAAGCTCGGCGGGGTCGATGCGGATGTCGCCGGTACGCTGTGGAATGATGACCCAACGCTTCAGCACTGCGGCCTCGTAAATCTTGTCGTTGTAGGTTTCGCGGCGGAACTGAATTTGGGAGGCGGTCTCCGTTTCCTGGCTCCAGAAGCCGTCGAAGGACGGGAGGCGGGCGTCGTCAACGCCCGAAATGCTGACCCTCTGAAAGAGTTTGAGGGTGGCCGTCACGGGCTCGCCTACCACGGCCCTGTTTCTGCTCAGGATAAGGCGCATGAAAAGGTCATCGGAAGCGATGTCGCCGGTTGCGGCGGATTGCGACGGCCGGGCCTGCTGACCGGAAGCGGAGCCGCCGGATGACTGTCCCTGTGATGCGCCGTTGCCTACGACTTCAATGATGAAGGGCTGCGATGAAACGGTCTGGCCCTTGACCCTGACAGATGCGGCCGGCAGGGTGAATTTACCTTTCTCCTTGGGCAGGAGCACATATGTAAACGTGTGCTGGACGGAACGCGAGGTCTTGCCGTTGATTATCTGGATGCTCGTGGAAGAGCCTTTCTGCGGCCCCCACACGATCTTGAAATCGGAAGAAGACGGCCAGGAGAAATCCGTAGGCTGCGACTCCCCTTCGAAAATGAAGGTGAGGTTGAACTGCTCGTCCAGCCCGACAACCGCCGGGCCCTGTACCTGAAGACTTTGCGCCCACATCCCAATGGAAAGCAGCGCAAATAGCAAGCTTATTGAAATTCTCCGCATTTTCCTACCAATTCTTTTCTTTTTGACGCGACTTCAGCAGGGCGGCCTCAGCCTTCTTGACCTTGTCCTGGGTCTCCTGCTCCTTGTTCTGAATGGCCTGAAGCATCTGCTGGGCCTGTTTGGGCGAAATCTGAGGACTCTGCTGGTCCTGAGACCGGTCCTGGTTCTGGTCTTGATTCTGGTCCTGCGGCTGGTTCTGGTCCTTGTTCTGATCCTGGTTCTGATCTTGATTCTGATCCTGATTCTGGTCCTGATTCTGGTCCTGATTCTGGTCCTGATTCTGGTCCTGATTCTGATCCTGGTTCTGGTCCTGATTCTCCTGATCCTTCTTCATCAGCTTGACGTAGGCGAGATTTTCCTTCGCCTGCATGTCTTCGGGATGGGCCAGCAACACGGAGATGAAAGCCTTCTCGGCAGTGTTCCAGTCCTGTAGCTTGATGGCGCAGTCGCCGACATTGAAATAGTAGTCGCTCTCGCGGGGCGCGCCCTCGGCGGATTTCTGTATCTTCTGATACTGAAGACCGGCCTCCTGGAAACTCTCCTGACGATAGAGCGTATTGGCAAGATTGTAACCGGCGGCAAAGGAGGTGGAATCCTTCACCAGGGCCTTCCTGTAGCTGATATCGGCCTCCTTCCACTGCTCGTGGCGGAACTGGCGGTTGCCACGACGCACCTCGGCCCTGTCGGCCTGGGCCGCCGCGGAAAGCGGAACCAGCAGGAAAGCGACCAAAACAATATGACGTACAATATGTTTCATTTCTCAGAACAAACGTATTCCGGATTTACGCGAGCCGATGAGCATTTCCAGCACAAACAGCAGCAGGGCTATGCCAAGGAAATACATATACTGCTCGTTGTATTCTTCAAAGACGATGGAATTGAACTCTTCCGCTTCCATACGTCGGATGTCCTCGATGATGGGATTGAGGCCGAACTCCTCGTTGCCGGCATGGACGTAGGCTCCGCCGCCGGCCTTGGCAATCGCCTGAAGGGTTTCCTCGTCAAGGCGCGTGACGACGATGTTGCCGTCTTTGTCCTTGAGCAGGTCGCCGCCCATGGGGATGGGCTGTCCCTGCGCCGAGCCGACGCCGATCACATAGACCTTAATGCCCAGCTCGGCAGCCTGACGTGCCGCTTCGACGGGGTCGTCTTCGTGATTTTCACCGTCGGTGATGACAATTATGGCGCGGGATTTTTCACTTTCGGTGCTGAATCCGCGGACGGCCGTCAGGATGGCGTCGCCGATGGCCGTGCCCTGGACCGGAACCGACTCCGTGGAAATGCTGCCCAGGAACATCTTGGCCGACACATAGTCGGTCGTGATGGGCAACTGGACAAAGGGAGTCCCGGCGAAGACGATAAGGCCGATACGGTCGTCCTGAAGGCGGTCGACAATGCGGGAAATCGCGAGCTTGGCCCTTTCCAGACGGTTGGGCGAATAGTCTTCGGCGAGCATGGAGTTGGAAACGTCCAGGACTATCATCACCTCCGCTCCCCGGCTCTTGTGTTCGCTGAGCTTGGCGCCTATCTGGGGACGTGCCAGACCTATAACAAGGAAGGCGAATGCAAGGCTGAAAAGGACGGTCTTGACCCAGCCCTTGGCTCCGGACCACGACGGCATCAGTCCCTCGACAAGCTGCCTGTCTCCCAGACGAGAGAGAGTGCGCTTGCGAAGTGCGCGGTAAAGCCCGTACCCCGCGATGAGCAGAGGCACCCCAAGCAGAAGCCACAGATACTGATATTGCGCAAACTGATATGTCATAACAACCTCCTTAACAGCAGACGGACCAACAATTCAAGCAGGATCAGCAGCAGCGCCGCCAGGCCGTAGCGCCCGTACAACTCCTTGTAGACCGGGAAACTGTCGACGGTGGTCCGGGTCTTTTCCATCTTGCCAATCTCGGAATAGATTTCGGCGAGCTTGGTGTTGTCGGTCGCACGGAAATAGCGGCCGCCGGTCTTGTCGGCTATGGATTTCAACAGGCTTTCATCAATCTCGACCTGGACGTCCTGCATCTGCACTCCGAACGGGGTGACGACCGGATACGGGGCCGTACCGTTGGCGCCGACGCCAATAGTGTAAACTCTTATGCCATAGGTTTTTGCAATCTCGGCCGCCATCTCGGGAGAAATCTCGCCGCGGTTGTTGACGCCGTCGGTGAGGAGAATTACAACGCGGCTCTTGGCGTCGGAATCCTTCATGCGCGCAACAGCCGTAGCAAGGCCGTTGCCGATGGCGGTACCGTCTTCGATAAGGCCGGTCTGGACCTCCTTCATCAGGTTGATCAGAGTGGCGCGGTCGGTCGTAAGCGGGCACTGGGTGTAGCTCTCACCGGCAAATACGACGATGCCCATCCGGTCGGTCGGACGCTGCGCAATGAACTCGATGGCAATATCTTTGGCCGCGCTGATGCGGTCGGGCTTGAAGTCCCGGGCCAGCATACTGGTCGACACGTCCATGGTCAGCATTATGTCGATGCCTTCGGTGTCGATTTTCTCCATCTGCGTGGAAGAACGCGGGCGGGCTATGCATATGACAATCAGCACAAGCGCGGCGATGCGAAGCAGGAACGGAACGTGGCGCAGCCATGCAAGGACGCTCGTGCCGCCTGAAGTCCACTGGGCCGACTTCGACACCCTCAGGTGGGGGTTGCGCTTACGGACTTCCATATAGACATAGTGCAGTACCAGCAGGGCCGGCACGGCGAGCAACCAAAGCAATTTCGGATATTCGAAGAACATAGGCAGCGTCATTTATTGTCCTGTTCCACATCCGACTGATACGTTTCCGTGACGAAGCGGACGGCTGCGGGAAGCACCTTCGCATTGTCGTCGTCGGAGACGGTCATCTTGGCGAACTTCACGAAATCCGACAGCTCGAAAAGCTCTTTCATGCTGTCGTAGAGATCTTTAGGCACATCGGAGGAGCTAAGGTCGCGGAAAATCTCGGCCGTCGTCATCTCCATGGCACCGACGCCGTAACGCGCGGCGATATATTCCCTGAGAGCATCGGTAACGCCGGAATAGAACTGCTTCTGACGCTCGGGAGCCCAGTATTTGTTGCCGCGATAACGGTCGAGTTTGCGCAGGGCCGTAATGTGAGGCGGCTCCTTTGCGGCCTCTTCGGCCTTGTCGCGGCGAAGCTTGCGGACAAGCAGCCAGACAAGGGCGACCAAGGCGGCAAAAAGAATCACGCCGCCGATCCACGGCAGCACCTCGCGGAAGGTCAGCGGATACTTGATCTGAGGCCTTATATCGTGAGGCTCATATGTTTCCGGGTCCACCGGGATGGTGTGGACGGAAAGATATTGAGGGTCGAACACCAGGGTATCGACCACGGCGTCCCGCTTGCAAAGCAGCGAAATTGGCGGAAGCTCGTAAAGTCCGTCGTCAAAGGATGTTATGACGACGGAAAACTCAACCTGCGGATCCTGGCCCTTGCGGCGCAAAGTATCGGTCTGCCAACCCTTTACAAGGGTCACGCCCTCCATGAAACCGGATTTGGAATAGTCCGGGAGGGCGATTCCGGCGCCGTCGGGCAGCATGCCGAGCCTGACGCCGTAGCGCAGCTGGTCACCGATAAGCACGGAGTCGCGCTGCTGGAGAGGCTCGAGGAACGAACCCTCCATCGTGATCAGCCGGCCCGTCTGAAGGGTGTCCGCGTCCTGCGCATGCAGGGCGGAGACCGCCAGCACAAGGCATAATCCTATGCTAATCAACTTCTTCATCTCTTCTGGAACAAGCCCATCAGGGCCTTTACATAGTCTTGATCGGTGGCAATGTCGACGCTGTCGATATGGTGGCGCAGGAGAAGCGACTGACGCTGGGAGTCTGCGCTCCGGGCCCATGCGGAATAGGCTTCCCTCATCCTGCGGCTGCCGGTGTTGACCCATGCGACGTTGCCGGACTCGGCGTCCTTGACCGGGACAAGCCCGAGATCGGGGATGGTGCGCTCGCGAGGGTCATAGACACGGATTACCGACAGGTCGTGACGGCCTGCCGCGACCTTTATGGCATCTTCGTAAAGCGGTGAACCGTCTTCCCTGACGTCGAGCATATCCGAAAGGAGGAACGCCGTACATTTCTTTTTCATGGCGCCGGACAGGAACCTCAGCGCCCCGCCGATGTCCGTCCCGTCGGAAGTCGGGCGGAAATCCAGCACCTGCCTCAGGATATGCAGAAGATGGGTCCGGCCCTTTGCCGGAGGGATGAACAGCTCGACCTTGTCGCTGAAAAGGAGGGCTCCCACCTTGTCGTTGTTCAGGATGGCGGAGAAGGAAAGGACGGCCGCGATTTCGGCGACCCTGTCACGCTTTGTGCCACCCACGGTGCCGAAAAGGCCGGAACGGCTCACGTCGACAAGCAGCATGACGGTCAGCTCGCGTTCCTCTTCAAACACCTTCACATACGGAGAGCCGAGCCTTGCGGTGACGTTCCAGTCCATGTTGCGGACATCGTCGCCATATTGGTATTCGCGCACTTCGCTGAATGCCATGCCGCGCCCCTTGAAAGCCGAGTGATATTCACCGGCAAATATCTGGTGCGACAATGCGCGGGTCCGGATTTCTATCTTCCTAACCTTGCGCAACAGCTCGGTGGCGCCGCTATTGGATTCCTCACGTGGCATTACGGAACAATCACTGCATTGAGTACGCGGGAGATAATCTCTTCGGGGGTAACGTTTTCGGCTTCGGCCTCATAGGTGAGTCCGACCCTGTGGCGAAGGACCTCGTTGCAGACGGCGCGGACATCTTCGGGGATGACGTAGCCGCGGCGCTTGATGAAGGCATAGGCCTTCGAGGCAAGGGCGAGGGAGATGCTCGCACGAGGGGATCCGCCGTAGGAAATCAGGCCCTCAAGGTCTTTCAGGCCGTATTCCGCGGGAGTGCGCGTTGCGTAGACGATATCTACGATGTAGCGCTCGATCTTCTCGTCCATGTAGACTTCGCGTACCACGCTGCGGGCGCGGATGATGTCCTGCGGACTGACGACGGCATTGGCCTTGGGGAACTCGCCGGAATTGTTCATGCGGATAATCTGGCGTTCCTCGTCTTTCTTGGGATAGCCGACGACGACCTTGAGCATGAAACGGTCGACCTGGGCCTCGGGCAGAGGATAGGTGCCTTCCTGCTCGATAGGGTTTTGCGTGGCCATTACGAGGAAGGGATCGGGCAGGGCGAACGTTTCGTCGCCGATGGTGACCTGGCGTTCCTGCATGGCTTCCAGGAGGGCCGACTGCACTTTGGCCGGGCTTCGGTTGATTTCATCGGCGAGGACGAAATTGGCGAAGACGGGGCCCTTGTGAACTTCGAAACGGCCGTCTTTCTGGGAGTAGATCAGGGTGCCGGTAAGGTCGGCAGGAAGAAGGTCAGGAGTAAACTGAATGCGGCTGAAACGGGCGTCGATGGCCTGTGCCAGCGTGTTGATCGCCAAGGTCTTGGCAAGGCCCGGCACGCCTTCAAGCAAAATATGCCCGCCCGAGAGCAGGCCTATCATCAGGTTTTCGACCAATTGTTTCTGGCCCACGATGACCTTGCCCATTTCCAGGGAAAGCATGTCGACAAAGGAGCTTTCCTGCTGGATGCGGTCATTGAGTTCTTTGATGTTTACACTCTCCATAAAAAGTATTATATTTGTCAAATCATGCGATACAAAATCACACTGTCTTACGACGGAGCACCGTTCAGCGGCTGGCAGATCCAGCCGAACGCGCCCTCCGTCCAGGCTTGCCTCCAACACTGTCTTTCCACTCTCCTGAGGGAAGAAATCGCCGTCACAGGTGCCGGAAGGACGGATGCCGGAGTCAACGGCATACGGTATTGCGCCCATTTCGACAGCCACTGCGCGGGGCTGGAGACCGCCGATTTCGTCTACAAATTAAATGCCATTTTGCCACGCAGCGTGGTCGTTCACGAAGTGGCCGCAGCGGCCGATGATTTCCACGCCCGTTTCGACGCCTCGCTGCGCAGCTACCGCTATTTCATCCACCGCCGGAAAGACCCTTTCGCCGACCGTTTCTCATGGCACTGCGGGTTCCCGCTGGACGTCGACGCAATGAACGCAGCCGCGGCGCTTATCCCCGGACGGCGCGATTTCAGTTGCTTCGAAAAGACGGGCGGCAGCAACAAAACCTCCATCTGCACGGTGCGTGAAGCCGTTTGGACGCCCTACACTCCCGACCACGTGAGGCTGATGGGCTACCCCGCGCAGGAAGGCGACTACCTGGTGTTCCACATCGAAGCCGACCGCTTCCTCCGCAACATGGTCAGGGCTGTTGTCGGGACCCTCGTCGATGTCGGACGGGGCCGCCACGACATCTCCTGGATGGCGTCCCTGCTCGAAAGCGGAACGCGGAGCGACGCAGGCGAATCCGTCCCCGGACACGCCCTATTCCTCGACAATGTAATATATTGAATATGAAAAGATTATTAACAATCGCAGCTACCCTCGTCACGCTCTCGTGCAGCACTGAAACGCCCACCGGGGTCGACCCTGCCGCCTTCCGCACCGAACTTGACGGCAAAGCCATTGACCTTTACACGCTTAAGGCCGGAGACATCTTCCTTCAGGCTACCAATTTCGGCGGCCGCGTCGTCACGCTCTACACTCCCGACCGCGACGGGAAAATGACCGACATCGTCGTCGGCCACGACAACATCGCAGACTACATAACCCCTCCCGGCGAGCGCTTCCTCGGCGCCTGCGTCGGCCCCGTTGCCAACCGCATCGGCGGCGCGTCCTTCACCGTGGACGGAGAGACCTTCCGCACCCCGCAGAACGACAACGGCGTCAACACCCTCCACGGCGGCTTCAAAGGCGTCGACAACCTGGTCTGGGACGTCGTCTCGGCCTGCGACACGGCCCTTGTCCTCCACCTTGTCCACCCCGACGGCCTCGAAGGTTATCCGGGCAACCTGGACATCACGATGACCTACAGCGTAAGGGACGACAACTCTTTCTGCGTCAGATATTTGGCAACGACCGACAAGCCCACTCCCGTCAACCTCTCCCACCATCCCTTCTTCTGCCTCCGCGGCGAAGGCAACGGCACGGTGGAAGACTACGAGATGATGATCAACGCATCGGCGTTCATCCCCATCGACTCGCTGAGCATCCCCACGGGCGAAATCCTCGCCGTAGAAGGCACTCCCTTCGACTTCCGCGACGCCCACCGCATCGGCGACCGCATCGGCGACGACAACGCCCAGCTCCGCAACGCCCGCGGCTACGACCACAACTGGTGCATCGACCTTCCGGACGGAGGCGGCGTCGCCCTCGCCTGCAGGGTCCACGACCCCGTCACCGGCCGCACCGTTGAAGTCCTCTCCGACCAGCCCGGCCTCCAGTTCTACAGCGGCAACTTCTTCGCCGGCGCCGAAAACGGCAAGAACGGACAGCCCCTCGGCTTCCGTTCCTCCCTCGCCCTCGAGACGCAGAAATACCCCGACTCGGTCAACCATCCCGCCTTCACCCCGACCATCCTCCGCCCCGGCGAAACCTACACCCAAACCTGCATCTACCGCTTCTCATCTCAATAGAATAAAATAAACTGCCTCGTTTCAAAACCTGTGGCCGCCCATGGCAGTTTTTTATGGCCATTAAGAATTTTATTACTTTTAAAGAACTTTCAAGCCGGAAAATTCCGGCTTTTTTTGTATATTTGTAGGTTCATTGGCGTATTATATGCAATAGTGAGCAAAGCCGGGAGAGTCCCGGACTGAAAGACAATAAACAAAAGTATAGTAATATTATGATTTTTAATCTTTTACAGGCAGATACGCTCGGCGCGGCTGCCCAGACCATGGCCCAGGCGGCTCCGCAGCAGCAGGAAATGAGCTACTCCCTTATCAGCATGGCCGCCAAAGGCGGATGGCTGATGATAGTCCTCCTCATTCTCTCGATTATCGCCATCTACCTCTTCGGCAAGAAATGGTGGATGATCCACCAGGCCGGCAAGATCGACAAGCACTTCATGGATGACATCCGCGACTGCATCCACGAAGGCAAGATCAAGACCGCCATCACCCTGTGCGAGAAATTCGATTCCCCTATCGCACGTCTCGTCCAGAAGGGTATCGAGAGGATTGGACGCCCGCTAAACGACATACAGACCGCAGTTGAAAACGTCGGCAATGCCGAGGTAGCACGCCTCGAAAAGGGCCTTCCGCTTCTTGCGACCATCGCCGGCGGCGCGCCGATGATCGGTTTCCTCGGCACCGTGCTCGGTATGGTGCAGGCCTTCTTCAACATGGCCCAGGCCGGCTCCAACATCGACATCACCCTGCTGTCGAGCGGCATCTACACCGCCATGATCACGACTGTCGGCGGCCTTATCGTCGGCATCATCGCCTATTTCGGCTATAACTACCTGACATCCAACATTTCCGACCTCGTGTTCAAGATGGAGAACGCCACCATCGACTTCATGGACCTCCTCCACGAACCGGCCGACAAAGCAGAATAAGCCATGGCCATCAAACGAACGACGAAGGTCCTCTCGGACATAGGGATGTCATCGATGACAGACCTGGTGTTCCTGCTGCTGATCTTCTTCCTCATCACCTCGACACTGGTCAACCCCAACGCCCTGAAGCTCCTGCTCCCCAAGAGCACCGGCCAGGTTTCCGCCAAGGCCACCGTGAGCGTGTCGGTCAAGGACTGGCACCAGGACGACCTCTACACCTTCCACATCAACGGCGACGAAAACCCCATCCCCTTCGAGGCCGTGGAAGACGCCCTGATCGAGCTGCTTCAGACCGAAGAAGACCCGACTTTCTCCATCTACGCCGACCGCAGCGTCCCGGTGGAAAAGGTCGTCCAGCTGATGAACATCGCCAAACGCAACCACTACAAGGTCATCCTGGCCACATCACCCGAATAAACCATGCAGAGATACAAACAGGAAAGGCAGAGAACCGAGCGCACAGGAAAGGCGGCGGGCGTCGTGCTGGCGGTGAGCCTCCACGCCGTTTTCGCCATCTACGGCGCGTTCACCGGCCTGAAATATATCTGGCCTCCGCCGCAGGAGACTACTTTCCTGATTGATTTCTCGCAGCAGGAGCCTCCCAAGGTGCTGGAGTCCCGCACCGGACGCCAGCCGCAGGCGGAAGACATCGACCGCACCCGTCCCGTCGACCTGGTCCAGCATTCCGAAGCACAGGAAAAAGGTACCAAGGCCAACCTGGCCAGGGAGGCGACCGTCGACGACTTCGGCGACGTGGAAAAATACGAGCCTCCGCGCGAGAAGCCCATCGACAACCGCGCCCTGTTCCACGCTGCCGCCAATCCGGCCGACAAGGACACCCTCGCAGCCCAGACCGCGCGCGAGGTCAGCGAGGCGCTCAAGGAAGGCCATGCCTCCGGCAACACCAAGACCGGCAAGACCGACGGCGAGCCCAATGCTCAATTAAAAGGACGCACTGTAGTCGGCACGCTGCCCAAGCCCAGCTACGCAAACACCGGCGAAGGCCTGGTGGTTGTATCAATTTGGGTCGACCAGTATGGCAGCGTTCAGAAAGCGGTCCCGGGCGCAGAAGGCACAACGCTGGTAGACAGCAAAATATGGGCAGAAACTCGCAACGCTGCAATGAAAGCCCACTTTAACATGAGCGGGGACGCCCCCGCGTTACAAGAAGGAACCATTACTTACAAATTCAAATTAATCAATTAGATTGCTGGCGTGAGCCAGCCGCATTTTATGGAAGACAAGAAAAAAGGCGGATATTCCGCAGCATCGAAGACGCCCAGGCCGAGACGGCCAAGGGTTTCCGGCAATTCTCACGGGCCGCATGCCGGCCAGCCTGAACGAATCTATGACAGCAATTCACCCCAGCGCTATTCCTCCGAAGAGCGTCCGCGCCGCAGCTATGGCGACCGTCCTCAGCGCTCCTACGGCGAAGACCGTCCCCAGCGTTCCTACGGCGAAGACCGTCCCGCAAGGCGTTTCAGCCCCAAGGGTGGCCCCCGCAAACCTTTCCGCAAGGATTTCCGCGACGACCATGACGGCATAGACCGCATGATCCGCCGTCGCCCGCAAGTATCTGACTACCAAGGCGACAACGCCGCTCCCGTGGAAGGAACCTTCCAGGAGGAAGTCCGCCTCAACAAGTTCATCGCCAACTCCGGCGTGTGCTCAAGGCGCGAGGCCGACCAGATGATCCAGGCCGGCGTGGTTACCGTCAACGGCGAAGTCGTCACCGAACTCGGCACCAAGATCAACGTCCTCCACGACGAGGTCCGCTACGACGGACAGCTCCTCCAGGGCGAGGAAAAGGTCTACATCGTCATGAACAAGCCCCGCGGCTATGTGACCACGGCCAGCGACCCCCATGCCGACAAGACCGTCATGGACCTTCTCAAGGGCTGCGAATACCGCGTATTCCCCGTCGGCCGCCTCGACAAGAACACCACGGGCGTGCTGATGCTCACCAACGACGGTGAAATGGCCGAAAGGCTGACCCACCCGTCCTACGACAAGAAGAAGATCTACCAGGTCATCCTCGACCGTCCCGTGAGCCAGGAAGACTACGACAAGATCCTGTCGGGCATCACCCTCGGCGACGGCCCCATCAAGGCCGACGAACTCGAATACATCGACCAGAACGACCACGCCAAGATGGGCATCGAGATCCATTCGGGCAAAAACCGTATCGTCCGCCGCATCTTCGAGAGCCTGGGCTACGACGTCCGCGCACTGGACCGCGTCTATTTCGCCGGACTTACCAAGAAGGGCCTCAAGAAAGGTGAATGGCGCTACCTCTCAGAGGGAGAAGCCAACGTCCTGAAAATGGGAGCATACCTGTAATGGAAGGAACTTCAACCCCCAAGCAGCACAAGGCTGGATTTGTCAACATCATCGGTAATCCGAATGTGGGCAAATCCACCCTTATGAATGCCCTCGTGGGCGAAAAGCTCTGCATCGTCACGGCCAAGGCCCAGACTACGCGCCATCGCATCATGGGCATAGTCAACACCGACGACTGCCAGATCGTATATTCCGACACACCGGGCATCCTCAAGCCCAGCTACCGCCTGCAGAAAAACATGCTCAGCTATGTCGACACCGCAATCGGCGACGCCGACATAATCCTGTATGTCACCGACACGGTGGAGCAGGCCGACAAGAATGCCGAATACATCGACAAACTCTCGAGGGTGGAATGCCCCGTCATCCTGGTCATCAACAAAATCGACATCAGCGACCAGGAAAAGGTGACCTCCCTGATGCAGTGGTGGAGCGAAAAGCTGCCCAAGGCCGAGATATTTCCGGTGTCGGCAAGGGAACGGTTCAACCTGGAAAACGTGTTCCAGGCCGTTTTGAAACACCTTCCGGTCGCCCCGCCGTGGTACGACAAAGACACATTCACCGACCGCAACCTGCGCTTTTTCGCCTCGGAGATTATCCGGGAGAAGATCCTGCTCGGTTACGGACAGGAAATCCCCTACTGCTGCGAAGTAGTCGTGGAGTCATTCAAGGAAGGGGAAGAAAGATATGAGATCGGGGCCGTCATCTACGTGATGCGCGATTCCCAGAAGGGCATCCTCATCGGCAAGGGAGGCACCGCCCTGAAGAAACTCGGCACCGAGGCCAGGCTCGAGATGGAGGACTTCTTCCAGAAGAAGGTGTTCCTCAGCCTGTTCGTCAAGGTGGACGAAAACTGGCGGGAGAGCCGCCGTGAACTGCGAAAATTCGGATACGAAGACTAAGATACTTTAAGGAACATGAGCGAAGACTACGAAGACATCCCGATGGAAGAAGGGCAGGACAATTCCGAGCAGGAAGAACAGGAACTTGAAGCCACGGCGGCAGCCACTGGCAAATTCGACCGTCTCCTCGGAGAAGACAGCCGGAAGTTCAAACTGTCCGGAATGTTCAAGGAATGGTATCTGGACTATGCCTCTTACACCATTCTGTACAGGGCTGTCCCGCATATCGTGGACGGCCTGAAACCCGTCCAGCGCCGTGTTCTCCACACCATGTTCACGATGGACGACGGGCGCTACACCAAGGTGGCCAACATCGTCGGTCAGGCCATGCAATACCACCCGCACGGCGACCAGTCCATCCTCGGCGCCCTGGTGACGCTCGGCCAGAAAGGCCTTGCCGTCGACTGCCAGGGTAACTGGGGCAACATCCTCACCGGCGACAGCAACGCCGCCCCGCGTTATATCGAGGCGCGTCTGTCGAAATTCGCCAAGGAGGTGATCTTCGACCCGAAGGTGACTCCGTGGATGACGTCCTACGACGGGCGCAACCAGGAGCCGACCGAACTGCCCGTGCGCTTCCCGCTGCTTCTCGCCCAGGGCACCGAAGGTATCGCCGCGGGTCTTTCCTCGAAGATCCTTCCCCACAACTTCAACGAATTGATAGACGGGTCGATAGCCATTCTTCGCGGAGAGCCCTACGACCTCTACCCCGACTTCCCCACCGGAGGTTTTGCCGACTGTTCCAAATATATGGACGGCCGCAGGGGCGGCACGGTCAAGGTCCGCGCCAAGATAGAGAAGATCGACAAAAACACCATCGCGATCACGGAGATCCCCTACGGGAAGACCTCCCATATCATCATCGACTCCATCATCAAGGCCAAGGACAAGGGCAAGATCAAGAAGGTCGAAGACATGACTACGGACAAGGTCGACATCCTTATCCACCTCCCCAACGACGTCTCCCCCGACAAGACCATCGACGCCCTCTACGCCTTCACCGACTGCGAGACTTCCCTCGCCCCCAACGCATGCGTCATCGTGGAAGGCAAGCCGCAGTTCCTCTCCTGCAAGGACATCCTCGAATACGACACCTTCCACACCCGCGACATCCTGGGCCGTCAGCTGCAGATCCGCCTGGACGAGCTCGAGGCCGACTGGCACTACAATTCCCTGGAGAAAATCTTCTTCGAAAACCGCATCTACAAGGTGCTGGAACAGGACCAGAAGACCTGGGAAATCCAGCTCGACGAAGTATTCGAGGCCATGAAGGCCTATCAGGGCCTCGTCCGCCGCGAAATCACCATGGAAGACATCCTGCGCCTGGTTGAAAAGCCGGTCCGCAAGATTTCAAAGTTCGACGTCAAGGCCGTGGAGGAGAAGATCCGCTCCATCGAAGAGCAGATGGCCGACACCCGCAGCAAGCTCAACAACCTCACAGGCTATACAATAGACTGGTTCAAGGGCCTCAAGAAGAAATACGGAAAAGACTTCCCGCGCCTTACCGAACTTACCGGCTTCGAATCCATCGCAGCCACCAAGGTCGTCAACAACAACGCAAAGCTCATGGCCAACATGGCCACAGGTTTCGTGGGCATCGGCCTGAAGAAAGACGACGGCGGCGAGTTCGTCTGCGACTGTTCCGACCTGTCGGAAATCATCGTCATCGGCAAGGACGGCCGTTACCGCGTGACCAAGGTCAGCGACAAGGCCTTCTTCGGGGAAAACCTCCTCTACGTCGGGCTCTTCAACCGTGGCGACAGCCGCACCATCTACAACGTCATCTACCGCGACGGCAAGGGCGGCGTAACCTATGCCAAACGCTTCAATATCACATCGGTAAACCGCGACAAGGAATACGACCTCACCCAGGGCAAGCCCGATTCCTCCGTCCTCTGGTTCACGGCCAACCATAACGGCGAAGCCGAAACGGTGAGGATTTACCTGCGCCCGCGTCCGAAGCTGAAGAAGACCACGATGGAATACGACTTCTCCACCCTGGCCGTCAAGGGACGTACCTCGCGAGGCAACCTCGTGAGCAAGTTCCCCATCCAGCGCATCCAGCTCAAGAGCAAGGGCGTATCCACAATCGGAGGCAAGGACATCTGGTACGACGCCGACGTCCAGCGCCTCAACGAAGACGGCCGCGGACTCCACCTGGGAGAATTCGCCGCGGAAGACAAGATCCTCGCCGTCTTCAAGGACGGAACCTTCTACACGACGTCCTTCGACCTGAGCAACCGCTACCAGGGCGAGGTGCTGCGGATCGAGAAGTTCGATCCCGACAAGACCTTCACGGCCCTGTATTGGGACGGAGCGGCCAAGGCGTTCTATGTCAAGCGTTTCTCCTTCCCCATCAGCGACAACACACTGCTTCCGCTGATCTCCGACGCCAAGGGTTCGTACCTTGTGGCTCTGTCCGACGACCTCCATCCCCAAGTCCTCCTCACCTTCGGCGGCAAATACGCCCACCGCGAGCAGGAAACACTTGATGCCGAGGAATATATCGGCAAGAAAGGCATCACGGCAAAGGGCAAGAAATGCCATGCCTACGACCTTTCCGCCGTCGAATTCACAGAGCCTCTCCACAAGCCGGAAGACGATATCGTCGAGCCGGAGACTGGCGACGCCGAGGATGCCGACGACATGGTCATAGACGCCACCGACGTTCTGGGCGAAGACACCTTGGTCCACGAAAGCGAACCTGCCGCTCCGTCGGACACCGAGTCGCCTGCTCCGTCACCCGAGCCTGAAAAGCCGTCACCGTCCTTCGGCGCCGGAGACATCATCGACCTTGGCGAAGACGACATCCCAGAAGACGAGGAACCTACCCTCTTCGACCTGATATGATCCTGACCCTCAGCGGTTTCATGGGCTCCGGCAAGACTTCGTCGGGCCGCGAACTCGCCTCCCGGCTCGGCTGGCCATTCGTCGATTTGGACGCAGCCATCGAGGAGTCGACCGGTGTCGCAATATCGACTATTTTTGCCGTTCGTGGCGAGGCTGCCTTCCGGCAGATGGAGCACGACAGTCTTGAAACATTATTGACCGAGGCCGCCTCCGGCAACCTTGTCCTGGCGCTCGGAGGCGGCACGCTCATGACCCCTTCCTGCCGGACCCTGATACGGGAAAAGGCCGTAAACATCTATCTGAGAGCACAAAAGGAAACGCTGCTAAAGAACCTTTCAAAGGAAGACAGCGCCAAACGCCCCATGCTCGGAGGCGATTCGCTTGCGGGACGGATAGGTTCGCTCATGTCGGAAAGGGCTGCGATCTATGAGGAAGCGGCAGACTATATCGCTGACATAGACGGGCTTAGTCCGGGCGAAGTCGCCGGCGACATTATTCAGATGCTAGGGAAAGATATCTGCCGGTAACCACCCCGCGCTTGTCGAGGCGGAGAACCAGCGGCAGGGTCGTAAGATCGAATGAATCCAGCAGGGTTTCGGCCATCTTCGGATCCGAAGACCAGAGCTCATCCATATCCACGATAAGATAGCGCACACCGCGAAGGGCTTTGCGTTGAACGGCCGTCAAACCTTTGGAACGGGAAAGTTCTACGCGGCGGGAGACTGCTTCGATTTCCACCCTGCAATCAGCACAACCCTGAGATACGAAAAGGACGAAAGTCTCGCAGCGAAGCTTTGCGAGCCGGAATGTCTTGCTGCGATCACGGCAGCCGCCGCGAAGGAGCCCCTTGGCCTCAACGTCGGGAACGACGGCTCCGACAGGCGCCCGGCCATACATGTCGTGGACAAAATTGGCGAGCCCCACGACCTTCAGCGAATCGTCCGAACGCCACAGCGACATGTCAGAAAGCACAAGACTGTCAGCGACATACGCTGCGCCTTCCTTAAAAGCCTGCCCCTTCTTGGAGGCAAGATAATAGAGGAGGTCGCCCGTCAGCTGGCGGCGCATGCGGGAACTGCCTTCAGTCCTGGAAAGGATGCTCTCGGCGGTAAGGCGGATGTCTTCCACCGTGGTCCCGCCGGGAGGCAAGAGCTTGGCGAAGAGTCCGTCGGAGGATTCGGAGCCATAGTCAAGTGACGCATTTTCCTCATCCAGAAGTACTTTCAGGGCTTCAGGGTCGAGCTTGCGGCCGATAATCCTGCCGCCCGGGGACAACAGGAACATGGCCGGAGTCTGCAGCACGCCGTATTGCATGGCGAAATCCGATTCGCCCGAAGGGTCCCAATAGTGGGAGACCTTCAGCGACGGCGTTTCCGAAGGGAGTTTATCCTTGCGGTAGAGGGCCCATTCCCGTGCGTCGTCGCCGGTGTAGACCGCAATGAGTTCCATGGGTTCCGTCCTCGTTTTCAGGAGATTAGCCAGGGCGGGAGTTACCACGCGGCAGGTGGCGCAGTCAGTGTCGAAGAAATACAATATGCGCAGGCGTCCCTCACCCTTTGCCAGGACGTCAGTCCCTTCGCCGTACATGTCGGTCAGCGTCAAGGCCGGAGCCTGCATGCCGATGAGGGAGTTACGGTTGAAGTCGGCGAAAAGCCTGGCGTTCATTAGGTCCAGATCGGTGGCGAATGACGCGAGGCCGGGAGAGAACCATTTGTCAGTGAGGTGGATAGCCACAGCCTCGTCGCCCATTATGGGCGAATCCATGTAGAAGGCATAGGCCCTGCGGGCAACGCGGTCCCTTACTTCCCCGCTGCGGCATTTGCCGAGAAGGAAATCCGTCTCTTCCACCTTGACGCTTACGGGCTCACACCGCAGGACCTCAAGGTAGCTGACGACTTTGCTCTCCAGCAGCGCAAGCGAATCCGTCTGCCCGGCGGGAAGGACAGTCAGCAACATGGATATGACGAGGGCCGCGAACATGGCCTATTCGGTTTCGGGAAGCACGACGCCGTCGGGAAGGAACTGACGGGTGTCGCCGCGATGACGGAGGATGTCCCTCACAGCCGAGGAGGAGATGTGGGCGAATTCCTGGGAGGTCGGGATGATTATTGTCTCGACGTCGGGAGCCAGACGGCGGTTCATGTCGGCGATGGAGCGCTCGGTCTCGAAGTCGAGCATGTTCCTCACGCCGCGGACTATATGTTTGATTCCCATTTCCTTACACGTATCTATGGTAAGGTTTTCATATTTGATGACGGAGACGCCGGACATGCCGGAAGTAGCCTGCCGGATGATGTCCATGCGCTGGTCCATGGAGAAGAATCCGCGTTTGTCCTGGTTGATACCCACAGCCACGACGACTTCGTCGAACATGGTCAGGGCACGGCGGAGGATATTGAGGTGCCCGGCGGTAAAGGGGTCGAAAGACCCGGGGAACAATGCTTTGCGTTTCATAATTGCCAGTTGATCGGGGTTTTACCCTCGGATAGCAGGATTTCGTTGGTACGGGAAAAATGACGGCAGCCGAAAAACGCCCCGCGGGCCAGCGGGGATGGATGGGCGGCTTCGAGGACAAAGTGGCGCGAGGTGTCGATCAGGCCGCGCTTGCTGCATGCGAAGTTGCCCCACAGGAGGAAGACAACGCCATCGCAATGGTCTGAGACGCAACGGATGACGGCGTCGGTGAACTCCTGCCAGCCTATCCGGCTGTGGCTGCCCGCCTTGCCAGCCTCGACGGTGAGCATGGCGTTGAGAAGCAGGACGCCTTGACGTGCCCAGGGTTCGAGATTGGGGCTGCCGCTCATGCGAATGCCGAGGTCGGTCTCAATCTCCTGGAATATGTTGCGGAGCGACGGCGGGGCCGGCACGCCCTCGGGGACCGAGAACGAAAGGCCCATGGCCTGGCCGGGATTGTGATAGGGATCCTGGCCGAGGATCACCACCTTGACCTTGCCCAGAGGCGTGAGCTCGAAGGCGCGGAAAATCAGGCCTCCGGGAGGATATATCGTAACGCCGGCCGCCTTGCACTGGTGAAGGTAGCCGGCCATACGTTCGAAGTAAGGCTTCCCGAATTCGTCCCGGAGGGCTTCCTTCCAGGACTGCTCAATTTTAACTTCCATTATGCGAATACGTTACCGATGACGTCATCGATGGTTTTCACATATACAAAGGTAAGTCCTTTTACGTAAATTTCCTTGATATCTTCGATATCTTTGCGATTGTCTTCCGACAGGACGATGGTGTGGACGCCGGCGCGCTTGGCCGCGAGAATCTTTTCCTTGATGCCGCCGACGGGCAGCACACGGCCCCTCAGGGTCATTTCGCCGGTCATGGCGATGCCGCTGCGGACGGCTTTTCCGCGAAGCGCCGATACCATGGAACACACCATGGTGATACCTGCGGACGGACCGTCTTTCGGAGTCGCACCTTCGGGAACATGGACGTGGATATCCTTGGCGGCAAATTCTTCGCTCGTCATCTCGGCAAGTCCGGGATGGGCCTTGATGTATTGGTAGCCGATGGTGGCGGATTCCTTCATCACGTCGCCCAGGTTGCCGGTCATGGTCAGGACGCCCTTGCCGCTGCTGACGGAACTCTCGACGAAGAGGATTTCGCCGCCCATGGTGGTCCAGGCAAGGCCGGTCACGACGCCCGGTGCCTCATTGTCTTTCTGCATGTCGTGGAAGGCGGTGGGGAGGCCGAGGTATTCGCGCAGGTGCTGGGGCTTGATCGTGGAAGGATAGTCCTGGCCCAGGGCGATTTTCTTGGCGGTCACGCGGGCGATCTTTGCAATCTGCTTTTCGAGGCCGCGGACGCCCGACTCGTGGGTGTATTGGTCGATGATTTCGGCGATGGCTTCCTTGTCGATGCGGAGGGTGCGGCGGTCTATGCCGTGTTCCTTCAACTGCTTGGGGATCAGGAACTTCTTGGCGATTTCAGCCTTTTCCTCGGCCAGATAGCCGGTCACGTTGATGAGTTCCATACGGTCCAGGAGGGCCGGCTGGATGGTGGACGTGGTGTTGGCCGTCGTCAGGAACAGGACGTTCGAGAGGTCGTAGTCGATGTCGAGATAGTTGTCGTGGAAGGTCGTATTCTGCTCGGGGTCAAGAGCTTCGAGCAGCGCCGAGGAAGGGTCGCCCTTGAAGTCGGCGGAGACCTTGTCGACCTCGTCGAGCACGATTACGGGGTTGTTGGTCCCGGCGCGGGCGATGCCGTTCAGGATACGGCCCGGCAGGGCGCCGACATAGGTTTTGCGGTGGCCGCGAAGTTCGGCCTCGTCGTGCATGCCGCCGAGGGAGATGCGCACATATTTGCGCCCGAGGGCACGCGCGATCGACTTGCCGAGGCTCGTCTTGCCCACTCCCGGAGGGCCGTAGAGGCACAGGATAGGCGACTTCATGTTGCCCTTGAGCTTGAGCACGGCAAGGTATTCGATGATACGGTCTTTGACCGTCTCTAGGCCGAAATGGTCTTCGTCCAGCACCTGCTGCGCATGGGCAAGGTCGAGGTTATCTTCCGACTTGTGGTTCCACGGCAGTTCAAGCATGAACTGCAGGTAGTTATATTGGATGCTGTATTCGGGAGAAGAAGGGTTGAAGCGTTCGAGTTTCTGGACCTCTTTCTCGAAAAGTTCGCCGATATTCTCGGCCCATTCCTTTTCCTTGGCCTGTTCGCGGAGCTTGGTGATATCTTCCTCCTCGTCCATGCCGAGCTCTTCCTGGATGGTGCGGAGCTGGTTGTTGAGGTAGTATTCGCGCTGCTGCTGGTCGATTTCGCTCTTTACCTTGGCGTTGATTTCCTGCTTGATCTTGAGCAGTTCCACCTGGCGGTCGAGGCTCGCGAGGAGCTGCATTCCCCTCTCGCGGATGTCACCTATCGTCAGCAGTGCAACCTTTTCCTCGAAGGAATCGATTTCTATCGTGGTGGCGATGAAGTTGACGAGGAAGGAGAAATCTTCTATGGCGCCAAGCGCGGAAACGGCTTCCTTCGGAGCGAAGGAAGATGCCTTGAGGATGATTGAGGCCTTCTCTTTGAGCGACTCGGCCAGGGCGCGGGCTTCCCTGTCTTCGATGTGGGAATCCTTGTCCTTCATCACCTGCACCTTCGCGCGGAGGTACGGCTCAGTGGCGGTCATTGCCTCGATATAGCCGCGGAAGAAGCCCTGGAGGACGGCCGTCATCGTGCCGTCGGGCATCTCGAAGGTCTTCATCACCCTTGCGACGGTTCCGAAAGGACAGAGGTCCGATTTCTCCACCGGATCTTCCAGCGACACGTTGACCTGCGGCACGGCCAGAATATAGCCGTTGTCGTGCTGGGCCTCTTCGATAAGGCGCAGCGACTTCTCCCGGCCGATGGTAACCGGGAAAATGGTACCCGGGAAAATGACGGCGTTGCGCAGGGCCAGCACCGGCATTTCATAGGGAATCTGGGAGACGTCCGGTTTGCCGGGGAACTCCCCTGCCATCATCGGAATTATGCTCACTTCCGCACCGGAGGCGGACAGGAGCCTTGAGAATGTATCGTTGTTTACTTCCATATTGTTTCTGCAATCAGACAACTCGCCCTGCCTGCCATTTTGTCACAAGCTTGCGGGCGCGGCTGCCGCCATATATAGAAGTCAATCTCTGTGCCAAGATGATTCTGCCGGCGGATAGCGGCGGCCTTATCCCGCAAGTTCCCGGAAAAAGTGGTATCTTTGCCGAAGTTCAAACCAACTTGCATGAAGCGCATCCTTTTCGTCTGTCACGGGAACATTTGCAGGAGCCCCATGGCGGAATTCATTCTGAAGGCTTTGGTCAAGGCCAAAGGCCTCGAAGACGTCTATCATATCGAATCGGCCGCCGTTTCGGACGAAGAGACCGGCAACCCCATCTATCCCCCGGCCAAACGCTGTCTGAGCCAGCACGGCGTGTGGTTCGACCCAATGAAACGGGCGCGGAAGGTCGTGCCGGCCGACTACGACCGTTTCGACCGCATCATCTGCATGGACGCTTCGAACCTCCGCCGCATCGGGCGCATCATCCCTTCCGACCCGGAGGGCAAGATCCATCTTCTGATGTCATATACGGGTATGGGCCGCGACGTTGCCGACCCGTGGTACACCGGCGACTTTGAAACCACCTTCCAGGATATCCTGGAGGGGTGTGAGGCGATGTTGGCGTAGGGAGCGACGCGGAGTTTCGGCCGGGGCGTGAGGCGATGTTGGCGTAGGGCGCGACGCGGAGTTTCGGCCGGGGCGTGAGGCGATGTTGGCGTAGGGAGCGACGCGGAGTTTCGGCCGGGCGCTATCCGAAAAGCAGTTCGCGCAGTTCTGAGACGCTGCCGGCGAAACGGTAGTCGGGCGTTGCCGCCATGGGTCTGTAACCCCAGCCGACCGCGATACCGTCGATGCCGCCGTTTGCCGCCGTCCGCATGTCCGTGCCGGAGTCCCCTACCATCACGGCGTCTTCCTTGCCCAGACCCGATGCGCGCAGCACTTCACCAACGATCTCCGGGTCGGGCTTGAGCGGATAGCCTTCGCGGTTGCCGAGGATCGCCACGAACGGAATCTCCGGGAAGAACTCGTGAATCAGATGCTCCGTCCCGGCCTGGAACTTATTGGAAGCCACGGCCATTTTCACGCCCGCGGCATGAAGGTCAGCAAGGAGCTCCGGAATCCCCGGATATGGCCGGGTGTGGACGTCGATGTGCGTCGTATAATAGGCCTTGAAGTCCTTCAGGGCGGCATCTATCAGGTTGTCATCCGGACCTTCGGCGCCTTCGGCCGCCAGCGAGCGCCCCAGGGCCTGCTGCACCAGATTCCGCACGCCGTGGCCCACCATTTTGCGGTAGTCCGCAAGGCTATGCAGCGCCAGTTTCCGCTGTTCCAGGGCATGGTTTACGGCCGCCGCAAGGTCCTCGATCGTATCTATCAGTGTTCCGTCCAGGTCCCAGATTATGAGACGGTAGCATGTAGTATTCTCTTTCATTTCAGTATTCTTTGATAAGCCAGACGCTCGTCGCCGGATGGATACCCATTCACCCACTGCCTCATGTTGCCATCCGAGCGCATAATCCCCCTTGCCGCCTCCAGGACCGCCAATATTTCCGGAACATCGCCCTCTCTCGCAATTCGTATTGTCATATCGTCGCTTTTGCCGGGCAAAGTTAGTTATTTTCGGCGAATATCTTTGCGGGTGTCGGTAGGGGTGCTGAGAGCGGAGGGCACTGAAAAAGGGGTCAGTTTATAAGGCCTCTGAGAGTGGCGTATTCAAGCAACTTCGTGAGAAGTTCGACTTTTCTTCAGA
>ONKE01000076.1 GCA_900318355.1 uncultured Bacteroidales bacterium
CAAGGAAGTGACGGATGCCGATGTGCTGAAGATGATCCAGAAACTCATCAAGCAGCGCAAGGAATCTGCCGAGCAGTACACTGCCGCAGGACGGCAGGAACTCGCCGACAATGAGCTCGCCGAAGCGGCCGCGATGGAGAAATACCTCCCAAAACAGCTTTCCGTCGAGGAAGTAAAGGCGAAAGTCACAGAGATCATCGCCCAGGTGGGCGCCACCTCCATCAAAGACATGGGCAAGGTGATGGGTGCTGCGAACAAGGCACTCGCAGGCCAGTCCGACGGCAGGACCATTTCCACCGTTGTAAAGGAACTCCTTTCGTAGTGCTCAGCTTCCGTTCCTTGTTCCTTCTACACCGCCGGAGCATGCGACTCTGTTACCTACATAAAGCGAACAACCTCCGGTAGAATTCGGCTTTTCTTTCCAACGGAAGGGGATAGGCGCGGGAGGTGGACGGCATTCGCCAGAAGCGGAGAACGCGTGTGCCGGTGTGCGGATCGGCAGAGCCCACCGCAGGCTCAACGTTGCGGCCAGCCTCCGCGCATTCGCCCGCCCCATACGCGGCGTCGAAGCCCACTTCCACATACCCACCCACGACCGGTATGGGACAACCAAACCGTTCGGCGACGATGCCGGTGGCCTTTTCGCCCGTGGTGATCAGGTCGCGGCAGGCGGGGATGCGGGCCAGCAACCCCCAAATATCCGTTGGCGTGACCACTTCCAGAAAGGCATCGGAGGCATTGTCCTTCAGGCGCCTGACTTCGCAGGCGGTGTCGTAGAATGCGAGGCCCTCGGTGGCGCAGAATTGCCGAATGAGCGCTTCGTCAAACCGCTTTTCTGCAGGGATGCAGAAGTGATCCTTGTCGCCGAAATGGATGATGCCGAGGATGCGCCAGAAGTCGTTGATCCAGTTTGGGTAGTAGAACGGCATGCTCCAGCGGTGTGGCTGGGGCGGGAAACTGCCCAGAAAGAGCATGCGAGCCCCGACGGGCAGGAAGGGCTCGAAAGGATGGCGCTCCGACGGTCGGGCAGCAATGGCGGCTGCTGGTTCTTGCTGTCCCATCTACCGGATAAAATGCATCGGTGTCCAGGGTTCGTCGCCGCGGCCTGGAGCGGGAGTGCCGCCGGTGGCGGTATTGCCCTTCTGGCGCGGGCTTCCGTTGACGAGTAATACTTTCATATCGCGAAGTTACGATTTTTCCCGCAAACTCCGCAGCCCCGTGGACAAAGTTCGAAGCCATGGCCGGAGAATATACGGATATTCGCTGAAAATGACTAACTTTGCATGATTGATCAACGATAGTAACTATATGAGTGTTTTCAAGGACAAGACGCTGCTGATTACGGGTGGTACCGGCAGCTTTGGCAATGCGGTGCTGAACAGGTTCCTGCGTACCGATATCGGCGAAATCCGTATCTTCAGCCGCGACGAGAAGAAGCAGGACGATATGCGTCACGACTTCCAGGCGAGGATGCCGGAGGTTGCCGGCAAAATCAAGTTCTACATCGGCGACGTCCGCAACCGCAGCACGCTGCATTATGCCATGCAAGGCGTTGATTATGTGTTCCATGCGGCGGCGCTGAAGCAGGTGCCCAGCTGCGAGTTCTTCCCGATGGAGGCCGTTAAGACCAACGTCATCGGCACGGACAACACGCTGGACGCGGCCATCGAAGCAGGCGTGAAATGCGTGATTTGCCTTTCCACCGACAAGGCTGCGTACCCGATCAATGCTATGGGCATCACCAAGGCCATCGAAGAGAAGGTCGCCATCGCCAAGAGCCGTTACAGCGGCAAGACGAAAATATGCTGCACCCGCTACGGCAACGTGATGTGCTCGCGCGGAAGCGTCATCCCCCTGTGGATCGACCAGATTCGCAAAGGCAACCCTATAACGCTGACGGAGCCCAAGATGACGCGCTTCATCATGTCGCTCGAAGAAGCGGTCGACCTTGTGCTCTTCGCCTTCGAAAATGGCGAAAATGGCGACATCCTCGTCCAGAAGGCCCCCGCCTGCACCATTGGCACGCAGGCCGAGGCAGTGTGCGAGCTCTTCGGCGGCAAGAAGGAAGACATCAAGGTCATCGGCATACGCCACGGCGAGAAGATGTACGAGACGCTGCTGACCAAGGAGGAGGCTGCCAAGGCCGTGGATATGGGCAACTTCTACCGTGTGCCGGCCGACAACCGCGACCTCAACTACGACAAATACTTCAAGGAGGGCGACGCCAAACGGGCCACCATCGAGGAATTCAACTCCGATAACACCTATCGTCTCAACCTCGAAGAGACCAAGGCAAAGATTGCCTCGCTGGAATACATCCAGAACGAACTGAACGGCGTCCCGAATATCGTGAAATAATGAAGATACTGGTTACCGGCGCCAAAGGATTCGTAGGCAAGAATCTGTGTGCGCAGCTGAAAAATATCCGCGACGGCAAGGCGAAGAATTACGGTCTGGGTGGTAAAGATTATTCGGCATCGCCTCAGAATGACAGTGCATCAGCCGTCGAAGAAATTTTTGAGTATGACCTGGATTCGACTCCGGAGGAACTGGACCGCTGGTGCGCGAGTGCGGACTTCGTGTTCAACCTCGCCGGGGTAAATCGTCCCCAGAACCAGGAGGAGTTCATGGCCGGCAACTTCGGCTTTGCCTCCACGCTTCTCGATACGCTGCGCAAGCATGGAAACCATTGCCCGGTAATGCTGTCCAGCAGCCAGCAGGCCAGTCTCACCGGCCGTTTCGGCAATTCCGAGTACGGCCGCAGCAAGAAGGCAGGGGAGGACCTGTTCCTCTCTTATGGCGCTGACACAGGCGCGAAAGTGCTGGTGTACCGTTTCCCTAACCTCTTCGGCAAATGGTGCCGTCCGAACTACAATTCGGCAGTGGCGACCTTCTGCAACGCTGTCGCAAACGACCTGCCGTACACGGTCAATGACCCCTCGGTGGAACTGGAACTGCTTTACATCGACGACCTTGTGGACGAAATGATCGCCTGCCTCAAGGGCGAAGAACACCGCTGCGAGTTCGATGGACTGGAAGTATTGCCTTCGGCTTCCGGCCGTTACTGCTACGTGCCCACCACCCACAAGGCGACCCTCGGCGAGATTGTCTCGCTGCTCAATGAATTCGCCGCCCAGCCCAAGACCCTGATGATTCCGGAGATTCCTGCTGGCAGCTTCGCCAAAAAGCTGTATAGCACCTATTTAAGCTATCTCCCCAAGGATAAGGCCGCCTTCCCGCTGAAGATGAATGTTGACGCCCGCGGCAGTTTTACCGAGCTCGTTCACACCCGTAACGCCGGCCAGGTCAGCATCAACATTTCCAAGCCCGGCATCACCAAGGGCCAGCACTGGCACAACACCAAGTTCGAACAGTTCATCGTTGTCAAGGGCCACGGCCTCATCCAGCAGCGCAACCTCAATGACCCCGAAGGCGAAGTACTGGAGTGGGAGGTCGACGGCGACCACATTCAGGCCGTCCACATGCTCCCCGGCTACACCCACAACATCATCAATCTTTCTGAAACGGAGGACCTTGTCACAGTCATGTACTGCAACGAGGTCTTCAACCCCGAAAAGCCCGATACCTATTTTGAGCCGGTTGAGTAGGTTGTCATACTGAATCGAATTGTCATTCTGAGCGAAGCGAAGAATCTAGGAAAGCGAAGAATCTAATAAAGCGAAGAATCTAATAATTACCAACGATATGGCGCAATTCAAGAATAACGGAAAGCTCAAGCTTCTTATCATCGTAGGCACCCGCCCGGAAATCATCCGTCTGGCCGCTGTCATCAACAAGTGTCGTGAGTATTTCGACTGCCTGCTTGCGCACACCGGTCAGAACTACGACTATAACCTTAACGGTGTGTTCTTCAAAGACTTGAAGCTTGCCGACCCCGACGTCTACATGGAAGCCGTGGGCAAGGATCTCGGCGAGACGATGGGCAACATCATAGCCAAGAGCTACCAGCTGATGGTTGAGGTTCAGCCCGACGCCGTACTGGTGCTGGGCGACACCAACAGCTGCCTCAGCGTCATCGGCGCCAAGCGTCTCCATATCCCCATCTTCCACATGGAGGCCGGCAACCGCTGCAAGGACGAGTGCCTTCCCGAAGAGACCAACCGCCGCATCGTGGATATCATCAGCGACGTGAATATGGCCTACAGCGAGCACGCGCGCCGCTACCTGGCCGACACGGGCCTTCCCAAGGAACGCACCTACGTGACCGGCTCGCCTATGGCGGAGGTGCTGCACAGCAACCTCGCTGAGATCGAAGCCAGCGACATCCATAAGCGCCTGGGTCTCGAGAAGGGAAAATACATTCTTTTGAGCGCCCACCGCGAGGAAAACATCGACACCGAAAAGAACTTCCTCAGCCTCTTCAACGCCATCAACAAGATGGCCGAGAAGTACGATATGCCCATCCTGTATTCCTGCCACCCGCGCAGCCGCAAGCGCCTGGAGTTGGCCGCCTGTCATCCTGAGCCAGAGCGAAGGATCTGTCTCGACCGCCGCGTCATCCAGCACGAACCCCTCGGCTTCCACGACTACAACTGCCTCCAGATGAACGCTTTCTGCGTGGTCAGCGACAGCGGAACTTTACCTGAGGAATCTTCATTCTTCACCAGCATCGGCCATCCTTTCCCCGCCGTCTGCATCCGCACCTCCACCGAGCGCCCCGAAGCCCTCGACAAGGGTTGCTTCGTCCTCAGCGGCATTGACACCCAGGGCCTTCTGCAGAGCGTTGACGTCGCCGTATCCCTCATCCGCGATGGTCTCCCGGGCATTCCCGTCCCCGACTACGTCGACGAAAACGTCTCCACCAAAGTCGTCCGCATCATCCAAAGCTACGTGGGCGTGGTGAACAAAATGGTCTGGCGAAAGTTCTAAGGCTGGTCGCTTGACTGTAGAGGTGCTGGTATCTGAACCGCTACTGTCATACAGCGTCAAGCAGGCGGGCCGTATCGTCATATGTGAGGCCGCAAACTCGGGCCAATTGGTTGGGGCAGGCGCTGAAACGGTAGCGAAGCTGTCGAAGGACTTCCGTTTTTTGATGTTGGGCCAAGTCTTCAAAGCGATTCTTTTGGAATAAGCTTTGACAAAGGTCCGGTATAGCCCCCAGGATGACCTGGTCTTTGAAAGCCGGGATCAGCTCTTCTCCTATTTCCAGACGTCTCTTTGCTTTCGACGAAGTCCTAAGGAAATAGTCCAATCGCTGCGGGGTGCGGAACAACTGCTCCACCTTGTTTACCCCAATATATGACTCCGGCAGAACATATCCGGCATCGGAAAACGCCCATTCATCAGGAAGATTTGCGACGGTGCTGTGCAGCAGCCTTGCCTGTGCCCTGCGTGACAATCCGCCTATCTTGCGGGAACTGCCTGCCAACTTACCCTCTGAGATGCCATCTCTTCCATCCCCGCCGGCCACATAATTTCCGATTCCGCCTACCTGGACTGCGAATAATGCACTTCCGCAGCCCCAGGGATAGAGGCTGGGATGCGTACAGATACCCGCCGCTACGCAGTTCATCATTACATAGGCTATAGCCCTCTCCCTGGCTTCTTGCTCGCTAGGCAACTCTTTGATATCTACCTTATTAAGCCTAAGTAATTCCTTTGTGCGCCACTTTCTGCAGTAATACTGCGAATATCTGCCTTTGAAGCGTTGTATAAATACCTCCACCTCCTCGCCGGTGCCGTATAATACAAAATGCACATGGTTGGACATAAGGATAAACACCAGCACGACGGCCAGTGACATCGATGCTTGCACCGCCACCATATTCATTCCTACTGCGAAATCTTCCTGGTCGCGGAACCAGAGTGCATCTTCCAAGTGCTCAGTTGTTACCAAATAATACCGTTTCATGTTGCAAATATCGGCATCAGCGGGCCGACAAAAAAGTGATTACAAGCTTGTAATTTCTTGTTTTTGCCGATTATTTTGCTACTGCGGATGAAGATCCGCCCCGCGCCCATATTGCTTTGTCAGGAATTATTTCCTAAATTGCAGCATGAAAACGTATGCGGGAATAGAAGCCACGCTGCTATGGCGGTTGATGTCGGGTCGGACCGACGGTTTGCTGCATGAAGATGGTATGTTCAGTGGCGGTTACACCCTACGTGATGAGGACGGCCTCGCGGAATCGTGGGCCATCCAAGAACCCGCGGCGGACTATGCCGGCATGCTGGAAGGAATGGAGGCGTCACAATTGCTACGGTTGATGACCCTGGTCAAGGAACGCCTGAAACAATTGGAAATCAAGGCGGAAACCGTAGACACTTCACAAGAGAAGCTATTCATCGGCCGTAACTATAGCATACGCATGGGAAGTAGACACGCTCCGGAAATGCCCTTCAGACCTCTTGTGAAGGCACTTTTCATTCTTTTCCTGAAACACCCCGAAGGAATTGTCCCGAAAGAACGCGGGCGTTATGAACGCGAGCTTGAAGCTATCTATGAAGTGATTGCGCCAAATGTCGATCCCGACGACCGCCGCAAGCGTATTACGCGGCTTATGAATCTGGAAGACAATTCCTTCAGCGAGAAAACATCGGTGCTGAACGCAACTTTGGACAAACTCGTCCCCGGCGTCGACGCCGAAAAATACAAGGTTCAGGGACATAACCGGTGTCCGCGACGAATTCCGCTCGACCGCATGTTGATAGAATGGGAACGATGAACACTCTCTACGATCAAATGCTGGCGGCGGCGGATCCGTCGCAGGTGGCGGGCCTCAGCCGGTTCTTCAAATGCGGCCCGGGGCAATACGGGGAAGGGGATAAGTTCCTCGGAATCAAGGTCCCCGTAACACGGGAGATTGTACGCCGAAGCTGGCGCGACCTGTTGCTGACGCCGGATGGCGAGCCCGCCGACCCCTTCCCGGAACTCGAGCGTTGCATTTGCAGCGAGTATCACGAAATCCGCCTGGCCGCGCTCCTCACGCTGGTGGAAATCTTCTCCCATGCCGGTAAGCCTCAACGTCGTTCTGCCCCTGGATGCGACGGCGCCCGCCGTTCGGACGAAACTTTCCGCACCCAAGCCAGCCGTTCGGACGAAACTCTCCGCGCCCGTTGCATTGACTTCTACCTCGCCCACACCGACCGCATCAACAACTGGGACCTCGTCGACCTGAGCTGCTACCCCCTTCTGGGAGAATGGTTGCTCCCGCAGGAAGACCGCAGCCTCCTCTACAGGTTGGCAAAAGACGGAAAGACCCTTTGGGAACAGCGCATCGGCATAGTGACCACCATGACCTTCGTCCGGCACGGGCAACTTTCCGACACATTCGCCATTGCCGACATACTCCTCCACCACCGGCACGACCTTATCCACAAAGCTGTCGGCTGGCTCCTCCGCGAAGCCGGAAAACGCGACCGTAATGCGCTGGAGGCATACCTGCAGGGTCACCCGGACCTCTGTCATGCTGAGCTCCGCGAAGCATACCTGCAGGGCCTCCCAGACCTCTGTCACGCTGAGCGCCGCGAGGCATACCTGCAGGGTTCCTCGGACCTCTGTCATGCTGAGCTCCGCGAAGCATCTGCTCCCCGCTACCTTCAGATGCCCCGCACAATGCTCCGCTATGCCATCGAACGCTTCCCCGAACCCTTGCGCCAGCACTACCTAAAAGGCCAAATCCACCCCGACTATCAGTAGCGGTACATTCCTCACCACTCCGACTGTCAGTAGCGGTGCCGCTCTCAGCACCCCTACCGTCAAAAAACGCCAAAAACGCTACTAGCGGTGCCGCTCTCAGAGGGCACCGAAAAACCCTTCTGACCGTCATGTAGGACATATGAAAAAAAGTTTGTCAGACCATCAAATATATTTGGTAGTCTGACA
>ONKE01000001.1 GCA_900318355.1 uncultured Bacteroidales bacterium
CTGTTCAGTACTACTGACTGTTTTTATTGTCGTTTCTCCGCTTCTCGCCTCGTGCGGGAAGCGGGATGACGGCTGGAAAACAGACAATGGGTTCGCCGCCGAAATCGCCTTGCCAAGCCATCTGACCAGCGGCATGGTGCTCCAGCACAATGCAAAGGCCCGCATCTGGGGTACAGCGCTCGAGGCTGGGGCGGAGGTGCACGTGCTTCCGTCGTGGACTGACCAAGACGTGATGGCCGTAGCAGGGGACGACCGGCGCTGGGTAGCCGAGATTCCGACCGGAGATACCGGAGGTCCTTATACCATATCCATCTATTGCAACGGTTGCACTACGCTCGAAGATATATGGCTCGGTGAGTTGTGGCTGTGCAGCGGGCAGTCCAACATGGAGATGCCCGTAAACGGCTTTGACGGCCAGCCGGTTCCGGATTCACAGGCCCTGATTGAAGAGGCCGATCCGGCCGTTCCGCTGAGGATCTTCCTGATGGACAACGAGAACGGCGCCTGGTTCCGCCAGTACAGCAAGGAGCCGCAGGACCGGGTCAAGGGACGTTGGGGAAAGAACAAGCCCGATGATGTCCGCTATGCCAGTGCCACGGCCTATACCTTCGGTCTGGCGCTGCAGAAGGAACTGGGCGTTCCCGTCGGCCTGATCGTCGCCTCCATGGGCTCGACGAAAATCGAGACGTGGATGAGCGAGGAGGCTGCTTCCGCCTTCCCGTCCATCAAAATCGACGACATGAAGTCGGCCACGATCACCGACGGCAATTTTTTCAACTATCCCTGCGTGGAGTACAATGCCAAACTGGCTCCGTTCCGGGTGATGCCCATCGCCGGTATGATCTGGTACCAGGGTGAGAGCAACTCCGGGAATTATCAGCAGTATCCGGCCCTGCAGAAGGCCTTTGTAGAGGATCTGCGTGCCAAATGGAACTGCGGGGATTTCCCGTTCTACTATGTCCAGATCGCCCCATACGATTATGGCAATGCCACCAATACGACGGCTGCCCTGATGCGGGAGGCCCAGGAGAAGAGCCTGGAGTCCATTCCCGGCAGCGGGATGATCTGTACGCTGGATATCGGAGACAAGTCCAATATCCACCCGACCCGGAAAATCGAAGTGGGCAGACGCCTTGCCAACCTCGCTCTGGCCAAGACTTATGGGCGTGAGATCGACGCCCTTTCGCCCAGATTCGCCTCGATGGAGGTTTCCGGCAACCGTATCATGGTCTCGGTGCAGGATGAGCCGCTCGCTCCTCCTACCGACAGTTATACCGGCTTCGAAATCTGCGGTGCCGACAAGAAATTCTACCCGGCGAATGCCCTCCTGAGCGGAGGCCGTATCGCGGTCAGTTCTCCGTCGGTGTCGGCTCCTGTCGCCGTGCGCTATTGTTTCTACAACTATAAAGTCGGAAATGTAAAAGGGCAGAACGGTCTTCCGCTTATGCCGTTCAGAACAGATAAATGAGAAGATTTTGCTTGGGGGAAATTATCGGGCTTTGTCTGATAACCTGTTCCTGCAAACCCGTGAAAATCACCCCGGATTATTCGGGCGAGACCGAGGTAACGACGCGTCCCGTGACTATTCCCATCCATAAGGACGGGGAGCCCTATGATACCTACAAGGGTTTGGTCATGGCCGGTTACCAGGGGTGGTTCGGAACGCCCGGGGACGGTTCTCAGCTGACCGCCGGCGGAGCCTGGTACCACTACCAGCTCAACGGGCAGTTCGGTCCGGGCGTCCTGCGGAACTCCATCGATTTCTGGCCGGATATGCGGGAATACCAGAAAAAATATACGGTCGAAAAAACCACGAAGAGTGCCCCCTTCATCCTTCCGGACGGCAGTCATGCGGCGGTATTCAGTTCCTACGACGAGGAAACGGTGATGCTCCACTTCAAGTGGATGCAGGACTACGGCCTGGACGGGGTCTGGATGCAGCGTTTCGTCAGCGAAATCCGCAATGCCAAAAACAAGGACCACTTCGACAAGGTGCTTCGCAGCGCGATGAAGGCCTCCAATCAGTATGGGCGTGCCATCGCCGTCATGTATGACATGAGCGGATGGACGACGGAAGAAGCGCTGGAACCGATCGTGGAAGACGCCGCTGCCCTGATGGAGGAATATCGCCTCAAGGACCGTTCCGTGCAGAAATTCTACCTCCACGAGAACGGTAAACCGATGCTGGGCTTGTGGGGCGTGGGCCTTGTCGGAAACCGTCATCCCCGCCCCTCTGTCGTGAAACCGCTGATCGAGAAACTGCGGCAGCAGGGCTGGAGCATCTTCCTGGGCGTCCCGGCTTATTGGCGGGACGGAACGAACGACTGCGTATCCGGGACCGAACATTACGTCCTGCTGAATCTGGTCAGCAAGAGCGACGGCTTCTTCCCCTGGATGGCCGGGCGCTACGATGCTTCTTCCTTTACCGGCAGCAGTTGGCAGAAGCGAATCGAGGAAGATATCAAGAAGGCCAATGGCTATTCTACCGCCAGTCATACGGTTTCCTACGCGGCGCATATCTTCCCCGGCTTCTGCGACCGGAACATGTATCCGGACCACTTCAGAGGGGCTGCGGATGCGACCCGCACCGGCTTCCGGAAGGGCGGAAAGTTCTATTGGGACCAGTTCTACAGCAATATTTCCGCCGGGGTGGAATCCATCTATATCGGCATGTTCGACGAGATGGACGAGGGCACGGCGATTTTCAAGCAACTCAATGTGTCCAATGTCCCGTCCAACACCTATGCCGGCTCCGACTACTGGGTCGGCTTCACCTCTTCCGGCGGCTATACCATGTCCCCCACGAAACCTTCCGGCAACTTTGTCTGGTGCGAAAAAGCCGGTGACCTGGACGTCGTTTTCCAAGGCATCGACGACGGCAAGGATACGGACTGGTATCTGTGGCTGACCGGTCAGGCCCGTAAAATGTTCCGGGGCGAAGCCCCCTTGAATCAAAGATTGCCTTCGCGATGAAAAAAACCGTTCTTCTCTTTTTTGCCTTCCTGCTCCTGGCCTCGTCCTGCCGGCGGGGGGACAATGACCCCCGCCTGATTGTCATTTCCTTCGACGGTTTGCGCTGGTCCGAAGTTTTCGGCGGCGCCGACTCCGCGATGCTGGCCCGTCCGGATTATGTGAAAGACAGACAGGCCGCGGAGAAGTATTGGCGCCAGACGCCTGCCGAGCGGCGGGAGGCCCTTCTTCCCTTCATCTGGAGTTATGTCCCCGGGCATGGCTATCTGGTCGGCAACCGCTGGCTGGGCAGCCGGATGGACATGGCCAACAGGATGTGGTTCTCCTATCCGGGCTACAACGAGATGTTCTGCGGTTTTCCCGACGACGAAAGGATTACCAGCAACAAGGCCGAGATGAACGCCAATACCAGCGTCTTCGAAGTGGCCAACCGCGATCCGCGCTATGCCGGCCGCGTTGCTGTGTACGGTTCCTGGACGATTATCAAATATGCCCTCAACTGCGAGCGGGGTGCTTTCCCAGCCAGTACGGGATATGACAAAAGCGTCGCCAGGCATCCGTCCGAGGCGATCCGCCTGGTGGACGAGATGCTGGAAGGCATGCCTGTCGTCTGGCCGAGGGACCGCTACGATGCCTTTACCTATGCCTATGCGAAAGAGACGCTCAGGAGCGACCATCCCAAGGTGATGTATATCTCTTTCTGCGAGACGGATGCATGGCCGCACGAAAAGCGCTATGACCGCTATCTGGATGCGGCCCGGAAGACGGATACCTTTATCCGGAACATCGTGGAGACCTGTGAGTCCGATCCTTTCTACAGAGGGAAGACCACATACATCCTCCTGACCGACCACGGCCGGGGCAGCGGGGATGATTTCAAGGACCACGGTTCGGGAGCGGCCGGCTCCGGCGAACTCTTCTTCGCCGCGTTCGGCAAGGGGATTCCCGCCCTCGGCGAGGTCGAAAATACGCCTGATTATAAAGGAATGCAGGTTGCCGCCACCATTTCCGAGATCCTTGGTCTGGATTTTGTACCTGATAACGGTGTCAAACAGGACGCAATCCACCCCGAACAATGAAAGGAAAGGTAATTCTGGCATTTCTGCTGCTCAGCCAATTCGTTTTTGCGCAGCAAAGTCGTTTACCCCTGCAATATTGGAATGACGTTCCCCGTTACATGGCTGTGCAGGACAGCCTCCTGCTCCTTGCCATCGACAAGGCGATGGACGCCCGCCCTCCGGTCGTGTCCCATGGGGAGCAGGATGCGGCCCGCCAACTGATTCTGTGCAGCCTGGATGCGTTCCTCCACACGCCCCGCCCGGATACGACGGCGGCTTTCCGGGACTTTGTCGACAGCCGGATGGGCAAGGTCCTGCAAGACTTGGAGCGCCCCCTGCGCGGGAAAGTCCGCATCTACAAGATTTACAACGACGGATTCATCGTCCGGACCAGAAAGGCGACCGTCGCCGTCGATCTCAACGGACGTGAGGGCCGCTTTGTCCCGGCCGCCCGTCTCCGGGCGCTGAGCGCGCACTGCGACGCCCTGCTGGTGACGCACCGGCATCCCGACCATCTGGACAGGATCGTCGTCGAGGCCTTCCTGGAGGCAGGAAAGCCGGTCTGTATGCCGGAGGATGCCTGGGTGGACGACAGCCGGATTCTCCACCTCGACGGCGGAGTGCATCCGCTTGCCGGGGTACAGGTCCGTGTGCTGCCCGGACATCAGGATGAAACGCCCACACGGGCCATCCGCAACAATATCTACCAACTGACGTTTCCCGGCGGTTTTACGGTCACGCATACCGGGGATCAGGCCCATCAGACCGATCTGGATTGGATCGGCCGCCTGTCCGGAACCCTCCCTCCCAGCGATGTGCTGCTGATGGACGGATGGACCCCCTCGATGGAACAGTTCGTCTCCGCCTTCGCTCCGCGCCTGATCCTTTCCGGCCATGAAAACGAAATGGGCCATTCGACCGGGCACAGGGAGGCTTTCTGGCTGAGCGACTATAAATTGCGCCAAGTCATCCGCCCGGACTGCCCCTTCTCCGTCCTGGGCTGGGGCGAATGGATCGACTGCCGCTGATCAATCACTGACAAC
>ONKE01000038.1 GCA_900318355.1 uncultured Bacteroidales bacterium
ATTTTCAGTGGTCTGGATGACTGGACTTGAACCAGCGACCTCCTGGTCCCTAACCAGGTGCGCTACCAACTGCGCTACATCCAGAAGAAAGGACTGCAAAGATAGGCATTTTTTGTAAATGTGCAAAGACTTTTTGCTTTTTTCGTACCCCTTCTTGATTTTAACATGGCTTTTACATATATTTGTGAGACCGGAAAATTCAATCTGTCATCATAATGAGCAAGAAAAACAAAAAAGACGGCTATCCGTGGAAATTCAAATCCGTCGGTGGCACTGTCCGGGTAGACATCCGCTCGGGCAAAGACATCGCCCACCTGGGCGAATTGGACCGCAAGATGTGGACCGTCCTCAGCTGCCCGGTAACGGGTCTTGAGTTCGACCAGAAGACCCTCGGACTCATCGACCGCGATGCCGACGGCAAGATCCGCGTCGACGAAGTGATCGCCACGGCCAAGTGGCTGACCGGCATCCTCGCCGATCCGGACGTTCTCCTCAAGGAGCAGGACTCCCTTGCCTTCTCCGACTTCAACACCGACAATCCCGACGGCGCCCGTCTTCTGGCATCGGCCCGTCAGATCCTGGCTAATCTCGGCCTCGAGAAGGAAGAGATCAGTCTCGAAGACACGGCGGACAACACCCGGATTTTCGCCGGCACTCCCTTCAACGGCGACGGCATCATCACGGCCCTGAGCACCGACGACGAGGCCCTCAAGGCCCTCATCGGCCAGATCGCCGGCGTCGGCAGCGCAACCGACCGCAGCGGCGAGCCCGGCATCACTGCCGACCACATCGAGGCATTCTATGCCGCTGCCGCCGACTACGCCGCATGGAAGGCCGCGGGAACCGACGACGTTTTCCCCTTCGGCGACAAGACCGCCGACGCCCTCGCCGCCTGCGAAGCCCTCAAGGACAAAATCGCCGACTATTTCATGCGCTGCAAGCTCATCTCCTTCGACGAGGAGGCTGCAGGTGCCGTAGGCATCAGCGTCGACAAGATCGGCGGCATCGCCGGCAACCTTGCGCTCGCAGCCGACCAGATCGGCGAAGAGCCGTTGGCCAAGCCCTCCGCAGACGGTGTTCTCCCGCTGAAAGACGGCATCAACCCGGCTTGGAAGGCCGCCGTCGACGGCATGGCCGCCCTTGTCCTTCCCGAAGGAAAGGAGAGCCTTACCGAGGCCGAATGGACCGAGGTGCTCGCCAAGTTCGCCCCCTACACCGCATGGTGCGGCGCCAAGAAGGGCGCAGAGGTCGAAGGCCTCGGGCTGGATGTCGTAAAGGCCATCCTCGCCGACGACAAAAAGGCCGCGTTGCTGGAGCTCGTAGAAAAAGACAAAGCCCTTGAGGCCGAGGCTCTTTCCATCGAGGAAGTCGACAAGCTCCTGCGTCTGAACAAAAACTTCTACCGTTTCCTCAACAACTATGTCGTCCTGGCCGACTTCTATGACAAGGACCATAAGGCAGTGTTCCAGGCCGGACGCCTCTACATCGACCAGCGTTCCACCGACCTGTGTATCCGCGTAGCCGGTCCTTCGCCGGAAATCTCCTCGCTCAGCGGCATGTACATCCTCTACTGCGCCTGCACCTCCGAGAAGCTGGGCAAGACCATGAACATCGCGGCAGTGCTCACCGATGGCGACGTCGACGGACTCCGTCCCGGCAAAAACGCCATCTTCTACGACCGCGACGGCAACGACTACACCGCAACCGTCACCAGCATCGTCGACAACCCCATCTCCGTGCGCCAGGCCTTCTGGTCGCCCTACAAGAAAGTCGCCCGATGGATTAACGACAAGATAGACAAGGGTGCCGCGGAAAAGAACGAGAAATCCCTGGCCAACCTTACTTCCGCCACCGACAAGGCGACTGCCGGCGCTCCGGACCCGAAGAACCCCGCCGCAGCCGTCACCAGCACCTTCGACATCGCCAAGTTTGCCGGTATATTTGCCGCCATCGGCATGGCCCTGGGCTTCATCGGCCAGTTCGTCGTCGCCCTGGTCAAGGGCATAGCCGCCATCAAGTTCTGGCAGCTCCTGCTTATCATCGTGGCCATCATGCTGGTGATCTCCGGCCCGGCAATGTTCATCGCCTGGCGCAAGCTCCGCCGCCGCGACCTCGGTCCCGTGCTCAATGCCAACGGCTGGGCCATCAATGCAAAGTCCCTGGTAAGCGTCAAGTTCGGAAAGACCCTCACGAGCCTGGCCAAGTTCCCGAAGCTTACCGCCGTCGATCCCGAAGCCCGCAGGAAAGCCCGCTGGCGCACATTCTGGATCTGCCTGGTCACCGCGGTCCTGCTTTGCTGCGGATTCCTCTTCTTCACCGACCGCCTTGCCTGCATCGGCCTTCCTTTCCACAAGGCTGAGCCCGAGGTGGAGGTCGTGGAAGAAGCCGCACCGGCTGAGGCCGAAGCTCCCGTCGAAGCCGCCGAGGCCGCTCCGGCCGAGTAGCCCTTCAAGGCACGAAAAAAGGCGTCTGCATTGCTGCAGGCGCCTTTTTTGCGTCTTGGGGGAGGATTACTTGATCTCGATCATCCGGTTGCGGTTTTCCTCTTTGACCTTGTCTTCCTTGGGGATGTTGACGGTCAGAACGCCGTTTTCCATCTTTGCGGAAATGTTGTCGCGTACTGCATCGTCAGGCAGAAGCATGGTCTGCTGGAACTTTGCGAAGGAGAATTCGCGACGGAGGTAGTGGCCGTTTTCCTTCTTTTCCTCCTGGCCTTTCTTTTCCATCTTGATCACCAGGTCGCCGTCCTTGTCGAGGGTGACGTTGAAATCCTCGCGGGTCATGCCCGGAGCAGCAACCTGCATCTCATAAGCCTTGTCGGTCTCGATCACGTTGATGGCCGGTGCTGTAGTGTTGGTCCTTTCCATCCAGTTGTTGTCGAAGAAATCGTTGAAGATGTCGGGAATCCAGTTGTTACGTCTTGCGGGTGTCATGGTTTTTATCTCCTATATTTTAAGTTTTTCATTCTGCGGGGCTTCCGGCGCCCCGACGGCCGTGTCCGAATGTCGGACGCCTGTACCAATGGCAATACCCGGACCAATCGCCGAATCTTGTCAAAATGTCATAAATTCCTGACAATATGGCAGTTACGTATGACAAAATGACATTGTTTGCCGGGGTGGAGAAAAATAGTTATCTTTGTATTCCCATGCCGCAAGAAGGAAATATAGTCGTCCGCAGGGCCAAGGTCAATAACCTCAAGGACATTACCGTGGAAATCCCCCGCGGCAAATTCATCGTAATCACGGGCATCTCAGGCAGCGGAAAGTCTTCGCTCGCCTTCGATACGCTGTTTGCCGAAGGTCAGCGCCGTTTCGCCGAAAGCCTCTCGTCCTACGCCCGCCAGTTTCTCGGGCGCATGAGCAAGCCCGACGTCGAGAAGATAGAGGGCATCCCTCCGGCCGTAGCCATCGAGCAGAAAGTCGCCACGCGCAACCCGCGCTCCACCGTCGCCACGACGACGGAAATATATGATTTCCTGCGCCTTATCTTTGCGCGCATAGGCCGGACATTCTCCCCGGTCAGCGGCGTCGAAGTGAAATGCAACACCACGGCCGACGTGCTGGAATACATCCTCGCCGACGCCCCGTCCTCGGTCTATCTTCTGGCCGACATCCGCTGGAAGGACCGCAGCGACAAGGTGGAGCTGATGCTCTCGCTCAAGGAGCAGGGCTATTCCCGTTTCTGGGACGGAAGCGCGATGCTCCGCATAGAAGAGGTGATGCAGCGTGCCGAAAGCGGCGACTATCCCGACGACCTTTACCTTCTTGTCGACCGCGCCCGGATTGAAGGCGAACCTGATTCCGACCTCCTGGCCCGGCTCCACAGCTCGGTAGCGAACTGCTTCTCCATCGGCGACGGTGTAATCGCCGTATGGAAAGACGGCCATTTGCAGCCCTTCAGCAGCCGTTTCGAAGCCGACGGCATGACCTTCCGCCAGCCCGACGAATACATGTTCAGCTTCAACAGCCCGCTCGGCGCCTGCCCGGTGTGCGGCGGACTGGGCAAAATCATAGGCATAAGCGAAGATCTCGTCGTCCCCGACAAGACCAAGACCATCTACGACGGCGCGATCGCCTGCTGGCGTGGCGACAAGATGGGCTGGTTCAAAGACCGCCTCATCGGTGCCGCCGAAGCCCAGGGCATCCCCATCTTCACCCCGTGGTGCGAGCTCCCGCAGAAGGTGCGCGACAAAATATGGAACGCCCGCGGCAAGGAAGAAGACCCTTCGACCTTCTACGGCCTGACCGAGTTTTTCGAATGGGTCGAGGCCAGCCGCTACAAGATACAGTTCAAATACATGCTCAGCCGCTTCTCCGGCCGCACCGTGTGCCACGAGTGCAAGGGCAGCCGCCTGCGGCCTGACGCCCTGTATGTCAAGGTCGGCGGACGCAACATCCACGAACTCCTGGAAATGACGGTGGACGACCTGCTGGCCTTCTTCGGCAGTCTGCAACTGTCTGAATACGAGGCCGGAGTCGTCCATAAGGCCGTCGACGAGGTGACCTCGCGCCTGAAATACCTCCAGGACGTGGGCCTGGGATATCTTACGCTCAGCCGCGCCTCCAACACCCTTTCCGGCGGCGAAAGCCAGAGGATCAACCTTGTCACGGCCCTCGGCAGCTCCCTCGTCGGTTCGATGTACATCCTCGACGAGCCTTCCATCGGCCTCCATCCGCGCGACACCGACCGCCTCATCTCCGTGCTGAAGAAGCTGCGCGACATCGGCAACACCGTCATTGTCGTCGAACATGACGAAGAAATAATCCGTGCGGCCGACATGCTCATCGACCTTGGTCCCAAGGCCGGATCGGCCGGCGGTGAAGTCGTCTTCTCGGGCGTCGTTCCCGAACATCCGTCCCCGGCGGATACCGCTAAATCTCTTACGCTTCAATACCTCAGCGGCAAGCGCTCCCGCTATGTCCGCGCAAGGCGCCCGTGGACTTATTCAATCACGGTCGAAGGCGCCATGGAACACAATCTCAAGGGCATAGACGTCAAGTTCCCGCTCGGGGTGCTGACCGTTGTGACCGGCGTTTCCGGCAGCGGCAAATCTTCGCTGGTGGGCGACATCCTCTATCCGGCGCTTTTCCGTCGCATCAACGAGTCCGGCCCCCTGCCAGGCACTCACCGCGGCCTTTCCGGCAACCTCGACCGCATCAGCCAGGTCGAATATGTCGACCAAAATCCCATTGGCCGCAGCAGCCGTTCCAACGCTGTGACCTACCTCAAGGTCTATGACGATATCCGCAAGCTGCTTTCGGCCCAGCCCTATGCCCGCATGGCCGGCTACACGCCGTCGTTCTTCTCGTTCAACCAGGAAGGCGGACGCTGCTCGGAGTGCCAGGGCGAAGGCGTCGTGCGCATCGGGATGCAGTTCATGGCCGACGTCACGATGGTCTGCGAGGCCTGCGGCGGCAAGCGTTTCAAGCCGGATATCCTCGAAGTGCGGTATAAGGGAAAGAACATAGACGACATACTGGGCATGAGCGTTGCCGAGGCCATCGAATTCTTCGGTTCCCAGGCCGAGCCCGAGGCCCAGACCATCGCCCGCAAGCTCCAGCCTCTGGTCGACGTGGGCCTGTCGTATATCGGCCTTGGCCAGAGCAGCAGCACCCTCTCCGGCGGCGAAAGCCAGCGCATCAAGCTCGCGAGCTTCCTGGGAATGACCGGCGGCAAGGGCAAGATACTCTTCCTGTTCGACGAACCGACCACAGGACTGCATTTCTACGACGTGGAAAAGCTGCTCAAGGCCTTCGACGTGCTTCTGGCCCAGGGCCATTCCATCATAGTGGTGGAGCACAACCTCGACGTCATCCGTGCGGCCGACTGGGTCATCGACCTGGGACCCGACGCCGGCGACAGGGGCGGGGAAGTGGTCTTTGCAGGTACGCCTGATGGTCTTGCCAAGGCAAACAATTCATTTACAGCCGAATACCTTAGGAAAATATGAAAAGGATAGCTGCCCTCACCATGGTCCGCAACGACGATTTCTTCCTGCGAAAGTGGGTAGAATACTATGGCGCCCAGCTCGGAAAGGACAATCTCTATGTCTGGTTCGACGGTCTCGACCAGGCGATCGCACCGTTCTGCGAAGGCATCCATGCGGAAAAAGTCGAAAAACTGGGGACGAACGTTGTGGAGCACGACAAGCTGCGCCTTCGTTTCCTCTCAGACCGGGCGGCGGAGCTGTTTTCAAATGGTTATGACCTCGTGATAGGTACCGACGCCGACGAATTCATCATAGTCGACCCTTCGCTCGGGAAGACCCTCCCGGAATATCTGAGCGCCCTGGAAATCAAGGATTCGGCTTCGGCCCTCGGGCTGGATTTCGGCCAGAAACTCGGAGAAGAACCTGATATCCGGGAAGATATACCTTTCCTGCAGCAGCGTCACTATGCCCAGCTGGGCACGCGCTACACCAAGGCCAGCATCCTCGCCCGTCCCCTGACATGGGGCAGCGGCTTCCACCGCGTCAAGGGCCACAACTTCCATATAGCCAAGGATCTGTATCTGTTCCATTTCGGCTACTTCGATCTCGGCCGCATCCAGAACCGCTTCAAAGACACCGACCGCCTGGCCCAGGGCTGGGAGAAACACATGCACAAGCGCTCCCGCACCATCCGCCTTGTTACCGACAAGAAAGCCCTCGATTTCGGCCGCTGGACGCGTTTCGCCCGCATTTGCCAGACCATTGTCCGTCCTCCCTACGCGTGGAACAAGCCGGCCATGTTCGAGGCCCGTATCGTTGTCCGCATTCCCGAACGTTTCCAAAATATCGTATGAACCCGCTGATTTCCGTCATCGTCCCCATTTACGGGGTGGAGCGCTATATTGGCCGCTGTGCCGACTCGCTGCTTTCGCAGGCATGCCCCGAAGTCGAATTTGTCTTTGTCAACGACGGAACGCCCGACGGCTCGATGGAGGTGTTGCGCGAAGTCGCCGCCCGCTATCCCGAGGCCCGCGTGAAAATCGTCGAGCAGGCCAATGCCGGGCTCCCGCGTGCCCGGATGGCCGGTCTGGCCGTTTCGGAAGGGACGTATATAGTCCATCTGGATTCTGACGACTGGATGGAGAAGGGCGCGCTGAAGATCTTGAAGGATAAGGCCTTGGAGAGCGGCGCGGATCTGATATACTACGATTTCTGGAAGGAATACGCCCACCACAGCAAGCTGGACCACGAACGCCGTTACGACCCCTCGAACAAGGTCCGCTGGATGCGCCGCCTGTACCGGGATGCCGCCTATGGCTATGTCTGGAGCAAAATGGCGCGTCGGGAGCTCTATGACGGGATTTTTGTCCCCCGCCTGACGATGCATGAGGACATCGTCTTTTCCACCCAGCTCATCTGGCGCGCCGCTACGATCGAGCAGCTCAGCGTGCCGCTCGTCCATTACCGCAGGGACAATCCGCAGGCCTCGACCCGGATGGGACGTTCGCGCAGGCGGCTCCAGTCGGCCCGCAACATGCTGGAACTCTTCGCCAACGGCGGCCCCGAGGTGGCTGCAGTGGAGCGGGTCCTGCTGCGCAAATGCTTCTGGAACGCGCTTCGCTACGACCGGAGTCTTTTCCGGGAATATCCTGCCCTGAAGCGGGCGTATCTATAGTTTCGGATAACGGACAGGCCCCCGCGCCTTTTCCATGTGGAATGGGTCCCGGAATCCCGGGATGGTCTTGAACCACGCTTTCATCTGCCTGTCGGCTTCATCCTGGTTGTATCCGCTTCCGCTGGGATGGTGGACGCGGACGGAAGAATCGACCAGGATGAGGCGTCCTTCGCGGTTGGCGAAGAAACTCAGGGCCATGTCCAGGCCCCAGCCCAGGCGGTTGATGCCTGTGTCGATCGGACAAATCCGTCCCAGCAGTTCCGTTGGAACCAGGTGGAACCAGCCTTCCTGGAAGTTGGTGCTTCGGATTCCGCCCCATAGCCGGGCCTTGCTTTTGGAGTGGGAACGGGAGAAGATGCCGTTGGCAGGCTGATAGAGTCCGACGTTGCTGGCAAGGGAAATCCGTTCCATAGTCCGGCGGAGGCGAGGCACATGGCGGTCGCGGATGCCCAGGTCCGAGGTCAGGATCATGACCCAGGGGTATCCTCCCTCCCGTGCGCGGCGGTAGGCCTCGTTCATCAGTCCCGAGTAGTAGATGTTGTCCAGGTGGACGGCTGTCGGATGCTGACAGGGCGGCTGGCTGCCGCTGTCGAGGATGACTGTGTCGAAACAGGGGGAAAGGCGCTCGCTCCAGGCGATGGAACTGTCGTTCTCGTTGTAATTGAAAATGCAGCAGAGGATACGGTCGCAGTGGAAGGGAGCGTTTCCAATCCATTTTTTTACCCGGCACAGGCGGAAAAGCTGTTTGGGACTGCGGAATTCGCATGTGCGCAGAAGCAGCAGCCCGCGCCGCAGCACGGGGAATTCTTCCGGCAGGGACGGGGCCAGACGGCAGGCAATCCAGCCGCAGCGGAGCAGTATGTCGGGCAGCGCCTCGCCGAGCGGCTCCGCTTCTCCCTTCTCCTGCAGGAAAGAAATCAGCTGCAGGAAATTACGTGCCGAGTCCACATCCCTCTTCTCTTTCTTTTGGCGCGACATGGCCGCCGCGTTGTCCTGGCGGTAGTGGTATAGCGGCTCCGGAACCTTTACGCAGGCGCCGCCGCCAGCGAGCAACTGGGCGAGCAGCACCATGTCTTCGTGCATCCCGATGGTAGGGTAGAAGAGGTCGTCGCGATACAGGCTCCTCTTTATCAGTTTGTTCCACAGGTAGCCGTGTGCGCGGAAGCGGAGCATTTCCCGTGCGAAGGTCCGGCAGTCGCCCCAGGGCTTGTCGTCCACGAGGCGCCGGCGGTCTCCGCCGAATTCCTTGTAGGCCTGGCAGAAGACCATGTCGGCTTCCGGATGGGCGCGAGCGGCCTCCAGCATCCTTTCGACCATGTTCTCTTCCACCCAGTCGTCCGAGTCCACGTGGAGGATGTATTCCCCCCGGGCACGGCGCAGTCCGGCCAGGCGGGCCTGCGGAAGCCCGGCGTTTTCCTGCCCGATGATGGTGACCTGGCGTCCCGGATAGTCTTTCAGCACTGCCTCGAGGACTTCCATCGAAGCGTCGGTCGTGCCGTCATTGACGAAAATATATTCTATTTCCTGCCAGACGGACTGGTTCAGCAGGGAGCGTGCACAGCGTTCGATCCAGGCCTGGACGCCGTAGATGGGGACGATGACTGAAACGGTCATATGCGCGTTTTTTCAAGGAAGATCGTGATGCCGAACAGCCGCAGGTACTTTCTGTTGTGCTGGTCGCGGTTGAGTTCGAACAGGAAGGAGGATATTTTCCGCAGGACGTCGCGCCAGGAGGCTTCGGCGACAGGGCCGAAGCGGCCGGTCAGATAGTCCCAACTCCGCTGGACGGGTGTCCCGTCCATGACGGAATATGGCTCCGAGGGATTGTAGGGAGTCATGTTGTCGAAATAAAGCCCCCGGGTCCGGATGTATCCGTAGCCGTTTCTGCGGGCGAGATAGGTGTAAACGATGTCGTCGCTGGGACAGTTGCGCATCACCTCGTCGTCGACCCAGTCGAGGTAGTCGCCGAAATAGCGCCGCTCCGTCAGGCTTGCACAGCCGCAATGGGCGTTCAGGTGGAAGGCCCGGACCCGGTTGCCGCTGATGGGGCTGTCGGGATGCTGCTGATGGACGCGCATGAAGTCTTCCAGCATTCCGGGCGGGTAAATCCAGTCGTCATCGATGCTTACGACACAGGCGTCGGGATACCGTTTCAAGGTGGGAATCAGTTTCTTATAGACCTTTGTGTCCGGGAGGCGGAAGACTTCGACCCCGTGGGCGTCCAGATAGGAGCGCAGCTCTTCCGGGAGGATTTCGTCTTCGGAGAGGTTGATTACCACCTTGTCGGGCGGAAGAGTCTGGGCGAAGATGCTGTCCAATACGGCCGGAATATTGGCGAAACGGGCCTTCCATGTGGTCAGGGTGACGATGAGGGGCTGCCGTTTCCCGATTTGTCCTTCCAGTTGGGCGAGGAAGCGCCGGCACAGGTAGTCCGGCCCGAACTGCTCGAGCAGGGCGTTGCGGTCGGCGAAGTCGAAGGTCCCCTGCACGGCCCGCAGCGCAGGCAGGATCTCGTCGGCGCGGTTGTGGCATTGCAGGATGGATCCGACCCCTCCCATGATGCGGGATACCGGGGAATTGTCTCCGGAGATGGCGATGATGGGTATCCGGTAGGGAAGGTAGCAGACCACCTTGCTCGAGAGGAAGACGTCGTCCGGAATGTCGGCCGCGATATCCACCAGGCAGTCGGCCAGGGCGTAATAGTCTTCAATCCGGTCGGTGGCGTCCTTGAAGATGATGGTCCCGGCCTGGACATCCTCCCGGCAGAGGTCTTTGTACCGTTTCCAGACGTCTCCGACAAAGATCAGGCGGGCGTCGGGACGTTCGGCGTGGAAGGTGCGGAAGGCTTCCACCAGGCCGTCTATCCTGCGCAGACCATACAGGCTGCCGGCATAGAGGATGTTGAGTCCCTCGTGGGGCTGGAGGCGGAAATCCTCCGGAACGTCGCGATACGGCCCGTACAGATAGTCCCACTCTCCCTTGAAGTCGGGAATGACGCTCTTCTGGTAGCCGATCATCTGGGGGTGTGGCATCAGGAAGAGGTCCGCATCCGCGCACAACAGGCGCAAACGGGCGGAGATGTTACCGTGGAGAAGCGTGTCACCATTCAGCCAGGGCAGGGGAGAAGGCATTCCGTCCACGCTGTAGATCACCCAGGGGCAACGGAGGTGCTCCTTCAGGATTTTTCCAAGGTTCAGGACGGAATAATACCCGTTGGCGACGAAGGTTATGATGGCATCGTAGCGTTCCTGGAAGATGGCTTCTTTTTCCTTGCGGAAGGTCCGCCGGGCCCAGCGTTCGTCCTGCGGGTTGCAGCCGATGCGCTTCCATTTCTTCTCGGCCCGCCTCCAGCCGTGAATGCCGTTGCGGAGGGCTATATGCCGGATGTTTCCGCTGAGCAGGCCGGGGTCCGTTTTCTCGGACAGGAGTGTAATCCGGCATGATGCGGACATGGAGCTGATCAGTGTCTTGAAAACGATGCCGGGCGCGGACAGGTCCGCATCCAGTGCGATAATGAGAAAGTTTCTGCTGTGCATGATTAGTGGGGACAGTCCCTGACGGGAAATATCTCCCAAAGATAGGAATTTTTGCTATTGAAAAAAAATATCTACCTTTGGAGTATGAAAGGAATAGTACTCGCCGGAGGTTCCGGCACGCGTTTATATCCCATAACCAAGGGAGTATCGAAGCAGTTGCTGCCCATCTACGACAAGCCGATGGTCTATTATCCGGTTTCCGTGCTGATGCAGGCAGGCATACGCGACATTCTGATTATCTCCACACCGCAGGACCTGCCCGGCTTTCGGCGCCTTCTGGGTGACGGTTCCGACTACGGGGTCAATTTTTCCTATGCCGAGCAGCCTTCGCCCGACGGTCTTGCGCAGGCCTTCATCATCGGTGAGTCCTTCATCGGCGGCGACAGCGTCTGTATGGTCCTGGGCGACAATATTTTCCACGGTGCGGGTTTCAGCGCCATGCTGCGCGAAGCCGTCCGCAGCGCCGAGGAAGACTCGAAGGCGACCGTGTTCGGCTACTGGGTCCACGATCCGGAGCGTTACGGCGTCGCCGAGTTCGACAAAGACGGCAACTGCCTGAGCATAGAGGAAAAGCCTGCCCGTCCGAAGAGCAACTACGCCGTCGTCGGCCTATATTTCTACCCCAACAAGGTAGTGGATGTGGCAAAGCACATTAAGCCTTCCGCCCGCGGCGAGCTCGAGATAACGACTGTAAATCAGGTATTTCTCTCCGACGGCGAGCTGAAGGTCCAAACCCTTGGCCGCGGATTCGCCTGGCTCGACACCGGCACCCACGATTCCCTGGCCGAGGCCTCCAACTATATCGAGACCATAGAGAAACGACAGGGCCTGAAGGTGGCCTGTCTGGAAGGCATAGCTCTCCACAAAGGTTGGATAACTCCCGGCCATCTGCGCGAAGTCGCCTGTCCCATGCTCAAAAACCAGTACGGGCAATACCTTGTCCGCATCGCGGACGAATACGAGAGAAACGGTTCGGGCTTTATAGATGAGTAAGATGCAAGTAATTGAAACTGAGATCCCCGGAGTGGTCGTGATAGAGCCGAAGGTGTTTGGCGACAGCCGGGGTTATTTCTTCGAATCATGGTCGCAGCGGGATTTCGACGCGACCGTGCGTCCCGTGAAGTTCGTCCAGGACAACGAGAGCAAGAGCCGCTACGGCGTTCTCCGCGGGCTTCATTTCCAGAAGGGTAGAGACGCCCAGAGCAAGCTTGTCCGCGTTGTCAGCGGCACGGTGCTGGACGTTGCGGTCGACATACGCCGCGGTTCCCCGACCTTCGGCCGCCATGTCGCCGTGGAACTTTCCGGGGACAATCACCGCCAGATATTCATTCCCCGCGGCTTTGCCCACGGTTTTGCCGTCCTGAGTCCGGAGGCGGTGTTCCAATACAAGTGCGACAATCCATACGCTCCGGCCTCCGAAGGCGCCATCGCGTGGAACGACCCTGCGCTGGGAATCGACTGGAGGCTGCCGGTGTCCGACGTGCTGCTGTCCGACAAGGACCGTTGCCACAAGCCCCTTGCGGAGGCGGACGGCCTGTTTGATTACTCGACCGACTACTACGCGCTATGAAGATACTTGTAACAGGTGCCGGTGGCCAGCTCGGGCGCTCGCTTCACGATGTGCTTGAGGGCAATTCTGCGTTTGAGGTCGTCTATGCCGACGTGGCCGAAGTCTCTGAGTTCGAAGTTGTTAACCTTGATATAACGGACGTTGCGGCTGTCCGGGCACTGGTCGAAAGGGAACGTATCGAAGCCATCGTCAACTGCGCGGCCTTCACCAATGTCGACGCTGCCGAAGACAATCCTGCGCTGGCGGAAAAGCTTAATGCCGAGGCTGTTGCGGGGCTTGCCGACGTGATGCGCTATGCCGGCGGCCTTCTGGTCCACATTTCCACCGACTACGTCTTTGGCGGCGACCCATACAACACTCCCTGTCGCGAAAGCCAGAAGGGCACTCCCACCGGCGTCTACGGGCTCACGAAGCTCCATGGCGAGGAGGCGATCCTTCGCAGCGGCGTCCGCCATGTGATTATCCGGACTGCGTGGCTCTACAGTGAATACGGCCGCAACTTCGTCAAGACGATGCTGTCGCTGACCGCTTCGCGTCCGAGCCTTAAGGTCGTGTTCGACCAGGCCGGCACCCCGACCTACGCGGCCGACCTCGCCCGCGCGATAGTGACTGTGCTTGAGCGCTTTGATTGTCCGGAAGGCGGTCCCTGCGGGATATATCACTATAGCAACGAGGGAGTTTGCAGCTGGTACGATTTCACCAAGGCCATCGCCCGTTTCTCCGGCCAGACCGCCTGCGACGTGCAGACCTGCCACAGCGACGAATTCCCTTCCAAGGTGCGCCGCCCGGCCTATTCCGTCCTCGACAAGACCAAGATCAAGGAAACTTTCGGTTTGAAGATTCCATACTGGACCGATTCCCTGAGGATTTGCATCGGTAATCTGACGGGGCGGAAGCCTCTTTAGCAGACGTTTTTAGCCACCGAGCTGTTCCATCCCCCAGCCGTAGACTTTTTCGACGGTCGGGGCAGGCACGCCATGCTTTGAGCAAAGCTCCTTGATATAGCGCAGGCCGAAGGGGAAGTCTTCGGTGAAATAGCGGCTTTCGAAGTCGGCCGTCCATCCGCCGGGTACGGCCTTCATCGGTGCTGCAATGGCCTGGAAGGCCGGAATCGACGATATTTTCCGGGTCAGGGAGGCAGCATCGGTGCTCTCGTAATATTCGAGCAGCGACGGGATCCCGCTGACTCCGAGGACCTTCATCAGGGCGGACAATTCGTCGTCCATGGCCAGGATGGTCTCCGATGAAGGGTCGTCCCACTCCTTGTAGAACATGACCAGATGGTCGAAGACCGCCGTTTCGCGCCCGTGCAGCATGGAATAGAGCCGTCCGGTGTGGAGGATGGGGTTGCTGTTGGAAAGGGCGGCCTCGAAGATGTTGCCGAGGAGACGGACCGGGGTGTGGAGGACTGATTCGAGCGATGCGGCCAAGCCCGCGGGGCCGGATATGTTTTTCGTGGCGATGGCGAGGCTGTCTTTGTAGCCGAGAAGGTTGGCGCTGCGGCCGTATTGGCTCACGCGGGATATGAACGGAACCCTCTGGAAGCCGAAGATGGGCGCATTTTCGCCGAGAATGCCCGGCGCCATGAAGAAAAATCCGGTGCTTGAAACGATTGTCCCGACGGCGGCGCTTCCGACGTAGGGGCGGATGTCGTCGAGGGCCTTGCCGATAAGGAATCCCGGCAGGCAGAGGAGGACGATGTCGTTGCCGGCGACGACGTCTTCCGGGCGGTCGGAAATCCTTTCAATCCTGCCGCGGTATATTTTTCCGAAGGGGTCGGTCGCCGAGATTTCATGTCCCCACGACTGCGGGTGGCCGGTCAGTAGACTCACCTTGCAGGACGGGTCTTCGCCGATTACGGCAGCGCAGACATGGCCGAGGGAACCTCCTCCTATTATGCAAATCTTCATGCTATAGGGATTTGAGGACCCGGACCAGACGCTCGTTCTCGTCCCTGCTGCGGACGGCAAGGCGGATGTAGTCCCTGCCTCCGAAGGCGGCCTTGGTGCTGCAGTCTTTTATTATGATGTTGTGCCTTAGGAGTTTAAGCGCGAGCTCGTGGGAGGAAAAGCGCCCGGTTACCCGGCACAGGAAGTAGTTGGACTGGCTGGGATAGACCTTCAGGAAGGGAACTTCCGAGAGAGCCCCGAAAAAGTGTTCACGTTCGTCTTGGAATAGCTGGCAGGCATGCAGGTAGTCGGCATGGTATTTTTCGTAAATCTGCATGTAGAACTCGCCGAAGGAGTTGATGTTCCAGATGGAGACGCTGCGCTTGAGCCGCTCGATGAGGGCCTTGTCTCCGCTGGCGAGGATGCCGAGACGGAGTCCGGGGACGCCGTAGGCCTTGCTGATGCTCTTTATGACTGTCAGGTGGGGATTGGCCTCCATGAGGGCGTCGTCAATGAGCGTGCAGGGGGAGTCGGTCTTGGCAAAATCCACGAAGGATTCGTCCACGATGAGGCGTATGCCCTTTTCGCGCGTCCATCCGACCAGCTTCACGAGGCCGTCGAAGGGGATGAAGTTGCCGGAGGGGTTGTCGGGATTGACCAGCAGGAGGGTGTCTATCGGCTTGTCAGTGAAGTAGCCCATCAGGTCTTCGGCCGTATAGGAGAAGTCTTCGGTAGCCGGGACGAAAGGCACCCTTTGCTCTGCGGCGAGGCGGTTGGGATATTCCTCGAACGTCGGGTTGGTGTAGCCCACCCGGCCCTGGCCCTCTTCCATCAGGGCTTTAATCAGCTCGGCGGCGCCGTTGCCGACCATGATATGTTCCTGCTTCACTCCGAAGTTCTTGGCTGCAAGCAGGGCGTTTACCCTCATTCCGGACGGATATTCGCGCAGCAGGGTTTCGAAGCTGGCCTTCATCTCGTCGATCATGCGTGGCGAGGGGAAGTAGGGGTTGACCAGATAGCAGAAGTCGAGCATCTGCGGGTAGCGCCAGAATCCTCCGTAGCGCGAGGAGATGGAACGGAAATGCTCTTCGTCGCTCGGCGCGAACATTCCCTTTGCTATGTCAAGGTCTTGGATGTCATCTATTTCGTACCACGTTTCCCCGGAAAGGGGCAGGGCCTTCAGCGGCATTTCGTGCAGGTGGAGAAGGATGCGAAGGACCTGCTCGTAGTATGCCGTGCCGCCCAGGGACCGGCAATAAGCCTCGAGGAAGGGAACGTAGTAGCGTGAGAGGAACTCCTTGCTGAACTTGTAGATGTTGACAGTCTTGTAGTAGTCTTTTATCTCGTCGTAGCGGAAGCCTTCCTTGTCGATGAAGCGGGTTATGCGGCCGTTGCCGTCCAGGGTTACGACCGTCCCGTCCATCCAGCTTTCGTATTTGTCGACCAGCGCCACGTTGGGGAACGGGTCGCTGACAAGGCGAGTGAGCACTTCCGGGTCGAAAATCAGGTCGGATTCCAGCAGGAGCGTATCTTCCTCCACGAGTAGGTCTTTGGCGAGGAAGAGGGAGTAGATGTTGTTGGTCGTGCTGTAGTCGGGATTGTCGACGTAGATGATGGGAATGCCCTTGTAGCTGCTTCCAAGGTAGTCTTTGACATTCCGGCCCTGATATCCGACAACGAGCACCACCCGTGAGACGCCATGGGCGTGGAGGCTTTCCAGCGTCCGGTCTATCAGTCGGATGCCGTTTACTTCCAGCATGCATTTGGTGTTGTCCCTTGTCAGCTCCCCGAGCCTCTTGCCCATTCCGGCCGCCAGAATTATTGCTTGCATCTGTCTTTTATAAATCTTAAGAATTGCAAGTTATGAAAAAAAAAGCAAAAGGCAAAAATTCTACGGGTCAATGACGATGAGGGCGCCGGCGGAGTCGGTGACGGGCCAGCCGGCCTGGAAGTAGACGATGCCTGTGCCGGGGGCTTTCAGCGACAGGGTGACTCCGTGGCCGTCGGGGTCGATAGTGTAGTCGTAGAGGCCTCTTTCGCGGTCTTCTTCGAGCTCTTCAAGGCCGATGTCGAAGGGAGCGTCGGTAGGCTCGAGGTCGGCCCAGATGTGGACGCTGTCGCCGACCCGGCAGCTGATTATGTCGGAAGGGTGGAGGGTTATGCGCCCCGGGCCGAACGATGTGACGCCGCTTTTGTCCACCCGCCATCCTTCACCGGAGAGACCGTCGCCTTCCGGCCGGACGGTTATGGTGTAGAGACGGTTGCGCTCGACTCCGAGAGGGTTGTCGCCTGTTCCGAGGTAGAATCGGTAGACAAGGTATTCGTCAGGGCGGGTGACGCGGGTGGCGCTGAGGTATTCGGCCTTGATTTCCACGTAGGAACAGACCGTCGGATCGGGCTCGGGCTGCCGGTTTTCGAGGAGATACAGGCTCACGGTGCCGCTGACTCCTGGAGAGGCGTCGCGGTTGAGGGCGTCTGCGGCGCCATAGGCTTTGATGAAGCCCTGGCCGAAGGTGTCCTCTTTCGAAGAGATGAAGCTGGGGCCGTCGAGAGACGCGGAGCGTGGGCAATTGCCGATACCGATGCTTCGAACCTTGATGCTGACCCCGTCGTCAAGGGCGCGCCGGTCAATGTTGACATCAACCCTCGACATCAGCCGGCGGACCGGTATGACGATCTCGGGATTTCGCCCCGGGACAAAGTCCTCCAACATGCCGCAGGCGGGAATGCCGCGGCTGTATTCGTCGGGGTAGGCGAGTCTGAAGCGGTAGTTGAGGGCGTCGTCCCAGCTGTCGATCCCTTCCAGGGCGTAGCCGAAGTTGACTGCCGCCAGAATGTTGCAGCGAAGTGTCAGCGGCAAAGTAAGCGGGAACGTGCCGCCGGCGACCTCGGGGCCGCTCATGTAGAGCCGGGTCTCGAGGAGCCCGTCTTCGCTGAAGAGCAGCAGGTTTACATCCGATATCATCTCTCCGGGCGGATCGGCCGAACGAGTCGGCGGCTTGCCGTAGTCAAGGACTGCATATACGGTGTGCGTCCCGGGCCCCGGAACGCCCTGGCAGGCCTGGAGAAACAACAGGAGTATCAGGAGTTTAGCTCTCATGTCGGAAGAGTATTGTGGAGTTGCCGCCTTCCTGCCAGTCCTCGCCCAGGAGGCGCGCCCTGACCGTGCCGGTCTCCATGGGCGAATCCGGGCTCGTGGCTCCGCGCCGGGTGATGGTGATGTCGTAGCGGTAGCGGGCGCCGCGGACGATGCCTTGAGGCATTTCCGGGAGCCCGAGGGCACCGCGTCCTATGTCGAGCGGATACCAGTAACGCCTCCCCAGCAGCGTGCCTTCTATGACAAGTCTCGTAAAAGGAGTGCCCAGGCCGTCACGTTCCGACGTGTTGGGATAGCAGTAAAAGGTCAGCCCGAGGTTCCGGACCGCGGCGCCGACGGGGCTTTCGACTTCGGCCTGCAGCATCCAGGGAAAAGCCAGCCTTGACATGTCGCTGCCGTTCAGCGCACCGACGTTCAGGAATCCCCCGGGAACCACCTTGTCGCCGCAGAAAACCGGACAGAGGCTTCCGGCGTTGGTGAGGTAGATGCGGACGTCTTCGAGGACGGCCCCTTCGTATGGCCGGCCGTGGAAATCGCAGCTCAGGCTGGCTACCTCTATCCGGGACAGAAGCGGCTTCAGGGCTATTTCACAGGCCCTGTCAGCCCCTTCGTCTACGCGGGCGATGCCGCTCATCACCGGCGCGCCGGGGTCTTCTGCGGAGTAGTCGGACATCGTGTCCATGAGGCGCTCGTAGGAATTGATGTCCGCCCAGGAATATTTGTCGGAAGGGGAGTTGGCAAGGGCCACCACTATCTTGGGCCCGCCCCTTGACGCGCCGCTTACTGACGCGGAAGGGTTGTCGAACCGCTGGTAGGAGTCCAGCCTCCGGAGGGGGTCGTCGTTGAAGAAGAATACGTCCAGGCTTCTGAGCGGCAGCCCTGAAGCTGCCGCTACCCGGAGCCGGACCGGAGCATCTCCGGAAAAGGAGACGGTGCAGGCCGGGAGAAGAAGGAGAATCGCAGAGCGCGAGAGGTAGTTCAATAGAAAGGCAGCGAACTTAAGCAGGTTAGAATCCCGGCCCGCTTTCCGCCATGAATGTGTTCCTTTTCGTTTCATGGCGCAAATATAGCAGGCCGGGAGTGACCTTAAGCCGCGACCTGAAAAATTTGTACGAATCCGGTCGCCCCGAAAAAAAAGAGCCGGCTGATGTCAGCCGACCCTTTGCCTGGTTCGGGCGGGGATTAACCGCCGAAGTTGTCGTAGAGGATGCTCTCGGGAGCGACGCCGAGCGAATCGAGCAGGGCGTTGACCGAGGCGACCATCATAGGCGGGCCGCACATGAAGTACTTGATGTCTTCGGGGGCCTCGTGGTCCTTGAGGTATGTCTCGTTCATGACATTGTGTACAAACCCCGCGGTGTACTTCACTCCTGCCGCATCGGCTGCCGGATCCGGACGGTCGAGGGCCAGGTGGAAGTGGAAGTTGGGGTATTCGCTCTCGATCTCGGCGAAGTCTTCCAGATAGAAGGCCTCGACCAGGGAGCGGGCACCGTAGAAGAAGTGGACTTCCTTCTTGGTGTGCAGGGTCTTGAACAGATGCATGATGTGGCTGCGGAGCGGGGCCATGCCGGCGCCGCCGCCGACGAAGATGTATTCCTGGCTGTCCGGGTCGTTCTCCGGGAGGAGGAACTCGCCGTAAGG
>ONKE01000066.1 GCA_900318355.1 uncultured Bacteroidales bacterium
CATTTTTCAGTTGATTATGTGAGAGTTACGCCCTTTTGTACGGAGTGTGTGGAGGGTGTTTCGGTGTACTTATTTTCCGATGCAAAAGTTCTTGAAGATGTTGCCGAGGATGTCGTCGGGGGAGATGGTTGAGCCGGTGATGGAGCCGAGGTGGGAGAGTGCGGCGCGGAGGTCTTCGGCGATGAGGTCCGGGGGGAGAGATTTGCTTAATGAGAGGCGGGCGGATTCGAGGGCGGAAGAGGTCTGACGAAGCGCTTCGTAGTGGCGGATGTTGGTGACGAGAACGTCGTGACCGCTGCTCAAAAAACTGTTGGCACTGGCTAAAAGGTCGTTTTCCAAATTCTCGAGGGCAAATCCTGTTAACCCTGAAACTCTTTCGACAATTATTTCTTTATCAAACGAAGAAACATACTTGTTATAACTCGTAACAAATTTGTTACAGCCGCTTTGCTCGCAAATGTCGGACTTGTTCAGCACAAAAATGATCTTTTTGTCGTCAAAGTCAACCTGGGATTTCAGCGAATTTACAAAGCTTTCGAACTCGGAAAATGCCGCTGTCGGGTCCGCGACGAGGATAAGAATTTCGGCTCGCTTTGCTGCGTCGAATGAGCGTTCGATGCCCATCTTTTCTATAGGGTCCGAGGAAGAACGAATCCCCGCAGTGTCAACAAAACGGAAAGTATATCCTCCAAGATTCATGAGCTCTTCGACCGTGTCGCGGGTCGTCCCGGGGATGTCGGAAACGAGCGCGCGCTGCTCGCCGAGGAGTGCATTTAGCAGTGTGCTTTTGCCGGCGTTCGCCGGACCGAGGATCGCAACCGGGATGCCATTTTTCACAGCGTTGCCTTCGCGGAAGGAATCAGCGAGGGCGGTAGTGTGACTGATGGCTTTGCCGAGCAAATCCATCAATCTGCCGCGGTCGGCAAACTCCACGTCTTCTTCGCTGAAGTCCAGCTCCAGCTCCAATAGCGAAGTCAACTCCAGCAACTGGCTGCGGATTGACTGCAGCTGCTTGGAGAAACCGCCTTTCATCTGGTTCATCGCGACTCGATGCGATGCTGAAGAAGAAGATGAAATAACGTCTGCTACTGCTTCAGCCTGAGCGAGATCCATTTTCCCGGAAAGAAACGCTCGCTGGGTGAATTCGCCGGGTTCGGCAAGGCGGACGCCCCCGTCCAGGAACAGGCGGAGTATTTCCGACACGATATATTTTGACGCGTGGCAGGAAATCTCCGTGGAATCTTCGCCTGTGTATGAGTGGGGGGCTTTGAAGACACCCACCAGGACTTCGTCAATAAGACGGTCTCCGTCCATGATCCGTCCGAAATGGAGCGAATATCCTTCGGATGTTGCAGCCGAACCGCGCGAGAAGCGGACGACACGGTCTGTCGCAGCAAAAGCCTCCGGACCGCTGATTCGCAGAACGGAAATCGCACCAGTTCCCGGAATGGTGGCTGGTGCGATAATAGTGTCTTCCGAACGGAAATACATGATAATAAGTTGTTTTAGTACAATTACTTCAACTAGTAATCATAGTATTTCGCTTCGCGGGGGCTGACCTTGTTCATGTTGTCCAGCAGGAGCTGATTTGTCTGGTACTGGTCCATGACGGAGAGCATGAAGTTCATGGCCTCCACGGGGTTCATGTCTGCCAGAAGCTTGCGGAGAATCCATATACGGTTGGCCTGGTCGGAAGAATAGAGCAGATCGTCGCGGCGCGTGCCGGAAAGAACTACGTTGACGGCAGGGAAAATACGACGGTTGGAGAGGTTGCGGTCGAGCTGGAGTTCCATGTTGCCAGTGCCCTTGAATTCCTCGAAGATGACGTCGTCCATCTTGGAACCGGTCTCTGTCAGGGCAGTTGCGAGAATGGTAAGGGAACCGCCGCCTTCGATGTTGCGGGCCGCACCGAAGAAGCGCTTGGGCTTCTGCAGGGCGTTGGCGTCGACACCGCCGGTCAGAACCTTGCCGGATGCGGGCTGAACGGTGTTGTAGGCCCTGGCAAGACGTGTGATGGAGTCGAGCAGGATTACTACGTCGTGGCCGCATTCAACAAGCCTGCGTGCCTTTTCAAGCACCATGTTGGCTACCTTTACGTGACGCTCGGCCGGCTCGTCGAACGTAGAGGCGACAACTTCGGCCTTTACGCTGCGGCTCATGTCGGTGACCTCTTCCGGACGCTCGTCAATCAGGAGGACGATTTCGTAGACTTCCGGATGGTTGTCGGCGATTGCGTTGGCGATGGACTTGAGCAGCATGGTTTTACCAGTCTTCGGCTGCGCGACGATAAGACCACGCTGACCCTTGCCGATAGGCGTAAACATGTCTACGATACGGCAGGACAGGTCTTTTTCGTGACCATGGCCGAGCAGATTGAACTTCTGGTCGGGGAAGAGGGGAGTCAGGAAATCGAAGGGAACACGGTCGCGGATAAACTCCGGAGTGCGTCCGTTGATATATTTGATCTTGACCAGCGGGAAGTATTTGTCGCCTTCTTTCGGGGGACGGATCTCTCCCGTGACGGTGTCGCCTGTCTTGAGGGCGTTTGCCTTTATCTGGTTCTGGGAGACGTAGATGTCGTCAGGGGAGTTGAGATAATTGTAGTCGGAAGAACGGAGGAAACCATAGCCGTCCGGCATAATCTCGAGGACGCCGGTGGCTTCCACTGTGCCTTCGAACTCTATGCGCTGGGGGCGCTGCTGGGGCTGCTGGGCCGGCTGAGATTGCTGGGGGACGGGTTTGATCCTTTCCCTTCTCTGCTGCTGAGGCTGCTGGGGAGCCTGCTGAGGCTTCTGCTCGGAAACAGGCTTTTCCACCACCTCTTTCGCCTGCTGCGGCTGAGCGGCGGCAGCGTCGGCTGAGGAAGCTGCGGACTCGCTTTTCTTTTTACGGCCGCGCTTTTTGGGCTGCGGTTCTTCTGCGGCAACTGGCTGGACAGGCTTTACGGCCTGAGCCGCTGGCTTGGGTTCAGGCTTTTCTTCACTTTTCGGAGGAAGGGGCTTGTCGTTTCCCTGCGCCGCCTTGGGCTTGCGTCCCGGCTTTTTTGAAGCATCCGCCTTTTTGGCATCTTCCTGGGCCGGCTCGGCGGCAGGTTTCTGTTCCGTTTTCTTGGGACGGCCGCGTTTTTTTGCCACGGGAGGCTGCTCTTTGGATATATTGACGGCTTCCTGATCGAGGATGGCATATCCCAAATCTTCAGCGGTCATCTTTTTTGTCACTTTGATACCAAGGCTTTCCGCCAGGCTGCGGAGCTGGTCTTCAGTCATTGAATTCAGCTCAAGTAAGCTGTGAGGCATATCAGAATATTTTAGTAAAGAATCTGTCGCAGGCAGAATAAAGTCTGCGAAAAGACTTTGCAAATTTAGCAATTTTTCTTTTAATCCGCAAACTATCTGTCCCAGTAACTGGAACTCTTTTTATACTGCAGCAGGTCGGCCAGGGCCGCTGCATTGGCGGCGATGCGGAAACTCCATGACTGCCAGTTTCCCGTCGGCACCCATGAGACGGATATATTGAAACAGTGCAGGTCGTAGGTGGCGCTGAGCTGGGTCGTCGTGAGCCGCATGGCCATCAGGTCGAAGCCGGATGTCATGTTCATCGACAGTTTCGGAGTCAGCTTCACGTTGCCCGAAATGCCCAGGGTCTGGGTGAACCGGTCGTTGGTAATCAGCTGGTTATTGGAATACTGATAGGAGCGGCTGTAGGAGAATGAATAGTTGAAATTAAGCGACCAGGGCACGTTGGGATTGGTGTAGTATAGCCATCCTCCGGGGATATATTCTCCGGTGACGGGATGGATGTAAATGCGCTGGTAGTAGTCGGCAGGATTACCTCCTCCGCCGCCACCGCCGGCCGTTTTCGTGCCGTCGTTGCCATTGATGGCGCCCTTGCCGGACAGGGAATATGATACGGATGCGCTGGCGGTGTTAAGGCGCAGCAGGTGACCGGTCTTGACCACGTTGAAGGTGTTGATGCGACGGCCCTGCTCATTGATGGCATACGGGTCGAAATTGGCGCTCGCGCTGATACCGACCTTTCCGAACACGGAGGTTGACATGGACATGCTGACGTTGCTCATCTTCAGCGAGTCGGCAAGGAAATTATAGCCCGTATTTATGCTCAGCTGGTCCAGAAGCTTTATCTTCTTGACGCCCTTCCCGGTAGTGTCGCGGAGGTCGCGGACCTTGGCTTCAAGGTTGTTGCCTATGGAGATGTTGGCGCTCGCGGTCTTGCCTTTGCCAGGGTAGGAATTGATCTGCCCGGCATATATATTATAGTCGTAATGCTGCTCCGTGCCGTTTTTGTCGGTATAAGTCAATGTGCGCCATCCGTTCGCATACGTGCCCTTTTCCGGGCTGACGGAGAATGAGACCGACGGCGAAATTACGTGTCGTATGGCCTGGATACGGTGGTGCTGCCCGAAATTGAACATACCGTAGATACGCGTGCTCATCGACATGCTTCCGGAATAGTTGTGGGTCAGGCCCAAATGGCTGAACTGCCCGCTCATGTTCTGGACAAGCTTCCCTTGTTCGGCGTCGTAGGTGTATTCCGACTTTCGGAAGAACATGTTGGCGCTGTAGCTGATGCTCGGCGTGAAATTGAAATATTTGGCCAGTGTGAAGTTGGGAAGCCCTATCTGGAAGTTGTGCGACATGCCGTTCTGGAACTTGTCCATGAAGCCTTCCTTGCCGAATTCCGAGGCCTTGAAATTGATTTTGTTCTGGAGGGTAGTGCTGTATCCGAGGGAGAACTTCTCGTAGAAACGCTCCTTGCCTACGCGGACTTTACGCTTGAAAGGATAGAAGCGCGTCACGGAGAATGTAATGTTAGGCAGCGTGAAGGCATAGGAACTGTCCCTGGAGTTCTGGCTGTGCAGGGCGTTGACCGAGAGGCTGAACTTGCCGTTCCAGTTCTTCGAGAATGAAATGGAGGAAGATGCCTGATTCTGAAGTGCTTCGGAAACCGAACGGGAGTTGTAGCGGCTGTTTGACGGGCTGGAGAAGTTGACCGATGCGCTGAATGTCGTACCGGGCATGAACTTGCTGTCCTGGGTGTGGGACCATTTCAAGCCGAGGTTCTTGGTCTGGAAGAAGTCGGCGGCTCCATATTCGCCAGTCTGGTCGTTGGAATATGTGAACGAGAGATTGCCGTTGAACTTGTAATTAACCTTATATCTGGAGTTTACGTCAATACTCCAGGATCCGAGGGTGTAGATGTCGCCGGTGACTGAAAGGTCGAAATAGTCTCCGAAGACGAAATACATTCCGAGGTCGCGAAGATAGAAGCCGCGGGCGACCTCTTCTCCGAACGTCGGCATCAGCAGGCCCGTGGCGCGGCTCGGACGCTTGGGAATAAAACCGAATGGCAGGCCGATCGGCAGCGGAACATCTTCGACCACAAGTCCGGCCGGGCCGAAAACGGTCTTCTGCGACGGGTCCGTAATGACCTTCGCCGCGGAAAGAGTCATGTAATAGTGAGGATGTTCAAGGTCGCATACGGTATATTTTCCGTTGGTGATGTTGATGGACCTGTCCTTCATCATCTTTATGTTCTTTCCGTGCAGCAGGCCTTCATCCTGCTGGGTCACCATGTTGGTAATGCGGGCTTTACGCGAGTTGAAATTGTACCGCAGCTCCTCCATGGTGTAGGACGACTTGCCTTCGGTCATGGTCGGCATGCCCTTGATTTCACCTGTGAGGGTGTCCTTGGTGCCGCGGGCGTAGAGCGTGCCGGTCTTCATGTCGTATTCCATGTAGTCGGCGGTCAACTTGAGATTGCCGTATTCGACGGTCACGTCTCCATAGTAGTAGGCGAGTCGGCGGCCGTCGGAGAACACTTCAACGAGGGAGTCCTTCGCGCCGGTGAACGCCGGAAACTCGAGGGAACTCTGCTTCTGAAGCGCCGCGGAATCAAGCTTGAAGAGCGAATCGGCCCGGTGGATGGAGTCGCGGATCGCCTTTATGGAATCGGAAACTTCGACGCTGTCGGGATTGAATGCGACGGCCTGGCTGAAAGTCTGTCTGCGGTCGCGCCTGCGCCGACCGTCCTGGGACAGACCGGAGAAACAGCTCAGCAAAAACAGCCCAAGGACGGTGGCAAAAGCCAACCGTCCCCAGAACTTATGCGAGTTTCCGACGCAAGAATGCGACATGCAAATGGCGATTTACGGCAAATTTTATTAAATTTGCAAAGTGCAAATATAAGACCATTTTCTCAATTATTCAACAGACATTAGTTTTGAAACGTATTCTGAAATATACTCTCGCGGCTTTTTTCGCCCTGGCGGCCATGTCTTGGGCGGCCGCGGCGCAAGACCGTCCCATCGGGCTGACGACCATCTGCATCGACCCCGGACACGGCGGCCACGACCCCGGCTGCATAAGCCGTGACGGCAAAAAGACCATGGAAAAGGACATCGCCCTCGCCATCGGCCTGAAAGTCCGCGACCTGGTCAACGACTCCATGCCGGAGATGAAAGTGATCATGACCAGGGACGACGACACATTCGTCGAACTTGGCGAACGCGCCGCCATCGCAAAACGCGGCAAGGCCGGATTGTTCCTGTCGATTCACGTCAATTCCGTGGATCCGAAAAACAACAAGAACTACGCTTCAGTCAACGGCTTTTCCATCCACACCCTCGGCCAGTCCAGGACCGGTGCCGACCTGTTTTCGGCCAACATGAATCTCTGCAAGAGGGAGAACTCCGTAATCCTTCTCGAGAAAGACTATTCGACGAAATATCAGGGCTTTAACCCCAATGACCCGGAGTCTTACATCATATTCAACCTGATGCAGAACGCCAATCTGAGCCAGAGCCTCGAGTTTGCCGAAGACCTCGGCGCCCAACTCTCCGGAGGCGCGGTGAAAAAGAACCGCGGCATATCTCAGGACCCTCTTCTTGTGTTGTGGAAGACGACTATGCCTGCCGTACTTATAGAATGCGGCTTCATCACTTCCGCCCAAGACCTGGAAGCGATGCGCAGCGAAGCCGGCCAGGACCGTATCGCCAAAGGGATATTCCGGGCGATATCTACATTCAAAAAACGCTATGACGGCAGCGTAGGCACGACATCCGGTGCTGTTGAAACCCCTCAGAAGGATGAAAAGGCGGAGAGGAGCGAAAAGACTGAAACTGTGGCCCCTTCGGCGAAAGCGCCGGCGGACGAGGCCCTCAAGTCGGGTTACGGGACGCAGATCATGGCGATAGGCCGGAAACTTGCTCCCGGAGATGCATCCTTTAAAGGCAATCCTGTCCGCATCGTCAAGAGCGGGAACATCTATAAATATATAGCGGGCTTTTCCACCGACCTGTCGAGAGCCAGGGAAGCGAAAAAGAAACTTGAAAAAGATTTCCCGGGGTGTTTCCTCGTTGAATATGACGAGAGCGGAACGAAGAGAGTAAAATAGGTCTCTAATTCTGCGGCTGGCACCGTTTTAAGGCGGGAAAACAGGCTTGGCTTAAATTTGATTTATTCCAAATTAAGAATGTTTTTGCAAACGTTTTATTCAGTATGTTTTACGTACACGGTACTGTAAAACAAGTACTTACAAATAGACTCCACGATGGTGCCGCAAACGTTTAATTAAAGAAAAAATATTTTTATATCCAATAGCAATTCGATTTTTTTATAAATTATTTTTCCTCAATTTTGCACAAGCAATCGGAAGAGAGGCTCCGGCCTTGACACCGGTGCTTTTTTTAGCGCCATAACCTAAAGCAGAATTGGAACGTATAGATCATATCACAGTTTGGGACAGCTGCCTCCGGATCATCGAGCAAATCGTTGAGCCGGCGAAGTTTCAGACATGGTTCCGTCCGTTGCGTCCAATTTCCCTCACTGGCGAGGCGCTGACCCTCGAAGTCCCGTCCGACTTCTTCCGCGAATATCTCGAAGGTGCATATCTGGACGTCTTGAAGAAGACCATCAAGCGCGTCATCGGACCGGGTGCGCAATTATATTATAATGTTCGCCCCGTCCATTCGCAGCCGCCGATGACATTCCCGGCCGCGGAAGGCTCCGCTCCGGTAAACCGTCCCGTCACGATATCGACATATCCCACGGAAGGCAATCCCGGACCGTTCGTATTTCCCGGCCTGCAGCGGATCCAGATCAATCCACGCCTCAATCCGGACTACAACTTCCGCAACCTCGTTGAAGGGGAGTGCAACAAGATGGGCATCACTGCCGGCATGAGCATTTCCAACGCCCCCGGCAAGACGCCTTTCAACCCCCTGTTCATCTTCGGGCGCCCGGGTCTCGGCAAGACGCATCTCGCCCAGGCCGTCGGCCTCGCGATCAAGGATAAATATCCCGACCTTGTCGTCCTGTACGTGACCGGCAACGAGTTCAAGACCCAGTTCATGGACGCCTCGGTCAAAAACAAGCTCACCGACTTCCTGGCGTTCTACATGAAGATCGAGGTCCTGATCGTAGACGACATCCAGGACATGATGGGACAGGGAACACAGAACGCTTTCTTCAACATTTTCAACTATTTGCACGAAAGCGGCAAGCAGCTGATATTCACCTCCGACCGTTCTCCGGCAGAGCTTCAGAACTTCGAAGAGCGCCTGCTCTCCCGAATGAAGTGGGGACTCTCCGTCGAGCTTCGTCAGCCCTCTTATGCGACCCGCCTGCAGATGCTGCGCGACCGTTGCCTGCGTGAAGGAGTAGGGAATATTCCGGAAGATGTCCTGGTCTATCTTGCGACCAGGATCAAGACCAACTTCCGCGAGCTCGAAGGCGCGCTTGTCTCGCTCATCGCCTACGCCACGCTCGGACGCACAGAAGTTACCGTCGAACTTGCCGAAAAGGTAACGGGAAAGATAGTAGGGGAAGAAAAGAACGACCTCTCCATCGAGAAGGTCCAGAAGATAGTCTGCGACTATTTCAACATCACCCGCGACTCCCTGCTGTCAAAGTCGCGCAAGCGCCAGATCGTCCAGGCCCGCCAGATAGCCATGTACATGAGCCGCAACCTTGTAGGATGCTCCCTTACAACCATCGGTGCAGAACTCGGCGGCAAAGACCATGCTACCGTAGTGCATGCATGTACGACGGTTTCCAATCTGATGTCCACGGACAAAATCTTCCGCCAGTATGTGGGCGATATCGAGCGGATGCTCGTGCCCTCCGGCAATTAATTCCACAAAATGAGACTTGTAGCTCCTTCTATCCTTTCTGCGGATTTCCTTCATCTGGAAAAGGATGTGGAAATGGTCAACCGCAGCGCCGACCTGTTCCATCTCGACATTATGGACGGCACGTTCGTCCCTAATCTCTCCTTTGGTTTTCCTGTCGTGGAGGCCATCGCCAAGATAGCGACAAAGCCTCTCGACGTCCATCTGATGATAGTCCATCCGGAAAAGTATATCGAGCGCTTCGCCAAGGCAGGCGCCGACTACATCAGCTTCCACCTCGAAGCCGCCCGGGACGACGGTAACGATCCGGTGGAAATCCTGAGGATGATCCGCAGCCTCGGCGTAAAAGCGGGACTCGCGATAGATCCCGACGTTCCGGTCGAGGACTTGTTCCCTTATTTGGAAGAAGTTGATTTCCTGCTGATTATGTCGGTATTTGCCGGCTTCGGCGGACAGAAATTCATCGAAGACACCTACGGCCGCGTGAAGACGCTTAAGGCCGAAATCGACCGCAGAGGATTGAAATGTCCCATCGAGGTCGACGGCGGCGTCGGTCCCGGCAATGCGGACAAACTGGCAGAGGCCGGCGTTGAAATGTTCGTCGCGGGAAGTTCCGTCTTCAATGCGCCGGACCAGGAAGCGGCAGTCAGGGCTATCAGAGGATGTAACTGATTTCCTTGAAGCCGAATTCGCGCACGCAACCTTCGGGCATTTCCACAAGGAGCATCCCTTCTTCGGAAATGCCCTTTATCGTACCCCGGAATACTTCGCCAGATTCCACGTCGGTATATGAACGCAATTCCCCCTTTCGGTACAGCAGGTCGAGGTATTGAGGCGTTAATGTGCCGAGTTTCAGGAGGTTGTCGAAGAGCGCTTTGCAGATTTCTTCAAGCAGGGGCTCAAGAACGTAATCTTCCCCGGTAATCAGGCTCATGGACGTCGGGTTCATAAGGTCGGGGTCGAACTGTCGCTGACGGACGTTCAGGCCGATGCCGATTACAGAGAAATCGACATCGCCGCCCTTCAGGCGATTCTCTATCAGCATGCCGCAGATCTTTTTGTCGCCGCAGTAAATGTCGTTCGGCCACTTTATTCGGGCGTATATACCTTTGCTGCGCAAGAGGTTGGCTACGGCAAGTGTCGCGGCCTGGCTTATTGCGAACTGCCTGGACGCGGGAAGAACCGGAAGGGGAGACTCGCCAAAGCGGACAAAGGCGCTGAACGTAAGGTTTTCGCCGGCTGCGCTTTTCCACCTGTTGCCGCGCTGGCCGCGTCCGGCAGTCTGCTCGCGGGCGGCGATGACTGACAAATTGTCAAGGTCACAGGCATGTCTTAAAATCTCGTTATTGGTTGAATCCGTGCTGCATAGCCACTTTATTGTGAATTCTCCTTTCATAGGTTCGGAATTTGTGTTATCTTTGTACATTGGCTTGAATTCAATTGCAAAGATAAAAATAATTCAAATATGAGAATTTCTCCCGTCAAAGTCGCTGCAGAAGCGATGTTGGAAAAGAAAGCTAAGAATGTCGTCGCGCTGGACATGCGCGCTGTCGAGTCTTCAATATGCGACCATTTTGTAATCTGCAATGCCGATTCCACCACGGCCGTCGCCGCAATCGCCGACAACGTCCTGGTCAAGATGCAGGAAAAGTGCAACAGGAAGGTTATCCGCATGCAGGGACTTGAAAACGACTTCTGGATCATCCTCGATTTCGGCGAAGTCGTAGTCCACGTCTTCCTGACCGAATACAGGGAATTCTATCGTCTGGAAGACCTCTGGGCCGATGCAAAGCGCAAAGTCTACACCGACGAGCCGGCCGTTGCCGCCGAGGCCCCTGCGACGAGGGTCAAGCCCAAGAGCGTCGCAAAGGTGCGTGCTTCGGTAAAGAAGAATAAAATTTCCTGAGTGCGATGGCTGGTGACGGTAACAAGAAAAAGAAGATTGTCAGGATCAACCTGGGATTTTCCTGGTTCTACATCCTGCTGATCGGAGGGATAATATGGATGCTCTTCAGTCAGAAGGGCGCCAATCCGCAGAAGATAGAATGGGCCGAGGTCGAGCAGATTATCCGTGACGGGGACGTCAAGGAAATCCGCTTCATCCGCAACGACTTCCAGGGCGAGATCACCATCCGCCCCGAAAGCCTGGAAAAATATGCCGACAAGTTCGGCGGACAGGTCCCGACTCGTTCCCCTCACTTCATATTCCTGGTTTCCAACAAGTTCAATCCCGAAGAGACCTTCGGCGCCCTGAACGACGAACTTCCCGCCGAAGAGCAGTTCAAGGTCATTCTGGAAAATGACGACAAGATTTGGAGTCAGATCCTTGACTGGCTGATTTTCCCCCTGCTGCTTATCCTGATGTGGGTGTGGATGTTCCGCGGCATGAACCGCAACATGGGCGGCGGTCCCGGAGGCGGAGGCGTATTCAGCGTAGGCAAGTCTACGGGCAAGCTCGCCGACAAGGACCAGGTCAACGTAACGTTCAAGGACGTAGCCGGTCTGTATGGAGCCAAGGAAGAAGTCATGGAAATCGTCGACTTCCTGAAGAACCCAAAGAAATACACAGCCCTGGGCGGCAAGATTCCCAAGGGCGCGCTTCTCGTCGGCCCTCCCGGAACCGGCAAGACATTGCTGGCCAAGGCTGTAGCCGGAGAAGCCAACGTTCCGTTCTTCTCTATTTCCGGATCGGACTTCGTCGAAATGTTCGTCGGTGTCGGTGCATCGCGTGTGCGCGACCTCTTCCGCCAGGCGAAGGAGAAAGCCCCCTGCATCGTCTTCATCGACGAGATCGACGCAGTCGGCCGCGCCCGTGGCAAAAACGCAGGCTGGTCCTCCAACGACGAGAGGGAAAACACTCTCAACCAGTTGCTTACGGAAATGGACGGCTTCGACACCAATAGCGGCGTCATCATCCTCGCGGCGACCAACCGTGCCGATATTCTCGACAAGGCGCTGATGCGTGCCGGACGTTTCGACCGCCAGATCCATGTCGAACTGCCCGAGCTCAACGAGCGTGTTGAAATCTTCCAGGTCCACCTGAAAGGAAAGAAAGTCGCCCCCGATTTCGACGTCAATCTGATGGCCAAGCACACCCCCGGATTCTCCGGTGCCGATATCGCAAATATCTGCAATGAAGCGGCCCTGACGGCAGCCCGCCACAATCAGGAAGCCATCACCAACGCCGACTTCATGGAGGCTGTCGACCGCGTTGTCGGAGGCATCGAGCGCCGCCGCAACACCCTGATGTCGCAGGAAGAAAGGCGTATCGTGGCATATCACGAGGCCGGTCACACCGTTTCCGCCTGGCTGCTGCCCTATGCCGACCCGGTGCTGAAAGTCAGCATCATCCCCCGCGGCAACGCCCTTGGCCTGACGTGGAATCTTCCCGAAGAGCGCAAGATCGTCCTCCGTTCCTACATGATGGACCAGATGTGCGTTCTGATCGGCGGTCGGACGGCCGAGGAAATGATTGCAGGTCAGCCCGGCACCGGCGCCCTGAACGACCTGGAGCGTCTTACCCGCATGGCCTATGCCATGGTCCAGTACTACGGCATGAGCGACAAGGTCGGAAGCCTTTCCTTTTACGACTCGTCAGGAGCCCGCGGCTACGATCTGACCAAGCCTTATTCCGAGAAGACCGCCCAGCTTATGGACGAGGAGGTTAAAAAACTTGTCGCCGAAGTCCACGAACGCACGCGTAAGCTCCTGGAAGACAACAAGGAAGGTTTTACGCAGGTGGCCGAGCTCCTGCTCGAAAAGGAAATCGTCATGGCCGAAGACCTGGAGAAAATCCTCGGTCCGAAGGTAACTCCAGATTCAAACAGAAAGGAAGAAGATCATGAATAAAAACACAATAGTCAGAACACTCTCGGGCATAGCCTTTCTGGGACTGATGCTCTGCGGCCTGCTCATCAACAAATGGGCGTTTGCCGCGCTGATGTGTTTTGTGCTTGTCTGCATGCTTGTTGAATTCTACAGGATGACCATGGGAAGCGATTATCGCGTTTCCCAGGGCCTCGCCGTCTTTGCCGGCCTGACTTTCTTCGTCCTGATGTTCCTTGCCTCCGCCTTCGAGCAAATCACCATGAAATACGTGGCCCTTACGTTCCTGCCGATGGCCATAATCATGATCAACTCCCTGTACGCCAAGGACAAGAGCGAGTTCTCCAAGTTCTCCCATCTCTACACGGGCCTGGTCTACATCGCCGTTCCTATCGCCCTGTCCAATCTCATCGTTTTCCGCGGCGGGGAATTCTCCGGTCTGCTGATCCTTAGCTTCTTCATCATCATCTGGTCCTCTGACGTAGGCGCCTTCTGCTTCGGCATGGCCCTGGGTCAGAAATACGGCAAGAAACTCTTCCCGTCCATCTCGCCCAAGAAATCCTGGATCGGCTTCTGGGGCGGCCTGCTTTGCGCCGTGATCGCCGCGGTCGTGATGAATCTGACCGGCATGCTGTCGTATCCGATGGTCCATTGCATCATTCTGGCTGTCCTTATGGATGTGGCAGGGGTGTACGGCGACCTTTTCGAGTCGCAGTGGAAGCGCCATTTCGACGTCAAGGACTCCGGCAACATCATCCCCGGCCATGGAGGCATGCTCGACCGCTTCGACAGCGCCCTTTTCGCCATTCCGGTCGGAGCGCTCTACCTACTTATATTCGGACTTATCTAGCCCCATATTCCCATGATTACCATCGACAAAGACTGCTACGGAACCATTGCGATCGCATGGGCTATATGCCTCGCTATCGGGGCCCTGGTCTATTTTTGCATCGACCCCATGTGGCTGAAGATCTGCCTTCTGACGATTCTGCTGGTGTTCATGTGTTTCGTCACATGGTTCCACCGCATCCCCGTGCGCACGACCGTCGGCAGCGACACCACGGTATGTTCCGTCGCGGACGGAAAAGTTATTATCGTAGACGAAGTTTATGAGCCTGAATATTTTCAGGCGCCTCGCTTGAAAGTGTCGATATACATGAACTTTTTCGACGTCCATGCCAATTTCTGGCCTCTTACGGGCGAAATAAGCTACTATAAATATCATCCCGGGAGGTATCTTCTGGCTTTCCACCCGAAATCTTCCGACCTGAACGAGCATTCTTCCACCGTAATCCGCAATTTCGAAGGGAAGGAATTGTTGTTCAAGCAGATAGCCGGGACGTTCGCCCGCCGCATCGTCTGCTATTCAAAAGAAAATTTGCCCACCGTCGCCGGTGAGCAGTGTGGAATCATCAAATTCGGATCCAGGATTGACATGTACCTGCCTCTGGATGCCCGCATTGAAGTTAAAGTAGGGGACAAGGTCAGGGCCAGCGAGACCGTGATCGCCAGGCTATAGCCTCCGGACCAGCTCCTCAAATATGGCGGTCATCTTGACCGCAGCGGCGTCAGCAGCCCTTACCACGTCATCTCCGTCGTTGACATAGTCTTCGGCGTAGTTGTCGTGGGCTTCGTTTGTGATGACCGACATTCCGAACACCGGGGTGCCGCCATGACGGGCGACGATAACCTCAGGGACGGTGGACATTCCGGTCGCGTCACCGCCGATAATACGGATGTAGCGGTATTCAGCCGGCGTTTCGTAGGTCGGGCCCGTGCCTCCGTAATAGACGCCTTCCTTGACCTCGATGCCCTTTTCGGCAGCGATTTCCTTTGCCAGGGCGATGAGTTTGGGATCGTAGGGACGGGTCATGTCGGGGAAGCGCGTGCCGAGCTCGTCCATGTTGGGGCCGATAAGGGGATTGGGCAGCTGATTGATATGGTCTTTGATGATCATCAGGTCGCCGACCTTGAGGTTGTAGTTGACGCCTCCGGCAGCATTTGATACAAACAGATACTTGATTCCGACGAATTGCATGACGCGGATAGGGAGGGTGACGAGTTCCATTCCATATCCTTCGTAGTAGTGGATGCGCCCCTGCATTGCAATTACGGTCTTGCCTCCGAGGGTGCCGATGATGAAGTTGCCTTTGTGGCCGACGGCGGTGGAAACGGGGAAGCCTGGAATTTCCTTGTAGGGTATTACGACGGGGTTTTCAATCTTTTCGGCAAGTCTGCCAAGGCCGCTGCCGAGGACTATGCCTACGGTGGGCTGCAGACCGGCGACGCGCAATTTTTCCATTACGAAATTTGCGCTGCGATGGATTCTTTCTATTCTGGGGTCCATTGGTTAAGAGGGTTTGATTATTTTTCCGAGAACGCCCCTTGCGGAGCTTAGAATATCTTTTTCTCCTTCTATCTGATGGTCTTTCATGACGAAGCGTCCTCCGGCGATGACCGATTCGATGCAGTTGCTGTGGGCCGAGTAGACGAAATTCGACAGGAAAGGGGCAGGGGAAAGGAAGAAGCTGCTGTCTGTGTCGATTATCAGGATGTCGGCTAGCGCACCTTCCGCTATGCGTCCGGTGTCGAGGCCCAAAGCCTTGGCGCCGTTTATGGTGGCAGCGTTCAGAAGTTCCGGCAACGGGAGGGCGGTCGGGTCTTCACGCCATGCTTTCTGAACTATGGCCGAGGTCTTCATCGCTTCGAGCATGTCCAGATTGTTGGAAGAGGCGCAACCGTCGGTTCCTATGCAAATGTTGGCTCCGGCGTCGCGAAGTTCGTTGTAGCGGAACCTAATGCCGGAGGCTATCTTCAGGTTGGAATTGATGTTGTGGACGCAGTTGACGCGGCGCTTGCCGAGAATCTCTACATCTTCGTCGGAAAGCCACAGGCAGTGGGCGGCAATGGTCTTGTCGTCGAGGACGCCCAGGCGGTCGAGATATTCGACGGGGGAGAGTCCGCCGTGGGCTGCCTTGCAGTCTTCAACTTCCTTGCGGGTTTCGCACAGGTGGATGTGGAGACGCAGGTCGTGCTTGCGGCAGAAGTCCTTAGCCCACTGGAACACCTCAGCGCTCACGGTATAGACCGCATGGCACGATACCGTGAATAACGATCCGTCAGTCCAGTTGCGGGAACCCTCATACATCTTCTGGCAGATGTCCTTCTGCTTGGCAATCTCGTCCGGCTTGCCGAAGTCGAGGAAAACGAAGGAGATTGCCGGACGGATGCCCATTTCCGCTGCCGCGCGGTGGGCGTCGAGGGCATACCAGTACTGGTCGTTGAAGGTGCAGGTGCCGGTGCGGATCATTTCCAGGGCTGCGACCTTGGTGCCGTTGTAGATGACATCTGCGTCGAGACGCGATTCCATGTCCCAGATATTTTCTATCCAGCGGTAGAATACAACGTCTTCCTGCATGCCGCGCAGGAGGGTCATGGCGGCATGGGTGTGCATGTTGACGAAAGCCGGCATGGCTACACGACCGGTGCAGTCGGAGATCTCGGCTCCTGAAGGCGGAACTTCAGCGCCAGAAGGACGTATGCGGCTGATTTTGCCGCCGGAAATGGAAATGTCGACGGGTTTTCCGTCCAGAATAATGTTCTTAAGAAAGAGGGTGCCCATAGAACGCGCGTTTTGCAAAATTAGGTTTTTTTGACCGACATGCCAAAAAAAACTTAACTTTCTTTGCGTTTTTTGGGGATTCTTTCTCAGAGCTTGATGATGCCGTGTTTGATTGCGTAGCGGACAAGCTCGACGGAATTGTTGATACCCAGCTTTTTAAATATATTGTATTTGTGGGCGTTGACCGTGTCGATGGAAATGAACAGCCGCGAAGCGATTTCCTTTGCCGCAAGCCCTTCGGCGCAGAGGGCGATTATCTCGTTTTCCCGTTCGGTAAACTTTACGTTGCGGTTGCTGCGGGCGTTGTTGACATCGCGTATGATCTTGGAGATGTCCTTCCCGAAATACTGGGCCCCGTCGGCGACGTATTCGATGGCGGTGTAGAGCTCGACCGGCGGAATGTTTTTGCTGACGAAGCCGTCGACGCCGGACTCGACAAGCTGCAGGATCATGTCTTCGTCGGTTTCAGCGGAGAGAACCAGGATCTTCAGGAGAGGACGCGTAGAACGGATTTTGCGCGCAATCTCGAGCCCGGTTCCGTCGGGCAGCATGATGTCCAGCAGTACGACGTCGGCATCCACCGTCGGGAGCAGCCTGAGAGCCTCGGCAACGCTGCCGGCTTCCGCCGCTATGACATATTTTCCGCTGTCCTGGGACAACGTGAGGCTGAGACCCGCCCGCACCAGCGGATGGTCCTCGACTATAAGCAATTTGACCGGATAATTCATGACGCTCATTTATTCCGGACCAAAAATAGGAAAAAATGAATGTTTCTCCAAGCAATATAAGCATTTATTGTTAGGCGTCATTACAATAAATAGTGATGATTTCTTTGAGATGTTTTTATTATCTTTGCACTTGTTAATCCGGCCGGAGCCGGCATTGCACTATGAACGAACAGGCCCGAGACATACAGGTAGCCCAGATGATGCAGAAGATCCAGGAGTCTTCCGACCGCATCGTCGAGCTGTTTGACGAGATCAGCCGGGTCCTTTCCGACGCCATACCTGCAGGTACGTCCGGCAGACACAAAACCTGCATTTTCAGATAATCGAAATAATCTTAAAACTATCAGTGATATGAAAAAATCATTATTTTCCATTCTCGCACTTGCCGTAGCTGGCATGAGTTTGAGCGGCTGCCTCGGGCTTCTCGATGCACTTTCCGATTCGCCCGGTTTCCTTTTCTACAGCACGGTTTATGACGGCCAGCCCGGCCATATAAGCCTTGTGAAAGACTACGCCTATCATATGGAAGCATCTCCGGCTGAATGCGTGTCGTTCGGTGCTCAGGACTCCAAGACGAAGAGCTATGAAGTCAAGTCTTTCAATTATACCGGCAATGCTGCCAAGAATGAGGTCCAGAACGTCAAGCTGACTGCAACCTGCATCGACCAGACCGTCCTGGACAAGCTCAAGAGCGAAGGAAAGAGCCTTGACCCCTTCAGCCTCGACATCAAGATCAAGCCCTGGATGCTCCGTCTCTTCAAGGTTGAAGGCGAGACCGTGACGGAAGTTCCTTTCGACGCATCGATCAAGGTCGGCAAGGCTGACGAAGGCGGCTGGAACCTTAGCGGCGCAAAAGCTACCGACGTCTACGTTCTCAGGATGGTTGACGGCGTTCTCACCAAGAAAGACGCCAACGACACCGCCGGCGAATACAAGGCCGTATCGGATATCCTCTTCAAATACGAGGACAACCTTGTTTCCAAGCCCGTCTATCAGTATCCGACATGGAAAGCCCTTGCCGACAACATCCTTACTGTCGACGAATCCAACCAGAACAAGTATGAACTTCGTTTCAGTGTCAAGACAGGGACGAGCGTTTCCGTTCAGGGCATTCTCGGAGCCAAGACCCATCAGTATGGCTTCAAGCTGAAATAGCCTTGGACCCATATGACAAAAGGGGAGCCGAATCCGAAAGGAAACGGCTCCTTTTTTTGTCTAAGGATCAAGGTTGCAGGGGAGTGGGCTACAGTTCTTCTTGTGAATCGTCGTGGCGACGTTCCCATTCCTGCGAGGGAAGATCCTTGAGGAAATTGGCTTTCATGTAGTCGATGGTCTCCTGGAGGCCTTCGATGAATTTCTCGAAATCTTCCTTGTAGAGGAAAATCTTGTGTTTGTCGTAGCTGAAACGGCCGTCCTGTTCGACGCGGCGCTTGCTTTCAGTAATGGTGAGATAGTAGTCGTGGTTGCCCTTTGTGGACTTGACGTCGAAGAAGTATGTACGTTTTCCGGCCTTCACAGGCTTGGAATATACCTCGTCGGAGGAACGTTCGGAAGAGCGTCCGTACCCGTATCCACCTTCATAATCGTCCCTATACATGTTTAAATTAATTAATGGTTTGCAAAACTTTGTCGGGTCAAATTTAGGGATTATTTCGGAATTACTATTATCTTTGTATAAAATTTTTTACAAAATCGTATGTTAAGCCGCAGAATTCTCAGGATCAAAGCATTTAAAGTACTCTATTCTCATGCAGTTACAGGTTCCATGAACCTCGAAGAAGCCCTCTCCAGACTGGACCGTTCATGCGAGTCCACGCGCGACCTGTACCTGTTCCTGCTCTGCAGCATGGAGCCCCTTTGCTCTGAGGCCCGAGCCCGTATCGAGGCTGCCCGCGGCAAGTTCAATCCCACCGAAGAAGATCTCAACCCCAACGAGCGTTTCGCCCTCAATGCAATGGGGAGAGTGCTGCTCGACGACCCTGATTTCCAGCGCCTGGTCCAGCGGAAAAACCTCTCCTGGCAGCAATACGACATGCAGGTGCGGCATATCCTGGACTCGGTTCTGACCAAGCCCTACTTCGCCCGTTACATGGAAGCCGAAAAGTCCGGGCTTCGCGAAGACGCCAAGGTTTTCGAACATATTTTCGAACAGGAATTCGAAGACAATCCGGAGGTTGAAGCCATCCTGGAAGACATATTCCCCGACTGCATGGACGAGCTTGGCTACGCTCTCAGCATATGCTGCAGGACCCTGCACGACCTTGGCGAGGGAAAGCCCTGGCAGCTTCCCGAGCTCTACATCAGCGACGCAGTCCTGAAGCGCGACCCCAATGCCGATGTCAGCAGCGACAAGCAATTCGTCCACAAGCTGTTGCGTGCCGCCTTCGCCGGCTATGAGGCTTATTTCGCCAGGGTCTGCGAAGCTACTCCGGAGTGGGACAGCGACCGCCTCTTCTCCACCGACATGGCAATAATCGCCCTCGCCCTTGCAGAAGTCGAAACCTTCCCCGACATCCCGGTGCGAGTCTCAATCAACGAGTGGGTCGAGATTGCAAAATGCTACGGCAGCCCCAAGAGCAGCAGTTTCGTCAACGGTCTGGTCGACCGTCTGGTCAAGAACAATAAAACAATCAATAAACAGATATGACAATGTTAACTCTTCTTCAGGCCGCTTCCGGGCAGGCCTCGGCGGCAGCCCCTCAGGGCGGCAGCTCATGGAGCATGTTTATCATGCTTGCGCTCGTTTTCGTGGTGATGTGGCTCTTCATGATCCGTCCCCAGCGCAAGCAGCAGAAGGAGTTGGAAAAATTCCGCAACGAACTCAAGAAAGGCGATAAGGTAGTGACCGTAGGAGGCATCTTCGGCACAGTCGCTGATATTCAGGACCGCAGCGTCCTCATCAAGGTGGACGGCGAGACCAAGCTCCGCGTCGACAAAAATTCCATCGTCCGCGACTATTCCGACGCCCAGCAGGCATAGGAATCTTGTCTTTGGCAGACCGCATAAGAAAGCGCTTCAAAGGAAGCGGAAGGGACTGGATGTTTTTCATCATGTCCCTTCTGCTGGCTTTTGGTATCTGGCTGATCCACAACCTGTCGCTGGACTACACCAAGATGGTCAGCGTCCCGGTCGTGGCCCAGAGCAACCTCGACGGTCACGCGCGCCAGAGCTCCAACCCGGTCATCGTCATGGCCCGCTGCCGCACGCGTGGTGTCGACCTGTTCAGGCTCCGCAAGGCTTCGGAGGAAAAGCCGATAATCGTGGATTTCCTTCCGACCGACCTCCATCATCGCGGCGGAGAGATTTTCTACGCCACGGCCTCCGACCTTACTCGCTATGTCTCAGCTATTTTCGGCGACCAGGCGCAGCTTGAGGCCTTCGTTTCCGACACGCTGGTGTTCCGCTTCCCCTATGAAAACAGCAAAAGGGTTCCGGTCCATCCGGTCTGCAACATAACCTACAAGCCTCAGTTCGACAGTCCGACCGGGCTTGTGATGACTCCCGACTCAGTATATGTCTACGGCGAGCCTTATCTTCTGGACAACCTCGACAGGGTCTATACCGAGGCCTTCTCCCTCTTCGACCTTTCTGGGCCCGTCCATGGCGAGGTTGCCCTCGAAAGCGTAAAGGGCGTCCGTTTTTCCAACGTGAAAGCCGAATATCTGGTCGATGTACGGCGCTATGTTGAAATTACGGCCGAGCTTCCGGTAAGGATAGTCAATGTGCCGAGAGGCAAGAATTTACGTGTTTATCCTTCCAGAGCCCAGGTATCATTCCGCTGCGAATTCCCCGTGCGGAACGACCCTGCCGGAAAAGTATCGCTGCAGATAGACTACCGCGACTTCGCCAACTCCCTGTCGGGGGCGTGCATTCCCACCCTCCACAACATCCCCGAAGGTGTCTTCAGCTACACCGTCCAGCCGCCAGTATTCGAATGTGTGGAAACCAGATAAGGACCATTCTGCTCACGGGCGGGATCGGCAGCGGCAAAAGTGCCGTCGCCGGAATACTGCGTTCCAAAGGTATTCCGGTCTACGACTGTGACGCCTCCGCAAAAAACGTTTATGAACGCAATCCCGGGGTGGTTGCGCGGCTGGAGTCTCTGCTCGGTGTATCACTGCGCAATTCCGACGGCTCCTTCTGCCGCAAAGCCCTGGCTGACATTATTTTCAAGGATTCAGCTTCGCTTTCCGCCGTCGAGTCGGTCGTTCACCCCGCGGTGCTCGAAGACTTCATGCGCTGGCGTTCTTCGCAAAACGCCCCCGTTGTCGCAATCGAGTCCGCCATCGCGAAGGAAAAACCTCTGTTCCAAGGCCTCTGGGACGCTGTAGTTGTGGTTACCGCTCCGCTTGAGCAGCGCCTGGAAAGGGTAATGGCACGCGACGGAATGAAAAGCGAAGATGTCATTGCCCGCATAAAAGCGCAGAACACGTCCGTCCTCGGCGCCGACGCCGTCATCAACAACGATTGCGGCATGGCGGCCCTGGAAGAACGCACATTACTTGCACTGAAAATACTAAATATTCAATAGATTATGGAAAACAACAAAACCGATTTGAGCAAGATCCTGTCCATCTCCGGACAGCATGGACTTTATAATTATGTGGCTCAGTCCCGCAGCGGCGCCATCGCCGAATCCCTCGCTGACAAGCGTCGCACCAACTTCGACGTCAAGAGCAAGATAACCACCCTGGCCGACATCTCCATCTACACGAACGACGGCGAGCTCAAGCTGAAAGAGGTCTTTGGCAAGCTGCACGAGGTCCTTGGCGAGGCCGACGCTCCTACTTCGAAAGCCTCTTCCGACGAACTCAAGGCCCTCTTTGCCAAGGCTGTTCCCGACTATGACGCCGACCGCTTCTATGTCTCACACATGAAAAAGGTCGTCGACTGGTACAATGAACTGAAAAACTTCGCGTCCCTGGATTTCACCTCCGACGAGGAAGGACAGCAAGAGTAATGGAGAAACTTCAGGTCATAACCCTCGGCTGCTCGAAAAACACTGTTGATACCGAGCATCTTCTCGCCCAGATCCGTGGGCGCTACGAGATTGTTCCCGAGGGGGAAAACGTCCCTGTAGACTATCTGCTCATCAACACCTGCGGTTTTATCGGCGACGCCAAGCAGGAGTCCATCGACACCATTTTCTCCGCGGTTCAGAGGAAAGAATCCGGAGAAGCAGGCAAGCTTCTGGTGTTCGGTTGCCTGTCGCAGCGCTATGCCGACCAGATGCCCGAATTGATCCCGGAAGTGGACGGATGGTTCGGCGCACGCGACCTGGCCCCTCTGGTAAAGGCCCTGGGCGTGACATATGACCCTGAAAAATCACATCTGCGCGGGGGAGCGAGGCTGCCGTATGCCTATCTGAAAATATCCGAGGGCTGCGACCGCCGATGCTCCTATTGCGCGATTCCCCTGATTCGCGGACGCCACAAGTCCGTGCCCATGGAAGTCCTCGAAAAAGAGGCCCGGGCCCTGGCTGAAGACGGCGTCAAGGAATTGATAATCATAGCGCAGGACTCGACGTTCTACGGCCTCGACCTCTATGGTCGCCGCGCCCTCGCGGAGCTTTTGAGGCGGCTGTCGGCCATCAACGGCATCCTCCGCATACGTATCCATTATTCGTACCCGGCCGATTTTCCGGAGGACGTTTTGGAAGAAATGGCTTCCAACCCGAAAGTCTGCCGCTACATGGATATCCCGCTCCAGCACGTTTCAGACAAGGTTCTCGACGCCATGCACCGCCATGTCGACGGCGCGTGGACACGGGCCCTCATAAAAAAGATGCGTGAAAAGGTCCCCGGAATTGTCCTTCGGACCACGATGATAGTAGGACATCCCGGAGAGGGGACTCGCGAGTTCAAGGAGCTTCTCGGCTTCGTCGAAGATGCCCGGTTCGAGCGGCTCGGCGCGTTCACCTATTCCGAGGAGGAAGGGACATGGGGCGCAACCCACTTGAAGGACTCCGTACGGCAGTCGACTAAAGAAAAACGTCTTTCGGCCCTGATGGAACTCCAGCGTGGTATATCATTTGCTTATAACCAGTCTCGTGTAGGTTCGGTGACGGACGTGCTCGTCGACTCCGTACAGGACGACATCCTTGTATGCAGAAGCGAGTTCGAAAGCCCGGAAGTGGACGGGGAAATCCTGGTCCGCTGGCCGGAGGACCCGCAAAAGCAGATCGGCCGCATGATCCGCGTGCGGATAACCGGCGCCGACGCCTACGATTTGATAGCAGAACCTGTAGTCGAAAGCATATGAAAAACAAGTATTTGCTCTGCGCAATGGCGGCCGTAATGGCAGCCTGTTCGCCGCAGGTGTTCACAATGAGCGTGGATATGCGCCACCCCTCGTCATCGGGGCTCGACCTTAGCGGCAAAAGCATTGCCGTAGCCTATCTGGACGACCTTTCCGGCCGCGACACCGTGTTCTCGGCCTACATGGCCAACGGATTCGCCCAGCAGCTGGAAAAGGACTATTTCGGCGGCAACACCGTCATCGACGTCTATCGTCTGGAAAAGGACATGGGAGGGGATTATGCGGCTCGCGACACCCTTCTCAACTTCCTTATGGATTCCGGAGACGATGTCGTGTTCCTTTTCGACTCGCCCGAATTCGGAGCCGTCTCCGCCGCTGAAAGGCAGCCGGTTTCCGGCGACGGCCAGGCCGACAGGATGGTCAACATGACCGTACCTTACACCCTGAGGCTATATGCCTACGACAGCATGGACAAGGACTCCGTTCGCGTCTACAAAGGCACGAGCATCATCCGCCAGCCCGTTTTCTGCAATCAGGCAGACACTGACGAAGACGTCAGGGACAAACTCTGGGGCGTTCTGGACAAGCAGGGAGAAAAGGCCGGGAACCGTTCAGCCTCCATATTTATGTCCACTTGGAAGACCGAAACCTTGCCGCTCGTGTATTTTGAGTCATCTCCCTGGTATGAAGCCTCCCAAGCTGCGTCTGAGCATAAATGGCACGACGCCATGGAAAAATGGATGACCCTGATGAAGACCGACAACATGTCCAAGCGCTCGTCCGCCGAATACGACATGGCCGTTGCCTGTTATCTGCTTGGCGAATACGATCTTGCAATCAAGTGGCTCGACCGTTCCGACAAAGACTACAAAATGTCCTTCTCGGGTTCGCTCCGCAACAAGATACTCGCCAGAAAGAAAAAGTAACTATCGGATATTCAAATATTTGTGAGTCTGAAGACTCAGCTTCCAAAGGGGGTGGGACTTGATGAAAGTCACCACCTCTTCCGTATTCCCGCAGGAGCATGGCTGAAGATAGTGGAAGCGGGCGGGGAAGTCGATCCATGGGGAAACGTCCTGACCGGTATAAACGATCTTCACCTCGTCGGCCTGCGTCAATGCGACATCCGCGCCTTTCATCCAGAACGACTTGGGACTGAGCGTTATCCAGTCGAGGCCGTCAGGCAGGGGGCGGGTGCCGTTTGTCTCAATGTGAAGACAGTAGCCATTGCTTTTGAGAAGGCTGACCAGTTCGGCGTCAAGCTGGAGGGAAGGTTCGCCACCCGTTATGCAGATAGTTTTGCAGCAGTCGGATGCTTCACGGATTCGGGAGAGGATCTCCTCCGGCGTCATGCGGACCACGGGATTATTGAAGTCGGTGTCGCAGAAAGGGCATGAGAGGTTGCATCCGGCAAAACGCAGGAAAACCATGGGCGTTCCGGTCCAATGGCCTTCTCCCTGGAGGGAATAGAATATTTCGTTGACCGAGTATATCACTTTTCGTATGCGGCCATGTTGTTTTCCGACTCCCACACTTCGGCGCGGTAGGCATTGGGCACGTTGTCGACAATCCAGCGGGCGATGTTTTCCGCCGTGGGGTTGAAGGGGAGGATCTCGTTGAGATTCCGGTGGTCCAGGAAATCGCCTATCTGCTTCTTTATCAGCGTGAAGTCCGTAACCATGCCGTCTTCATTGAGGGTCTCGCTCTTGCAGTAGACCTTGACTATCCAATTGTGGCCGTGGAGAGCCTCGCACTTGCTCTGGTAGGAGAGGCTGAGGCTGTGGGCGGAAGATATTTCGAGCCTTTTGCTTACGTAGTACATATCTTACATTATTTCGTATTCGGTGGGGTCGAAACCGCAGAGGGCGTCTTTGCGCTCGCGGCAGGTTGCGCACTCTCCGCAATGCTTCTGACGACCTTCGTAGCAGGAATAGGTGTGTTCGAAGGGCACGTCGAGGCTTTTGCCGAGCACGGCGATGTCGCGTTTGGTCATTTCGCAGAACGGCGACACGATATGGACTCCGGCGTATGTACCGGCCACTGCAGCGGCGTCGATGGCGCTTATGAATGAGGGACGGCAGTCGGGATAGATGTCGTGGTCGCCGGCATGATTGGCAATCAGGACGGTATCGAGTCCGCGGCTTTCCGCCAGCCCGACAGCGACGCTGAGCATGATACCGTTGCGGAACGGCACCACGGTGCTTAGCATGTTCGAGGTGTCGTAGTCGGCATGGGGAATATCTTCGCCGCCTTCTATAAGGCTGCTCCGGAAATATTTGCCCATGAAATCCAGTGGGATTACAAGATGCTCGATGCCAAGGGCCTCGCAGTTCCATCGTGCGCAGGAAAGCTGTTGCGCGTCCTGCTTTGCATTATAGGTAAATGTCACTGCCAAAGCGATTTCGCTTCTGTGACGGTACAGGAGCACGGTCGAGTCCATACCTCCCGAATATATCAGCAATGCTTTCATTTCTTTCGATTCACCACGCAAATTTAGCAATATTATAAAAAATATCGTTATATTCGTAGGAAATACTTAGATTCAGCTAAATGAACAGACAAGAATACGATGTCATCATAATCGGCGGCGGAATCACGGGCGCCGGCACGGCAAGGGATTGCTCGTTGCGCGGGCTCAAAGTACTGCTGATTGAGAGAAAAGACATTGCCGACGGAGCGACCGGGCGCAACCACGGCCTCCTCCACAGCGGCGCACGCTACGCAGTGACTGACAGCGAGTCTGCCAGGGAATGCATCGAAGAGAACATGATTCTCAAGAAGATAGCCCGCCACTGCGTGGATGACACCACGGGCTTTTTCATCTCCCTTCCGGAAGACGACCTGTCTTTTCAGGCCACCTTTGTCGAGCGCTGCCGCCAGGCCGGCATTACGGCCGAAATCATAGACCCCAAGGAGGCATTGCGGCTCGAGCCTGCGGCCAATCCCGCTCTCATCGGTGCCGTGAGGGTTCCGGACGGTTCGGTAGATCCTTTTCGGCTGACGTCTTCCAACCTTGTGGATGCCCGTCTCCATGGCACGGACGTCCTGCTCTACACCGAGGTGACTGGCTTCATCATCGAAAACGGCACCGTCGTCGGAGTCATGACCCTCGACACGCGAAGCGGCGAGAAAGGGGAGTACCGCGGCCGTATCACGGTCAATGCCGCCGGTATCTGGGGACATGGCATCGCGGCGCTGGCTGGCGTCAACGTGGGAATGTTCCCGGCCAAAGGCGCCCTTCTCATCTTTGCCCACAGAGTCGCCGACATTGTGCTCAACCGCTGCCGCAAGCCGGCCAACGCCGACATCCTGGTGCCCGGAGAGACCGTCTCCATTATCGGAACCACCTCCACGCGTATTCCTTTCGAAGAATGCGACCACATGCAGGTGACCCCGGAAGAAGTCAACCTGCTGGTCAGCGAAGGCGCCAAGCTTGCTCCCGTCCTTGAGAGCACCCGTATCCTCAGGGCCTATGCCGGCGTCCGTCCTCTGGTAGCTTCCGACAGCGACCCGTCCGGCCGCAGCATCAGCCGCGGCATTGTCCTTCTCGACCACGAAACCCGTGACGGCCTTAAGGGCTTTGTTACGATAACCGGCGGTAAGCTGATGACCTACAGGCTTATGGCCGAGAAGGCCACCGACCTTGTCTGTCAAAAACTCGGCATCGATGCCAAATGCGTCACCAGAACCACGCCTCTTCCCGGATCCGAAAGCTCCAGCATCGAGGAAGCTGCCGGAAAGATCTGGGCGTCTCCGACCACCGCGCAGAAAGCGACTGTCGGGCGCCTTGGCGACAATGCCGGACTCATCCCTATGGACGACGCTTATTCCCAAAGCCTCGTTTGCGAATGTGAGGAAGTCACGGTGGGAGAGGTCAATTCTGCCATCAAACACCTGAATGTCAACAATCTGGTAGATATCCGCCGTCGCACCCGAGTGGGCATGGGCACCTGCCAGGGCGAGCTGTGCGGCTGCCGGGCGGCAGGCCTTCTGGCGCGTGCGCACGGCTGCACCCGGAAAGCACGCGGCGACCTGAAGCATTTCATGAGGGAAAGATGGAAAGGAATGTACCCTATTGCCTGGGGCGATACGCTCCGTGAGGGCGAATACTCCCAGTGGGTCTATTCCGAAGTCCTTGGTCTTAACGAAGAATAATTCCGATGAGATACGATACAATAATAGTCGGCGGCGGCCTGGCAGGCCTTGTGTGCGGGCTCAGGCTCCAGCAGTCGGGAAAGAAAACGGCCATAGTGTCGGCCGGTCAGAATGCAATGCATTTTTCCTCAGGTGCTTTCGGGCTCCTCTCCCGCCTCGAAGACGGCACTCCGGTAGACGAACCGCTTACTGCAATCGACCGCCTCTCCGGCGAACATCCCTACTCCAAAATCGGCTCCGAGCGTATGTCTGTGCTGGTTCGCGAGGTAAAGCCGTTCTTTGAGGCGGCGGGAATCCCCTTGACCGGAGACGAATCGCGCAACAGCTACATCATAACTCCGACCGGCAACTACAAAAAAGTGTGGCTCGCCCTCGACGACATGACGCTGTTGGGCGGCAGCGACTCCAAAATCGGCGATAAAATCCTTATAGTCAATTTCAAAGGATATCTCGATTTCAACACAGCCTTCATCGCCGAGGGGCTTGAAAAGCGCGGAATGAAGTGCCGGATAGAGTCGGTGGAGCTCCCCGAGATGGAGCGCCTGCGCAGCAACTCCACCGAGATGCGCTCGGTCAACATTGCTCGCGTACTGGACGGCGGCGATGCCTGGAAACACTTCGTAGCCAGCGTAAACCGCATGATAACCGACGAAGACACCGTCATTCTTCCCGCCGTGTTCGGCTTTGCCGACGGCAGTCTGATCCGCTCCATACGTGAGGGCGTCAGGGTCAAGACCGTCTTTATCGGCACCATGCCGCCATCGGTCCCCGGAATCCGTTCCCAGATGCGACTGAAAAAGGCCTACGAACTGTCAGGCGGCACGATCCTGCTCGGCGACCAGGCCAATTCCCCAGTCTTTGACGGCGACCGCCTCGTGAGCCTCGGTACCGTAAATATGGAAGAAGTGCGGCTTGAAGCGGACAACTTTGTCATCGCCACCGGAAGTTTCTTCAGCAGGGGACTGTGGGCGACTCCGGAAAAGGTATTGGAGCCGCTTCTGGGCCTGGACGTCATTTCCTCCGAAAGTCGCGACGGCTGGTACGACGAAGACTTCTTCTCGCCTCAGGGCTACATTGGATTCGGCGTCCGGACCGACAACGGTTTCCACCCCATGCGAGGCGGACGTCCCATGGAAAACGTCTTTGCGATCGGCTCCCTTCTCGGCGGATGCAACTCCGTCAAGATGGGATGCGGCGCCGGAGTCGCCATCATGACCGCCTTGGAGGTCGCCAACACTATTTCATCAAGCAGATAATTGGTTAAATAATGCAGGAACAAGATCTTAGCAAGAATAACTTCGAGCAGTGCATTAAGTGTACCATCTGTACTGCGTACTGTCCGGTGGTGCAGGTCAATCCGTCGTATCCGGGTCCGAAGCAAGCAGGTCCCGACGGAGAAAGGTTCCGCCTTCGCAACCCCTTCTTCTATGACGAGAACCTGAAATACTGCATGAACTGCAAGCGCTGCGAAAACGCCTGCCCCTCGGGAGTGAGGATTGCCGACATAATCCACACCGCGAGAATGAATTACAGTCATTCCAAGCCTACCCTTCGCGACTGGATTCTCGCCAACACCGATTTCATGGGCAAGGTCGCAAGACCTGTGGCGCCGATTGTCAATGCCGTCGTGGGCACCAAGCCTGCCAAAGCCGCCATGGACGCAGTCCTGGGCGTAGACAGGCACCGCACATTCCCTAAATATCGTTTTTCGGGTTTCGAAGGCTGGCTCAGGAGAAAGGCCCCCGACCAGAGCAAGTTCGCCCGCCAGGTCGCCTTCTTCCACGGCTGCTCGACCGAATACCAGCATCCGGAAGTGGGCAGGGCCTTTGTCCGCGTGATGAATGCCTTGGGCTACGGCGTCCAGCTTATAGACGAGCAGTGCTGCGGCGTTGCCATGATTTCCAACGGACTTTGGAACCAGGCCAGGTCGCATGCAAGGCATAACGTTGAAGCCTTCAGGAAAACCGACCTTCCTATAGTCACCACGGCTTCGACCTGCACATTCACCATGCGTGACGAGTATCAGGAAATACTCGGAGTGGATGTCAGCGTCGTCCGCGACCGCATCGTGCTCGTGGAAAAATTCATTTATTCGCTTCTGGATCAGGGCCGTGTGCGCCTCGCTTTCCGCGAGGATTTCAAGGCCAGGGTGGCCTATCACATTCCCTGCCACATGGAAAAGCTCGGATGGAGCATTTTCACGCGGGAGCTTCTCGGCATGATTCCAGGTCTGGAACTTACCGTACTCGACAGCGGATGCTGCGGCATGGCTGGCACCTACGGCTTCAAGAAAGAGAACTACGCCTATTCCCAGGAGATTGGCCGTCCTCTCTTCGAAAGGATAAAACTACTTGACCCTGACTATGTTACCAGCGAATGCGACACCTGCAAGTGGCAGATAGAGATGTCTACCGGCGTGGAAGTCCGCAACCCCATCCTCTTACTGGAGGAGGCGCTGGATCTCGAAAAGACCGCTGAACTGAACCGATAGCCTACTCGGCCGGTTTTTTAATCTTTCGGACGGGGTCGCAGGTGAGCCCGATACCGAGCTTCTTGAAAGTCTTTCTGTCCACTTCGCTGAGCATGACGGTGGAGTGGACTTGCGCTCCCGCAAGATTCGGAAGCTGATCGAGGGCGAGATTGCAGTTTTCGTCTATGAGACTCATCATGGATATCGCCACAAGCACTTCGTCGGTGTGGAGACGGGGGTTGTGTCCGTGAAGGTACGTGACTTTCGTCTTCTGGATAGGCGCTATCATCTGCTTGGGGATGAGCTTGACGTTGTGGGCTATTCCTGCGAGATGCTTCAAGGCATTCAGGAGCAGGGCCGCGCTGGGGCCGAGGAGGGGCGAGGTCTGCGCCGTGATGAGGGTGCCGTCTTCGAGCTCCATCGCCGCGGTTGCAACTCCGCAGCGTTCCAGCCTTTCCCTGGCGGCGACGACAGCCTTACGGTCGGTCGTCGAGATGCGGGCCCGTTTCATCAGCAGGGCTATCTTATTTACCTCGCTTTCAGTTGCTTTACCGTCGGCAAGGTCGCAAAGCGAGGAGTAATAGCGACGGATTATTTCCTGGCGCGAAGCTTCGCAACAGACCTCGTCGTCGCTGATGCAGAAGCCTGCCATGTTCACGCCCATGTCGGTCGGCGACTTGTAGGGAGAGAAGCCGTAGATGTCGTCAAAGAGGGCGTTCATGACGGGGAAGATCTCCACGTCCCTGTTGTAGTTGACGGTCGTCTGGCCGTAGGCTTCCAGATGGAAGGGGTCGATCATGTTGACGTCGTCAAGGTCGGCCGTAGCTGCTTCGTAGGCGATGTTGACGGGATGAGTAAGAGGCAGATTCCAGATGGGGAAGGTCTCGAACTTGGCGTATCCGGCCTTGATGCCGCGCTTGTTTTCCTGGTATAGCTGACTCAGGCACACGGCCATCTTGCCGCTGCCCGGCCCAGGCGCCGTAACGACTACCAGAGGCTTTGTCGTTTCAACGTAATCGTTGCGGCCGAAACCGTCTTCCGAGTCGATGAGGGCGACGTTGTTGGGGTAGTCTTCTATTGTGTGGTGGTAGTAGACGCGGATGCCCATCCTTTCCAGGCGATGCCTGTAGGCGTCGGCGCTGGACTGACCGTTGAAGTGGGTGATTACTACGCTGTTGACGCCGAGACCCCTGGAGATGAACTCGTCGCGAAGGCGAAGGACGTCGACGTCGTAGGTTATGCCGAGGTCGCTGCGAACCTTGTTCTTTTCGATATCCAGCGCGCTGATGACGATGATGATCTCGGCATCATCCTGCATCTGCATGAGCATCTTGAGCTTGATGTCGGGCTCAAAACCGGGCAAGACCCTGCTGGCGTGGAAGTCGTCGAAGAGCTTGCCGCCGAACTCCAAGTAGAGTTTGTCGCCGAAAGCGGCGATGCGTTCACGGATGTGCTCGGATTGGATTTTGAGATATTTGTCGCAGTCGAACCCGTATTTCATAAGGCGATTTAGATTTTAAAATACGGGTTACAAAAATACTAACTGGAGGCGAGAAAAGCAAGGAAAAAATAAAAAAAGGGCAAGACCGTAAGCCGGTTTCTGTTTTTGAATCTGCCATTTATCTACGCAACCTACCCCCTGGCATCGGGCGGGCCGCCCTCATCTGCCAGTA
>ONKE01000007.1 GCA_900318355.1 uncultured Bacteroidales bacterium
TCTCAATGGCATTCACCTTTCCCTCAAGCTCTGCGATCCGCTTCTCGAGCGGAGAGAGATCGACGCTGTTGCAACCCGTCAGGAAGAGGGCCGCAGCGGCGATCATCGGGAAAATCTGTTTTTTCATAATAGTATTAGTTGATTAATAAGTGGATAATCAGGTGTTTACGTTGCCATTGACATTAGAAGGCCACGCGATTGCCGGCACCGTCGTAGCACTCGGCTTTCTCCTTTGCGAGTACGCCGTTCGCGATTAGTGTCGAAGCAATGCTGAAGTCGTTGAAGTCGGCATTGCCGCGGACGTAGAGGGCACCGAGCTTGGTCAGTGCGCCGAATCCGGCGAGGTTGACAATCTTCGAGTTGACGATGGAAAGCTTTCCGGCGATTTCCTTGATGGTCCACTGGTCGACGTTCCAGATACGGTTGCCGTTGAAGTCGGCCTGAGGACCGTCGATGGTCACGTCGCCGCCGACCTTCTGCAGGGTGGTGAAGCAGGTGTTGTTGCCCATCATCGCGGTCTTGATGGTGAGGTTGCCGTCGATTTCGGTGACGAGGTTAAAGCCTGCATTGGCCCAGCCGTGGATGCCCACGTTTTCAATGGTGAGGTTGCCATAGACGTGCTTGGGGAAGTCGTCGGAGTTGAAGTATTGACCAGCGCCGGTGCAGATGTTGCGCAAGGTGATATCGCCCTTGCACTGGACGTCCTTGAAGAAGAGGGTGCCCATGGTGAATGCGGCGTCTTCGGCGAGCATCGGTCCGTCGACTACTGCGATCTTGGTCTTGATGTTGGCCCAAACCTGGTCGGTGACGCCGCTGCCGCGGACAATCAGGCCGGGGACGGTAAGGCCTTCGCCCTTGAGGGCGTCGATATCTTCCTGCGAAGTGATGGTGACGGTGCCTTCCGGCCATTCCTGTACGGGCTCGGTGGACGAGAAGTCGACGCGGTTGCCGGCGCCGTCGTAGCATTCCACATTTCTTTCGCTAACGATATTGTTGTCGATCCAGGATTTTACCTGGGTGAAGTCGTTGAAGTCGGGGTTGCCCTTGATGTAGACTCCGCCGATGGCCGTGATGTTGCTGAAACCGGCGAGGTTGACTATCTTCGAGTTGAGGATGGACAGTTTGCCGCCGATCTGCTTGATGGTCCACTGGTCGACGTTCCAGATACGGTTGCCGCTGAAATCGGCCTGGGGGCCGTCGATGGTCAGATCGCCGCCGACTCTCTGCAAGGCCGTGAAGCAGGTGTTGTTGCCCATCATCGCGGTCTTGATGTAGAGGCTGCCGTCGATTTCGGTGACGAGGTTGAAGCCTGCATTGGCCCAGCCGTGGATGTTGACGTTTTCAATGGTGAGGTTGCCGAAAACGTGGGCGGGGAACTTGTCGGAGTTGAAGTATTGACCCGCGCCGGTGCAGAGGTTGCGGAGGGTTATGTCGCCCTTGCACTGAACTTCTTCGAAGAAGAGGGAAGCCATGGTGAGGGCTGCGTCTTCCACGACCAGCGGCCCGCCAACTACGGCGATCTTGGTCTTGATGTTGGCCCACACGTCATTCGTGACGCCGCTGCCGCGGACGGTAAGGCTTCCGGCCGTGAGGCCTTCACCCTGAATCGCGTCGATGTCGCCCTGGGAGGTGATGACATAGTCTTTGGGCTTTTCGGGCTCGGTGGCGGCGAACTCGACCTTGGAGCCGTCGAGGCGGTAGCATTCCACCTTGGCCATGTCTACGACGCCGTCCCATATCCACCTCTGGACAAGGTCCCAGCCGATGCCCGTTGCCGCTTCGATCTCGGCGATGCCGTCGCCCTTGCCTGCAGCCTGGCCGCCGAAGAAGTTGTTTTTGATGACGAGCTTGCCGCCTATCTTCTTGAGGTGGGTGAAACCTGTCAGGTCGATTACCCAGGGGTTGTCCAGGATCTGGAGGTCGCCGTCGATCTCTTCGAATCCGAAGTCGAAGTTCCAGGGACCTTCACCGGTTCCGGAAGAGTTGTAGCCGGGCTTGCAGCCCTGGATGGTCACGTTGCCGTGGACCTTCTTGGTGTCGTGGAAGAGGCAGTTGTTGTCGGTGTAAACATCTTTGACAGTGATGCTTCCGTTGACTTCGGTGATGCTGTTGAAGCCTGCGCCCGGCCAGCCGTGGAGCCACATCTGCTCGAGCACGAGGTCTCCGCCGACGACCGTGGGAACGTTGTCGGAGTTGAGGAAGCGGGTCTTGTCGTTGTCCTGGTAGGCCTTGAAGTTCTTGAAGGTGATACCGCCCTCCACGACTACTCCTTCGGCGTTTTTCTCAAAGAAATTGGAGCACATGGTGAAGTTGCAGCCTTCGGCGTAGAGGTTGCCGTGGACGGTTTTGAGGCCCTTGAGCTTGATGTCGGCCCACACCTGGTCGTCGACGTCGGCGCCAAGCAGGGTCAGGTCCTGGCATTCCTCCTTTGTGATGGCCTCGAGGTCGGCCGCCGAGCGGATGGTGTAGGAAGGCATTCCGCTGCCCATCGAACCGATCATGGTAGGGTCGGTGGCGGCGCCGGGATGGTTGTCGGTGAGGGTGATCTGGGAGGCCGTAATGACCTGGTCTTCCATGAGTTTTTTGATGACGTTGAAACCCCACTCTTCGCCTGCTTCCCCGTCGTCTTCGCCGAGCTTGGGGTTGCCCTGGACGACAAGTTTGCCTGTCATCTTCTTAAGGCCGAGGAGGCCGGCGATGGAAGTAAGTTCGGCATTGTCGGAGATGGTGATGTCGCCGGTGCAGAACTTAAGGCCTATCTTGCTGATTTCCGCGAGTTTGCTGTTGCCGGAAATCTCGAGCTTCTTGCTTATCGAGGAGAACGAGTCGGTGTCGATGCCGGTGATGGATGTCCCCTTGATAACGAGAGTCTCCAGGGTGGTCACGCTGATTTTGGAGATATCGGTGATGTCGTCGCCCTGGATGGTCAGCGAAGTCAGGGTCTTGGACGGAGCGAAAGCGTCGACGTCCGCCTGCTTTGTCAGGGTTACATCCCCGCTGGCCGGGGTAGTGTTGTCAGGCTGCTTCGGATCCTCAGTCTTGCAAGACCAGGCAAGTCCGAGCGTCATGATTCCAAGGGTCAGAAACTTGACCAGATAATTGCTCTTCATAGCATTAGGGTTATTTTTATTGGTTTGTCGGGTTGAGGTCCGTCTCCCTTTGGGGGAACGGGAAGAAGTATGCGGCGCTCTCCTTCGGAGGAGGCGACGTGATATGGTCGGAGTCGGCGCGGTGGAGCCGGCGGAGGTCGTAGAGGGCATGACCTTCGAAGCAGAGTTCGCGCTGGCGCTCCTTGATTACTGCCTCGCGGAAACCGTCCCTTGACAGGCCAGCGGGCAGCGGGTCGAGACCGGCGCGCTTACGGATTTCGTTGACGCAGAAGTAGCCCTTTTCTGTCGGCCCTGCGGCTTCGGCGTAGTTGAGGTAGACTTCGCCCATGCGGATGAGATAAATATTTGAGCTGGAGCGCATTTCAAGGCTCTCGGGGTCGGAATATTTCCGGCAGAAGGGGAAGAAATACTTGTTGGTCAGGATGTCCGGGCTCTCGATGTTTTCCGGGGCGAAGGTGCGGAGCACGGTGCCGTCTTCGTTGTAGATGGTGGTGACCATCAGCTGCTTGCGCAGGTCGTTGTCGTCGAAGTTGTCTTCGCGCCACTTGTAGTTTACCCTCAGCGTCTCCCAGGCCGGGCGGTAGTTCATCATCTTCATCACCTTCACGCTGCCCGTGGACGGGTCGGTCTCCGGCACAAGGCTCTCGGACACATAGATGTAGGCGTCGTTGTACTGGACCATCCAAAGCAGCGGCAGCTGGGCGTAAGTGCCCTCCATGCCGGAAGCCTTGCGGTTCATTCCGGTGATGAAAATATGTTCGGGGCAGTCGCTCTGATGGTAGACGCTGTAGATGTTTTCAAGGCGAGGCTCGAGGGAGTAAACCTTTTGTTCTTCAATTACTTTACCGGCATATTCGACGGCTTTGGCATAGAGAGCGTCGGCATCTTCAACCCAGTCGTATCCGGGCGAACCGGTCTCTTTGTAGGAGGCCAGGTAGAGGTAGACCCTGCTGAGGAGGGCCTGGACTGCGACGCGGTCGACACGCCCCTGTATCTTCTTGACACCCAGAAGCTTCTCGGCTTCGAGCAGGTCTTTCTCTATCCTGTCCCACACCTGGTCGAGCGGGGCTTTGGGCGCAAGGGCGTCCTGGACCGTGTTGACGCTGGCGGTGCGGATGGGGACGCTGCCCCAGTTGACGGCCAGGTTGTAGTGGTGGAAGGCGCGCAGGAAGAGGGCTTCGCCGATGAAACGGTCTTTCTTCTCCTGCGGGATGTCCATCTTCGGGACGTTTTCAAGCACGGAATTGGCCCTGCCGAGGGCTACGTAGATGTTTTTGAAATAGTAGAGGATGGTCTCCGTGGTCTCGCGTATGTCCCAGTTCGACACGTCGGTGGAGCCTTTGCCGTAGTCGATGATTTCGTCGGTGGTCTGGTCGCCGAGGTAGAACATGAAACGCTGTGCGTATTCTATGTAGTTGATGGGGATGTAGGCATAGAGCAGGGCGTTTTCAGCGTCCGCTTCGGTAAGGAAGAAGGTCTTGTTGGAATAGACTCCGTAGGGGGTCTCGTCCAGCGAACATCCGACTGTCACCAGGAGGAGGACGGCCGCGGTGGAAAGCAATCTCGAAAGCTTGTTCATATATCCGTATCTCCTTTATTGTCAGAATTTAAACTCAAGTCCGGCAGTGATCGTACAGACCTTCGGGTAGGCGGGGGATGCGTTGCCGTTTTCCCCAACCTCGGGGTCGTATTCCGAGCTGCGGAAGAAGGTGTAGGGGTTGCTGGCGCTCAGCCAGACGCGGAAGTTCTTTAGCCAGCTGACGGTGCCGGAAGGAATTGTGTAGCCGATGGTTACGTTGCTTATCCTGAGGTAGGAACCGTCTTCCACGCTCCAGGACGAGGCCTGGTAGGAACGGTTGTAGCGAAGCTTGGGATATTCGCTGCTCGGGCTTTCCGGCGTCCAGTAGTTGCCGTCTATCATCATGTCGTTCAGCTTGCGGTAGGAGAAGATGCTGTTGCCGTAGACGCCGTAGAGGAGCATGGAGAAGTCGAGGCCTATGCGGTGGGTCAGGCTCAGCGACAGGGAACCGGTCATTTTCGGGTTGGGGTCGCCGATTATCCTGCGGCGGTCGGGATCGAAGGAACCGTCGGGCAGAAGGCCGTCGTAGGCAAGCTCGCCGGCCTCGGTGTAGCGGGAGGAGCCGTCTCCGATTTCGTGTTCGAGGATGCCGTTTACGGCGTAACCGTAGAAGACGTCGACAGGGTAGCCGATGGCAAGGACGTTGAGAGTGGGGCTGTCGTAGACGCTTCCGCCGTGGGGAGTGTAGGAGATGCCGTTGGCGTCGGTGGTGAAGCCGGAGTTTTCATTGGTGCCCAGGCGGAGGACCTTGTTGCGGTTGACCGAGATGATACCGGTGGCGGAGAGGCTCCAGTCGCGGTTTTCCACGATGCGGCCGGTTACCGAGAATTCGAAGCCCTGGTTGAGGATTTCGCCGTCGTTGACCCACACGGTGTCAAAGCCCGAGGACGGTGCCAGATATTGCTGGCGCAGCAGGCCGGAGGTGTATTTATAATAGTAGTCGGCGGTGATTTCCAGGCGGTTTTTCCACAGCGCGATGTCGATGCCGGCATCGGCCTGGGCCGTCTTTTCCCAGGTCAGGTCGTGGTTGGCCATGCCCGCGTAGGTGACATAGGCGTTGCCGACGCCCTCGCGGCCGCTCTGGTAGCCGACGCCGTGGGCCGTGACCTCCTTGCCGGTGGAATAGTCCCAGATGTAGTCGTAGCCGAAGCGCTCGAAGGTCTGGTAGGGGGCGATGCCCTGATTGCCCGAGATGCCGTAGCTGGCGCGGATTTTCAGCAGGTCGAACAGGCCAAGCGACGCGATCCAGGGCTCACGGTCGAGGCGCCAGCTCAGCGCGCCGGACGGGAAAAAGCCCCACTTGTGGCCGGGCGCGAACTTCGATGCGCCGTCGGCGCGGGCAGTGAAGGTGGCGAAATATTTTCCGGCCCAGTCGTAGGTGAGACGGGTAAATCCCGACGCAATGGACCATTGGGAGCGTCCCGTGTAGACAAGTATCTTCTCGGCCGACGAGACGGCTTCGTATTTGAGACTGTTGTTGGTGAATCCGCGGCCGGTGATCGAGGAACTCTCATCCACCCTGTCTTCCCACGAGGCGCCGGCCATGACCGAAAGATTGTGGCGGCCGAAACTGCGGGTCCATGTCAGGAAGGCGTCGGTCTGGAGTTGCCGCCAAGTGGCCTCGGACACGCCGCCTTCGCCCTTGAAGGCGTCTCCGGCGTAGGTGTAGACCGGGGGATTGAAGAAGGCGCCGCGTCCCTGTCCCATCTTGCCGTTGCCGCTCACGCTCAGGACGAGACCGTCGGTGATGGTCCAGTCGAGGCGGGCGCTGATGAAACCGTAGAGGTCTTTGTTGAAGTTGGTCACCTCGCGGTTGATCATCGCCGGGTTGGAATAGTCGGTGCGCTTGGGGCGGAAGTAGGTCCCGTCGCCGTTGTAGACCGGCCAGAGAGGGTTGATGGCGTAGGAGGTGCCGCAGTTGTAGGTGCGGTCGCCGGCTACGAATCCGGCCTTGCCGGTAAATGACAGGCTCCGGGAGATGTCGTTGGTGTAGGACAGGTCGCCGGAGAATTTGGAATAGTCGTCGTTATGCTGCATGCCCTGGCCGTTGTAGTAGCCCAGGGCGGCATAGTAGCGGCTTTTTTTCGACGCGCCTTCCACTCCGACGTTGTAGTCTTGCGTCACCGCGGTGCGGAAGACTTCCTTTGTCCAGTCGGTGTAGTAGGGCCAGATGCCGTCGCGGATTTCTTCGACCGACGGATAATAGACGCCGTCGCTGAACACCTTGCCCATGTAGGGGCCTTCGGCTCCGCCGTTCTGATATTGAAGGTTGGTGGTTTCGGCCATCCTCACCAGGTCGTCCTGCTTCCACACCTTGAGGGGACGCGAGAAAACGCCCACGCCGACCTTGCCGGAGAACCAGACATCGGTGTGGTCTTCGCGGCCGGTCTTGGTCGTGATCATGATGACGCCGTTGGCTCCGCGAGAACCGTAAATAGCTGTGGCTGAAGCGTCTTTGAGCACCTCGATGGACTCGATGACGTTAGGGTTGACAGCCGTCAGGTTGCCTGCGTCGCCGTAGGGCACGCCGTCGATGACCACGAGCGGGGAGTTGGAACCATTGATGGAACTTATACCGCGCACGCGCATGGTGACAGAGGCTTGCGGCGAGTCGTTGCTGGCGTCGATGACGGTGAGTCCGGCCACGCGGCCTTGCAGCATCTTGTCGATCGAAGCGCCCGGAGCCTTGACCACTTCTGTCGCCTTGACGGACGCCACGGAACCTGTAAGGTCCGTTTTTTTGACTTTGCCGTAACCGACGGCGATGACCTCGTCGAGGACGAAGGAGTCGGTCTTGAGCACGGCGTCGACGACGGTCCTTCTGCCCACGGCTTCTTCCTTGTCTACATAGCCGTAGCAGGAGAAGACGAGGGTTGCGCCGGGGGCTGCGGAAATGCGGTAAACACCTTTGCTGTCGGCCATTACGCCGGTACGCGTACCTTTGATGACAACGGTTGCGCCAGGTATGGGCTCACCCGTCGCCTCTTCCGTGATGGTGCCGGTTACGGCCGTGCCGGTCTGGGCCGCCAGCGGCAGCAGGCCGGCAATGATGCCGAGGAAAAGGAGAACAGACTTTTTCATACGATGCAAAGATAGAAGATTGCACGAAGTAAAACTGACTGTATATTGACTTCTTTTAGCACAAAGTTGCATAGCCCCTCAAATTATGTCCAAAAAGGTATATATTTGTAACCATGAAAGCTAATGATCCCGAAGACCGGCAACTGCGAATTACTCCACGGTGGGAGGTTGCGTGCAGCACGGCCCCGGGCCGTTTAGTGGCGGCCGGGGTGCCTGGCGCCGCCCAGGCCGACATGGCCCGCGCCCAAGGATGGGACGACTGGCATTTTGCCGACAACTACCGCCGCTTCGCCCCGCTGGAAGACGTTGACTTCGTCTACAGGACGGCTTTCCGCGCCCCCGAACTGCGGCCCGGCGAGTCGCTGTGGCTATGCTCCAAAGGCATAGACTATCAGTGCGAAGTCTCGCTCAACGGTCGCTTCCTCGCAAGTCACGAGGGGGCTCTTTCACCGGTTGAGGTTCGCCTTGATCCCGCCATTTCCGAGGGAGAGAATATCCTTGAAATAAAGGTCCTGAAAGCGCCCAAGAAGGAAGGGGCGCCGGAAGGCCGCGAACAGGCCTCACACTGCTGCAAGCCGCCTGTTTCCTATGGCTGGGATTGGCATCCGCGCCTTATCCCGACGGGTATTTGCGACGACACCGCCATCGTGGTCCGCAGGGCCGCATGGCTTGGCGACGTAGCTTTCAAATATGTCCTTTCGCCTGATTTTTCCCGCGCCGACCTGCGCGTAAACAGCGAAGTCTGCGGCCGGGAAGATGGCGTTTTTTTGACATTTTCGCTTAAGGATTCTTCCGGGCGTGAAGTGCTCTCCCGCCGCGCCGAAGCCAAGGAAGATATCACGGCGGTCCTCAGCAATCCCCGCCTCTGGTGGACAAGGGACCATGGCGACCCGTATCTATATAATTATGAAGTAGTTCTGCACGGTCTGAACGGCGAAGTGCTCGACGTTCGAAGCGGTGCTGCCGGCTTCCGCAGGGTACGCCTCGTGATGAACGAAGGGTCGTGGGACAAGCCCGAAGGCTCTCCCAAGAGCCGGTCGGACGCTCCGGCCCAGCTGGAGCTAAACGGCCGCCGCATATTCCTCAAAGGCGCCAACTGGGTGTGTCCCGACGTTTTCCCGGGTCTGGTGGACGAAGGACGCCTGCGCAGTTTGCTCGACCTTGCAGTCGGCGCCGGGTTCAACGTCCTGCGCTGCTGGGGCGGCTGCATGCCGGAGAAAGACGCTTTCTACGACATGTGCGACGCGCTCGGCATCCTTGTGTGGCAGGAGTTTCCCCTTGCCTGCAACCGTTATCCCGACGACGAAAGCTACCTCGGTGTCCTTGCCCGGGAAGCCCGCGCCCTCGTCGCGCGTCTTCGCAACCATCCGTGCCTGGCGATATGGTGCGGCGGCAACGAGCTGTTCAATTCCTGGTCCGGCATGGACGACCAGTCCCTGGCCCTGCGCCTTCTCGGCAGCATCTGCCTGGAGATGGACCCCCGCACTCCGTTCCTCCCCACGTCGCCCCTTACGGGCATGGCCCACGGCAACTACCTCTTCCGCGACGGCGACAGCGAGGTGTACCAGTGGATGCCCGCGAGTTCGTTCACGGCCTATGTCGAGTTCGGCGTCCCCTCGCTTGCCCCTCTGCCTGTCCTAAAAGCGATAATCCCTGAAAATGAATTGTTTCCGGTGCGTCCCACTGCCGCCTGGGTCGCCCACCACGCCTTCGGCGCATGGGACGGCAAGCCCGGCACCTGGCTCGGCGAGGAAACGCTCCGTCACTATTTCGGCCCCGCATCGAGCCTGGAAGAGCTGATCGCCCAGAGTTCCCTGTTGCAAGGGGAGGGCTACAAGGCCATTTACGAAGAGGCCCGCCGCCAGAAACCTCATTGCTCCATGGCGCTTTGCTGGATGTTCAACGAGCCGTGGCCCGCGGCGGCCAACAATTCCATAATCTCTTGGCCCGACCGTCCCAAGGCGGCATACTCCGACGTCTCCGCGGCCTGCCGTCCCCGTCTTGCAAGCGCCGCATTCAGCCGTTTCAGCTGGCGCGCCGGCGAAGAGTTCCCCCTTGCCCTCTGGCTCCTCGACGACACTTTCGGCCAGCCGTCCGAGTCCTTGGAAATCAAGGCCTTCATAAGCCCGGAAGGGGCTTCGTCCGGCGAAGTCCTCGTCGGCACCTGGCAGACGCCTCCGACGGCCGACAACACCAACCTCCGCGGCCCCATCGTGCGCGTGGAACTACCCTCGTGGCCCGGAGCCTCCCGCCTGCGGGTATCGCTTCGCGTAAGCGGCCGCCCCGAGCTTGACAGCACCTACATCCTCGCCTATAATCCTTAGTCCCATGTCCGGTCTGCGTCTTCGCGAAAAGATAGGCTACGGCTTCGGCGACATGGCTTCGTCGATGTTCTGGAAGGTATTTTCCTACTATCTTCCCTTCTTCTACAGCAACATTTTCGGCCTGCGGCTCGACCAGGTGGGCCTGCTCTTGGTGGTAACCCGCATCTGGGACGCCGTCAGCGACCCGATGATGGGCATAATCGCCGACAGGACCCGCTCCCGTTGGGGCAAATACCGTCCCTACCTGCTGTGGATGGCCCTTCCGTTTGCCGTCTGCGGGGTGTTCCTGTTCACTGTCCCTCCGCTCGGGCCGACCGGCAGGCTGATATGGGCCTACGCGACCTACATCCTGATGATGACGGTCTACACCGGCATCAATGTGCCCTACGCGGCAATGCTGGGCGTCATGACGGAGTCATCCTCCGAGAAGACGGTGCTCAGTTCCTTCCGCATGTTCTTCGCTTACGGCGGCAGTTTCCTCGCCGTACTGTGCTGGGAACCGTTCTGCCGCGCGCTCGGTGGCTACGACACTCCGGTCGGCTGGCAACACGCCATGATGGTGGTCGCCCTTATCGCGCTCGTGCTGTTTCTTGTCTGCTTCGCCCTTACGCGGGAGCGCCTCAATTCCGCCAGCACGGTGTCGGTCGGCAGCGACATCAAATCCCTGCTGCGCAACGGCCCTTGGTGGATTCTCATCGTCTGCGCCCTTTGTTCCAACCTGTTTTCGACAGTGCGCGGAAGCACGGTCGCCTACTATTTCCGGGACATTGTCGGGCCGGATGCGAAGGTGTTCGGGATGCTGTTCTACGCCGGGCTGTTCCTTGGCGTCGGCGAGGTGAGCAACATGTTGGGCGTGGTGCTTGCCGTCCCGGCCTCGTCGCGCCTTGGAAAAAAGACCACATGGCAAGTCGCGTTTGTGGCCCTGGCGGTGCTCAGCGGGCTGTTTTTCTGGATTCCCGCAACGCCCTCCGGCTTTGTCTGGATGCTGGTCGCGCAGGTGCTCGTCAGCATTCTCACCGGCATAGTTTCGCCTCTGGTGTGGAGCATGTACGCCGATGTGAGCGACTATTCCGAAGAGCGCACCGGCTCCGCCTCCACCGGCCTCATTTTCTCGTCATCTTCCATGGCCCAGAAGTTCGGAGGCGCGTTCGGCGGCGCGGCGGTCATGTGGCTCCTTGCCGCCTTCGGTTATCAGACCGCCGAAGGAGTGACGCAGACGGAAGAGGCCCTCACCGGGCTTCGCCTTCTGATGAGCTGGATTCCCGCGGCCATAGCCGTCTTCTCCGCCGCTGTCATGGTCATCTACCCCCTGACCACCCGCCGCATCGCCGCCATCCACGAATCCCTCGCCGCCCGCGGGAGGGAATAGGGGGTTAATTGCGGTAAAAAGACGGTAAATTTATCCTGCGAAAGAAAAAAAACGTTATATTTGTGTGACGATGCGGGCGTGCGCCCTCAACGTCGCTCATCCTGCGCATGCGCGCGGGTGCCGGACACGAAAACGAAAACCAAATTAAACCAAACCGATATGGGTAAGAAAAACCAATTCTTCACCACCATCCTTCCCGTGATGCTGGGATTCTTTGTCATGGGGTTCGTCGACCTCGTAGGCATTTCTACCAACTATGTCAAGGCCGATCTCGGCATGAGCGACTCGGTCAGCAGCCTGATAAGCGTCTCCTGCTTCGTCTGGTTCTTCCTGCTGAGCATCCCCACCGGCTTCCTGATGAACAAGTACGGCCGCAAGAACGTCGTGCTCGTCAGCTTCATCCTCAGCATGGTGGCGCTCGTGATCCCGATCGTCCTGAAAGACAGCTTCGCAGGCTATCTTGTCGCCTTCGCCCTCCTGGGCATCGGCAACACGCTCCTGCAGGTGGCCATGAACCCGCTGGTCTCCGAAGTCGTCAGCGGCGACCGCCTTACCGGCACCATCACCCTCGGCCAGTTCGTCAAGGCCGTGTGCTCCTTCCTGGCCCCGATCATCGCCGCAGCCTGCGTCGGCACGGCATTCGGCTGGCGCCTGCTCTTCCCCATCTACGCCGCGGTAACCCTCCTCGCGACCCTGTGGCTGTGGCTCTCCCCGGTTAAGAACACCCCTATCGAGGGCGCCGAAAAGGTTTCATTCGCCCGCACGTTCTCGCTGCTGAAAGACAACACCATCCTCCTCTTCTTCATCGCCATCCTCGTGCTGGTGGGTGTCGACGTGGGCATGGGCGTTTCCTTCCCCAAACTCATCATGGAGCGCTTCGACCTTCCCGTCGAGAAGGCCAGCCTGGGCAACAGCATCTACTTCTTCGCCCGTACCGTCAGCGCATTCTGCGGCGGCATCATCCTGATGAAGATGAACGAGAAAAACTTCTATCTGGTCAGCATCATCGCGGCCGCGGCCGGCCTCGTCGGCATGCTCTGCGCCCATGTCCAGTGGCTCATGGTGGCGAGCGTCATCCTCTTCGGCCTCGGCTATGCCAACCTCTTCAGCATCATCTTCTCCCTGGCCATCAAGCATGTTCCCGCCCGCGCCAACGAGGTGTCCTCGCTGCTTGTGACCGGCATCGCCGGCGGAGCCATCGTGACCCCTCTCCTCGGCATCGTGACCGACGCCACCGGCACCCAGACCGCCGCATTCGTGGCAATGCTCGTCATCTGGGTCTACATGTGCCTGATCTTCGGCAAAGTAAGCAAAACCGCAAACGAATCTGCATAACGAAATGGAACGCAAAGGTATTATTTCCGTCGGCAACTGGATTGTCGACTCGGTAAAATTTATCGAAGTATTTCCCAAGAAAGGCAACCTGACCACCATCGTCGGTCAGGATGAAGGACTTGGCGGCTGCGCCCACAACGTGCTGGCCGACCTGGCGTCTCTCAAAAGCGGCCTTCCGCTTTACGCCGGCGGCTGCATCGGCGACGACGACCACGGCAAGATGTGCCTCGACGCCTGCGACCGCCTCGGTATCGACCGCAGCAACCTGAAGGTCCTCAAAGGCGAGTCCACGTCCTACACCGACGTCATGTCGGAAGTCAGCGGCGACGCCTCCCGCACCTTCTTCCACTGCCGTGGCGCCAATGCCAAACTGACTGTGGAACAGGTACTTTCATGCAAATCCAACGCCCGCATCTTCCACCTTGGCTACCTCCTCCTCCTGGACGAGCTCGACAAGGAAGACCCGGAATACGGCGTGGCCGCAGCGCGTGCCCTCGACGGCCTGCAGAAGCAGGGCTACGAGACCTCCGTCGACGTGGTCTCCGAGGAAGGCGACCGCTACCGCAAGGTCATCCTCCCTTGCCTTAAATACACGGACTACCTGATTATCAACGAGGTTGAGGCCGAAAATTGCCTCGGCATCGCCCTCCGTAAAGACGGCAAGGTCCGTCTGACCGAGGCCGAAGAGGCAGCCCGCCAGCTGCTCGACCTGGGTGTCGGCAAGATGGTCGTCATCCACTTCCCCGAAGGCGGCGTGGTCGCAACCAAGGACGGCCGCAGCTGCAGCGCCCCTTCCTTCAGCCCGTCCCGCGAGGAAATTGTTTCCACGGTCGGTGCCGGCGACGCGTTCTGCGCAGGCGCCCTCTACGCCATCCACGAAGGCTATGACCTCGAAGACCTTCTGGACTTCGCCGCGGCATGCGCCCGTTTCAACCTCTTCAGCACCACCTCCACCGGCGGCGCCCCGACCCTCGAAGTAATCAAAGAATTCATCAAATCCAGAAAATAACCATGAAACGTTCTGAAATCAACGCGATTATCCGCGAGAACAAAGCTATCTGCAAGAAGTTCCTCTTCCATCTTCCCGCATGGGCTGAATGGACCCCTGCCGACTGGGCGAAAAAGGGCGAGGAGTGCATCGAAATCAAGCGCAACTGCATGGGTTGGGACATCACCGACTTCGGCAGCGGCGATTTCGAGAAGGTGGGTCTTTCCCTCATCACGCTGCGCAACGGCAACCCCGAGTTCGACCGCAAGCCCTACTGCGAGAAGATCATGATCGTCCGCGACGGCCAGGTGACCCCCACCCACTTCCACTGGAACAAAATGGAAGACATCATCTTCCGTGAGGGCGAAGGCGAATTCTGCATGAAACTCTGGAACGCCGATCCCAAGACCGAGCAGCTCATCGAAGGCGGCATCGTCAAGCTGAAAGTCGACGGCGTCGTGACCGAATTCGAGGCCGGCAAGACCTACCGCATCAAGAAGGGCCAGAGCGTGTGCTACACCCCGTACATCTACCACACCTTCTGGGCTGAAGGCGGCACCTGCCTCATCGGCGAAGTCTCCATGGTCAACGACGACAGCGCCGACAACCGCTTCTGGGAGCCCATCGGCCGTTTCCCGAAGATCGAAGAAGACGTTCCGGCCGAAGCCGTCCTCTGCAACGAATATCCTGAGCTTGGGTAGATTATGAATGCTGTAATGTATGGCGGCGGCAATATCGGCCGCGGCTTTGTGGGAGCGCTTATGAGCCTTTCCGGCTACAGGGTGACGTTTATCGACGTCGCCGCTGCGGTGGTGGATGAGCTCCAGGCCAAGCAGAGCTACCCTCTGCGTTTTGTCTCCAACGAAGGGAAGGAAGACATCACCATCACGAACGTTACCGCCGTCAACGGCAATGACACCGAGGCTGCCTCCGACGTCATCGCCCGCTGCGACATCATGGCCACGGCCGTAGGTGCGCGCATCCTTAAATTCATCATTCCCAATATCGTAGCCGGCCTGCGCAAGCGTTGGGCTGCCGGCGGCGAGCCCCTCAACATCATCATCTGCGAAAACCTCAACGACGCCAACAAGGTCGTCGAGGGGATGATCAAGGAGCAGCTCACCGAGGAAGAACGCCGCATCTTCGACGAGAAGGTGGGACTGGTCGAGGCCTCCATCGGCCGCATGGTGCCGGTCCAGACCGACGAGATGAAGGACGGCGAGCCCCTGCGCGTGTGCGTGGAGCGCTACGGCTTCCTGCCCGTCGACAAGGCGGCTTTCAAGGGGGCGATCCCCCAGGTGCGCAACATGGTGCCCTTCGAGCCGTTCGACTTCTTCGTAAAGCGCAAGCTCTTCATCCACAACATGGGACACGCCACCACCGCCTACCTTGGCGGCCTGAAGGGCGTGGAATACATCTGGCAGGCCATCGACGACCCGGAAATCCGCGTAATCGCCCAGAACGCCATGCTCGAAAGCGCCCTTGCGCTGAGCAAACGCTACGGGGTCGACCTCGGCGGCATCCAGCTTCATATTACCGACCTCCTCGGCCGTTTCACCAATGCGGCCCTCGGAGACACCGTCGCCCGCGTGGGCGGCGACCCGGCCCGCAAGCTGTCCCCCGCCGACAGGCTCATCGGCTCGTCCCTGCTCGCCTTTGAGGAAGGCATCACCCCGGCCTACATCGCCGTCGGTGCCGCCGCAGGCGTCAAGCGCTATCTCGACGAGGCTGGCACGCCCCAGGGCGAAGAAGCCGCCGCGAACGTGCTCGGCGAAGTCAGCCAGCTGCCCGCAGACAGCCCCCTGAGGACTCTCATCCTGCATTTCTACAAGATGATAGCCGAAGGCGCCTCCCTGGCCGACCTGCGCCGCGCCGCTGATGGCTGCAAACAAAAGTCCCTCAAGGATATAATCTAATGCGTAAGTTCGTCGTCAGTCTGCTGCTCGGGATGTCGCTCCTGGTCCCGGCTTCCGCCCAGGGCCTGCGTTTCTACGGCCTCGAGCGGCAGATCGACGAACGTACCTCTCTCAGCCTGTTCTCCCGCAGGCGCGTAGTCTTCCACGACAGGCTCGACGTTTCCTTCGACCTGCAGACCTACAGCGCCTCGAGATACGGCTACCTCCTCCGTTTCCAGGACAAGGCCGACCCTTCCCGGATATGGAACATCTCCTACGACGGCCGCCTCGGCCCCAAGGTGTTCCAGCTCAACGAGGAAGGCCGCCGCTGCATTATCCGCCTCGAATTCGAGGAAGAGGAACTGCCCGATTTCCGCTGGACGCCGCTGACGGTTTCCTTCGACGCGAAAAACGACTACGCCACGCTCTCGATTGGCGGCAAAAGCGCCTCTGCGTCAGTTGATCTGCCCATCAGGAAGATAGTCCCGCGCATACATTTCGGCCTCAGCGGCCACATGGTCGACGTCCCGTCCTTCGCCATCCGCAACCTCAAGATCGGCGACAACAGGAAGATTTGCAGTTTCCCCCTCAACGAGGTGGGCGGCGTAAAGGTCCACGACTCCCGCGGCCGTCCTCTCGGAAGGGTCAACAACCAGGAGTGGCTTCTGAACCGCTCCATGTACTGGTCGCATCTGGCCGGCATGCAGTCGGATGCGGCATCGGGCTACAACTACGACCCGGACAAAAAGACCGTAGTGCTCTACAACAACACCCTTGTCAAGTCGTATAACGTCGCGACGGGAAACACTACGGAAACGAAGACGGCCCCGTGCCCCGTCCACCTGCTCCTCGGTTATAACTACATCGAAGGCAGGCAGTTGATCGCATACGAACCGGAAGACTGGACCACCAAGCAGGTCACCCCGTCGGTCGCCTCGCTGGACCTGGATTCGCTGCGCTGGACGCTCCTGAGCACCGACAGGCTGAGAAATCCCCTCCACCACCACGCCTCCTTCAAGGACGCCCGCGGCCGCTACACCATCTTCGGCGGCTTCGGCAACCAGACCTACAGCAGAAGTTTCCACTGCCTTGACGACGGTGGCCGCTCCTGGATCACGCCCGACATCGACAGCACCCGGATAAGCCCCCGCTTCTTCGCCTCGGCCGGACGCGACCCCGAAGGGAAATACGTCTACATCTTCGGCGGAATGGGCAACGAGAGCGGCGAGCAGGTGGTGGGCCGTCAATACTACTACGACCTCCACCGTATCGACCTTGCCACCGGCGAGTGCGAGTGCATGTGGAGCCTCGACTGGAAGGGGCAGAACGTCGTTCCGATCCGCAACCTGGTGGTCATGGACGACTGCTTCTACACCCTCTGCTACCCGGAATATTTCACCGAATCCAACCTCCATCTCTACAAGTTCAGCCTCAAGGACGGCAGTTTCGAGCGCCTCGGCGACCCGGTGACCGTGGTCTCGGACAAGATATGGTCGTCGAGCTCCCTCTACTACGACCCTGAACTTGAAAGGTTTATCGTTGTCACCCACAATGTCGACAACGACCTCACGTCCATCCTGGACATCTACTCGCTGACCTTCCCGCCGGTGTGGAAGACCCCGAGTCCGCCTTACCGCGGCCGCATGCTCCGGCTGTGGATCCCCCTGGGGCTGCTGATCCTCGCCCTGGGCATCGCCGGGACATGGTACCTGCGCAAGCGCCGCCGTTTCTCCTCGCAGGAAGAAGGCTACCAGAGGTCCAAGACCGACCCGCGCCGCAAGCTGTTCCACGAGGACCCCCGCCCGAGTTCCATCTACCTTTTCGGCCCCCTGGCCGTTATCGACAGGGACGGCAACGACATCATCGACCAGTTCACCAACCAGATCCGCGCGGTGCTCCTTCTCCTTATTAAATATAGGGAGACGGGCATGACCACCCTCCGCTTCAGCAGCATCATGTGGCCTGACAAGGAGGCGACCAAGTCCAAGGCCAACCGCGGCGTGGCGATCAACCGCGTGCGCCAGCTCCTGTCGACCCTCGACGGCGTAACGCCGGTCTTCGAAAACGGCGTCTACAAGCTCAATTTCTCCGAAGGAAGCTTCTGCGACTACATTTCCCTGGACGACGACCTGACGGACAAATCCAAACGCGAGGAGATGCTGCGGATCCTCTCCCGCGGGCGTTTCCTCAGCGACGAATCCGACGAACTCTTCGACTCGTTCAAGGGCAACGTGGAATCGAAGGTGATACCCTTCCTTACCGACGAGCTTACGACCCGCTTCAACGCCAAGGAATATCAGGCGGCGATAGAAATCGCGGAAATGCTGTTCCGCTACGACCCGCTGGACGAAAACGCCCTTAAATATATCGTCAATTCCCTGCACGCGCTGCGCCGGCGCGAAGACGCCATGGTTCAGTACACACGCTTCATAACGGAATATCAACGCATCAACGACGAATCGTACCCCATCCCCTTCGAGAAGATATGAAACGCTTGACAATCATTTCCTTGCTGATCCTTGCGGCTTGCTCCGGCCCCGACATGACGCGCTACGTCAACGTGTTCGCCGGCACGGACGGAGGAGGTCACTGCCACCCTTGCGCCACCACTCCCTTCGGGGCGATCCAGGTCGGGCCGCAGACCGGCAACTTCGGCTGGGCCTACTGCGGCGGCTACCAATGGGCCGACAGCCTCATCCAGGGTTTCACGCAAAACCGCATCAGCGGCACGGGCAGCTCCGAACTCGGCGACCTTCTCATGATGCCACTTACCGGCGAGCCCCTGCGTGACGACTTCTCCAGCCGTTTCGACAAGGCTACGGAACAGGGCACTCCGGGCTACTATTCCTGCAACCTTACCGACTACGGCATCCGCGCCGAAGTGACCTGCACCCCTCACGTGGCGTTCCACCGCTACACCTCCGACGGCGCCCCGATCCGCCTGATGCTCGACCTCCAAAGCGCGCAGGTCGGCTCGCGCAAAAGGATGTACAGCCGCGTGCTGGACGCCTCTCAGGACTGGTCCGACTCGCTCCGGGTGACCGGCTACACCCATTCCAGCGCGTGGAACAACCGCACGATATACTACACCATAGAATTCAACAGGCCATACACCGTGGCCCAGGTGCTGGAAAAGCGCGACACCGCCGAGCTCATCCCCAGGAGGGTGCTCGATTTCGGGCCGTCGGCCGAGCCGCTTATGGTCAAGGTCTCCATTTCGGTATCGAGTGTCGAAGGCGCCCGCGGCAATGTGGAGAAAGAACTGCCGGGCTGGGACTTCGAAAAGGTCCGGAAAGACGCCAAGGCCTTATGGAATAAGTATTTATCCCGTATCGAAGTGGAGGCCGACCCCGAACATCGGCGCATCTTCTACACGGCGATGTACCACCTGATGATACATCCCGGCAACATTGCCGACGTCGGTGAGGAACCATTCTATTCCACCCTCTCGCTGTGGGACACCTTCCGCGCCGCTCATCCGCTCTATACCATCCTCGCCCCGGAAATCGTTCCCGGCGTCGTCAACTCCTTCCTGCGTTACTACGACGCCCAGGGCTTCTTGCCGATATGGGCCCTCGGCGGCACCGACAACTTCGGCATGATCGGCAACCATTCCGTCCCGGTCATCGTCGACGCCTGGATGAAGGGTTTTGAGGGGCTCAGGACCGAAGAGCTTTACGCTGCGATCCACCGTTCCCTGACCGAAGACCACATCAAATACGACTGGGGCGCCTACGACCGCTGCGGTTATTTCCCGATGGACGTGACGACGGTCGAAAGCGTTTCGCGCACGCTGGAATGTGGTTTCGACGACTGGTGCGCGGCCCAGATGGCGCGCGGCCTCGGCCACGACGACGATGCGGCGTTCTTCGAAAAACGCTCCGGCTACTGGCGCAACGTCTTCGATCCGGACTACCGCCTGATGCGCGCAAGGGACTCCCGGGGCAACTGGGACACGCCTTTCGAGCCGTTCCGCGTCGGCCACTGGAAGACCGGCGGCGCCTTCACCGAGGGCAACTCCTGGCAATACACCTGGCACGTGCTTCAGGACCCTGAAGGTCTCATGGAGGCAATGGGCGGCCGGGAAGCCTTCGTCCGCAAGCTCGACTCGCTCTTCGTGCTGAAGGGCGACCTGGGTAGCGGCGAGACGGTGGACGTAAGCGGCCTCGTAGGGCAATACGCCCATGGCAACGAGCCCAGCCACCACGTCATCTACCTGTATTCCCTGGCCGGGGAGAGGGACAAGGCGGCCGACCGCATACGCCAGGTGTGGGAAAGCCAGTATCACGACGGTCCCGAAGGCCTGAGCGGCAACGACGACTGCGGTCAGATGAGCGCATGGTACATCTTCTCGGCGCTCGGCTTCTATCCGGTCAACCCCTGCGGCGGAAACTATGTTTTCGGCGCTCCGCAGCTCCCTCGGATGAAGGTGAAACTTCCTGGAGGCAAGGTGCTTACGATAGTTGCAGAGGGCTTTTCACCGGAGCAGAGGAGAGTTGAAAGCGTAACCCTCAACGGCGAGCCCCTCGAGGGCCCGGTCATAACCCACGGACAAATCTTGCAGGGCGGAACCCTGAAATTCAAAATGAAGCGATGAAAAGAATCATTACGTTCCTGACATCCATCTGCGTTGCCGCGGCAGCATCTGCCGACAACTCGCGCTATGTCAACCTTTTCATGGGTACGGCCGGCGACCACGGACAGGTCACCCCCGGCGCACAGATGCCTATGGGCCTGACGTCGGTCTGCCCCGACAGCCGTCCCGGCCAGCATGCAGGCTACGACTACGAGGTGCCTGAAATCTCCGGCATTTCCGTCAACCGCATGAGCGGGACCGGCGGCGCCGGCGGTGGCGGCAACGTCCGCATCCTGCCCGCAACCCCCGGCACCAAAGTATGTATCGTAAAGGGCACCGAAAAGGCAGTTCCGGGCTACTACGAGACCGCTCTCGACAATGGCGTGAAGGTGTTCCTCACCGCGTCGAAACACTGCGCGATCGAGCGTTACGTGTTCCCGAAAGACGGCGACAAGGTGCTTTTCGTGGATTTCGACTCCGCCATCGACCACCGTCGCAACGAGTGCAGCAGCAAGCAGCTGAGCGACAGGACTTTCGAAGGATGGGTCAAGAGTTCGACCGTGTGCAATTTCGGTGTCTACAAAAACTACTGGCGCCTGTGGACCAGCGTCCCCTTCTCGGCCGAGGTGGCCGAAGACGGCAAGACCGCCGTCCTTCGTTTCGACCCCTCCGTCCGCGAAGTTGAGGTACGCGTCGGGCTGTCTTCCATAGACGAAGACTCCGCCGGAGCCGAGCTTTCCGCCATTGCCGGGAAATCCTTCAGCACCCTGCGCAAAGAGGCCGCCAAGGCGTGGTCGCGGGTGCTCGGCCTGGTCGACGTGAAAGGAAGCACCCTCGAGCAGCGCAAGCTCTTCTATACCAGTCTTTACCGCGTCTATCTCAGCCCCTTCGACGCCACCTTCTCCGGCATGTACCGCGGCACCGACGGCCTGGTCCGCACCGCCTCCGACTGGACGTTCATGAGCGGATGGAGCATGTGGGACACCTACAGGGCCAAATTCCCCATCATCACGCTTCTCGACCCCGATGCCGCCAGCGACATCTGCCGTTCGCTGGTGAGCCTCTACAAGACCGGCAAACTCAACTGGGCCACGATGAACGAGCCCACCCTTACCGTCCGCACCGAGCATTCGCAGATTACCCTCCTGGACGCATGGGTCAAGGGAGTCCGCGGCTTCGACATGGCCGAGGCGTTCCCCGCGATGGAAGCCGAAGCCGACGAAGGACACAAGCCCGGCGCCCGCAACGGCCTGACCCGCAACGCTCCTGACCAGAAGATGGAAACCATCTACGACCTCTGGGCGATGGGTCAGATCGCAGGGATAATCGGCAACAAGGAGGCCGCAAAGCGCTACGGCGAGGAAGCGGAAACCTTCTTCGAGCAGGTCTGGAAGAAGGAATTCATGACCATAACCCCCGACTTCGTCCGCATGCGCGGCAACGGCATGTACCAGGGCACGCGCTGGCAGTATCGCTGGGCCATGCCCGTCTTCGCCGACAAGATGAAAGAGTGGGTCGGCGAGGAGGAACTTGCCTCCCAGCTGAGCGAATTCTTCGACCGTCACCTTTTCAATCAGGGCAACGAGCCCGATATCCAGACCCCCTTCATGTTCAACCTTTTCGGCCATCCCGAGCGCACCGATTCGCTGGTCCACGCCCTCCTGACCGACGAGAAGATGATCCATCTCTACGGCGGCAACGCCGAATATCCCGAGCCTTTCGTCGGCAGGGCGTTCCGCGACCGTCTTGACGGCTATGCACCCGAGATGGACGAGGACGACGGCACGATGAGCGGCTGGTACATGTTCTGCCAGATGGGACTTTACCCCGTGTGCCTGGGCACCGACCGCTACGAGTTGTTCACGCCCCTTTTCAAGAAGATTGTCCTGCACCTGAAGGACCACGACGTCACGATAGTCCGCAAGTGCGATCCGGCATCGGCAGGGGGAGTGGAGGTGGACGGCCGCAGGCTTCCCGGCTTCTCCATATCTCACAAAGAGTTGACTGGCGCCAAAAAAATTGTGTACGTACAACAAAAATAAGTCTAAAAGGGCTGATTTTTGAAAATAATGCTGTATATTTGAGGATTATTAAACGTTATAAGAGCGCATGAAGAATATTCTGACCTGCCTGGCAGTGACTGTTATGGCGCTGGGACTCCAAGCCCCGGCGGCCCTTGGTGCTCCCACACCGGTCGATCAGGTCAGCACACTGGTCGGCACACTGTCAAAACACAGCCTTTCGACAGGTAACACTTATCCTGCGGTCGCGCGCCCCTGGGGCACCCACTTCTGGACCCCCCAGACCGGCGCCAACAACGACACCTGGACTTATGTATATACCGCCGATAAACTTCGCGGTATCAAGATGATACATCAGCCCAGCCCGTGGATAGGCGACTATGGCCAATTCAGCATAATGCCCGTTGCAAACGGCGATGCGGTCGACGAGGAAGCCCGCGCGAGCTGGTTCTCCCACAAGGCTGAAACCGCAACTCCATATTTCTACAGCGTCTATCTCGCCGACCACGACACCTTCCTGGAGATGACTCCGACCGAGCGTGCCGCGGCGTTCCGCATCACCTATCCGGAGCGCGAGAAATCCTATCTCGCGGTAGACGGCTTCGACGGCGGCTCCAAGATCCGCATCGAAGGCAACAGGATCCTGGGCGAGACGGTCAAGAACCGCGGCGGCGTGGCCCCCGGATTCAAGCTGTGGTTCGTCGTCGAGAGCGACACTCCGTTCGAAAGCGCCGACGTGTTGCAGCCCAAGGCAGGCAATGCCGTCGCCCGCGTCGGTTTCAAGACCTCCCGCGGCCAGCAGGTCGGCCTGAGGGTAGCCGCATCCTTCGTCAGCGAAGAGCAGGCAATCCACAACCTTAATGAACTGGGCGATAAGGACTTCGACGCTCTCAAGGAAGAAGGTCGCAAGGTCTGGAACGAAACCCTCGGCCGTATAGCCATCGAGGGCGGCACCCCGGACGAGCAGAAGACATTCTACTCCTGCCTCTACCGCAGCGTCCTCTTCCCGCGCGACCTCTCGGAGGTGACCCCCGACGGGCGCAGGGTCCACCGCAGCCCTCACGACGGTCAGGTCCACGACGGCTACTTCTTCACCGACACCGGCTTCTGGGACACTTTCCGCAGCCTTTTCGCCCTGCTGGACCTGGTATGGCCCGAGCAGGCGGCAAAGGTTCAGGAAGGACTTGTAAACCACTATCTTGAAAGCGGATTCCTGCCCGAATGGGCAAGTCCGGGCCACCGCGGCTGCATGGTCGGCAACAACAGCGCCTCCGTTGTCGCGGAAGCCTACGTCAAAGGCCTGCGCGGCTATGATATCAACACCCTCTGGGAGGCCGTCCTCCATGGCGCCCACGCCGTCCATCCTTCGGTCACGTCAACGGGCCGCGTAGGTTGGCAGCAATACGACGCCCTGGGCTACGTCCCTTGCGACATCGGCGTCAACGAAAGCGCCGCCCGCACCCTCGAATACGCCTACAACGACTGGTGCATCTGGCGTCTGGGCAAGGAACTCGGCAAGAGCGACGAAGAGCTCGCCCCCTACGCCAAGGCCGCCATGAACTACCGCAACCTCTACCGTGCCTCCGAAGGCCTGATGAGCGGCCGCAAGTCCGACGGCTCGTGGCCCGAGCCTTTCAACCCCTTCAAGTGGGGAGGCGACTTCACCGAAGGCAACGCCTTCCAATACAGCTGGTCCGTCTTCCACGACCCGGCCGGACTCATCTCCCTCATGGGCGGAAATGATGCCTTCGGCGCCGCCCTGGACCGTCTTTTCGAGGTCCCTCCCATCTTCGACGAGTCCTACTACGGCTTCGTGATCCACGAAATCCGCGAAATGCAGATAATGAACACCGGCAACTACGCCCACGGCAACCAGCCCGTCCAGCATGTGCTCTATCTCTATGACTGGTGCGGCCAGCCCTGGAAGGCGCAGGCGCGTATCCGCGAGGTCATGAAGAAGTTCTACAATGCCGGCCCCGACGGCTACTGCGGCGACGAGGACAACGGCCAGACTTCCGCCTGGTACGTTTTCTCGGCTCTGGGCTTCTATCCGGTCAACCCCGCTTCCGGCGAATATGCCATCGGCTCCCCGCTCTTCACAAGAGCGACCGTGTCGCTTCCTTCCGGGAAGAAGATCATCATCGACGCGCGCGGCAACCGCGCTGAAAACGTCTACGTCGGCAAGCTCTCCCTCAACGGACGCAAACACACCCGCAACTACCTGACCCACAAGCAACTCACCAGCGGTGCGAAGCTCCGTTTCAACATGACCTCCACTCCCGATACCGCCCGTGGAACGGCTCCGGAAGATGCGCCGTATTCCTTCAGCAAACTATAATTCTCAACCCATACCAACGTATGAAAACGCCTAAAAAAACCTTGCTATTCATCCTGACGCTCCTGCTTGGCGTCCTGCCGGTCTTCGGCCAGGCCGTCAGGCTGGAAGGAACGGTGATCGACAGCAAGGGCGAACCTATTCCCGGCGTTGTCCTGCTCGGTCCGGGCAACACCAACGCCATTACCGACATCGACGGCAAGTTCTCCATCAGCACCCGTCAGGGCGATGAAATCCAGGTGAGCTGCCTCGGCTACAAGACCTACTCATTCAAGGTAGGAAGCCGTGCGAAGATGACCGTCACCCTCGAAGAGGACAGCCAGAGCCTCGAAGAGTCCGTGGTCATCGGTTACGGTACACAGAAAAAGGCCGTCATCACGGGCTCGGTGACCAACATCACCAGCAAGACCATTGCCACGACCACTTCCAACGACCTGGTCAACAAGCTCCAGGGCAAGGTCTCCGGCCTTAACATCCGTAACAACACCGCCACCCCGGGTGCCTATGACAACAACATCAACATCCGCGGTTTCGGTACGCCTCTCTACATCATCGACGGCATCAACCGCGATGCGACCGACTTCAACAAGCTCAACGCCGAGGATATCGAGAGCATCACGGTCCTGAAAGACGCCTCCGCAGCCATCTACGGTCTCAATGCGGGTAACGGCGTACTCATCGTCACCACGAAGACCGGCAACACGCACGGCGTGGCGCGCTTCCAGTTCAACGCCAACGTCGGTTTCTCCTCCCCTACCGACAGGGTCCGGATGTCCGACGGCTATGAATATTACTGGCTTAGAAACGCCGCCAACATCAACGCCGGCGACGAACGTTACATCTCTCCGGAGGAGCTCGAGGCCTGGCGCACCGGAATCGACACCATCGACGAAAACGGCGACGTGGTCCGCCACGTTTCCACCAACTGGTACGACGCGACCTGCAAGCCGTTCTCCGTCCGCCAGGAATATTCCCTGTCGGCCGACGGCGGCGTGAAGGGCGTGAAATACTATTTCAACGTCAACTACTCCAACGACGACGGTCTGCTCCGTTCGGGTGACATCAACTACAGCAAGTGGAGCTTCCGCAGCGTGGTGACGGCCGACCTGGCCCGCGACCTCCAGCTCTCGGCCAACGTCTCCGGCTACATGGACGACCGCTGGGACCCCGCCGCCGACATGTTCAACGTCTTCCGCGGCACCATCTGCTCCCTGCCTATCAAGCCTGTCTATGCTACCCTTGACGTGCCCCCGTTCAATGCCTGGCCCTATTTCAACGGCGTCAAGGACGGTCAGTCCTACAACCCGGTGGCGCAGTCCTATGTTTCGCAGGGCGGCTACCACCACTACGTCAACAACGCCATCCAGTCGGTGTTTACCCTCAGCTACAAGCCGTCCTGGCTGGAAGGCCTCGAGTTCAAGGGTACGGTCTCGTTCGACAAGCGCTTCGCCCAGACCAAGATCCTGAGGCGCAACTGGAAGATGTACACCTACAACACCATCACCCGCGACGTTGCCGACGAAGACTGGAACCCCAACGTCCAGATCAAGAACAACAACGACTACCGTCACTACTACAACTACCTGGGCCAGATTAATTTCAACCGCGAGTTCGGCAAACACCACGTCGGCGCTTCCGCCATCGTCGAGGCCTTTGTCTACGACCGCAACTGGACCGACATCAACAAATACTTCGACTTCTACACCAACGACCAGATCGACTACGCGGGCGACAAGGACGCCAGCTCCGGCGGTAACGAAGACCACCAGAGGCGTATAGGCTTCATCGGCCGTATCAACTACGACTATGCCGGCCGCTACCTGCTCGAAGCCGCCGTCCGCAGGGATGGATCATACCGCTACCATCCTGATGTCCGCTGGGGTACCTTCCCGGTGTTCTCCGCCGGTTGGCGCATCTCCGAGGAGAAATTCCTCAAGGACAAGACCAAATGGCTGAGCAACCTCAAGCTGCGTGCCTCCTGGGGTATTCTCGGCGAAGATGCCGGCGACGCTTTCCAATTCATCGAGGGCTATGGCCTGAGCCACGGCTCCGGCGGCTGGTGGGAATACAACCCCTCTGCCATCACCTACGGCGTGACATTCCCGGGCATCATCAACCCTCATCTGTCGTGGCTTAAATCCTACATGGCAGATATCGGCCTTGACATCGGTCTGTTCGGCAACAATCTCAACCTGAGTTTCGACGTCTTCCGGAAAGACAAGACCGGCCTCCTGGCCCGCAAGAATTCCGAGCTCCCCAACACCTACGGCGCCTCTTTGCCTCAGGAAAACCTCAACTCCAACCGTACTCTCGGTCTCGAGTTCTCCTTCGAGTGGAAACACCGTTTCGGCGACTTCTTCTACTCGGTTTCCGGCAACACGACCATCGCCCGCACCATGAACATGTATGTCGAGCGCGGCGCCTATTCCAGCTCCTGGGAACGTTACCGTGGCGGCACCGACTACCGCTGGACCGGCCTGGCCTGGGTCTATAATCTCGTAGGGCAGTTCCAGCCCGGTGAAACCGATCCTTACCAGTATATCAACGATCCCGATACCCCGATCTACAGCGGAGGCATAGGCAACAAGTACATCCAGCCGGGCGACTGGATTTTCGAAGATGTCAACGGCGACGGCCGCATTACCGGCGACGACTACCGCCCGATCACCTTCACCCCAAGCTCGCAGCCTATCATCAACTACGGCCTTACCCTTTCCGGCAGCTGGCGCGGCCTTGATTTCAACATCCTTTTCCAGGGTGCAGCGGGCTTTACGGCCTACTACAGCGGCCCTTACGCCGAACCGTTCTGGCTTGGTGCCAACGTTCCGGCCTACCTGATGGACTCCTGGCATCATGAGGATATCTTCGACTCCAAAAGCGCCTGGGTTCCCGGCACTTTCCCCGCCATCCGCTCCATGGACAAGGCTCCGTACACCAACGCGGCGAGCAGCTTCACCTACAAGGACTGCTCCTACGTCCGTCTGAAGAACATCGAGCTCGGCTACACCTTCAACCAGCGCTTCCTCAGGAAGGCCCACATCGAAAAGCTTCGCCTGTTCGTAAGCGCCAACAACGTGGTGACATTCTGCGACAAGTTCATCAAGGCCTTCGACCCGGAAAAAGTCGCCGGACAGCAGAGCCTCGGATGGAACTATCCGCTGATGATGACCATCAACACCGGTATTAACCTTAACTTCTAGGAGCATGGCTATGAAAACGACAAAAGTAATATTCATACTGGCGGCCCTCCTCGCCGCGCCGGCTTGCAACAAATTCCTGGACGTCCAGCCGACCAGCAAAGTTTCGGCAGAAGCCATAGTTTCCTCGCCTGCAGGTATCCAGGCGTTTCTCGCCAATCTTTACTACAGGATGCCTATCGAGGGATTCGATTTCACGGTGGAAAGCAGACCCTGCCCCGACCAGGGTTATAAGGACGGATTCCATTTCAACGACGGTGCTCCAAACAACAGCGGTCGTTACACGTGGGTTCTGACCGACGACTGTATCGGCACCGAACTTAACGAGTGCCCTAACGGCGACCATTACATGTATTGGGATACGGCCTTTGCCACCCTGCACGACGTCAACTCCTTCAACTCGCTTATTCCGTCTTTTGATTCGGTGAGTGAAGAAACGCGTCAGGAACTTCAGGGCCAGGTGTGGTTCATCCGCGGGCAGATCTACTTTGCGTTGGCGCGCCGCTACGGCGGTGTCCCTATCATCGAGACCGTTGAAGACATCCATGACACCAAAAAGATAAACGTTCCCCGCAGCACCGAGGTCGAGACCTGGGACTATGTGATAGATTGTTTCGACAAGGCTGCCGGGCTTCTTTCCGAAGTGGACAACGGCTACCATACGATGGCTACCAAATGGACGGCCCTGGCCTATAAGTCCCGTGCCTCCCTCCATGCAGCCTCCCTGGCCAAATATTGGGATAGGGCCGATCTTTCGGGAGATGCCGTGAAGGAAAAGCTCGTCGGCGGATTCACCCAGGAAGACCAGGACCGCTGGTATGCAGCCTGCCTCGATGCAAGCGAAAAGGTCATCAACAGCGGCCAGTTCTCCCTCTATATGCCCAGCCCTTCATCTCCGGAAGAAGCGACTGAAAACTACATACACCTTTTCCAGAAGCCCGAGGATGCCCTGTGCGAGTCCATCTTCGTGCGCGGCTTCAACAAGAAGGGGCGTAAATTCGGCACCAACCAGGACGTGTGGGGACAGCCTGCCCAGACCGGCGGTGCATGGCCTCATCCGGGCCGTATGAACCCGACCCTCTACTTCGTCGAGAACTTCGAATCCTACGACAATCCGGGCCATAGCACCATGCTTTCCACTTATGTGGGTGACAACGGTGACTTCGACGGCTATCAGGCCAGCCGGGTCTACCATAAATTCACCGACCCCCAGGATATGTTCAAGGGTATGGATGCGCGCCTTTTCGCCATCACTATCGTTCCTTTCTCGAAGTGGAGGAACACCACGATAGTCATCCAGGGTGGAGTCGTGGACATGAACGGCAAGATCCACCACGACAACAACGGTGACATGAAAGCCCAATACGAGGGCTGGGACGGTCAGGTCCACTATCAGTTCGGAGCCGCCGACAACAAGTTCTTCTCGGGCTTCTCGAGAAATCTCGGCAACAACACCCGTACCGGTTTCAGCTTCAAGAAATACATGAATCCGGAGTTCGTATCGTCCGGTTCCGTCTGGAACGAATCCACCACGGACTGGATAGACATCCGGCTTGCCGAAATCCTTCTTAACTATGCTGAAGCACAGATTGAAAGCGGGCAGGGCGATGCAGGCCTCGCGGCCGAGTGTCTCAACCGTACCCGCAGGCGCGCCGGCCACACCGTGGACATCCCGCTCACGCTGGAAAACCTCCGCCGCGAACGCCGCGCCGAACTCGGCATGGAAAACGCCCGCAACTGGGACCTTGTCCGCTGGAGAGAATACCATACCATTTTCGACAGCTACCGCCCCGGCTCACTTGCCCCTATCCTCGACTTGCGCGACGGCAAGTTCTTCTTTATCAGGGAATATGTCCAGCAGACTGCTCCCTTGATTTTCAACAAGAAGTTCTACTATAGAGGCATCCCGGGCCGCAATGTCAATCATCTTGTCAATAACCCTGAGTACTAGAAGCACCTATGAGACAGCAATATAAATTGATTTTCGCGGCGGGGCTCGCCCTACTGGCAGTCTCATCTTGCCAGCTGGACAACTATGAGCAGCCCGACGCCGCCTTATTCGGAACGGTGACGGATGCGCAGACAGGTGAAATCATCCCGCAGGATATCGGTGACCAAGGCTCCCACATCTGCCTGTGGGAGATTGCGGATGAATATCCCACTCCGGGCCGCCGTACTATCCTGTTCAAGACCAACGGCACCTACATGGACAAAAACTACTTCTCGGGAAAGTATAAGATCAAACTCAACGAGACCAACTTCAATGCAGAGACGGCCGTTGTCAGGTATGCAGACGGCACCGAAGTTCCCGCGGAGGTGGATTACACCGATAAGAAAGAAGAAAACGGTCTGAAATGGGTTGTCGACGTCAACGGACACACCCAGGTCGACATCGAAGCCGAGCCGTGGTGCCGCGTTATCGTCAAGGACATTACTTTCGACCAGGCCAAGCAGCGCGTCGTCGCCCAGTTCGAGGTGGAATGCACCTCCAACGACAAACTTGCCGAAATCGGCATGTTCTGCGACCTGAACCCCCATGTTTCATACAGTATCAACAATTTCGGCGACGCCTCGGTCAAGAAAAAGGCTGTCGACCGCGTCCTCGGAGAGCCTGAAACCTTTACCCTGAAAATGCCCCTTTCTTCTTTTGATAAGGATAAGGACAGCGACAAAGACTACTGGATCCGCGTAGGCGCCCGTTCCGACGCCAAGGATGCAAGGTGGAACTTCGCCCCGGCGGTAAAGGTCCATCTTGTGAAGGAAGAGATCCAGAGTCGCAAGCTCGGCATCCGCTGGGACCTCTTCGACGGCTGCAACGACGAAGGAGTTCAGGACGCCGCCAAGTTCGCCGTCTACAAGGCCATGTGGGAGAGAGGTCAGCACCGTACCATGCCGCTGCTGTATTTCGACACCAAGGACAAGAAGTCCGGTGCCGGGTGCTGGGTGGCGGTATCCAACCCGATTCCTGCAGGGGATAAGTATCCTTCCGATCCCGTCCTGTTCATCTCTCCGGGCTATGGCCACCCGATCGTCCCCTCATTCGACGCAAGCGCCATCCCCGACGAAGGCAACCATATGCTCCTGACCATCTATGTCTCGGATGCGACTCACTTTGAAAGGGATGCAAACGGACAGATCGAGATCGGCTCAGGCGGCGACGCTGATAATGAAGAGGCCTGCTGGACCTTCGGCCAGTTCGAGCTGCGCAACGGCTGGCAGACCCTCGACCTGGGGCTTCCCGATGCCAACAAGCTGGGAGACTTCTATTCGGGCGCCATCAACTGGTTCCGTTTCTATCACGGGCATGAAATGGTCGGCAACACCACCGTCAAATTCGACGAGATCCGCTTCTACTACAAGACCATCGTCGATGCCTGCGAAGACAACCGTCCGTGGTCTTCCAACGGCGCCGCGGTCACCCTCGACGAGGCCGACTGCAAGGAAGGAGAGAGCAGCATAAGCACGACCAACGGCCCCCAGGGCATCCGTCTCTCGCGCACCTACAGCCCCGTGATCAAGACTCCGGCCAAGTTGGCGAAGGGTCATTTCCAGTTCTGGCTCTATGTCTCGGATGCCGCCAAGTTCAACGCCGTGGACACCCAGGTCGAGATCACATCTTCCGGCAAGGCCGACGTAAACGAGCTCCACTGGCTGCTGCCCAAGGATCTCGAAGACGGCTGGAACCTCATCGATTTCAAGCTCAGTGACGGCGTAGCCACCGGCGGCGAAATCGACCTTCGCTCGGTCAATTTCTTCCGTATCCACAACGCCGTCTCCGGCGCCGAGGGCTCCATCACCATGAAGATCGACCGCCTCCGTTTCTTTAACGAGGGAGTGGACATGAAGCTCTCCGACGTTCCCGACGAGGCCTGAAAATAGTAACTAAAACCAAACAAATAATTATTAACTAAATCTTTATCCAAATGAAAAAGGTTTTCAGCATCATCCTTGCCGCAGCCGCCGTGCTGGCAGGATGCCAGAAGGCACCCGAGGTCGTTCTGGTCAAGGCGATCCAGTTCGCCTCCAAGACCGTGAGCGTCGAGGTCGGCAAGACTGTCACCGTCAGTGCAGTCGTCGCCCCGAGTGAGGCCGCCAACAAGACCATCGCCTGGTCGATCGATCCTACGTCGGTCGCCACGATCTCCGATGCCGGTGTCGTGACCGGTGTCGCCCCCGGCGAAGCTACCGTCACCGCCAAGGCTACCGACGGCAGCAACGTGTCCGCTTCCATCAAGGTTGTTGTCACGGCCAAGCCTGTTCCCATTACCTCTATCGAGGTCTCGGAGGACGAGGTTTCAATCAAGGCCGGAGAGACCAGCGCAAAGATCGACGTCCTCATCACTCCTGAAGATGCCACGAACAAGAATCTCGAGGTGTCCTACTCCAAAACCGGCGTAGCCACCTGGGAAGATGGTGTCATCACCGCAATTGCCGCAGGAAGCACCGTGATCACCCTCAAGGCTACCGACGGCAGCAACCAGCAGGCTTCCATCAACGTGACGGTAATTGACACCCAGAACATGTTTGTCATGTATCCGTACAGCCTGCTCCGCACCGGTGGCAAGCTCACCCAGACGGTATGGTACGGCAATGTCAACGACTATGGCAACAGGGATCCCCGCGCCGGCATCGACCCCAAGAGCCTGACTCTCGAGTCTGACAACCCCGCTGTTGCAACAGTCGAGGTGGTCTTAGACCCCGACACCAAGAAGAACCAGATTGTCGTTACGGCCGTTGCTCCCGGCAAGGCCAATATCAATGTGACCGACGCCGCCGGATCTACCGTCAGCTTCGAGGTCAATGTCGAAGACAAGACGGAACACACCTACGACGACTATCTGCCCGGCGTTTCGCTCTACGACTGCCACAGCGAGGCTGGAAAATGGTACGGCAACTATAAGGACGGCCTGTCCCTCGTGGAGGGTTATGTGCCCGGAACGCAGTGTCTGGGAGCTACCGTGAACGGTTACAAGATTGCCGAAGTGTACCTTAGGGATTTCATCGACGTCAGCAAGATCGAGAACCCTGCCCTCTTCCTGAGGATCTACATCAGCGATCCTTCCAAGATGACTACTGCGGTACGTGGCGAGGAGCCTTATATCGAAATTCGCACCACTTCAGAGCTTGGCAAATATGAAGAAGTGGAGACCAAGTACTTGTGGCATCTCAACGACCACTTCACCAACATGGACGACGCCACCCCTCACGCCAAGCAGACGCTCAAGGCCGGCTGGAACAACATTGTCCTCCCGTTCGATGCGACCTATAACGGCAGGACGGCCAACAAGAAGGAAATTACCTATTTCCGTATGTTCCAGATGCATGGTCAGTCGTCCTACAACGAGGTAGAGTACCGCTTCGACCAGATCCGCGTCATCGACTGGACCGAGTTCGAAAAGTGCGACAACTTCGCCATGTGGCGTGACCGTCCCGCACAGCAGAACCAGTACAGCTACTTCAACGACACCGTCGGCATGGCCGAAGGCACAGGCTGCGTTGCCTGCATCGACCATCTCTTCACCGCCGTTGCATGCTATCGTCTTGAGATGTGGCCCGGTCTGAACTATGCCTTCCCGGCTACCTACGACCTGGACGACCTCAAGCTCCAGCTCAAGTTCTACGTTGACCAGTACGATGTCGAGTGGTTCAACAAGTTCGTCCACTTCCGTGTCGAGCTTGGCAATTCGGCCTTCACTCCCAACGGATTCACTCCTGACAACAATGCCATCGAGATGTCCATCGGCGCCACAACCGACGATCCTCTCAACCTTGTTGCCGGGTGGAACACCCTTACCTTCAACTTCTCCGATTTCGCCGCCAATCCGAGCAACATCAAGGGCGACTTTGATATCCGCAACCTTGGCTATTTCAGGGTGATCCTCACTCCTCTCGACGCCACGGCTGAAGATTACGGCTATCGCACCTACAAACTCGACGATATCCGTATCCTGAAGAAGTAATTACAGTTACGATTATTTATTTGCCGGCCCGCTTTAACGGGCCGGCATTTTCCCTGAAAGTACGCTACCGCCATGAAGTACAAACTGATACTGCTCCTTTCGGCCGCGCTGTGCTTCTCGTGTACCAAGATCATCCGGCAGACGGTCTACGAATATCTGCCCCAGGAAGTGGACCCGGCAGACATTCCCGACCCCGGTACGTCGGATGACGATGGTGACGACGGCCTTGCCGGCCGCCTGATTTACTCCGTGCAGTCTTTCGGCGTGCTCCCGACCAATACTCCGGGAGTGAACAAGATAAAGCTCCAAAACGCCATCGACTGGGCCTCGGAGCAGGGTGCGGCCATATATATCGACCCGGTGAAGGGCGGTTATCCGGTGGGTAGCGGAATTATCCTCAAACAAAATGTTTCCCTTATCGGGGTCCACGGCCCCACCGGCCGCGGTACGGCCGTGACCCTCGATGACGGGAAGCGTTCCCCGACGGGTTCCCTGTTCGTCATCTCCGACAACAGCCACCCCTTCATCACCGTGGAATCGGCCACGCAGATACGCGGCATCCAGTTCTACTATCCCGAGCAGGCATTTGACGACCCCTCCAAAATCATCGAATACCCGCCCACCATACAGGTGAGTCAAACACGTGGCGTGCAGGGAGTTACCCTCAGCTGCCTGACCTTCTACGGCGCCACTTTCGCCATGGACTTCCAGGCAAACGCCCAATACAATGCCTCCGGCGGCTTCACGGGAGGGACGCCATGCGAACAGATTCTCTTCGAACATTGCTACGGCTACCCGCTCAGCGGCCAGTTCATCGCCGTGAGCAGCTGCTTCGACATTCCGCGCATCCTCCATTGCCATGTCAATCCGGCGGTGATGCGCGAGTTCAAAGGCGACTACAACAAAGCCATGCTCGACTACGTTGTTAGCCGGAAAAACTACACTTACCGGATCGAGCACACCGACAATGCCCAGATAATGGATATATTCACCTACGGCAACTACGGTGGCATTTTCCTGGGCCCTTACACCTACGGCCAGCTGACCAACTTCAATTTCGACTGCGTCCACACCGGCGTTTTCAAAGACGGCAACAGCGCCTTCAACCGCGTGTGGGAAGTGGCCCAGGGCTCGATTATCGCCAATGTCCCGTCGGGAAGCGAGGGCATCCACCCCTTCCTGGTCCAGGGCAACGGCCACCTGTCGATAACCAATGTCGACTGCTTCGGGACCTCGGTTCCGCAGCTTACGTCGGTACGCGAGGCGACCGACTATATCCGCGTACAGGGCAGTTCGTATGTCACCGTGACCGGTGTCAACTGCCGCATGCGCAACTATTCATCGTCATCTCCGATTACGATAGCCAACGACAAAGCCGAAGTCAAGTTCGTAAACGCCGTCGACAAGAACAGCGAGGTCTTCGACTACTGGTACAAGAACGGAAAGACCGTGACAGATTTTGGAAACAATTAGCTGAAATTTGCGAAAAGATATGAAACTCAGAATGTTATTGCCGGCCGTCCTGGCCACCGTCGCCGCCGTCTCCTGCGGCCGCGGCGTACCTTCTCCCGTTGACAGCGTCGATACCCATATCGGCGGAGTAGGCGTTCTGCTCCAGCCGACGCGCCCCACCGTCCAGCTGCCCAATCAGCTGGTGCGCTGGTCGCCTCTGCGGGCCGACCTTCTCGACGACCAGGTGGCCGACTATCCGCTGACCCTTACCACGCACCGCCTGCAGAGCGTTTTCGGCTTCCTGCCGCTCCCCGTCGGAAGTGAGGAAGGGGCATGGTGGAGCCGTCGCCAGGTCTATGACAACGAAAAGACGACCCCGTACAGCTACACCTCGCTGCTTGAGGGCTGCAACATCCGTTTCAGCGCAGCCGCCCGCAGCGGTATCGCCGAGGTGAACTTCGACGGCGACAAGGGCGGACTTCTCCGTTTCAATATCATTAACGGCCCCGACGGCAAATGGACCCTCGGCGAAGACGGCATCCTCCGCGGCGAGGAGTCGTTTGCGGGCATAAAGGCCTATACCTGCGTGCTTTTCGACAGCCCGGTGGAGAAGGCCGCCGAGACCCCTGCGGGCCGCAATATCCTGCTTAAGACCGCAGCCAAGACCGTCCGCGTCCGCTACGCCATTTCCTATATCGACTGCGACCAGGCACTCGCCAACCTCGAAAAGGAGATTCCCGCATGGGATATCGACAAGGTGTGCGCCGACGCCCGTTCGGCATGGGAAGGCGCCCTGGGCCAGATCCAGGTCAAGGGCGGCACTCCGGAGCAGCGCAGGCTCTTCTACACCAGCCTGTGGCGCTGCCGCGAGCGCATGATCGACATCAGCGAATACGGCCGCTACTACAGCGCCTTCGACCATGCGGTCCACGAGGCCGACCGTCCGTTCTACACCGACAACTGGCTCTGGGACACCCACGTGTGCCTTGAGCCGCTGATCACCATCCTCGACCCGAAGATGGAGGAAGACAAGCTCTGGTCCTATATCGAGATGTACAAGCAGGCGGGCGTCGTGCCGTCGTTCGCCGTGATCTGGGGCGACTGGCCGGCCATGACCGGAAACTACGCCGCTGTCTGGATGGCGGATTCCCGCGCCAAGGGCCTGGAATTCGACCTGGAAACCGGCTATGAAGGCGTTAAGGAAAATTCCCTGAAAGAGACCCTGCTGCCTTGGAGAAACGGCCCCAGGTGCCCTCTGGACGACTTTTACGATGAACACGGCTGGTATCCGGCCCTTCATCCCGGCGAGGCCGAGACAGAACCTCTGGTGAGCCTGCCGTGGGAGCGCCGTCAGGCCGTGGCCCTTTCCACCGCATTCTCCTATGCCGACTGGGCCGCAGCGCAGCTTGCAAGGGAGCTCGGCAAGACCGACGACGAATCCGTCTTCCTGCGCCGTGCGGCATTCTACCGCAACGTCTATCGTCCCGACAAGGGCCTCTTCTGGCCCAAGGACAAGGATGGCAACTGGATCGAAGGCGTCGACCCCCGCTATATGGACCGCGCCTATTTCACCGAAAACAACGCCTACACCTTCCAGTGGGACGTCAAGCACGACCTCGACGGCCTCTTCGATCTGATGGGCGGCCGCGCCGAGGCTGAAAAGAAGCTCGACGCCCTGTTCCGCATCCCGCTATCGATGCCCAAGTTCGAATTCTTCAAGATACTCCCCGACGCTACCGGCATGGTCGGCCAGTTCGCCATGGGCAACGAGCCCAGCTTCCACATCCCGTACATCTACAACTACCTCGGAAGCCCCTGGAAGACCCAGAAGCGCATCCATCACCTCATCGACAACCTCTTCTCGGCCACTGTGAGCGGCATCCCCGGCGACGAAGACGGCGGCGGCATGAGCTCCTTCGTGGTGTTCTCCATGATGGGATTCTTCCCCGTCACGCCCGGTATCCCGGTCTATGCCATAGGCAGTCCGTTCTTCGAGGAGGCGAGCATCGCTCTTCCTGGAGGCAAACACTTCACCGTCAAGGCTATAGGCCAGTCGGCGGACAATAAGTACATCCGCAGCGCCAAGCTTAACGGCAAACCTCTCGACAGGTCGTGGTTCACCCACGAAGAACTCATGGCCGGCGGCGTGCTCGAGCTTCAGATGGACAGCGTGCCCAACAAGGACTGGGGCAAGGACAATCTCCCTCCGTCCAACATCAACTACCGCGGCCTATGAGAAATATCGGGCAGCAATAAAGATTATGGCCGGGTTCTCCCGGCCATAATTATTTCCTTTTGCGCTTGTCGCGGGCTTTTTGGGCGCGTGCGGCGCCGCTTTTGAGGTAGCGGGACCATTGGTCCGGGCGGAAAATGCGCTCGTAGGTGCGGTCGATCTGTTCGGCCCACTTGTCGCTAACGGCGATGAACAGGTCCTGGCTTTCCACCTTGGCCTTCTGCAGCTCCTTGAACTCGGCCTCGAGGGCGGCCAGGTCGTGCTGTAGCGTGGAATCGACGTAAAACACCTGGGCCGGATCGAGCTTCAGGAGCTCTTCCAGACGGTTGGCTTCCTTGGCGGCGCGCTCCTCGACGGTGAGGGGCTTGGCGGGCTGCTGGGACTGGGCCGACGCTGCGCAGATGCTTACAAAAACGGCAACTATGGTGAAAAACGTGTGTTTCATAGCGAAAAAATCCTTAGATTTGTAGTCTTAACTCGCAAAAGTACACATTTATGGACGGAAAAACAATAATCGGCGGAATTCTTGTCGCGGCGGCCCTGCTGCTGCCGGCATCCTCGTCCGAGGCCTGCACCAACGTTATAATCACTCCCGGCGCCAGCGCCGACGGTTCCGTGCTCGTCTCATACGCCGCCGATTCCCACTGGCTCTTCGGAGAGCTTTACTACGCACCCGCAGCCGACTGGAAGCCCGGCAGTATGCGCAAGATATTCGATTGGGATTCAGGTCGTTATCTCGGTGAAATCGAGCAGGTCCCCCACACCTACCAGCGCGTGGGCAACATGAACGAACACCAGCTCATCATAGCCGAGACCACATTCGGCGGCCGCCACGAGCTTGCCGACCGTCATGGCATCCTCGACTACGGCAGCCTGATCTACATCGCCCTCGAGCGCTGCAAGACCGCCCGCGATGCTATCAAATGCATGACCGACCTCGTGGAACAATATGGCTACTGCTCTGAAGGCGAGACGTTTACCATTGCCGACAAGAACGAGGTCTGGATTATGGAGATGGTCGGAAAGGGCGTTATCATGAAGAACGGCCGCAATCTCAACAAGGGTGCCGTGTGGGTGGCCCGCCGCGTTCCCGACGGCTATATCTGCGCCCATGCCAACCAGGCCCGCATCCGCACGTTCCCTCTTCACGATCCCGACAACTGCCTCTATTCCAAGGATGTAATCTCCTTCGCACGCAAGAAGGAATGGTTCGAGGGCGAGGACGACCAGTTCAGTTTTGCCGACACTTACTGTCCTCTCGACTTCGGCGCCATGCGCGGCTGCGAGGCCCGTGTCTGGAGTGCATTCAACATTCTCAGCAACGGCTGGTTCAGCTACGAAGACGAAACCGGCCGCATCGTCACCAAAGACGCCTCGTCATGGCTCGACCATGCCCTGGGCCACAATGCCGACAATCGCCTCCCGCTGTTTATCCAGCCGGCCAAGAAAATGACTGTCAAGGATATAGCCGACGTCATGCGTGACCATTACGAAGGCACTCCGCTGGACATGACCCAGGATATCGGTGCGGGCGGCAATGCCCTTCCTTACCGCTGGCGCCCGATGGAGTTCGAGTTCGACGGCAAGACCTATGTCAATGAAAGGGCTATCGCCACGCAGCAGACCGGCTTCTGGTTCGTCGGCCAGGCCCGCGGCGCCTTCCCCGATGTCATCGGCGGTATAATCTGGTTTGGCACCGACGATGCCGCAACATCTTATCTGACACCTATTTACACCAACACAACCAAGGTGCCCAAGTGCTTCGAAGTCGGCAACGGCAACATGCTCACCTATTCGCCGACGGCCTCATTCTGGATTAACAACCGCGTCAGCAACGCGTGCTACCGCATGTACAACCAGATGGCTCCGTTCGTGCGCAAGGAAATCGACGCCTTCGAGAAAGATCAGCTCGAGAAGGTCCACGAGGCCGACAACCGCGCCCTCGACCTCTATAAGGCCGCCGCTGAAAAGGCCGTCGCAAAGGCCCAGAAGAAAGGTTACGACTACGACCCCAAGACCGACACCGGCTCAGACATGATGTCCGTCAAGAGGCATCTTACCGATTATTCGGTAACTACGGCCCAGAACCAGTTCAAGGCCTGGAGCAAGCTGGAAGAGACCCTGCTTGTGAAGTTTATCGACGGCAACGTCAAGCCCCAGAATCCCGACGGCACCTTCGTCCACAGCGAATTCTCCAAGAACCAGCCCGGCAAGATCGACTGGCCCGGCTACACCGAAATCTGGAAGGAAACCGTCGCCACCGAGCACGGCGCCATCCTCGAGGTGAAGGAATAACGGCTCAGCGGCCGTCGCCGAGGGGGGAGCCATCGATTTTTTCGCCGAACCAGCGGAGATGGAGCCAGACCACCCAGGTCCAGTAGGTCCAGGTGTGGCGGCCGGGGGAGAGCATGGCTATGTGACGGAGTCCGAGCTCGCGGCAGCGGCCGGAGAAGTCTTCTGTGGCGCCGACAAAGGTCTTGTCTTCCGTGCCGCAGGTGACTACCAGCAGCTTGTCAGCCCAGTCCGGGCAGCGCTCCTGGATGCGCTCCAAGCGGTTTATCGCGCTCTCGGGGGCGCAGTCTTCGATTGTCTCGACGCCGAGGAGTTTGGGAAGCAGGAATTTCGATCCGCCGGTGTATTTGAGGTCCACGACTCCGCTCATGGAGCCGGCTCCGCGGAAACGCTCAGGATAGTCCAGGAATATGTTCATTGCGCCGTGACCGCCCATCGACAGCCCGCTGATGAAGGTCTTGTCGGCGGCCAGGCCGTAGTGTGAATCGATCTGCGGCCAGAATTCCTCCCAGAAGAACTTCCTCCACTGCATCGTGCCCTCGCCGGCCTGGTTGAGGTACCAGCTGGCGTAGAAGCCGTCCGGGGTGATGATGCGGAAGCCTGTGCCGTCGCTGAGTTCCTGCAGGTCCATGTGGCTCTGCCAGTCGCGATAGCAGCCGCTGTAGCCGTGGAGAAGGATGAGGGTCGGGATGTTCTTCTCTCCGGCGAGCACCTTTGGCGTATATACCAGTACGGTGTCATTGCACCCGAGGTTGCGGGGCGACTCTATCACATGGAGGTTAAAAGCCCTGGCCGGAAGAATCGCGGCCACAAACAGCAGAACGCAGATAATTCTTGTTTTCATCATCTTTGGTTTTATGAAAAACATGAGGCCATGGGCGGCCACAGGTTTTGGAACGAGGCAACTTATTTTTTCTGCAAAAATAGAAAATATAATTGGGAATTGCTATCTTTGTGAGGATTGTTTAACAATTGTTAATTTAACAAAATGGATAATTACGGACGGGAAAGTGAAAGCAAACTGCTTCAGAGGCAGCAATGGCTATCGAAAGAGCAGCGTGCGAGGATGAGTTTGATTACGGGCTCCGAGGGCGTGGGCAAGCGGAGTCTGGTCGTTGGCGCCCTCCGGGAGGAGACGATTATATGGTGCCGTTTCTGCGACAAGGCCGAGCCTTTGCTGCTGGAGGAGATATGCCAGCAGATCCGCTCACGACTAGGTCTGTATATTCCGCGCACGGTGCTGACGCTCCAGCTGCTTTTCGACTGGCTCTTCGACATCGGGGACAAGGCGCAGTTCGTGCTGGTGTTCGAGTCCTTCGACGACCTCGTGAGAAAGGACCCGGAACTGGTCCGCTTCATTGCGACCCGCTGGAAGGCCGGCAGGCGCACGCTGCGCATCCATCTTGTCATCCTGTCCACCAACATGGCGCAGACCCGCGCCGCGTTCGAGGCTGAGGGTGCCCCCATGCTCGGTTTTCCGGACCAGCGCATCGATCTGATGCCGTTCACCGCGCAGGAACTCCGTTCCATCCTCGAGTCGGCGAATCCGCAGGCGACGGGGGAAGACCTGCTGGCCTTTTTCATGGCTACGGGTGGCATGCCGGAGGCGGTGTCGATGCTCCTGCGCGACGATATATGCACCAAAGACGCCATCTTGCGCGCCCTCGTGACCCGCACATCTTCGATTTATCGCCGCGCCGAACATCTCTGCTCGGTGGTGAGAGGCCGTAATTCCGAAGTGTACCTGTCAATCCTCCAGCTGATTGCCCAGGGCGCGAAATCGCAGGCCGAAATCGAGACGCGGCTCGGCGGAATGGTGGTAGGAGGCCATCTGGCCAAGCTGGAAAACGAATTCCAGGTGCTCACGAAAATGCGCCCCGTGCTGGCCGAGCCGGGCAGCCGCAACGTCGTCCGCTACCAGATAAACGACCTGTCGCTCGATTTCTGGTTCCGCTACATCGAGGCCAACCGCCCGATGGTCGTACTCGGCCACGAAGATGCCCTCTACGATATCGTGGAGGCCGATTTTGCCGTCTACGGCACGGAGATCATGCGCCGCTGGTTCCTGCGCCGCTTCGCCGAGGAAAACCGCTTCGACTCCCTTGGCGGCGACTGGCGTTTCAGCGTGCAGACGGCCCAGTCCAACCGCCAGAACGTCTTCGTCCACAAGGCCCATGCCCGCACGACAAAGATCACGACGGTCTACGAACTCGACATCGTCGCCATCGACAACAAACACAAAAAGGCCCTCATCGCCGATGTGGAAATGACGCCGGAAAACTTTGAAAAAGGCCCCTTCCTCGACCGCGTCTCCGCGCTGAAAAAAGGGCCCCTGAAGGGTTACACTATAGATTCCCGCCTGTTTACGCTGGCGGACATGTGATTATTTCTTGACCAGATTGTTTACTACCACCGTGCTGTCGGCAAGGCGGATTTGCAGCCAATTCTGAAGCTCGACAACCTCGCTGCGGCGCATCTCCTTGCCTGTCGTAGCGAGGACCTGGGTGTAGTTGCGGACCTTGAGGCTGTCGGTCGAGACTGACGCTCCGCGCGAAATGGTGATGTCCTTGATGGCGGGGAACTGGTATTTGACTTCCCGGGCAATCTGGGCGTAGGGGATTTCCTCGCCGCGCAGGGCGTCGATCTGGCGCTCCAGGCGCTTGATTTCGCCGTCTTTGCGCACTATCTCAGCCTCGGCCCTCTCGTTGAGGGTGCGCAGCACCTGCTCGGAAGTCTCACGGTCGGTGCCGAAGGAATGTTCCTTGATCTTGATTTGATCGCGCTGCAGGCCGTGACGCTCGGCGGAAGCCATCAGAAGTTCCTCGGTCTCAGGGTCGAGGGCCGCTCCGACTACGAAGATTTCGGCCGAGAGGCCGTCGATGTTGTAGTCGTAGATGTAGCCTTTGCTGAAGGTCTTGTTCGACGCGACGAAACTCTTGACGCTGCGCTCGAAGTTGTTTTCCCTGATGACGTGGATGGCGCTGAGGACGCTCGGGACGATGACGGCGATGGTCAGCGCGACCATAAGGGCGCGACGGCGGTTGTCCTGGCGCGAGTCGGTATATTCAACCTTGTGGAACCCAAGTACTTGCACCATGATATAGGTGGCAAGGATGATGAATATGCCGTTGATAACGAAGAGGAAAGTCGCCCCGACGAAAAACCGCCAGTTGCCGTTGGCGAGGCCGTAGCCCGCGGTGCAGAGCGGAGGCATGAGGGCCGTGGCGATCGCCACTCCGGAGAGGACGGTGCCCTTTTCCTTGCGGGTGCTTTCCAGAATGCCGGCCAGACCGCCGAAAAACGCGATCAGAACATCGTAGATAGTCGGATGGGTGCGGGCGGCGAGCTCGGTTGGATTGGCCAGCTCGAGCGGGGAGATAAGGAAATAAAGGGAAGATGCCAACAAACTGATAAGCACCATCACGATGAGGTTGAGGGCCGACTGCCGGAGAGTTTCCGTGTCGTTGGTGCCCAGAGCCAGGCCGACGCCGATGATAGGCCCCATCAGCGGGGAAATGAGCATGGCGCCGATGATGACGGCCGTCGAATTGACGTTCAGGCCGACGGAAGCGATGATGATGGAAAACGCGAGGATCCACACATTGGGCCCGCGGAACCAGATGTTGGATTTGATGCGGGCTGCCGCTTCCACCGTGTCGATCTGGTCGGCCAGATAACCGATGGAGCGCAGCAGCCCCTTCAAATCATTTCCCAGTTTGGAAGCCATTAGCGATACTGGGCGAACTCGACATCCTTTTCAGCACGGGCGGCGAGTTTGGCGTTCTTCTTGGCTTTCTCAAGGTACTTGGCCACACCTTCGGCGTCACCCTGACGGGCGGCGATGATGGCGCGCAGGTAGTTGGACTTCGGGCACTGGCAGGTCAGGGCCTCGGAAGCCTTCTGAGGATTGTCGTTGAGGATCTGGGCGAGAGCGGCGTTGAAGCCCTTTTCACCGGAGAGTTCCTGGGCAGCCTTGGCATAGTCGCCGGAGAGGATGTCGAGGACGGCCTGGTTGGCCTGGGAGTCGGAACCGGCCTGCTTGAAGTACTTGGCGGCCTCTTCGGACTTGCCTTCCTTCATGGCGACGACACCGAGGGCGCCTGCCAGGTCGGCATCCTGCTCCTTGACGGACTTGAAGGCCTTCTTCGCGGCGGCGAGGTCGCCCTTCTCAAGGTTGGCTACGCCGAGGTTGAAGCGGGCGCGGTCGCTGTCGTATTCGACGATGGCGCGGTTGTAGATGGCGATCTTCTTGGCGGGATCCTTGACCAGGGAAGCGGCACGCAGGAGGGCTTCCTCATCGAGGGCGCGGATGTTGTCGTCGACAAGCTTGAGGAGCTCTTCCTCAGTGTAGTTCTTGTATTCGACGTTGGCGATGAAGCGGGCGCGGCGGAGTTCGGGGAGAACATTGCTCTTGAGGGAGGTGTAGACCTCGGACATGTTCTTGATTTCGCTTTCGCGGACGGCCGGGTCGCTGTACATCGAGAGGACGCGGAGAATGAGGTCCTTATCCTGGATGTCGCTCTTGGCGACGAGCTCCTGGAAGCCTTCCCAGTCCTGACCTACGCTCTTGACGGAGGGGTCGGCGACGTTCTTGCCCTTGACCACCTTGTCGAAAGCCTTGTCGGCGCTCTTGGAACGCTTGTCGGAGAGCTTGGCGTTGAGGTCTTTACCACCGTCGGGGGAGGCGTAGGCGACAACCTCGGTGCCTACGAGGGTCTTGCGCTCGTTGGCCTTGATCTCGTCAAGGGCGGCCTGGAAGTTCTGGATGGAAGTGCTCTTGAGCTCCTTGCCCTGGACGTCGGCGCTGCCGATGTTGTAGAGGATCTGGCCCTCGGCGGTCTCCTTGATGACTTCCTGGTAGTTGTCGGCCTTGTAGGCGACCTTGCCGTCCTGCTCGACGAGCATGTAGGTGGTGTTGCAGCCGTCGGCGACCTTCTTCACAGGAAGGGTCCACTTCTTGTCCTTGTGCTTTACGACACCGCGGAGCTCCAGGTGGGAAGCCTCCATGCCCTCTTCGTAGTCGAAGTGGACTTTCTCGGTGACGGTCTGGCCGTCGGAGGAGACGACTTTATAGTTGTCCTTTACTTTCTCGCCCTGATAGATGAAGGCGGGCATTGTGGCCTCACCGCCTTCGAAAACGATGACGGGGGTCACTTCGAGGATGGCCTGCGGATGGAAATAGTCGGCCGGGTAGGTCACGGAGACGACGGCGTCGATCTGTCCGCCGACAACCTCAAGAACCTCGGGGTCGCATGTAACCTTCACGTTTTCAGCCATCTCCGCCATCTTCGCGGGCGAGGAGCAGGCAACGGCGCCGGCCATGAGGGCGGCTGCCGTAAGGATTCTGTTGACTTTTTTCATTGTTTGTATTTTTATACGGTTCAGTTCTTAGTCACTATCTCTGCAAATATAATCAAATCCGAAGGAAAATCATATATTATTTTCACTTCTTTCAGGGGCGGCCCCAACCTCGGTCTCCGGAACATCTCGCCGGAAGAAGCGGAAGCCGGACCTTTGGTAGAGGAATTCGGCCTCAGGAGCATCCTGGGCGAAATGTCCCACGCTCCACGGCTCGTCCTTGACAACGAAATAGACGGGCTTGTCGATCGGACCGCGGCACAGCCATTCGAAGTCTTCGCAGGCGTTTTCGGGCTTACGGTCGGTGTAGAAATAATGGGCGTAGCTCTTGAAATAGGCCGGCTGCACGTAGCAGTCTTCGCCCTGGCGCTCGACGTAGAAATCCACCGCCGAGGCCTGGCTGTATTTTTCAATCTCCGGCACCGCGCAGAGTATCGCCGTCATTGCAAACAGCAGGTTGGCGCAGGCGAGCGCGATGAAATCCTGCCACTTGCGGTCCTTGCCGAAACGGACGCAGAACCATATCGTGGCCGCGATCAGGATGAGGCCGACGAAAGGCTCGAAGCCGCGCCACTGGCTGGAAGCCTCCATGCAGCTGACCGCGAAGGGGTCGTGGACCAGCGGAATGATAAGATGCTTGAAATGGTCGAAGAGCGTCAGCGCCGTAAACAGCAGGCCGAAAGCCACGGACGTACCGATGAGAAGGCCTTTCTGCCACCCGGCGAAACGCTGCTTGCCGTCCATCATCCTCGTTGCGGAGTAAGCCGCCAGGAAGGTCATCGGGAAATAGCAGAAGGAGGAATAATGGACGATCTTGGTGCGGACGATGGTAAAGAGGATCAGCACCACCCAGAACGAAATCATCATCCAGCGGAAGAGCACGGCGATGCGGCTTTCCCCTTCATTCTCAAGTGCTTTCTTCCGGAATGACGACAGGGCGAAGAACGACGCCGGGGTGACTCCGAAGAGCAGGATGACGAAATGGTAGAGGAGGAAACCTCCATGGCCGGCGTCCTTGGTCTCGAAGAGCCTTATCTGGTAGGTGATAAAGTCTTGGATGACATCGAAATGGCCCGTTGCCGCGAGGGTGATGAACCATGATCCGCCGACAAGCGCGAGCACGAGGGCGTACACTCCGACATCCTTCCAGCGGAAATCCATGCGGAAACGCCTCACTATCAGCCACACGATGAAACTCAGCCCGAAAATCAGGAAGGCGACGGGGCCCTTGGTGTTGATCGCCAGGCCCATGAACAGGGCGCTGAGGGCCGCGTGGCGCATCCTCTTGTCGGCCACGCCGGGGTCGGTGTAGAGGGCGAAGAAATAGATGCTCAGGAAAATGAAAATGTTGTACCAGGGATCGATGATGCCCGACTTGAAATACAGGAAGGGCAGGAAGGAGATGGCGTACATCAGGGTCCACATCAGGCCGAAACGCTCGTCTTCCGCCTTGCGGCCGATGTTGAACAGGATCAGCAGCGTGATGATGCCGATAAGCGCGTTGGGGAAACGGGCGGCGAACTCGCCGACACCGAACACCTTCATGCTGAGGGCCTGCATCCAGATGAACAGCGGCGGCTTCTCCCAGAACGATTCGAAGTTGATGCGGACGTTGAGCCAGTCGCCGGTGACCAGCATTTCCCTTGCCGATTCCGCGAAATTGATTTCGTCCCAGTCGAAAAGACGGACGCTGCCAATGCCCGGGACAAAGAGCAGGGCGGCCGCGACGGCAATGAGGACGTTGATAACTAAAGTCTTGTTTTTCATTTACTTCTGAAGAGGATGAGTTTCTTTGCCGAGAAATTCCAGACAAAAACGATGACGGTCGTAATGACCTTGGCGACAAGGTAGTGGATCCCGGCCTTGCCGGTCAACAGCCACATCAGCAACTCCGTGAGCCCGAGGCCGACGATGCCGATGCCGACGAAAATGGCGACTTCGGCCGTGCGGCTCCGCATGCTGCGGTTGTCGAAGACCCAGGCGATGCTGAAAAGGTAGGTGGTAAGGAGCCCGGCGCCAAAGGCGATGGCCGTCCACAGTAGCAGCAGATGCTGACCGAAGCACTCGGTCAGGAGCGCCAGCAGGCCCGCGTCGACCAGGAAAGCGACCCCTCCGGACACCAGGTAGCGGAAAACCTGTATCCACAGATTTCCGTTTTTGCCCAGAGCCAGGTCCTTCAGATTCATTTGGCCGGGAAGAGCTTCGATTTGCACAGGTGCCACTTGCACAGCCTGTACACCAGCGAGACCCTCAGGACTCCGAGGCCGTAGACGGTGCTGCGGCGCAGGTTGATCGACGACGCATCGTCGAAATATTTGGTCGGGCAGGTGACTTCGCCTATCTCATATCCGGCCCAGAATATCTGTGCGGCCATTTCGTTGTCGAGGATGAAGTCGTCGGAGCATACGTGGTAGTCGACATTGCGCAGGACCTCGGCGCTGAATGCCCTATAGCCGGTGTGGTATTCGGAGAGCTTCTGGTTTATGAGGACGTTTTGCGTGAAGGTCAGGAAGCGGTTGGCGATGTATTTGATGATGGGCATGCCGCCCCTCAGGGCGCCTTTGCCGAGGATTCGCGAACCGAAGACGACGGGATACACGCCGTTGGCGATGATGTAGGCCATGGCCTCAATGAGCTTCGGGGTGTATTGGTAGTCGGGGTGGAGCATGATGACGATGTCGGCGCCAAGCTCCAGGGCCCTGTCGTAGCAGGTTTTCTGGTTGCCGCCGTAGCCGCGGTTCTTCGGATGGATAAGTACTTCTTTTATACCGAGTTCGCGTGCCTTTTCCACCGTGCCGTCCCGGCTGCAGTCGTCGGTCAGGATGACTTCGTCCACTATGTCGCGGGGAATTTCGGCGTAGGTCTTTTCAAGTGTCTTTTCTGCGTTGTAGGCCGGCATTACGACCACAACTTTCTTTCCATGTATCATTTTCTTGTCAGTATTTTCAGCAGAGCCGGCACGCAGGCGGCCACGGCGGCGGCCAGGAGCAGGTTGTAGAGTATGGTCAGGAACCAGTTTATCCGCTGCGGAGTCTCGTCGAAGGGGCTGTCGGCCACCGATGCGTCGTAGCGAGCGAACGGGTTGGAATATATCGCCTCCCCGTCGGGAAAAACGGCCGTGAGGCGGGCGTAGGCGTCGCCGGGCTGCATGGCATATTCGAGGCAATCGCTGTCGCGGACCTCGAGGAGCGTGGCGTGGTCGGTGCCGATGACGCGGATATATTCGGCCGGGGCGGAAAGGCGGATGAAGATGGTGCTGTCGCGCAGGCCGATGTCCTTGACCGACGGCAGACAGCGGTTGCGGGCGTATTTCTCCTCCCAGTCGCCGCCTCCGTAGTCCGGCACGCGCATGGCGTAGTAGCAGCCGCCCAGCAGGGTGTTCTTGATATCTTCATAGCGCCCGGAAGGGCAGCAGACGAAGTTGCAGCGCACGCCGATGCACCAGCTGCGGTCGGGGTAGTGGAGGTCGTCGTTGGCAAGACCGAAACTGTAGTGGCCGGCGCTGAGTGCCCAGTCCCAGTATTCGTTTTCCGTGCTCACTCCGGTGTCGAGTTCCATGATTTCGTAGCCGGAAAGAGCCTCCATATGGCTTTTGGACATACCTACGGTGCGGTAGGGATGGTTGATCTGGATGAAATCGGCGCTCTTGCCCAGGTAGTCGAGCTGGAACTGCTTCTGGGAGGCCAGCAGCGGCAGCATGGGGTCGTAGTGGATGACGCGGTCGCTGCCGAACACCAGCTTGTGGAACTTGAACGGGCTGTAGCCCTGTTCGTAGACGTTGACCTGGAGGGCGGTGTCGAAGGGATGGGTCGTTATCTCGTTGTGGTTGGAGAAGGTGACGATGTCGTAGCCGAGCTTTTCAAGGGCGGCGTAGGTCTCGTCCGGCCAGAATTCGCATTCGTTGTAGGGAAGGGGGCCCTTGACCCGGGTGTGGACATGGAAAACGGCTCTCTTCCAGCCCTGTACGGTGTCGAGTCCGGCGTAGGGGTTGAAGATGTCGGGGCCGCTGAATGGCGCCGGTGCGCGGAACTTGTATATGGGGCTGAACCCGGTGACAAGGATGGCCAGGATAAGGACGCCAATGATGCAGGCCAGAGTCTTGTACAGGATTTTCAGCGACGTTTTTGCGAAGTTTTTCACAACGTATGCACAAATTTCTGCAAAATTAGGAAAAACGGCTGCATTAATCAAAAAATCCTTTGGTTTTCCGGATGGAAAAGCTTATTTTTGATATTGATGATGAAAAAGTTAATACTCCTCTCCCTGCTTCCGGTCGCATGCATGGTTGCGTCGGTCGGAAGCCCCGTCGCCGCCCAGCCTTCCCGCGAGGGCGACAAGGTCGTCAAGGCCAACTACGAACTCGCCGCGCGGTTCTCCGCCAAAAAGGTCGGCCAGATGGTCCACAGCACCCGCATCCAGCCCTGCTGGTTCAAGGAAAGCGACCGCTTCTGGTACGAATGGAAGACCGGCGAAGGCTCCCGCTGGTGGATGGTCGACCCGGCCTCCGGCAGGAAGACCGAGCTCTTCGACCGCGACCGCATGGCCATGCGCCTGACCGAAATCGTCCGCGACCCCTTCGACGCCCGCCACCTCCCGCTGCAAGGCCTCGAGCTGCAGGACGATAAATACTTGGTATTCAATGTGACAAGCACGGCCGACACCCGCGACGAAGACGACTCCACCAAGACCGTCAAGAAGGTCTTCCGCTTCCGTTACGACTTCGCCGCCGACCGCCTCGAGGAAGTGCCGAAGGAGAAGAAGCAATATCCCGATTGGGCCAACGTCTCGCCCGACGGCACCATGGGCGTCTACGTCAAGAACCACAACCTTTTCGTGATGGACTCCACCTCGTTGCGCAAGGCCGCCAAGGACGGGAAGGATTCCACCATCGTGGAGCGCCAGCTGACCTTCGACGGCACGGCCGATTCTGCCTGGGGATCAGATAATTACATGGGCGACACGGAGCGCGACTCCACCGTCCGCCATTTCACCTGGAACGCCGTCTGGTCGCCCGATTCTCGCCGCGTCGCGACCGTTCGCTGGGACATGTCCAAGATCGGAGACCTCTGGGTGATCGACTCCCGCAACATGCCCCGCCCGAAGCTCGAAACCTATAAATACCAGATGCCCGGAGAGCCCGGCCCGACCGGCGACCTGTGGGTGATAGAGGTTGACGGCGGAGCGAAAAGGCTCATCCCCACCCACGCCTTCAAAGACCAGGACCTGGAGTTCCTCACGGCTCCCCGCACGGCCGCCGATGCGTATGAAAAAGGCATCAGGATCAAGTGGTTGGGCGATTCCGACGGCTTCTGGATGCTGCGCCGCAGCCGCGACCTAAAACGCACCGACCTCATCTACGCCGGCGTCGCTGCCGATTCGGTGCACACCGTCGTCCGCGAGCAGATGAACACCTATGTCGAAGTCCGCAACCCCCGTTTCCTGCCCGACGGCCGCTTCGTCTGGTGGTCCGAGCGCAACGGCTGGGCCAATCTCTATCTCTATGAGGCCGACGGCACCCTGGTCCGCAACATTACCGAAGGCGCCTTCCACGTCGAAGACGTCCTGGCGGTTGGCAGCGGCTATGTCCTCGCGAGCGCATGCGGCGTGGAGCCCGGCGAAAATCCTTACCAGATGCACACCTACAGGGTCAGCCTCGCCGGCGGCGCGATGCAGCGTCTCGATATGCCCGACATGGATGTGCTCTCGGTAGCGAGCGACGACGCCAAATACTTCGTAGCCAACTATTCCCGCGTCGACGCCAAGCCCGCCGTCGCCCTTTACGGAGCCGCCGGCAAGAAGATCCTCGACCTTGAAGAGGCCGACTTCTCCCAGCTTTTCGCCGCGGGCTACCGTTTCCCCGAACGCTTCACGGTCAAGGCCGCAGACGGCGTCACCGACCTCTACGGCGCCATGTACAAGCCCTTCGACTTCGACTCCACGAAGGTCTACCCCATCTGCGACTACGTCTATCCCGGTCCGCAGGTCGAGGCCAACAACATCTCCTGGAGCAGGGGCTTCACCCGCACCGACCGGCTGGCCCAGATCGGCGTCATCGTCATCACCGTGGGCAACCGCGGCGGCCATCCCAACCGTTCGAAGTGGTACCACAACTACGGCTACGGCAACCTCCGCGACTACGGCCTCGAAGACCAGAAATACGCCATACAACAGCTTCAGGCGCGTCACAGCTACATCGACCCCGAGCGTGTCGGCATCCACGGCCATTCCGGCGGCGGCTTCATGAGCACGGCCGCCATCCTCAAATATCCCGACTTCTTCAAGGCCGCCGTGTCCTGCGCCGGCAACCACGACAACTCCATCTACAACCGCTGGTGGAGCGAGCAGCACCACGGCATCCTCGAGAAAATCGACAAGGGCGACACGACCTTCGTCTACCATATCGATACCAACCAGGAGCTCGCCTCGCGCCTGAAGGGCCACCTGATGCTCGTGACCGGCGACATGGACAACAACGTCAACCCCGCCGGCACCATCCGCGTCGCCAACGCCCTCATCAAGGCCAACAAGCGTTTCGAATATGTAGTCCTGCCCGGCCAGCGCCACGGTTTCGGCGACATGAACGAATACTTCTTCTGGAAGATGGCCGACTGGTACGGCCGCTGGCTCATTGGTGACGACAGGGGGGCGGAAGTCGACATAAAAGAGCTGAACAATGACTGACAAGGCAATCCAATGGGCCGTGACCCGCGTCGACGGGCTCATAGCCTCGGTGTCGCCCGGCCTCGGCGGGGCCGAGCGCACGCTCTCCCAGCTGTGCCGCCGTCCGTTCGACCAAATAGGCGAAATCTCCGTAAGGAAAATGGACACTGACGCCCTTCTGGCCCTTGCCGGGACGCTCCGCGAGGAAGATCTGCTCCTTATGGGCAGCGAATTCCAGATTATGGTGTGGAAAGCCCTTCTCGGCCTGCGCCGGGGCGAGGAAACCCGCCTGTGGAGCTATAGCGAATTCGCCGAAAGCATAGGCCGCGGGTCCGCCGTGCGCAACGTCGCCCATGCGATAGCGCAAAACCCTTTGCCCGTCATCATCCCCTGCCACCTGGTCATCCCCAAGGAAAGCCTGGAGCGCCTCAGGGAGCTGGAAGACGAAAACGGCCTATTCCGCCGCAAGGCCCTCCACGTCATCGACCGCCACATCGACTATGGCGAATATGCCTACGGGCCCCAGCTGAAGCGGAGCCTGATACTTAGGCAGTTGGGTGTGGATTAGCGCCGTCCTTCCAACTCACGCGCCCTCGAAACGCTGACGGACTCTCCGTCCATCCACGCCACGATGAAGGCGTTGCGGAAGCCGGCTTTCTTGACTTTGTTGAGGTTGGACAGCACGTCGGCGTAGCTGCGGAAAATGCCCACCGAGTAGGTGTAGCGCTGATTTTGCGCCAGGCGCTCGAACACCGGGCTCAACCCCTTGAGCTGCCGGACGGTAATCTTCGAGGTCGAACTCAGTATCTGTATCTGGTACACCAGCCCCTCCGGCAGGGTGTTGTCCTGGGCGAAGCGGCCTTCTGGAAGAATCATGAACGAGTAGTCGAACACCGGCTTGGGCCTGAGCACTTTCATGCGCAGGGCCGGGCCCATGCTGGCGCGAGTGAACCGGTAGGCGGGCGCGGGGGCTTCTTCCACCTTGTCGGCCTCCTGCTCGACCTGCTGCGGGTCGATCACCACGCCGCTGAGGAGAAACTCCATCTCTATGGCCTGCAGGGCGCTGACCGCCACGGAAAGCGAGTCCTGAAGGGCCGGAAGCGCCGCCTCGCGCTGGAGAATCGCCGCTGCGATATCGTTGCGGGAAGACTCCGGAGCCTGCGCCATTTTCGTGCGCAGGGCGTCGAGCGAAGTGCCATAGGCCTGGATGGAATCCCGCAGGGAACGCACCGCCGACATCTTGTCCATGTAGCGGCGGATGTCCTGGTTGACGGGAATGTCGGCCTTGGAGCCGGCCGGAGGGAGATTAACGTCCGGACGCAGCCTTGCGAGCCTGCGGACTTCTGCGGGGTCGCTGGCTGCCTTGCGCACGGGCATGCTGTCGTATTCGAGGACATAGACCCACACGCTGTCGGCGCTGCACTCGCGGTTGGACGCGAAAATGGTATGGCGGCCGTCCGGGGTGTTTACCAGCAGGAAGTCGTCGTAGGGCGAGGAGTAGGGGAAGCCGAGGTTGACCGGCACGTCCCATTCCTTTGCGGATTCATTCCACTTCGACACGTAGAGGTCGTAGCCACCCATGCCGTAGAGCCCTTCAGAGGCGAAATAGAGGCTTTTCCCGTCGGGCGAGAGCATGGGGAGGATTTCGTTGTCGGAGGAGGTCATATGCTCGCCGAGCAGGGCCGGGACCGTCCAGACGGAGTCGCTCCAGCTCGTGCGGTAGAGGTTGCTGATGCCGTCGGGGTCGACGGCCGAGAAGTAGAGCTCCGATGCGGCTTCGGGGATGTACATTGCGCCGGGAAAGCCGCTTGCCAGGGAGTCGAGCGCATTGGGAAGCGGGTGCCATGCGCGGTCTTCCAGGGGATAGTAGAGAAAGAAGTCTTCCTTGGAAAAACGCTTGCGGGCGACCACGCCCGGATGGCTGCAGTAGCCGAGCATGTTCTGGCCGTTCTGGGCATGCATAAGCGCCTCGTCCAGAGATTGTTCCGTCAGGGAGTCGGGGCGCATGGCAAGGCCCTGGCGGCACGCCTCGGCAGCGCCTGCGAAGTCGTAGCTGCGGCGGAGCGAGTCGGCCTTTGCAAGCATCTCGGCGGGAGTCGGCGACTGTACGGAGACGGAGTCCGTCCTTACGGCGAGACTGTCGGCGCTCCGGGCGGATGCGGCCGCTCCCGGGAGCAGCAGCGAAAGGATTGCAGAATATGCGGCGGCTTTGTTCATTGGTCCTGCAAATTTACGAAATAACTCTAAGAAAGTTTACTTTACCAAAAAAATATAGTAAATTTGCAGTCTATTTGCCGTCATGGCCACAATTGTGCCCTGGCGGCGGCAAAACCGAAATTTTTAAACAAAATCAATAGTTATGCAAAGTAAAGGTGCAATCCGTCTTGTGGCGATCCTGCTCGCAATTGCCTGCATCTGGCAGCTCTCCTTCACGGCCGTATCGAGCCTCCAGGAGAAGAAAGCCGCCCAATACGCCGAGAAGGCGGTCCAGGCTTTCCAGCAGACCCCCGCATTCGAAAAAGTCGCCGATGTGGACCGGGCTTTCGTGCTCGATTCCATCAGCAAGGACCGCAGCCGCTTCTGGCTCGATTCGGTCTCAAACGAGAAAGTTTATTTCGGCTACAAGTACAAAGACGTCAAGGCTAAGGAGATCAACCTCGGTCTGGACCTCAAGGGCGGTATGAACGTCATGCTGCAGGTCCAGCTCGAAGATCTGGTCCGCGCCCTTGCCGGTGAGAACAAGACCCCTGCCTTCGAGCAGGCCCTCGCCCTGGCCAAGGAGCGCAGCGTCGCTTCCCGCAACGACTTCATCACCCTTTTCGCCGACGCCTGGAAGGAAGTCGGACAGGGTGAGCGCCTCGCCACCATCTTCGGTACCTACGAGATGCGCAACCGCATCAAGCCCGAATCCACCGACGAGCAGGTCATCGCCGTCATCCGCGAAGACGCCGAGAGTGCCGTGAGCAACTCCTTCAACGTCCTGCGCAACCGTATCGACCGTTTCGGCGTCACCCAGCCTTCGATCCAGAAGCTCGGCAACAGCGGCCGTATCCTCGTCGAACTCCCTGGCGTAAAGGAGCCTGAGCGTGTCCGCAAGCTGCTCCAAGGCACCGCCTCCCTCGAGTTCTGGACGACCTACGACGCAGCCGAGATCGAGCCTTTCCTCATCGAGGCCAACGCCCTTCTCGCACAGACTGTCGGTGAAGAGGAAGTGGCCGAGACCGTAGCCGAGGAGCCCGTGGCCGCCGGCGATTCCCTCCTTACCGAGGAGATCGCCCAGAATGCCGACGACGCCAAGGCTCTCGCCGAATATCGCCGCAGGAACCCCCTGTTTGCCGTTCTCCAGCCTTCCCAGGCCCGTGGCAACGCCTGCATCGGTTACGCCCAGGGCGTCGACACCGCAGCGGTCAACCGCTACCTTGCCATGCCCAAGGTCCGTGAGCTGTTCCCGGCCGAGTTCCGTCCCATGTGGTCGGTCAAGCCTTCCCAGTTCATCCAGGGCGGCAACGTCTATGAACTCGTAGCCATCAAGGCCGCCTCCCGCGACGGCAAGGCCCCTCTGGACGGCGGTGCCGTTACCGACGCCAGCGTCTCCTACGACGGCGGCAGCGGTCGCAACCAGGGCACTCCCACCGTTTCCATGGTCATGAACGCCGAAGGCGCCAACGTCTGGGCCCGTCTGACCAAAGACAACATCGGCAAGCAGATCGCCATCGTTCTCGACGGCCTGGTATATTCCTATCCTACCGTCCAGAGCGAAATCACCGGCGGCAACTCCCAGATTTCCGGCAACTTCACTGTCGAGGAAGCCACCGACCTTACCAACGTCCTCAAGTCCGGTAAGCTTCCCGCCCCTGCAAAGATCATCCAGGAGCAGGTGGTCGGCCCGTCCCTCGGTGCCCGTTCCATCAAGGCCGGTATGATTTCCTTCATCATCGCCTTCCTCCTGGTGCTCGTCTACATGGCGTTCTTCTATCAGGGTGCCGGTCTGGTGGCCGATATCGCCCTGCTCTGCAACGTGCTCTTCCTCTTCGGAACCCTCGTGAGCTTCGGCGCCGTGCTTACCCTTCCCGGTATCGCCGGTCTCGTCCTTACCCTGGGTATGGCGGTTGACGCCAACGTTATCATCTACGAGCGTATCAAGGAAGAACTGGCCGCAGGAAAGGGTCTGGGCAAGGCAGTGGCCGACGGCTACCGCAACGCCTACTCCGCCATCATCGACGGCCAGGTGACCACCCTCCTTACCGGTATCGTCCTCTTCATCTTCGGTTCCGGTCCTGTCCAGGGCTTCGCCACCACCCTCATCATCGGTATCATCACCTCGGTGCTGACTTCCATCTTCATCACCCGCATCATCATCGACGACCGTCTGGCCAGGGGCAAGAACATCACCTTCGAGAATAACATCACGAAGAACTTCCTCAAAAACACCAAGGCCGACTTCCTCGGTGCCCGCAAGTGGTCCTACCTGGCGTCCGGCATCGTGATTGTCATCGCCCTCGGCTCCATCTTCATCAAGGGCTTCACCTACGGTGTCGATTTCCAGGGCGGCCGCACCTACGTGGTCCGTTTCGACCAGCCTCAAACCGCTGAAGCTGTCCGCTCCGCCGTTGAAGATGTCTTCACGGGCGACAACTCCTCCGTCGAGGTCAAGCAGTTCGGTGGTCCCACCCAGATGAAGATCACCACCACCTACAAGGTTGCCGACGAATCCAGCGAGGTTGACGCCGAAGTCGAGCACATGCTCTTCGACGCCCTCAAGGGCTTCTTCGCCCAGGCCGACATGCAGTTCTCCGACTTCGTGTCCACCCTCGACAACCCCAACGGTATCATCTCCTCCGACAAGGTCGGTCCGACCATCGCCAACGACATGAAGCGCGACGCCATCATCGCCGTCATCATCGCCCTGCTGGTTATTTTCGCCTACATCGCCCTCCGCTTCCGTGGTTGGACGTGGGGTCTGGGCGGTGTCGTTTCGCTGGCCCACACGGCCATTATCGTCATCGGCTTCTTCTCCCTGTTCTCCGGCATCCTGCCGTTCAACCTGGACGTTGACCAGACGTTTATCGCCGCTATCCTGACCATCATCGGTTACGCCATCAACGACAACGTGGTTATCTTCGACCGTATCCGCGAGTTCAAGACGCTCCATCCCAACGCCGACTTCAAGACCAACGTCAACACGGCTCTCAACGCCACCCTGACCCGAACGGTCAATACGTCGGTCTCCACGCTCCTCCCGATGCTCGCCATCGCGTTCTTCGGTGGTGAAAGCATCCGCGGTCTGTCCGTGGCCCTCTGCCTCGGTATCATCATCGGTACCTACGCCTCCATCATGATCGGTACCCCGATTATGTACGACGCCACCATCTCCCGCGAGAAGAAAGCCGCTGAGAAGAAATAATTTCCCGTCAGTCCCGGGCCTTCCCGGCTGACATCAAAGAAAAGCCGGCCTCAATTCGAGGTCGGCTTTTCGTTTGCGTCCAAGCATATTATCCCACTGCTTGTAGGGGTACATCGCCGTGAGGGCACTGAAAAAGGGGTCAGTTTATAAGGCCTCTGAGAGTGGCGTATTCAAGCAACTTTGTGAGAAGTTCGACTTTTCTTCAGA
>ONKE01000050.1 GCA_900318355.1 uncultured Bacteroidales bacterium
ATGACGGTGATGATGGCGAGGGCGCCCTGCCGGATGGCGATGCACATGACGCGCATGGGGGAGTCGTCCTCGCAGAGGCATTCGAAGCCATAGGCTTTCTTGCCGTCAAAGGGCCAGACGGTCAGCGGATCCTGGTCTTCCGGGTCGTTTTCGTCGAAACCGACCATTTCGGTGTAGTTGAGCAGGGCCTGCTCCTGGGCGTCGCTGTCGCCGGGCATAGGTCCTACGCAGATGTCGATTTCAGCGAGGTCCTTGCGGGCGGCATCGTCCGGGAGGTACGCTTCCAGACGGGTGACGACGTCGCCGGATTCGTCGCTGACTTCGGTCGAGGATTTCCAGCCCTCGGGGAGGGAAAGTTTGATTTGGTAGGTCATGGTGCGGATGCTTTACTCTTTGCAAAAGTAGCATTTTTTTTGCGGATTGTTTCCGCCCTGACGTGCCTTTTTTGTCCGTCGGGTTTCTTACGGTTTGAAATTAAAATGTTTAAATCAAACGTTTTAATTAATTTTATACCCTTCAAAACCTGCTAAAATGGCTTCGATTTTTGATATTTTTGGTTTTAATTACGATTATCAATTCCGTAATCCATTGAATACCTGCTAATTGCAAAATAATCTCAAAAAATTATAAAAAAAGTTTACAATTTGTTTGCAAAACCAAAAAAAAGACGTACCTTTGCATTGGGTTGAAGACGGGGTTCTCCCGCTCAGCCTATTGGTTATTAGTTTTAGTGTTATTAATTATGTGGTTAGTATGAGCGTCGCGCGAGAGCGTCACTGCTCAGACGAAAAAAAGAGGCCCGTGAGGGTCTCTTTTTTCGTTGTCCTATTCTACGTAGAGCAGCAGGCCTTTGAGGTATTCCCCTTCCGGATGGTAGATGTTGACCGGATGGTCGGCCGGCTGGCACAGGCGGTCCAGGATCCTTACGCTGCGCCCGGTCTGGGCCGCTGCGGAAAACACCGCCAGGGCAAAGGCTTCCTTGTCCACCACCTGAGAGCAGCTGAAGGTAAATACCAGTCCGCCGGGCGCTACCTTTGAAATAGCTGCGGCATTGAGGCGCTGATATGCCCTGAGGGCATTGGAAAGCGCTCCGCGGTGCTTGGCAAATGCCGGAGGGTCAACTATCATCAGATCGTATTTGCCGTCGGGCGCCTTCTTGACGAAATCGATGGCATCGTCGCAGTAGGAGGTGTGGCGCGAGCTGTCGAATCCGGAAAGGGCGACATTGCGGTCGACCATGGCCATGGCACGGGCCGAACTGTCAACTGAGTCTACATGGGCTGCGCCTCCGCCTAAAGCATAGATTGAGAAGCCACCGGTGTAGCAAAAGAGATTCAACACGTTGCGTCCTTTTGCCATACGCTCCACCAGGGCCCTGTTTTCCCTCTGGTCGAGGAAGAAGCCGGTTTTCTGCCCCTCAGTCCAGTTGACAAGGAAGGGATGTCCGTTTTCGCGAACAACTTGTTCCTCGTCGGAGAAGCCGTCCGCCTTGTAGACATAACCGTCGACAAGGTCCAAGCCTGCCTTGAACGGCGCTGTGCCCGAACTTTTGTCATACACCGCCTTGAGCGACTGGCCGTAGACTTTCACGAGGGCGTCGGCAATCTGGCGCCTTGAGCGGAACATGCCGGCAGAATGGGCTTGCATCACGCACACGCCGTCATAATAGTCGACAATAAGACCGGGAAGGTTGTCGCCCTCTCCGTGGACGAGACGGTAGCAGTTGGTGCCGTCATTGCACTCAAGCCCTATAGCCCGCCTTTCGGCAAGGGCCCGGCCGAGCGTAATCTCCCAGAAGTCAGGCTGAAGCACCTCGGCGTCAAAGCTGAGCACGCGCACGGCGATGGAACCCACCTGATAATGGCCGCTCGCGAGGAAACGTCCGTCAGAGGCATATACCGCGACGATGTCGCCCTCGGCGGGATTGCCTACGATCTGAGCGACGGAGCCGGAAAATACCCATGGATGAAAACGCAGCAGAGACTCTTCCCTACCTTTTTTTAGTATGACTTTTGACATTGCGCAATTTCTTTTGTTCGGGGTGAAGTTCTTCCTCCGGGAGCGGGGATTTCTCGCTCGAAGAAAGCTTCTTGTACATCTGACGGCATATCCAGGCATCCGTAGCGGCATATTTCCGCTGGGCTTCCGACAGCAGGGGCGCTTCCCAATTGGAAAGCTGCTGGGTCTTGGAAATGCGGACGCCCAGGATGATGGCCGCCATTTTCTTGACGCTCTTTTCCGCTATGCCGTATTCGCTTCCGATCTTCTGCAGATCCACGAAGCCTTTGGGCTCGAACGGCTGATATTTGGCGAGCCCCTTGAGGTCGTCGTGGACGGCGGCACCGACTTTGACGACGGCGGGATTGGCCATCAGCGATGCGAGCCGAGGGTCGAGCCCCATCTTCTTGATCCTGAACAGGAAAGCCTTTTCCGCGCCGGAGAGTTGGAGCAGAGACACGCCGTAGTGGGGCTGGTTGCTGCTGAAACTGGGGCGGGATTCCGTGTCGAAACCAATTACCTTTCTGGTCCTCAAGTATTTAACGGCGGCGTCGAGAACCGGACCAGGCTTGTCGACCACGACGATTTCCCCCGGGAACGAGGCCTGCGGGAGAGTATCCAGTTCGGAAGGATCTATCGTCTTAGCGAACATACCTCGAATACATCTTAGGAGCCCGCTGCTTCATGAAAACTTTCAGTGAATCAGGGATATACCTGTCTCTGAGCATGACCGGGACATAGTCCTGGCCGGGACGGTCCTGGGCACGCAAATAGCGGAAATCGTCCGCAAAATCGCCCGACGGAGCATAAGCCTCATCATCAAGACCGCGGGCGGGTGCCGTGAACATGCCGGAAAGGTGGGGGTATGCGATCATGTGGGAGAACAGATTGGCCTTGCGCATATAGTCGAAGACCAGCACGCGAAGCGAGCGGGACGGGCTCAGACAGACGGCGTCCGGGGCGAGCATATTTCTGTAAATCACCAGATTATCGTCGTCGGAAGCGAGCAGCGAGGAGATGACGGCATCTATCTCCGCCGGATCCACCGAAGGGTCGTCCAGGAGGATGAAGGAAATCTTGCGGGTGCCGAACTCCTCGATGTAGTTGTCCAGCATCGACAGGAAATTGTCCCGGAGGGAGAGGCTGTCGGCGGCAGGATAGGCCACGCATGAAGACGGAGAGGGCAAGTTCCTTACCGCGGGAGCATCTTGCCAGACACCTGATTCATAATTGGATGCAGACGTCCATACGAGCATGTGCCTCGTGCCGGGCTTGCGGCTTGCCGCATCGTCGAGCATGGCCTCAAGCGAGGAGAAAACCGGAAGATGCGACAGGGCAACCTTGCGAAGTGTATCCAACTGGTCGAGGCCGTAGACGCTGCTGACGGTCGATGCGAGGATTACGAGCTTGGCGCCAGACTTGCGGATCGGAGGCATGACGTCGAACGGACGCTGCCAGCAGAGGGTGTCCAGGGAAAGGAGGACGTTGCGGACGGTAACTTCGCGCAGCAGGTCGGGATTGCCGCCGCTGAGGAAACCGCTGTACGGCGCATTGGCCCTGTCGAGGAGAGGCGCGATTGTCTCGCCCGAGAAATCGGGCAGCTGGTCGGGGGCATGGCGCCCCGAGATGTTGTCGCGCAGGTCGCAGTCGAGCAGGGCTTCGGAAATCAGGACGGCGTCTTCGGGGGCCCCGATGACGGCAATGCTTCCGGTAACGTTTTCAAGGTCGACCTTCGACAGGGACTGGAACTCGGCCGAAAGGGTGTCGGAGAGCAGTCGCTGGACATAAGGCACGACGTGGCCAGTCCCGGGCTTGGTGCGGCAGCAGGACATGACCATTGCACAGGCGGCAATTATGGTAAGAAATCTTTTCACAATCTGCAAATTTAGCAAATCTTGACGGTTTAATCGCTATCCGCGGAACATTTGGATGCTATTTTCTTGATTTTCGGCAGCAAAAGCGAGTCGATGAATTCCTCCTCCATGAAATGCGTACCGTCATACATGGCGTAATTGTCCTTTCCGAACCAGCGCTCCCACTTCCGGACGCTGACGACTCCGCTGCGACGGTAGTGGTCGTGGTGGCCGAAGAATGCGAAAAAATAGTCGTCGCTCCCCTTTCGCGGGCTGTTGCCGAGGGCCTCGCGGCCATGAGCGCGATATTTCCTGAGAATGCCGTATCGGAAGTCAAGAGGCTGACGGTCGCCCTCACGCGGTTTATAGACCCGGTTGAGAAGCGGCCTTACGCCCGGAATGAGTGAAAGCACGGCGAAACCGCCCAGCCACGAAGGGGCGCCCAGCGAGGGTGAAACAAAGATATGGGGCAAGCCATGGATGCGAAGCGCCTGAAGCGAGCCAAGAGACTCTCCCACAATGATTGACGGCGAAAGTTCCTCGACCCATGCGGCAATCTGAGCTGCGCCTTCGTCGGGGTCGAAACTGTAGGTGCGGACGACCGTCTCGATATCACTGCCCCGCAGGCGAGCGCGCAAAATACCGGGGATACGGCTGTCTCCGCCGCCGCCCATTCCATGTATATATAGGAGAATCATTTTGCAAATCTACGAAAACTTGTCTATATTTGTGTGATAAAACGAACATAAATCAAGCAGCAAGAATATGAAACGCATCCATGCTATCTCAGTCGCCGCTCTCCTGGCAGCCATCCTGCCCGCATCGCTCGGCGCCCAGGTCAAGTACGAATACGAATTCACCACGGTAAAGGAAAACCCTGTAACATCCATCAAAAATCAATATCGCAGCGGTACCTGCTGGTGTTTTTCCGCCCTTTCATTCCTCGAGTCCGAGATTATCCGCGACAAGAAGATCAAGGACGAGGCCCAGTATCCCGACCTCTCCGAAATGTTCGTCGTCCGCAACGCCTACCACGACCGTGCCGCGAAATATGTCCGCCTCGACGGCACCCTCGGCTTCAGCGCCGGTTCGGATTTCGGCGACGTGATGGAGGTCATCCGCGACTATGGCATCCTGCCCCAGAGTGCCTACAGCGGCATGAACTACGGCACCGAACTTCCCGTGCAGGGCGAGCTTGACGCCGTGCTGAAAGGCTATGTCGAAGCGGTGGTCAAAAACCCTAACCGCAACCTTTCCACCGCCTGGATGCGCGGCTTCGACGGCATCCTCGACGCCTACCTCGGCGAGCTTCCGGCCGACGATCCAAAAGCCTGCCGCGACCAGCTCGGCATCAACACCGACGACTACGTAGGCCTCACCTCCCTGACACACCATCCCTTCTATACCGACTTCGCCATCGAAGTCCAGGACAACTGGCGTTGGACCCGCTCCTGGAACGTGCCTCTGGATGAGTTCCAGGCCATAGTCGACAACGCTATCGACAAGGGCTACACCGTCCTCTGGGGCGGCGACGTGAGCGAGCCCGGCTTCACCCGCACCGGCCTTGCAATCCTCCTTGACAACACCAAGAAGTCCACTTCCGGTTCCGACCAGGAGCGCTGGGTCGGCAAGTCCGAAGACAAGGCCGACGCCGCCAAGGAAGAAGCCCCTCAGGAAGCCGAAGTGACCCAGGAAAGCCGTCAGACCGGTTTCGACATCAAGCAGACCACCGACGACCACGGCATGCATCTTTTCGGCATCGCCAAGGACCAGAACGGCACCAAATACTACCTCATCAAGAACTCCTGGGGCGAGACCGGCAAATACAAAGGCGTCTGGTACATGAGCGAGAACTTCTTCAAGGCCAAGACCCTTAACATCGTGGTCAACAAAAACGCCATCCCCAAGGACATCCAGAAGAAACTCGGAATCAAATAATGAGTATCCGCAAACACATACCCAACACAATCACCTCGATGAACCTCCTGTGCGGCGCCATCGGGGTGATTGTCGCATTGGCCGGCCGTCCCGACCAGGCCTTCCTTCTAATGATTGCGGCCGCCTGCTTCGACTTTTGCGACGGCTTTGCTGCCCGCCTTCTCGGGGCCTATTCGGAAATCGGCAAGGAGCTTGACTCCCTGGCAGACGACGTAAGTTTCGGCGTCCTTCCGGCCATCATGCTGTATAAGACGATGCAAGACGGAGGATGCAATTTCTGGCTCAGCCTCATCCCGCTCGTCCTGGCGGCATTTTCAGCCCTGCGCCTCGCCAAATTCAACCTCGACGAGCGTCAGCACGACAGCTTCCTCGGGCTCCCGACCCCTGCCTCTGCGATGATCTGCGGCTCTTTCGCCTGCTACGTCTTCTGCCGCCCCGAAAGCGTTCTCGCAGCGGCCGCAGTGTGGATAGCGCCCTGCCTTGCCATCGTCCTCTCCGCCCTGCTGGTCAGCGAAATACCGATGTTCTCGTTCAAGATGGGCAAAGGAATTGCGCCCGACCCGGTTGCCCGGATGGAGCGCATTTCCCTCGTCAGCATCGCTGCCATAGCGGCTATCATGACGGTCTTTACGGGCCAGCACTGGTCGCTTGTCCCCCTCGCCGTCTTCACGGCCTATATCGTAATCAGCCTTGTCTTCCTGGCCGTAAAGCGCCCGTAATCTACAGGAGGGTTACAGTAAAATTAGTAGTTTTCAGCGCGAAGCATGAAGTAGCTCTGGGGGTGCTTGCAGACGGGGCACACTTCCGGAGCTTTTTTACCGACTACGATATGGCCGCAGTTTGCGCATTCCCAGATGCAGTCGCCGTCGCGTGAGAAGACAATGCCGTCCTTGATGTTGGCCAGGAGCTTGCGGTAGCGCTCTTCATGAGCCTTTTCAATTGCAGCGACGCCTTCGAAAAGGGCGGCAATCTCGTCGAAACCTTCTTCCCTGGCTTCCTTGGCGAAGGTGGCATACATGTCGGTCCATTCGTAGTTTTCGCCGCCGGCTGCGTCGGCAAGATTCTCGACGGTCTCAGGGACTGAGCCGCCGTGGAGGAGCTTGAACCAGATCTTGGCGTGTTCCTTTTCATTTGAAGCCGTCTCTTCGAACAGCTTGCCTATCTGGACATAACCTTCCTTTTTGGCCTTGGAGGCATAGTAGAGGTACTTTGTGTGGGCCTGGCTCTCCCCTGCGAATGCGGCGAGGAGATTCTGCTGGGTTTTTGATCCTTTGAGTTCCATGATGACATTTATTTTATGCGAATTTAGTAAATTTGCGAATATAATCTATGGTCCGGAAACAGAAAAAGAAGAAAAAGAAGGTAAAGCCCAGGACATTGGCATTCCGCTGGTGGATGCCTGTGGCCGTCGGGCTGGTTTTCGCCTCGATTGTCGCCCTGCCCCATTTTTTCCAGCGGGACGAGGAGACCGGCGCCATGGTCCCTCCCGGCAGATGGCACTATGGAATCGACCTCAGCCACCACAACCGCACCGCCGACATCAGGTGGGATTCGCTCAGGGTAATGACCGACATGCTGGGGCGCACGACAAGGTCGATCTCCAAGGCCAGGACGATACGCCCGGTATCTTTTGTAATACTTAAGGCGACCGAAGGTGAGACATTCCGGGACAAGAAGTTCCAGTCTCTTTGGGAAGAGGCCGCATCTCATGGCATCAAGCGGGGTGCCTACCACTTTTACCGCAGTTCGAAGGACCCGCTGGCCCAGGCCGACCACTTCATCGGCACTGTCGGCAATCTGCGTTATACAGACCTCCCGCCCGTGCTGGATTTCGAGACCATCCACCGCGGCTGCGACATTAAACAGCTGAACGAAGACCTGGGCATCTGGCTGAATGCCGTTGAAACCCACTATGGAAGGACGCCTGTCATATATTGTCCCGACAGCTTCGCAAAGGACATCATCTCCCGCGAAATTCTGGATAAATACCCCGTCTGGGTGGCCCACTACGGCGTTCTCAGCCCCGACGTCAAGAAATGGAAATGGTGGCAGTTTACAGACAGGGCCGTCGTCTACGGCATTCACGGCGAGGTGGACCTCAGCGTTTTCCAATAAAAAAAAACCGACCTCCCCGAAGGGAAGCCGGTTTAATCGGTATTCCTGTATGGATTACTTCATGATGACCCTTGCCATCTCGAGAACCTTGTTGGAATAACCCCACTCGTTGTCGTACCATGCGCAGACCTTGACGAAAGTCGGGTCGAGCTGGATACCGGCCTTCTCATCGAAGATGGAAGTGCGGGAATCGTTGCGGAAGTCGGTGGAGACGACAGCTTCGTTGGTGTAGCCGAGAACACCCTTGAGTTCGCCTTCGGAGGCGTCCTTCATGGCGGCGCAGATCTCTTCGTAGGTAGCGGGCTTGGCCAGCTCGACGGTCAGGTCGACGAAGGAAACGTCGGAAGTGGGAACGCGGAGGGACATGCCGGTGAGTTTGCCGTTGAGTTCGGGAAGAACCTTGCCGACAGCCTTGGCAGCACCCGTGGAGGACGGGATGATGTTCTCGAGGATACCGCGGCCACCACGCCAGTCTTTCTTGGAAGGGCCGTCGACGGTCTTCTGGGTAGCGGTTGCAGCGTGGACCGTGGTCATGAGGCCGCGGACGACACCGAACTTGTCATTGAGGACCTTGGTGATAGGGGCAAGGCAGTTCGTGGTGCAGGAGGCGTTGGAGATGATGGCCTGTCCGGCGTAGGTCTTGTCGTTGACACCGTAGACGAACATGGGAGTTGCGTCCTTGGAAGGAGCGGAAAGGATAACCTTCTTGGCGCCGGCGTTGATGTGGGCCTGAGCCAGCTCGGAGGTCAGGAAGAAACCGGTGGATTCGACGACTACGTCGACACCGAGGGCACCCCAGGTAATGTTGGACGGATCCTTCTCAGCGAAGACCTGAATCTTGTTGCCGTCGACGATGAGGTAGTTGCCTTCGACCTTGATGTCGTGGTTGAAGTGACCGTGGACAGAGTCAAATTTAAGCATGTAAGCGAGGTAGTCAGCGTCGAGAAGGTCGTTGATGCCGACAACCTTAATGTCCTTGGAGAAATTCTCCACTGCGGCCCGGAAAACCATGCGGCCGATGCGGCCGAATCCGTTAATACCAAGTTTGATCATTGTAGATAAAAATTAAATTATTGTAAGTTATACATTGTTTCATCTGAGCAGTATTTCCTGCAAAAACTGCGCAAAATTACCAAAAAATCTTGAAATTTCATATCTTTGTAAGCAAATAAGCCTGAACAAGATAAACTAAAACGTTCAATGCGATACTACCTGATTGCCGGCGAAGCATCCGGCGACCTGCACGGATCAAATCTGATGAAGGGACTCTATGCCGGAGACCCCGAAGCCGACATGCGTTTCTGGGGCGGTCCCTTGATGAACGAAGTTTATCGTGCCGCTCAAAATGGCACAAACGGGCTTGCCCGGGACTATAAGGACGGCGCCGTAATGGGTTTCAGCCAGGTAGTCCTGCACGCGGGAGAGTTCCTCTCGCGCCTGCGCCAGTGCGAGGCTGACATTTTGTCGTTCGGGCCCGACGTAGTTATCCTTATCGACTATCCGGGGTTCAATTTCCGCATCGCGGAATTCGCCCACAAACAGGGTCTGAAGGTATTTTACTACATTGCTCCGAAGGTCTGGGCCTCAAGGGAGGGCAGGATAAAGAAACTGAAGGCCTACGTCGACAGACTATTCATCGTCTTTCCGTTTGAGAAACCATATTTCGACAGCAAGGGCATAAGCTACATCTATAAGGGCAATCCGCTCGTAGATGCCGTCGACCAGGCCGTTATCCCTGCGCGCGAGGATTTCCTGGCCTCCTGCGGACTCCCGTCTGACGCGAAATACATTGCCCTGCTGGCCGGTTCGCGTAAAGGCGAAGTCAGTTCGATGATGGATACGCTCAGCGTCTTTTCCGACCGGATGCGGGCCCTGCCGGAATACTCGTCTTTCCATTTCATAATCGCAGGGGCCCCTTCGCGCTCCCCTTCCGACTATGCTCCCTATCTGGAGGGCCGTCAGGAGTGGCTTCATCTGGTCTTCGGCCAGACACAGGCCATCGTAAAGCATGCCGAGGCCGCAGTCGTCAACTCCGGCACCGCGTCCCTTGAAACCTGCCTTCTCGGCACTCCGCAGGTTGTCGGCTATTGCCAGAGTCCGATCAACTTCAACCTGGCCCGGCTGCTGATAAAGGTCCCGTACATCAGCCTCGGCAACCTCATCCTCGGCAAAATGGCCTTCAAGGAGCTGATGCAATATTACTTTACGCCGGACAACCTCCTGACCGAAGTCCGCCGGCTGCTTGAAGACGTGGAATACCGCGAAGAAATGCTCGCCGACTATGCCTCCATACGCGAAGCCCTCGGCGGTGGCGGAGCCTCTCTTGCCGTTGCACGCGCCATGCTCGAAGAGCTGCGCAGAGATTAGAAACGGAGAGCCAGACCAACTCCGGCGTCCTGGACCCCGATGGTCAGTTCCGGGGAATAGTGGGCGTAGCCGTGAGATGTGTTGAAACTTGAGACAGCCTTGTTGATTTTACCTCTCCCGATGAAATAGATCGGAAGCCCGACCAACGCCACGACGCCACTTGCAATATACGCCGGCACCCCGCGCCTGAGATCTCTACCCGCAATCAACGTTCCGATAAAAGTGCCCAAGGCAGTTCCGACACCGGCGCCTATAATGTACCCGGATATCTCCTCAAGAGAATTACCGCGGTTGAACAGAGCCTCTTCCTCTGATGAGAAATATCGATATACCAGGCGAGGGTCGACATCAACCCCGTTAACGGCAATCCTCCCCGTCAGGTGATTGACCGTCATCGTTCCTGTCAAGACTTCGTCCTGAGCCACACCTGGCACGGCAGTCTTTTCATCTTCGAAAAGAACATCCTGCGCTGACAGCGGTACCGCCGCTGCAATCGCCAAAAGAGCTATGATAAATAACCGTTTCATACTTAGCAAATTTACACTAAAATTCATAAGCAAAAAACTATCGCGAGCCGCCGTGGCCGCCGCCGGAGAAGCCGCCGCCGAATCCGATGGAGGAGCTGCCGCCGTGGCCGGATGAGCGCTGACGCTGTTCGGCCGCTATTTTGCGGGATAGGGCGTTGCTGTAGGCGTGGGCCGTAACGAGACGGCTGTAATTTATGGTGTTCATAAAGAGCACGTCGTTCATGCCATGGTTCTGGGCAAACTGGGCAAAGCCTTCAGGATACAGCTTCTTGAACTGTTTGGCGACCTTGTCGGCGATGCCGAACAGCTGGGCGTAGATAAGATAATCTTTCCAGAGGGAGACGTCGGCAGTGCCCCTTTCGCCGGAAAGGGTGAAATCACTAAGGAAATTGCGGAACTCCACGACATGGCGGAACATTTTCTGAGACTCTGGAGAAAGGACTTTGCCACTGTAATAACCGGTTTTTCTGAGCCAGTCCAGACCGGTCCGGCCTACGGAGGCGGGGAATCCGACAACCTGCGTGTAGTGTCTTTCCGCCCATTTGTCGAACTCGCCCTGCTCGAGGATGCGGTTGTCTCCGGCGGCCGCGAGCGCCATCTCGAACAGCCTTCTTTCCGGTCCGTCAATTTCTTCCGGAACGGCTTCGGGGAAGACAAGGTTAACCCTGTCTTTCTTGTTTGCGGGTTGCGGCTTAACGTAGCCGTTCATTACCCAGCGAAGGAAATATGCCCCGCAGATGTCGATTTCCGGCGACCTGGAAAGGAGATCCTGGCCTTCCTTGTAGATGTGATACGACGCTTCGAAACACTCCGGGAACGGCACGTCGCGCCACCAACCGCTTATCTTCCTCGTGCCGTAGACGCTCTTCATGTATTTGAAACCCAGGAAGTGGCGTATCACATAGAAGATTACAAACAGCACTATGAAGGCGAAGCCCAGCGCTATTAGCACAAAGAGCCATAAGCCTTCGTCGGAAGACTCGTAGTCAGACCTCTTGAAGGCCTTTTTCCTCAGGGAGTCAAATGATTTATCCACAGATATTTCCGGAGACATGAGCCCCTTTTCGAAGCGCATCATCACGAGCATGGGATTATCCCGCCCGAGTCCGTTGGGCGCGTCGGCGACTACGGTCCCGTCTTCGACAAGATAGATGTCGCCTTCGTAGCCGAAACCCCAATATGCAATGTTGTCGTCGGAGAATGTCACCCCTTCGGGAGGATAGATAACGACACGGGCTTTTTCGGGATACGAGAGTTCGTCGGCGATGAACATAAAGTAGAAGCCGTCATAGTCCTTATACGACTGGACAAGGCCGTGGAGATTGTAGCGCATGGTCCAGTCGTGCTTGACGTCAAGCTCGCCTTTCCCCCAACAGAGCTCTACCCCGCTGCCCTTGTCGATAATGCCGCAGCGACCGGCTTTCTGGAGCCTGGAACGGCTTGAGTCCCAATTGCGCCCGTCATTTTCATACATCGTGTCGCCCTCCCAGAGAGAGAAGCCGTCGACATACATTTTTCCGAGGTTTTCCATCGGAATGTACATTTCGGAACCACTGTCGGGAGTGACGACCCAACGCTGCCACACTACAGCGCTGCCGTCGGGCTGCAGATGCACTTCGACGCGGATGAAGTCGATAGTCTCAGCCCTGCACGTAAGAAAGGGCAGCGCCGCCAGAAGCAACGTTGCCCACAGAAGTTTCAGGCTTTTCATAACTCCGGGTATTCGGTCTTGGACTTGTCTTCGGCGAGATACTCTTTCGGAGCGAATCCGAGAGGACCGGCCACGAGGCTGCCGGGGAACATGCGGACCTGCTGGTTGAACTTGGTCACGGTGTCGTTGAAGGTCATGCGGGAAAGCCTGACGTTTTCTTCGTATTCCTTGACGGAAGACATGGTCTTGGCGTAGTTGTCGCTGGCCTTGAGCTCGGGATATTGCTCGGCGACGGCAATGAGCCTGGAGGCGATGCCGGCGAGAGCGGCCTCGTTGCCGTTAATTTCGGCGACGGTCGGCCTGGCACTTGAACTCATGTTGCGGGCGGCGAACATCTTCTCGATCTGCTCGCTCTCGTATGCCGCATAGTCTTTGGTCAGCTTCGCAAGGGCTTTCAAGGCATCGAAGCGGCTGACCTGCTGGACATTGATCTGCTTCAGAGCGTTGTTGGAGAGTTCGTCGAGCTTGACGAGTTTGTTCTGGACCGAGATGACCCATAAGACCAGAACCGCGATGACTGCGATAATGACGATTGTTGTAACCATGGCTTTAAACGGTTGGTTGTTCCAAATTTAGCATTTTTGTCTCTCCCCTGCAAGCCAAACCGTAAAAATCAGTATAATTACTTAGCCGGTTACCTGTATAAAATAAGTTACCTCGTTCCAAAACCTGTGGCCGCCCATGGCCACAACACCCCAAAAATTGAAAATTTTCGGGGACCCCGGAAACCAACCCACAGTGGGGCCCAAACTTGTTTGGGAGGGACGAAGCGAAGCGGAGGGTTTTTGGAACGAGGTAACTTATTTTATCGATAATTCTACGGCTAATATTGTCGCGGGCCGAAAATGGAGGAGCCGATGCGGACCATGGTGGCTCCGCACTGGACGGCGAGGGGCCAGTCGTCGGACATGCCGATAGAGAGCTCGGTCAGGAATGGATAGTCGTTGCGGAGCGAGCGGAAAAGGGCCGAGATGCGCTCAAAATCGCTTCGGACCACTGATTCGTCATCGGTGTTGGTCGCCATGCCCATGAGGCCGCGGATGTCGACGAAAGGCCATTCAGAGGCAAGGATCTGCCGGATTTCGGCTTCGGTCAGTCCGCCTTTTGTCTCTTCCGCGCCCAAGTGGAGCTCAAGAAGGACCGGAATGACTTTGTCGTTGGCTCTCCCCCACGCCTGGATCGCTTCCAGCAGATGGAGCGAGTCGACGGACTGGACGAGGGAGGCATAAGGAAGGACCAGTTTGAGCTTGTTGGTCTGAAGGTGGCCGATGAAATGCCACTGGACGTCGGAAGGCATCTGAGGCACCTTGGCGGCGAACTCCTGCGGACGGTTCTCTCCGAAGATGCGCTGCCCGGCGTCGTAGGCTTCCATTAGCGCTTCGACCGGATGGAACTTGGATACAGCAACAAGCTGCACCCCCGCGGGGAGTGCAGCCTTGATTTCAGAGAGTCTTTCGCGTATCAACGGCGCTGTTTTTTCTGACGTTCCTTTTCCATCTGGCGCTGCATCTTCTGGGCCTCTTCCAGACGCTGCTCCCACTTGCTCTTCTGGACGGGCTTCCCGGCAGTGGCGGCAAGACGGGCGCGGATTTCTTCGGGATGGACGAACCATTTCTTGATGACGAAGGTTTCGATCATCGTGATGAGGTTGGAGAGCAGGTAGTAGTAGCTCAAACCCGAAGACAGGTTGTTACAGATGAAGAACATCATTATAGGCATCATCCAGACGCTCATGAAGCGCATCATCTTGGCGTTGGGGTCGTCGCCCGTGGACTGTCCCTGCATCGTGACCTTCGAATAGAAGAACATCGAAACGGCCATCAGGAGGGCAAACAGCGACAGGTGGTCGCCAAGAAGCGGGATGTTGAAACCGAAATTCAGGATGGAGTCGTAGGCGCTGAGGTCGTCGGCCCAGAGGAACGACTGCTGGCGAAGCTCGATGGAAGCCGGGAAGAAGCGGAACATTGCCCAGAGTATAGGGAACTGGAGCAACATCGGCAGGCAGCCGCCCATCGGACTGATGCCGGCCCGTTTGTAGAGGTCCATCGTGGCCTGCTGCTTCTTGACGGCGTCTTCCTGGTTGGGATATTTGGCGTTGAGCTTGTCGAGTTCGGGCTTCAGGGCCTGCATCTTCGCGCTGGAGGAATAGCTCTTGTAGGCAAACGGGAACACCACGATCTTGATGAAGATGGTCATCAGGAGAATGATGATGCCGAAATTGGCGATTCCCTTGTGGAGCCAGTTGAACAGGGGGATGATCACGAAACGGGTGAACCATCCGACAAGCCAGCCGCCCAGGGGAATGATCTTTTCATACTTCTGGCCGAAGGACTTCAGGGTATAGAACTGATTGGGGCCGAGATAGATCTCGTTTTCATAGCGGACATCGGGGCCATGGCGAAGGTCGGAACGCATGCTGGCCGCGCAGGTCATAAGCTTCTGGGACGGGTCGTCCTGCGGGATGAAGCCGATGGAAACCTCGCCGGAAGCGAACTCTTCCTTGCTGCGCATTATCACCGAGAAGAACTGCTGCTGGAAGGCGAACCAGCTCAGGCGGTTGTCGATACGCTTGGACGCATTGCGGCCGCGGCCTATTTCAACGGGCTTTTTCTCGCCGGAGAAATAGTAGTCCAGCTTGGAATAGGTGCTCTCGTTCTTGTAGCCTTTTTCCATGCGGGGCACCGTCACGTGCCAGTCCATGTCGAAGACGCTGACGTTGCGGGGTATGACTTCATCCATGCCGACGAAAGAAAGGGCGTGGTCGACCATGTAGGAGTCGGGGTGCAGCGTGTATTCCTGCTGGATGTAGCCGCCCGCGGCAAGGGGCAGACGGAGCACTGCAGAGGAGTCGGTCTGGGAAGCAACCTCGAAGACGAAGTCCTTCGTGCTGATGTTTTGGTTGGTGAAAACGGAGAAGTTAAGCTCGCTGTCGCCCTCCTTGAAGAGGTAAAGGTCGGAGCCGCCGTAGTTGGTGTATTCCGGAAGGAGGGCGGACCAGGGCTGGGCACCTTTGGTGTTGATGGTTAGGACAAGCTTTCCGTTTGATAGCGTAAGCAACTGACCTTCAGCCTTGGAAGATGCTTCCAGCAGGGAATCGCGGTAGACTGCGGCCTGCCTGGGGGCTCCCGCCTGGGAAGCCTGCGCAGTGGAAACCGTGTCGACCGGATGCTCTGCGGCCCAGGCGGAGTCGAGTTTCCACTGGGCGAGCGACTCTGCCTGCGCAATTGAATCGAGCTGTGCCTGATAGGCCTGTTGTTTTTCAATCTGCTTTGACTGGTAGAACATGTAGCCGACCATGATGGCGGCGATCAGTATCCACCCTATGACGTTGTTTTTATTCATAAACGAAATTTGGACTTCTCTACTTCTTTACTCCTGCTCACTTGACTCTGCCTGGCGAATCCTGTCCGCGAGATCTTGCAGATCCTTCTTGGCAGCATCGATGCGGGCGCGCATCTGCTCGATAAGAGGGGCTGAATTCTTGGAAGCGGAGAAAAATCCGATGTTGTTTTCGTAGGTGTCGATCTCCTGCTGGAGGGCGTTGTATTGCTGTACAAGGCGGTCTTTTTCGGAGAGAGGGGCCTTGGCCGGACGGGAACCGGCGCCGCGTGCGGAAGAACGGCGGTTGCCAAACTCGGGGAACTTGGCCTGCATGGCTTCCTTATATGCCTGGGCCACGGCTTCCTTTTCCTTGAAAGGAACGAAGCCGATAGCCTGCCAGCGCTCGGTGAAGGCGTTCATGGCCTCCCTGAGGTCCTGGCCTTCAGCGGGCTGGAAAGCGTTGATCTCCTCGATCAGGGCCTTCTTCTGGCGAAGATTGCCGTAGAAGTCATTTTCGGGCTTGGCCTGCTTGTCGCGCTCGGCGAAGAAGGCGTCGCAGGCGGCGCGGAAACGCTTCCACAGCTGCTCGCTCTTCTTGCGGGGGACGGCGCCGATTTCCTTCCACTGCTTCTGCAGCTCGATGAACTTGTCGGCGGTCTTTTTCCACTCGGTGCTGTCTTTGAGAGCCTCGGCCTGCTCGATAAGGGAGAGCTTCTTTTCCAGATTGCCGTTCATGCTGTCCTTGAACTGGCTGTAGTATTCGCGCTTGCGCTCGTAGAAGCGGTCGCAGGCGGCACGGAAGCGGTCGTATATCTTCTGATTGTCCTTGCGGGTCGCAAAACCGATCTTACGCCACTCCTGCTGGATGTTTTCAATCTCCTTGGAGAGATTGTTCCAGTCGCTCGAGGACTTGATGTCGTCGCGGGTGAGAATCTCTTCAACCTGCTCGCAGAGGCGTGTCTTGGCGGCGAGGTTTTCCGCGAACTTCTCCTTCTGGCCTTCGAAATAGGCCTGGTATTTCTTGTTGATGACGGCGGTGGCGGCCTTGAAGCGGTCCCAGATCTGGTCGCGGTATTCCTTGGCTACGGGACCCAGCTCCTTCCACTGCTCGTGGAGCTTCTGGAGGTCCTTGAAGGAGCCGATGACGTCTTCGCTGCCGGAAAGCTGCTCGGCTTCCTGGCAGAGCTCTTCCTTGGCCTCGAGGTTCTTCTTGAAGTCGAGGTCGCGCATGTCGCGGTTGATCTGGACCTTGTCGTAGAACTGGGTGACGTAGAGCTGATAGGTCTCGTTGATGCCGCGGAAATCCTGGACGGGGACTTGGCCGATTTCCCTCCAGCGGGCCTGGATGGCCCTGAATTCGGGGAAGGCGGCGCCTACGTCTTCGGACTTCTCGACCAGGGCCTTGAGGTCTTCGATCACGGCCTGCTTCTTGACGAGATTGTCCTGGCGCTCGGCCTCCTGGCGGCGGTTGAACTCAGCCCTTTCCTTCTTGAAAGTATTGTAGAGTGACTTGAAACCGGATTCGATAGCCTCGAAAGGATTGTCCTTGACGACGGCCTCCTCGGCGGAAGGTTCCTCGACCGACTCGACGTCGTCACCGGGCTCTTCGACCTCGGCGGAAAGGCCCGCTGCGGCCTTTTCCTTGGAAAGGCGCTTGTAGAATGCCGACTTGATGGCTTCGGCTTCCTTGGAACGCTTCATCCTGTCTTCCTTTCCCATCAATTCCTCGAAAAGGCCGGAGAGTTCGGCAAGTGTCTTTTCGGAATAATTGACGGCAGGCTCAGCCTCGGCTGCGTCTTTGGCCTGAGCGTCGGCGACGAGGTCGCCGGCCATCTTGGATACCTTTTCCTTGATGGAATCGGCGGCTGCGGCAACTTTGTCTGACAGACCGGAGAGTTTCTCGGTCACGGGGCCTGCGGCTTCGACTGCGTCTTCCGCGATGTCTGCGACTTTCTCCTTGATCACGTCAGCGGCTGCGGCCACTTTGTCGGATATCCCGGAAAGCTTTTCCATTACGCTCTCACCGAAGGACTGTGCCCCGGACTGTTCTACATCTGACGTCTGGATTACGTCAGGTTTGATTTCTTCACTCATAATTGTAAAAGTTTATATGCATATAGGATGCAAATATACCGAAAAAACTTTACATTTGCACATATTTTCGCCGATTATGAGAATCGATATACTTTCGGTGGTACCCGAACTTTTGGAAAGCCCCCTCTCCCACTCCATCGTCGGACGCGCACGCAAAAAGGGCCTGGTCGAAATACAGGTCCACAATCTCCGTAAATACGGAATAGGCCCCCGGGCCAACGTGGACGACTATTCCTACGGCGGAGACGCCGGCATGGTGATGATGGTCGAGCCTGTGTTCCGGATGATAGAAGAGCTGAAGTCCCAGCGCGACTACGACGAGGTGATCTACCTCTCCCCCGACGGCCAGCTTCTCGACCAGGGCGTCGCCAACGAGCTTTCCCTAAAGGGCAACCTGATCCTCCTGTGCGGCCATTACAAAGGCATCGACCACCGTATCAGGGAACATCTCGTAACCCGCGAAATATCTGTCGGAGACTATGTCGTCAGCGGAGGTGAAATCCCCGCCGCATTGCTTGCAGACGCCATCGTAAGGCTGATTCCCGGGGCGCTTACGGACGAAACGTCCGCTTTGTCCGACAGCTTTCAGGACGGACTTCTCTCCCCGCCTGTCTACACCCGCCCGGCCGAGTTCAACGGCTGGAAGGTTCCGGATGTCCTTCTGAGCGGAAATCCAAAGCTGATCCGGGCCTGGCAGGACGAACAAGCCCTCGCCCGGACCCGGGCTTTAAGGCCGAATCTTCTCGGAAAAGAGGATGCCTGAGCCCGATTATTTACCTTTTGACATAAAAACGTTAAAATTTTTTTCCTGAAAAATTTGGAATTTATTTCTTTATACGTAACTTTGCACCCGGACATAAAACGTTATAGAGACTTTTTCTAACCAACAATAATTAATTTCAATTCCCATAAAGGGACACACTACTAACTGACACGGGCACGCTGGGAAGCGTGCTCGTTTTTTGTGTAAACATCTGAATTACAGCAATCAGAAAGGATAGCCGACGCCGAAATGGAGCGAACTTGCCAGAAGGAAGCTCGTCCACGGATCAAGCCAGCGGATACCTATCGGGAATGACGGGTTGTAGAGCTGAAGGCCATAGTCAACCCTGACCAGGATAAAGCCAAGGTCGAGCCTGAGACCGAGGCCCCAGTCGGCTCCGAGGCTTTCGAAGAAGGTGGAGGCTTTCAGCCTGCCGGGATCGTCGGGGTCGTCGCCATTGAGGGTCCAGATGTTGCCTACGTCGAAGAATGCGGCGCCGTCGAGCTTCCAGAACATGTGGAACCGATATTCCAGGTTGGCTTCCAGCTTCATGTCGCCGGTCTGGTTGGGAATGACGAAGTAGTTTTCCGGAGATGAGAAGCCCGGACCGAGGCCACGGACCTGCCAGCCGCGCATGCTGCTGGCGCCGCCGCTGTAGAAATGCTGCTCGAACGGAAGCGCCTGGGAGTTGCCGTAAGCAAAACCGGCACCCGCGAGGAAACGGACGGCGATGGCCTGCTCGTCTTCCCTGCCGAAACGCCATGTCCTGCCCAGGGTCAGTTCGGCGCGGACGTATTGGGCGAAAGGCGTGTTCCAGATCATTCCGTCACCGTCTTCGTCCTTGGCCATCAAGGGTTTGAACAGGCTCAGGGTGTTGCCGGCAAGGGCGAACTGAAGGGACGCGTAACGATATGAAGTCTTCGGGTTGATGTCGCTGTTGGTGGAATAGTGGAACTGCGACACCATGCCGAGGTCGAAGTGGTTTTCATAGGCGTTGCGCAGGAAGGGATTGGAGGCAAGGTTGGAATAGAAATCTTCGTTCAGGTCGAACAGACGGACGATGCTGAGGCGGACCGGAGTCACCTGATAGACCAGATTCTTATGCCTTCCGGAATAGCTGTAGGAGGTGGAAATGATGTTGCGGGTGTATTCCGGGCGGTTCTGATAGTTGTACGAGGCCTTTATGTCGGTGTTGGGGATCGCTCCCTTGAAGTATCTGTAGGGCAGGCCGAGGAAGCGCGGGAAGGAAATGCCGGCCGAAACGCCGAATTCGGTCGAACGGGCGGGGTCGTTGAACTTGAACTGGAAATTGCCGCGGAAGCCCAGGTTGAGCTGCTCTCCCCCGTGGAAAATGTTTTTGTGATAATAATTTATCTCCGGCGCGATGCCGAACAGGCCGCTTGAGTTGGTCGAACCCTCGAGGTTGAACTTGAGCCCCTGAAGGCGTCCCTGGGTGAGATGGATGTTGCAGTCGACGGTGCTGGAGTCGGCGTCGTCGAGCTCCACGTTGACGCTGCTCAGCACCCGGAGGGCTGACAGACGGGAATAGGTGTTGGATACGGCCGCTTCGCTGTAGGGGTCGCCCGGGCGGATGGTGGTCAGGTTGCGCAGAAGCTTTTCCTTCAGATGGAGGCTTTCGGGGTAATAGAGGTCGACGGTTCCGAAGGTGTAGGGGCGCAGGACGCGGGATGCGGCGGGCGTCTCGTTTCGCGTATATTCCCGGATCCTCATTTTAAGCACGGCGGAATCGGGATAGGCCATGGTGTCGGCCTCGAAGGAATAGTAGTTTTTGTTAAGGCCGTAGTAGCCGAGCTTTCTAAGGTGGGCCGAGGAGCGTTCGCTTTCTGCCTCGAGGGAGGCCTCGGAAAGCGGATTGCCCGGATGGACGGTCACGGAAGCGGTGTCGGCATAGAAATCCTCGGCGACGCTCCCCCGCTCGGGGACTTCGTAACTAATCGATTTTATCGGATATTGCTTTCCGAGCTCGACATCATACCGGACCTTGACCTTCCGGCGCTTGACGTCGATGAAGGGACGGACTTTGGAATTGTAGTAGCCAAGGTATTCAAGATGGTTGACAAGGTTGTCGACCGAAGCGTTGAGAAGGTCGGGATCGTAGACGACCGGCGCGACGCCGAGCTTGTGGACAAAGCGGCCCCAGCCGGTATTATTGTCCCTGTCGGCCCAGTTGTAGACCCACAGGAGGGCGCTCCAATCCTCGGCGCGCTGCTTCAGGCAGGGATCCAACTGCGAAGTCTTGAACTTCTTGTTGCCGACCACTTTCACCTTTGTTTTTGCCAGGCGGTACTCTCCGGGAGCCAGCACGCGCGTGGTGCTGCAACCGGCGAAGACGGCCGCGCACAGCGCAATGGGCAGAAGCATATGGAGAAAGCGTCGCATAAATTCAGGCAAAAATACCGATTTCGCAAGAGAATCTCAAATTTTTGTGAGACAATTATTATATTTGTCAGACGAAGATGAATCGGACCATATGATTTCCAAAGAGCAAATTCGACGGGTAAGGGCCCTTCACGAAAGGAAAGGGCGGCTGGAAAGCGGTTGTTTTCTGGTCGAAGGAGAGAAAATGGTGGCGGAAGCCGTCGCCTCTGGATTCACCGTGGAGGCCGTCTGGCGCCGCGATGAAATCGGAGACGAGGCCATGTCCCGGATCAGCCTCCTGAAGAGTCCCCCGCCGGTCCTCGCCGTCGTAAGGCAGCAGCCTGAAACCGGCTTTTCCATGCCGCGCAGCGGCCTTTTCCTGGCCCTCGACGGTATTCGCGACCCCGGCAACCTCGGCACCCTGCTGCGCATCGCCGACTGGTTCGGCCTGGATGGCGTTTTCGCCTCCGACGACACCGTGGAAAGGTATAATCCCAAGGTGGTCCAGGCCACCATGGGCGCCCTTTTCCGCATGCCGTTCCACACAGCCTCCATCCCCGGGCTCTGCAAGGATTTCCGCCTTGCCGGCGGACATGTCTACGGCACTTTCCTCGACGGCGTCAACCTCTACGACAGGCCCCTTGAAACGGGTTCCGACTCCCCTTCGCTCATCATTATCGGCAACGAAGCCAACGGCATCAGCCCCGAAGTCTCGGCCGAGGTGAGCGACAGGCTCCTCATCCCTCCGTTCCCGCAAGGGCGCCACGGCTCGGAGTCGCTCAACGCCGCCGCAGCTGCCGCGATCGTCATATCAGAATTCAGAAGAAGAAGCCTCAGCACCATATGAGAAGCGTAAACATCGAAGACTACTCGAGCCTCGCCTACGAAGGGCTCATGCGAGAGCGAATCAGCCGCATATTGATGATTTGCAGTAACTACGACGCTTTCATCATGGAGGAAGACGGCCAGATCGAAGGAAAGATCAACCGCGAATACATGGAGCTCAACCTCTCCGACGCGCCTTCTTTCATCTGGACTCCCACTTCCGAGTCGGCCCGCGCAATCATCGAAAAAGACCCGGACATAGACCTCGTCATCTGCATGTTCAATATCAGTGACGAAGGCATCTTCCCTCTGGCATCGTCGCTTAAGGCGGAGGGCCGCAACATCCCCTTTGTCCTGCTGATGCACTATTCCCGCGAAATCCGGCGTCTGGTAACTTCCGAGCAGGCCGCGGCCGTGGACTACGTATTCAGCTGGCACGGCAACGCCGAGCTCATCCTGGCCATAGTCAAGCTGCTGGAAGACAAGATGAACGCTGAGCAGGATATCCTCGGAGCCGGGGTGCAGGCCCTGCTGCTGGTCGAAGACGGCATACGCTACTATTCCACCTATCTTCCCGAGCTGTACAAACTGGTGCTGACCCAAAGCAACGAATTCCTGCGGGAAGCCCTCAATGAAGACCAGCAGCGCAACCGCAAGCGCTCCAGGCCGAAGGTCCTGCTCGCCACAAGCTACGAGGAAGCAATCTCAACCTACGACCGTTACAAGGGCCATTTCCTCGGTATCATCACCGATATCGGCATGGTCGTCCACAAGGGCGACGACCCCAAGACGGAAAAGCTCGACGCCGGCATCGACCTTGTCCGCTACATTCGTCAGGACAACCCTCTGATTTCCGTGCTCATGCAGTCGTCCCAGGGCAATCTGGAGACTGTGGCCCACGAGATAGGCGTCGGCTTCGTCAAGAAATATTCACGCACGCTCTTCACCCAGCTCTCCGACTTCATCCGCGATGAATTCGGCTTCGGCGACTTCGTCTTCCGCGACCGCAGCGGCCACGAATACGGCCGCGCCAACAGCCTGAACGAACTTGCAGCAATGCTTGACAATATACCAGACAACATATTGATGAGCAAGACTTCACGCAATATGTTCTCCAAGTGGTTCTTTGCCCGCGGGCTCTTCACCCTGGGAGCCAATACCGGCAGGGAACACCACCCTACCGCCGACGGCGTGCGCGAGTTCATCAAAGACCAGATCCGCCTCTACCAAAAGGCCCTCGGACGCGGGGTGATCGCCGAGTTTGAAGACGACCAGTACAAGCGCTACATCTCCTTCGCACGCGTCGGCGACGGTTCCCTCGGAGGCAAGGCCCGCGGTCTGGCTTTCCTTAACAAGCTGGTGGAGAAGCACTCGCTGACCGCAGCCTACGACAACATGTCCATTTCCATTCCCCGGAGCATCGTCATCGCCACCGACTGGTTCGACAGGTTCATCGAGGAAAACGGCCTGCAATACATCATAGACTCGGAACTCTCCGACGACGAGATCCTTTCCGAATTCGTGGCCTCGCGTCTCCCGGAAGAGCTTATCGGCCACCTGCGCACATATCTTGAGACCGTCACCACCCCGCTCGCCATCCGTTCTTCATCTAAGCTCGAAGACAGCAACTACCAGCCTTTCGCCGGCGTCTACTCGACCTACATGATTCCGCTCACGGAAAACCGCGAACAGATGCTGCGCATGCTCGACAAGGCGATCAAGAGCGTCTACGCCTCGGCCTACTACATCGGCAGCCGCACCTACATCCAGTCCACCGGCAACCTCCAGAGCGAGGAGAAGATGGCGGTCATAGTCCAGAACATCTGCGGCGCACGCCACGGCGGGCTCTACTATCCGCTGCTGTCGGGCGTGGCCAGAAGCGTCAACTTCTATCCGCTCGGCAACGAAAAGCCGCAAGACGGCATCGTAAACATGGTTTTCGGACTCGGAAAGTCGGTCGTGGACGGCGGACGCACGCTGCGGTTCAGCCCGAGATTTCCGCGCAAAATCCTGCAGCTGTCCCAGCCCGAACTGGCCCTGCGCGATACCCAGAACATGCTTTTCGCCCTCGACCTTCGCCCCGGCGCATTCAAGATTTCCCGCAACGAAGGCATTAACTTCGCCTATCTTCCGGTCGCGGACGTGATTCCGGATTTCAACCATCCGGAACTGGTGTTTTCCACCTTCGACCGCAGCGACGGCCGCATGCTCCCCGGCGTAAAGGCCAACGGCCCGCGGATCGTTTCCTACGAGGCGATATTGAAATACGGCCAGTATCCCCTGGCGAAATGCATCCAGGACATCCTGTCTATATGCAGGGAAGAACTGCAATGCGACGTCGAGATCGAATTCGCCGCTGAAAGCACGCCTGAGGGCACCCTGTCGCTGAAACTCCTCCAGATAAGGCCCATCAGCCAGCACTCGGTGACCAGCCCAGATGAAGGCCGCCTGCTTCGCGAAAAGATAAGCAATCTTCTCCTCAAGACGGAAAAGGCCCTCGGCGCCGGTTCGTTCACCGACATACGCCACATCCTCTGGGTCAGCCCCGACCGTTTCGACGGGCTCCATTCCGTTGAAGCGGCGCGTGAGGTGGCCGAGTTCAACCAGATGATGCGCAAGGAGAAAATGCCATATCTGCTCATCGGCCCGGGAAGGTGGGGCTCCTCGGATCCCAACCTCGGCATCCCGGTAGTGTGGAGCGATATTTCGGAGGCGAAGATGATAGCCGAATACAGCATCCGCGGCTTCCAGATCGAGCCCAGCCAGGGCACGCATTTCTTCCAGAACATAACCTCGCTGGGAATCGGATATCTGTCGCTTGATACGGTCCGCGACCCCGACGCTATCGATTTCAACCTGCTTTCGTCCCTAAAGGCCGTCCGTACAGGCGAATATGCCCAGATCCTCGAACTGCCTGCCGACCTGACCGCCTTCATCGATCCCAACACATCGGAAGGCTTTGCAGGATGGTGACAAGATAAACTTATATCAGCCTCACGATAGTTGCGTCGAACGGAGCGACCGTTACGGCGAGCGAACGCGGAGTCTGCGCGGGAAGATTCAGCCACTCCAGGGCATGGTCCGGGATGTGGACCGTCGACGTGGAAGTGGACGAAGAAAAATTGCAGAAAACAAGAAGCGCCCTCCCGCCAAAAGCGCGCAGGAAGGCAAAATGCCGGTCGGAGTCGAAGCCCGGCGAAGAGGCATTGCAATAGCACAGGTCGTAGCTTTGCCCGGCCGAAAACACGGGGTCGTTCGCCCTTAGGCGTATCAGGCTGCAGAAGCGTTCCCAGAAAGGCTTTTCCTCACGGGTAAGGCCCTCTTCACCATGAATCTGGCGATAGAGGCGCCGCAGCGAAGCAACACTCCACCAGTCGAAAATGGTGGTCCGGCCATCCGGGCCGCTTAGCCCCTCGGCGTCCATGCCTCGCTCTCCCGCCTCCTCTCCGAAATAGACCATGAAGGACTCGGGGCCGAAAAGGAGACTGGAATAGAGGGCTGCCCAGGTGTTGCCGGCCGAGCGGCCGAAGAAGTCCGAGGCAAAGCGCTGTTCGTCATGGTTTTCCAGGAAGTTGAGAAGATTGGCCTGCAAGTCGCCTTCTTCCTGCCAGTTCCACGTGATGCGTCGGGCGGACTGCCATGGCTCCAGAGGAGTGCCGTCGTCGGATACATTCTTTTCCACGATCGCCCTTAAGGCATCGTACAGGCCGGATTTGTCGTAGAGCAAGTCGAATCCGACTTCGCGGATATAGGCCCGGTAACGCTCTTTCTGATAGACTTCGGCAATGAAGACAATACCGGGGAAACGGGCTTTTACCTGAGCAATCAACCAGGTGAAAAAGGCCTCGGGCACAAGTTCCACCATGTCGCAGCGGAAACCGTCCACTCCAAGCCCGGCCCAGAACAGGACGGCGTCCAGCATTTTGTCCCACGTCGGGGTGTGGAAGTCGCAGTAGTTCAGCTTGATGGTTTCGTACCAGTCGTGGATGCCGGGAAAAGGGGAAAAACAGTTGCCAGTGGCCCTTGCCGGGTCTTCGACATAGTTCGAGGGCACCGGGAGCCTGAGCGGCTGACCGGGATAATAGAAGAAGTCGTTGCCGGGAGCCCAATGAACGGACCTGTCGTCCGAAGCACCCAGCACAGGATGCGTCCCGTCGCTGTGGCGGCCATAGTCGCGTGCAACGTGGTTGGGGACGAAATCGATTATGACCTTGAGCCCGGCCGCATGAGTCCTTTCCACCAGCGCGCGGAACTCTTCCATCCGGCGGTCGGGATTGTCGGCCAGATAGGGGTTGACGTCGTAATAGTCGGTTATGGCGTAGGGTGAACCGGCTTCGCCCTTGACCCAGGACGGGTCGGAAGGCGTGCAGCCGCGGGTGGCGCAGCATGTCGCATGGCGGATGACTCCCGTGTACCAGACATGGGTGAAACCCGTGTCTTTCAGATACTTCAAGGAGACCCCGTCTACCGAGGAGAAGGTGCCGCAACCGTTGCGTTCGACCTTTCCTCCCTTGACAGGGTCTTCTACGGGATTGCCCCACAGACGGGGCAACAACTGATAAATAAGCATTATAATCCGCCTGTTTCCCGCTATCCAAAGTTTAGCCGGCAGCCGTTACGCTACCGGCTAAACCGGTTTCAATCTACCAGTTCAAGATTTTCTTGAAGTCGTATGCCTCCGGATTCGGGACGTACTTCTTCGCGGCCTCGTAGTCGGCCGGAGTGATGAAGTGGCAGAGATGGTTGTAGTAGTTCTGGGCGGTACCGCCGTCGATGGCGACGCGGCGCGGAGGGATCTTGCCGTCGGCCTGCTGGAGGTCTTTCAGGTAGAGCGGATGGACGTTGCCGGCGGTGTCGACATAGACCATGCAGCCGGTCTCGCCCTTGACAAAGAGCTCGTAAACGCCCATGGCCAGCTCGGAGCAATAGGTCAGGTCGTAGGCGATAGGGTCCTGGCAGCGGACATCGTAGCCGATTTCGACCGGACGGGTCTTGACCTTCATGCCCAGGGCCTTGAACTGCTTATCGAGGATGTCGTTGAAGAGGACGGCCTTGGAGATCTTGCCGAGCTCGGGGTGGCCGTGCTCGTCGTAGGTCATGCTGACGCCGGCGTTCTTGATTTCCTGAGGGTCGAGGTCGTGGAAAACGCCTTCGGCGACAACCACGGTGCCGTAGCCGATACCGAGGATCTTGCGCTTGATGATGGCCGACAGGGCCAGGTTGACGATCTTGTCGAGGCTGATGGCGGTCTTGTTGAACATCTCGGGGATGATGGTCATCGGGCAGTGAGTAGCCTCGCCGATACCCAGGGCGAGGTGGCCGGCGCTGCGACCCATGGCGCTGATGATGAGCCAGTTGCCGCTGGTGCGGGCATCTTCATAGACAGTCCTGGCGACGTGGGCGCCTTCGTCCTTTGCGGAGTTGAAACCGAAGGTCGGGGCATTGTCCGGCAGGGGAAGGTCGTTGTCGATGGTCTTGGGGACGTGGATATTGTGGATCGGGTAGTGCTTGGCTTCCAGGAATTTGGCGATACGGTTGGCCGTGGAGGCAGTGTCGTCGCCGCCGACGGTCACGAGGAGCTTGATGTTGTTGTCCTGGAAGAGGCCAAGATTGAAATTGTTTTCAAAATCGGCGTCAGTGGGCTTGAAACGGCTCATCTGGAGATACGAACCGCCCCTGTTGAAATAGGCGTCCGCCTTGAAGAAGTCGATGTCCTCGATGCGGGGAGACTGGCTGAAAAGGCCGCTGTAGCCACCGTGAAGGCCGATGACGCGGTAACCATTGGAGAGGAAGGTCTTCGCAACCGAGAAGACCACGGTGTTCATGCCCGGAGCAGGGCCGCCGCCGCAGAGGATGATAATGGAATCTTTCATTTTGGATATAAAGTTAAACTAATTGGTTTCCATCTTGCAAATTTAGCATTTTCCCCGATAATCCGCAGCATTTTATGGCAATAAAAGCACACTGGATTTTATTTTCCATTTTTTGAATAAAAATGCCTATCTTTGTTGATTATTGCACAAAAGTGCGGAAATGGACAGAAAAGACGCAGAAATACGCATAGCCGAGCTGAGGGAAACCCTCCGGGAAAACAGCCGCCGTTACTACGTGGACAACGCGCCCACGATGAGCGACTACGACTACGACCAGCTGATGCATGAGCTGGAAAACCTCGAGTCGCAGTGGCCCGACCTGGTGACGCCCGACTCCCCCACCCAGCATGTCGGCAGTGACATCGACGCCCCCATGGGCGACAACGCCGAGCCTCTTTCCCGGCGCGAATTCGCCCAGTATCCCCACCGCTACCCGATGCTCTCGCTCGGCAACACCTATTCCATCGCGGAGATCGAGGAATTCGCCGCAAGGGCGTCCAAAACCCTTTCCGGAGAGGATTTCTCCTACAGCTGCGAGCTAAAGTTCGACGGCACGGCCATCTGCCTGACCTACAGGAACGGCCGCCTCGTCCGTGCCCTGACACGCGGCGACGGCATTGTCGGGGACGACGTCACTGAAAACGTGCGCCATATCTCCAACATCCCCCAGGTCCTGCGCGGCGGCAACTGGCCCGAAGAATTCGAAATCCGCGGCGAAATCCTAATGCCCTACGAGTCTTTCGACCGGCTCAACGAGCAGCGCCGCCGCGACGAAGACCCTCCGTTCGCCAACCCGCGCAATGCCGCCTCTGGCTCCCTGAAGCTGCTCGACCCCGTCGAAGTGGGGCGCCGCGGACTTTGGTGCACCCTCTACCACATCCCCGCCGAAAGCGTCTCGTTCGAGACCCACGAGGCAGCGCTCGACGCCGCGGCATCATGGGGCCTTCCGGTTTCGGAACACCGCCGCATCTGCCACGACATCGCGGAAATCGAGGCCTACATCAGCCATTGGGACACCGCCCGGAAGTCGCTGCCATATGCCACTGACGGCATTGTAATCAAAATCAACCAGCTCAGGTGCCAGCAGCAGCTCGGCTACACGGCGAAGTTCCCCCGCTGGGCCGTCGCCTACAAGTTCAAGGCTGAAGAAGCCGTCACTCCCCTCCTTTCCATCGACTATCAGGTGGGCCGCACAGGCGCAGTGACCCCGGTGGCCAATCTCGCCCCGGTCTTCCTTTCCGGCACGATGGTAAAGCGAGCGACGCTCAACAACGCCGACCAGATGGCCCTCATGGACATCCGCATCGGCGACTGGGTCCATGTCGAAAAAGGCGGGGAGATTATCCCGAAAATCACGTCGGTGGAGCTGTCAAAGCGCCCTGCCGATGCCGCCATTCCGCAATTCCCCAAGGTCTGCCCCGACTGCGGGACTCCGCTCGTAAAGGCCGAGGACGAGGCTAAATACTTCTGTCCCAACGCCGACGGCTGCCCGACCCAGATCAAGGGCAAACTCATACATTTCATGGGCCGGAAGGCCATGAACATACTTGCCGGCGACGCCACGGCCGACCAGCTCTACAACCGCGGCCTGGTCCGCACTCCGGCCGACCTTTACGACCTCCGCAAACGCGACCTCGTAACCCTCGAAGGCTGGAAGGACAGAAGCGCCGACCGTTTCCTGGAAAGCCTCCGCAACTCCATTGAAACGCCATTCGACCGCGTCCTTTTCGCCCTCGGCATCCGCTTCGTCGGCGAGACGACCGCAAAGGAGCTGGCCCGCCATTTCGGCGACATCGACTCCCTGGCGTCCGCCGGCATGGACGACCTTCTCGGCGTTCCGGACGTCGGCGATGTTATCGCCCGCAGCGTCCTTGAATGGTTCGCAGCCCCTGCCCACAAGGTGGAAATCCAGCGTCTGAAGGCCGCAGGGCTCCATTTTTCGATGACAGCACAGACGGCCGCATCCTCGGCCCTCGATGGCAAGACCATCGTCATCTCCGGCAATTTCTCCATCTCCCGGGACGAGATGAAAGCCCTGATCGAGGCCAACGGCGGCAAAAACAGCTCTTCCGTCAGCAGCAAGACCTCCTACCTCCTGGCCGGCACGAAGCCCGGACCGGAAAAGCTGCGCAAGGCCGCAGAACTTGGCATTCCCGTCATCGGCGAAAGCGACCTGCGCGCGATGCTGCCCTCCGGAAAAGCCACGGCAGCCGACGAAGAAGATTTCGAACCCAACCTGTTCGGCATATGAGTTTCGCAAAGAATATAGCAGACAAGGTAAAAGTCATAGTCCGCTGGGTTTCAATGGCCATCAGCAGGGTGACACGGTTCCTGACCCACGACATCTGGGTCCTCGATACCTCGAGTCTCTCCCGGTGGAAGGCCCGCCTCGTCAGGGACGGAAAGACCGTAATCCTGCTCCTCAACACCTTCTCCGAGCAGAAAATGGGCTTCCAGATCACCGCCCTCGCCTACCAGTCCATGATGTCGGTGGTGCCCCTTATCGCCATTGGCTTCTTCCTGACGGGCGGCCTGGGCCTGTCGGACAAATTCGCCGAATTCATCTACATGACAATTAGCGACCAGCGCATGATAGACATGCTCATCCAGGCCGCAGACAATATAATATCGACCGCCGAATCCGGTCTTTTCGGTTTCATCAGCATGCTGACCTTCGTCTGGATCGTCGTTTGGCTGATGATTTCCGTCCGCAGGGTGTTCAACAACGCCTGGAAGGTCAATCAGGAAAACAACTTCTGGAAGATGCTGGGCTTCGTCTTCGGCATCATCATCCTGGCGCCCTTCGTCATCATCCTCTTCTTCTCCGGAACGGTCGTCTACTCCAATGTCCTGAACCTCATCCTGCCCGACGACATCGCGATATTGCATCACCTGAAGTCATTCCTGTCGTGGCTGATCTTCGGCGCCGGCGCCGTGATGATCCTTTCGCTGATGTACAAATACATCCCGGGGACGCATGTCCACTACCGCCACGCCCTCAAAGCCGCGCTGCTTTCAGGCCTGGTGTTCACCGTGGTCCAATACCTCTACCTCGAAACGCAGGTCATGGTGGCCAAGCAAAGCGCCATCTACGGAGTCCTCGCCGCGCTGCCACTCTTCATGCTATGGCTGAATCTGGCCTGGACCATAGTCATCTATGGCACGGAACTCGCTTACTCCTTCCAGCACGTCGACCTGATGGGCACCACCTCGGAACAGCTCGACAAGCAGACGCAGGAAGCCATACAGCAACGCAAGAAACACAATACCATCTCTTTCGACGTACCCATCGAACGAAAAAAATGAGTTTTTCCGAATTCACACAGAGCGACTACGAAGTCATCGAACGCGACTACGCCCTCCTGAAGGAAGCCGCCAGGAAGCGCTGTGCCTCCGAAGAAGAGCTGCAGGTCGTCCAGAAGGCCTTCGATTTCGCCAATGAAGCTCACAGGAACGTCCGCCGCCGCTCCGGCGAACCATACATACTCCACCCCATAGCCGTAGCGAAGATAGTGGTCAGCGACATAGGGCTCGGATACAAATCCATCTCGGCAGCCCTCCTCCACGACGTCGTGGAAGACACCGACTACACCGTGGAAGATATCCGGAAGCTGTTCGGAGACAAGATCGCCTCGCTGGTCGAGGGTCTGACCAAAATCAAGAACGTACTCGATTCCCAGGCCGGAAAGGACGAGGCCTACACCCGAAGCCTCCAGGCCGAAAACTTCAAGCGCATCCTCCTCACCCTCGGCGACGACGTCCGCGTCGTGCTGATTAAGCTTGCGGACCGCCTTCACAACTGCCGCACAATCGAGTTCATGCCCGAATACAAGCGCGACAAGATACTCTCCGAGACCATGTTCATCTTCGTTCCGCTGGCCCACCGCCTGGGCCTGTACGAGATAAAATCGGAGATGGAAAACATCTGGCTGCGCTACAAGGAACCCGATGCCTATGCGGAGATTTCCGCCCTTATCGACCGCAACCTCTCGGACAAGAAAAAGGAGATCGACCGCTTCATAATCCCGGTCGAGGAGGCACTGGAAAAGGCCGGATTCCAGTTCGAGATACGCAAGAGGGTCAAGACCCCCTACTCCATCTGGCACAAGATGCAGACCAAGAACATCTCCTTCGAGGAGGTGTACGACCTCTACGCCATCCGCATCATCTTCACGCCCGACTCTTCGTCCAATGAGAGCGAACGCGACCAGTGCTACCATATATTCTCGATAATCACCGGCATCTACAAATACAAGCCGGAACGTGTCCGCGACTGGGTCAAACACCCCAAGAGCAACGGCTACGAGGCTCTCCACTGCACCCTGCTGAGCGACAACGGCGTCTGGATCGAAGTCCAGATACGCACCAAGCGCATGGACGACATCGCCGAAAAGGGCATCGCCGCCCACTGGGCCTACAAGAAAGACGGATACGTGAGCGAAAATGACAGCGAGATGGACAAGTGGCTCGACAAGGTCAAGGACATCATCTCCAACCCCGACGTAGGCGCCCTCGAACTTCTCGAAATCGTCCACAACGACCTCGTCTCCTCCGACATCGTCGTCTTCACCCCGAAGGGCGACCAGAAATCGGTCCAGAAAGGCGCTACGGCACTGGACCTTGCCTACCAGATCCACACCGACATCGGCCACCATGCCATCGCCGCCAAGGTCAACATGAAGCTGGTTCCCCTGTCCTACGTGCTCCGCAGCGGCGACCAGGTGGAAATAATTACCGCAGAGGACGAAAAGCCGAAAAAAGAGTGGCTCCACTTCCTCTACACCCGCCACGCTCGCAACGCGGTCATGGACTATTTCCGTGCCGACCGCGCCCAAATGGCCAAGGCCGGCCGCGACATCGTGCAGGAGCAGCTCAAGGCCATCGGCATCCATCCTTCCGACGGCATGTTCCGGCGCATGGCTCTCCAGATGGAAGTAGGCAACGCCGACGAACTTTTCTTCCGCTACAGCCTCGGCCTGATTCCTTTCGACGCCATCGTCGACATGGCCGGACAGAAGCCGGTCCAGCAGACAAAGCGGCGCTGGACCTTCCCCTGGTCCAGGAAAGAAGCCCCGGCCAAGCCAAAATATATCCTTGCATCCTGCTGCAAGCCAATCCCCGGCGACGCCATCGTAGCCTTCAAGCAGCCCGACGGAACGATTTCCGTCCATAAGAAGAGCTGCAACGTCGCCGAGAGCATCGCCTCCAAGCACGGCGACTGGATCGTTACGCCCCAGTGGGAGGAAATCCAGGGCCAGGACTATCTGGTCCGCATCAGCATACGCGGGACCGACCGGGTGGGCCTGCTCAACGAAATCACCCGCTACATCTCCCTTGTCATGGGAATCAACATGAAAAAGATGGTGCTCGGCTCGGAAGAAGGCATCTTCGAGGGCTATCTCGACCTCTTCGTCCACGACAAGGACGTATTGACGACGCTTATGGGCAAAATATCGGGAATCAGCGGCATCGAAAGAGTAATGAGGACGGAACTATGACTTTGAAACGATTCTTATCCAAATACTTCCCTATCATTCCGGTAGCCCTGGTACTCGTCCCGATGCTGGTCGGGCCGGGTTGCGCCAACACCACTACCCCTCCGACGGGCGGAAAGAAAGACACCATCCCCCCTGTGATCGTGGGGCTGAAGCCTCTCCCGGGAGAAGTCGGCGTATCGACACACAAGACCCAGATAGCCATCACTTTCGACGAATACGTCACCGTCAAGGACCCCAAGAGCATCTTCCTTTCTCCGCCGCTTGAGAAGAACCCGCGCTACAAGATGAGGGGAAAGACGCTGATCGTGTATTTCGATTCCGACCTGGACTCCAACACCACCTACACTCTGGACCTTACCAACGCCGTCGCCGACAACAACGAAAGCAACATGTACCCGGGCTACACGCTCACCTTCTCCACGGGCGATCAGATTGATTCCATGGTGGTTACGGGCACGGTACGCGACTGCAACACCCTCCAGCCGATAAAGGGCGCGACGGTCATGCTCTATAAAGACCTCGCCGACTCGGCCATCTTCCTCCACAGGCCCGACGCGGCGGTAAAGACCGACGAATGGGGCTATTTCTCGCTCCGGAACATCGCCGATACGCTCTATCGGCTTTACGCCCTTGTCGACGATGCCGCCAACAATATCTATGAGCCTGAAAATGACAAGGTTGCCTTCATCGACACCATAATCAGGCCCACGATGGTCGTAAGCGACACCCTGCCGGAGCTCCTCAAATACGACATGAAAGACACGGTCAACTGCATGGCCAGACGCTCGGAGCACGAACTGTACATCTTCCGGGAAAAGCCGACCAAGCAGCTGATAGTCAACAAGGAACGTGTCGGCATCCGTTCGGCCTACCTGACCTTCATGGCCCCCAACGCCCAGGTCGACTCAATTTGGGTGAAGGGCTTTCCCGCCAACAGGCTCATCCTACAGTTCAACCTTCAGCGCGACAGCCTCGAACTTTGGATAAACGACAGGCGCAAGCGCTTCCCCGACACCCTCCACACCTTCGTGGACTACCTCAAGACCGACTCCCTGGGCAAGCTCCAGCCCTACACGGAACATCTCCGGCTGGCAAGCGACAAGGTCAAGGCGGCCTCCAAGAGTTCCCGCAAGAACATCAAGCACGAAGACACCACCTGCGTGGTGAAGATCGCCGCCGAGCCCGAACGTGTCGAGCAATACGGCTTCGAATTCGAATTCCAGCTGCCAATCATCTACGAGTCCTTCGACTCGCTCAAGCTCATTTCCGTGAACCCGAGACAGCAGGAGTCCCCGATGAAATTTACCGTCACGCGCGACTCCCTGAACCTGCGCAAATACACCCTGATGCCTTCCGAGAAGCTCCAGACGGGATATGAATACAAGCTTAAGGTTCCATACCGTAAATTCCGGGACATCAACGGTTCCTACAACGACAGCACCGAGGTCAAGGTGTCCCTTCCCAAGGATGACAAGCTGAGCCGCCTGGACCTTGTCCTCAGCGATGTCCACTTCAACTACATCGTCGACCTTCTCAACGAAAAACGCGACAGGGTGCTCCGCAGCTACAAGATAACTTCCGACTGCACCCTGCCATTCCCCTACCTGAAGGCGGGAAAATACTCCATCCGCATCACCGAAGACCGCAATGCCAACGGGCTCGTCGACACCGGCAGCCTGCTGGAACACCGTCAGCCGGAGAAAGTCAAGTTCTACCGCCTCAAAGGCGGCTCCTACGTGCTGGACATAAAGGAATCCACCGAATTGGAGCAGCCCATCAACATAGCCAAATTATTTGAAGACTGATGCGCCGCACCATCATATATATTCTCGTTTCGGCCCTTGCCGCCGCGGCACTGTTCCCCGTCGGGGCCCAGGATCGCCGCGACACGCTGGCGCTGGAGTGGGCGGATTCCCTGACCAATGAATACCTCGACACGGTCAACGTCAAGCGCAAGGCCGCGATCAACGACTATTCGATGATCGGAGTCTATTACGGACCGTCGCTCGCCTCGACAAGTTTCAATCCCACGAAGAACGGCGAGATGGTGTTCCGGCCGGTCAATTACGGCATTGTCTGGACCAAATACGGCAAGATGTTCGGCTACATGCCCTATTTCGGCGTTCAGCTGAGTTTCGGCTACGGCCAGGACGGCTATCGCATCAAGGTCCCCAAAACCGGCTGGCCCCAGGTCGTCGACGGCTACATCGCCGCGAAATACGAATACCTCGAAGCGGCCGCCATGGGCCACATGCACATAGACATAGGCAACAACTTCAAGCTTATGGCCAACATCGGCCTCTACGGGGGCTACCGCCTGAGCATTGAAAGGGAAATGGCCGAAGGTTATGAGCAGCATATGTTCAACGTCACAGACTCGTACAAGCCGGCCGAACCGGAATACGACATGAACGGCAGGACATACGACTACATCATAGCCAACCACCTTAACGAGTTTTATCCCTTCGAATACCGCTGGGAATACGGCATCAAGGGTGGGGCCGGCTTCGGCCTCATCTTCGACCCCGTGGAAATCCACATCAACGCTATGCTGCGCTATGGTTTCGGCTCCCTTTACCAGCCCGACTACTACAGCCGTGAATACTACCGTTTCGCCTATCCGCTGGACGTAGTGATCACGGCCGGAATACATTTCCAGCTCACCAAACGGCGCGGAAAGACCAACAAACAGCTAAAGCAGGAAGCCAGGGCCCTGGTCTATGGCAAAAACACGTCCGCCGCCAACAACGCTAAAATAGATTTCAATGAAGATACTCTCAGCCAGGGCAGGTAATGTCCTGATAGGTCCGGGCCACCCCATCGTGATCCAGACAATGTGCAACACCCACACCAGCGACGTGGATGCGACTGTGGCCCAGTGCCGCCGACTCGCAGCGGCCGGTTCCCAGCTGATCCGAATCACCTGTCCGGGGCTTCAGGATGTCCCTGCGATGAAGGAAATCCACGACAGGCTGCGCTCAGAAGGCATCGACACTCCCCTTGTCGCCGATATCCACTTCTCGAGCGAAACAGCCATCGCCGTCGCGCCTATAGTCGAGAAAGTCCGCATCAACCCCGGCAATTTCCACAAGGACCACGACGAGGCCTGCAGGCAGTTCGCACGGCTCGTGGATGTGTGCAAGGCCAGTGGGACCGCAATCCGCATCGGCCTCAATCACGGTTCGCTCGGCGCCCGGATCACGCAGCTCTACGGCAACACGCCCGAGGCAATGGCCAAAGCGGCCATGGAGTGGCTCCGCCTCTGCGTCGACAACGATTTCTACAACGTCGTCGTATCCCTGAAATCCAGCAACACCGTCGTCATGGTGGAAGCCTACAGGCTGCTCAAACGCGAAATGGAGGCATTCGGGACGGTCTTCCCGCTGCACGTCGGTGTGACGGAAGCCGGCAACGGCGATTCCGGCCGCATCAAGTCCTGCGTCGGCATTTCCGCCCTGCTCTCGGAAGGAATCGGCGACACAGTCCGCGTATCGCTAACGGAAGATCCCGAGGCCGAACTTCCGGTGGCGCGCTACCTCTCCGACCGCTATGGCAGAAGGGTCTTCTCCTCGCTGTCCACCCTGTCGATAAACGGCCGTGAAGCCGTCGCAACCTACGACGCCCCTTCCCGGGAGAAGCTGCTGCTCGACGCCGCCTGCGACTTCGGCAAGCGTCTTCTGGACAAGCAGCTCGACTCGGTCACCTTCACCGGCACTTACAGGGACGAAGACGGCTCCGAAGTCTCCATCGCCGACAGTGGACTGGGAGAATATCTCGCCGACGAACTGCTCCAGGCCGCACGCCGCCGCTTCTACAAGCCTGAATACATCGCATGTCCCGGCTGCGGCCGCACGATGTACGACCTGCAATCGGCCTTCGAGACCGTGAAATCCCGCACCGGACACCTGCGCGATGTCGTTATCGCCGTCATGGGCTGCATAGTCAACGGGCCGGGCGAAATGGCCGACGCCGACTGGGGCTATGTCGGCGAAGGCGGAGGCCGCGTGTCCATCTACAAGGGCAAGGAGCCCGTACTGCGCCACATCCCCGAATCCGAAGCCGCTGACAAACTGCTGGAACTCATTCAGGGTCAATCCGCATAATACTCAATTAACGCAAAATTAAAATTCAGGACAAGATGAAAAGTTTTGTCCTGAAGGCATTCTTTTGTAGAAATTATTTCTTAACTTTGAATGTGCTGAACATACGTAGCACGACAAACCAATAACCTAATTATATCTTATATGGCAACAAATTTCTCAAGACGGGCATTCCTCAAAACAGGAACTGCAGCGGCCATCGGCATGGCCGTCTCACCTCAAAGCGTCTTCGCCTCCCAGGCGGAAAAGCACGTACCCCTTGACCGCAAGCTCAAGATCCTCGGCGTAGGCATCGGAGGACGTGGGGCAAGCGACCTCCGGGAAATGGAGACCGAAGAGATTATCGGTCTGTGCGACGTGGACTGGAAATATGCCGACCACGTGTTCAAGCGCTATCCCAATGCAAAGAAATATAAGGACTGGAGGGTTATGTTCGACGAGCTGCTGGACCAGGCAGACGCCGTCATGGTAGCGACCGCCGACCACACCCACGCCATCATCGCGGCCACCGCAATCGCCGCCGGCAAGCATGTCTACTGCGAAAAGCCCCTTACCCGTACAGTGTACGAATCCAGGCTTCTGACCAAACTTGCCGCTAAACACAAGGTTGCCACCCAGATGGGCAACCAGGGTGCCTCCGACCCGGGCGTCCGTCAGGTCTGCGAATGGATCTGGAACGGCGAGATCGGCGAAGTGACCCGCGTCGACGCCTTCACCGACCGCCCCATCTGGCCCCAAGGCCTGGAGCGCCCCGCCAAAGTGGAGAAAGTGCCCAAGACCCTCGACTGGGACAGCTTCATCGGCCCTGCTCCCTTCCGTCCCTACAACTCGATCTACACCCCCTGGAACTTCCGCGGCTGGTGGGATTTCGGTACCGGCGCCCTCGGCGACATGGCATGCCACATCCTACATCCGGCCTTCAAGGCCCTCAAGCTCGGCTATCCGACCAAGGTCCAGGGCAGTTCCACCGCCCTTCTGACCGATTCCTGCCCTAACGCCCAGAAGATCCGCTTCGTCTTCCCGGCCCGCGACAACATGCCTAAGGTGGCTATGCCCGAGGTTGTTGTCAACTGGTTCGACGGCGGCATTCTCCCCGACCGTCCCGAACTGCTCGAGGCCGGAAAGAGCCTCAATGACGCAGGCGGCGGCCTTATCTTCTACGGAACCAAGGACATCCTCATCTGCGGCTGCTACGGCGTCCGTCCCTACCTCCTCTCCGGCCGCGTTCCCAACGCTCCGAAGGTGCTCCGCGAGGTGAAGGTTTCCCACCAGCAGGACTGGATCCGCGCCTGCAAGGAAGACCCTTCATGGCGCACTCCCAGCGAGTCCGACTTCGCCATGGCCGGTCCTTTCAACGAAATGGTCACCATGGGCGTTCTCGCCGTCCGTCTCCAGGCCCTGAACCAGGAGCTCGAATGGGACGGTGAAAACATGCGTTTCACCAACATCCCGGCCGGAGCGACGATCCGCACCATGATCCACGACGGTTTCTCCATCACCGACGGCCATCCGACCTTCCAAAACACCTACACCGACCCGGTGGACGCCAATCTCTACGCACAGGAACTCATCAAGCCCAAGTATCGCCACGGCTGGGTGCTTCCCGAAATGCCTGAATAACATAAATTTACCAGCAATATGAAGAAAATCCTTTTGCTCGCTGCAAGCGCAGCACTGATTCTTTCCGCCGTCTCCTGCGACAACAGCAAGAAGAAAAAAGCGGACGGCAAACCGGTCTACACCGTAGTTGAAAACCCGCAGGTCGACCTTTCCGCCTTCCCCGTCGACGACGAGGGCTACATCGTTCTCTTTGACGGCACCTCCCTTAACGGCTGGCGCGGTTACGGCAAGGAAGCCGTCCCTTCACGCTGGACCATTGACGACGGAGCCCTGAAGTTCTCCGGCACCGGTTCCGGCGAGGCCCAGACCGGCGAAGGCGGCGACATCATCTTCGCCCACAAGTTCAAGAACTTTGAGCTCAAGCTCGAGTGGAAGGTCTCCAAGGGCGGCAACTCCGGTATCTTCTACCTCGCCCGCGAGGTCGAGACCCCCAACGAGGACGGCACCGTCAAATACGAGCCTATCTACATCTCCTCTCCTGAATATCAGGTACTTGACAATGCCAACCATCCCGATGCGAAGCTTGGCAAGGACGGCAACCGCCAGTCCGCTTCCCTCTACGACATGATTCCTGCCGTTCCTCAGAACCAGAAACCCTACGGAGAGTGGAACCAGGCCTCCATCATGGTATACAAAGGCACCGTCGTCCACAACCAGAACGACACCAACGTCCTCGAATACCATCTGTGGACCCCGAAGTGGACCGAAATGCTCCAGGCCAGCAAGTTCAGCCAGGAAGCCTGGCCCCTCGCCTACGAACTGCTCAACAACTGCGGCGGCGACGAGCATGAGGGCTACATCGGATTCCAGGATCACGGCGACGACGTGTGGTTCCGCAATATCCGCATCAAGATTCTCGACTAGGCAGATATGAAAATCAAGCTTTTAGTTCTCGCAGGCGCCGCCCTTCTGGCGGCGTCTTGCGCTACAGGCTCTCCTCAGAAGAAGGAGATGTGCATCCAGATGTATTCCGCCCGCAGCATCATCGGCGATCCGGCCGAGGGCAAGACCCCCTATGACGTTGTGCTCAAGGAGCTTTCCGACATGGGCTACACTTCCATCGAGGCTGCCGGATACGGCGACGGAAAATTCTACGGCGACACCCCCGAAGTGTTCAAGCAGAAGGTTGAAGCGGCCGGCATGGAGGTCCTTTCCTCCCACACCGCTCGCGGCCTTTCCGCCGAAGAAGTGGCCTCTGGCGACCTTTCCGCGGCGCTTGCGTGGTGGGACGAGACCATCGCTGCCCACAAGGCCGCAGGGATGAAATACATCGTAACCCCGTGGATCGGCCCCCAGGCCTCCCTGCACGACCTCCAGGTCCAGTGCGACTACCTTAACGCCGTCGGTGCCAAATGTGCCGAAGCCGGAATCCAATACGGCTACCACAACCACGACTACGAGTTCGCCAAGGTCGAAGGTCAGGTAATGTACGACTACATGCTGGAACACACCGACCCGGCCCTGGTATTCTTCCAGATGGACGTCTATTGGGCTGTTATCGGCAACGCCGCCCCCGTAGAGTACTTCAAGCGCTATCCCGGCCGTTTCAAGATGCTCCACATCAAGGACGAAACCGAGATCGGCCAGAGCGGCATGGTAGGCTTCGACGCCATCTTCCGCAACGCGGAAACGGCTGGCCTACAGCACTATATCGTCGAGATTGAGCGCTACAGCTACGACGATATCCGCCGCAGTTTCAAGGAGAGCGCCGACTATCTGCTCAGCGCCCCCTTCGTTGCAGCTTCCTACGCTAAATAATAAAAGAGAATAAGTTATCTCGTTTCAAAACCTGTGGCCGCCCATGGCCTCATGAATGGGAGGGGCCCAACTTGTTGGGAGGGACGGAGCGAAGCGGAGGGTTTTTGAAACGAGATAACTTATTCTCGTATTCTCTTATTCTCTTTATTCCGGAAGACTGGAATACCAGAGCGAAGAAGAGGCGTCGGAAGGCATGCGCCAGTCGCCGCGGGGCGAAAGGGAGACGGAGCCGATTTTCGGGCCGTCAGGCATGCAGGAGCGCTTGAACTGCTGGCTGAAGAAGCGCCAGCAGAACTTGCGGAGCCACTTCAGGATCTCTTCTTCGCTGTAGTCCGGAACGAAGGCCTTGCGGGCGAGGAAAAGTATCTTCTCGGGCGAGAAACCGTAACGGACGAAGTTGTAGAGGAAGAAATCGTGCAGTTCGTAGGGGCCGACGAGGTCTTCGGTCTTCTGGACGATGTTGCCCTGGGAATCGGCCGGGGTCAGTTCCGGGCTGATGGGAGTGTCGACGATGTCGAGAAGGATCTCCCTGGCGCCTCTCTCCCCTTCCGTTCCGGCTTCGAAACGATTGACGGCCGCCCAGCGGACCAGACTGCGGACCAGCGTCTTCGGAACGCCGGCATTTACCCCGTACATTGACATGTGGTCGCCGTTGTAGGTGCACCAGCCAAGGGCGAGTTCGCTCAGGTCGCCGGTTCCGACGACTATGCCGTTTTCCTCGTTGGCGATGTCCATGAGAATCTGCGTGCGCTCCCTGGCCTGTGAGTTTTCATAAGTCACATCGTGGACGGTGGCGTCGTGGCCGATATCTTCGAAATGCTGCTTGACGGCCGGCACGATGCTGACTTCGCGCATTGAAATGCCCAGGGCTTTCATAAGTCCGAGGGCATTTGTGTATGTACGGTCCGTGGTACCGAATCCCGGCATGGTTATGCCGATAATGCCGTCGCGGGGCAGGCCCATCCTGTCGAAGGCCAAAGCCGTCACGAGAAGGGCCAAAGTGCTGTCGAGACCGCCTGAAACGCCGATTACGGCCTTCTTGCTCCCGATATGCTGCATACGGGTAACAAGGCCGAGGACCTGCATGGATGTGATTTCTTCGGAACGCTGTGCAAGGTCGTCAGGGTCGGCGTCGGGGGCAAACGGATGAGGCTCGACCGGGCGGAGAAGCGTCTCTTCGAAGTCGGTCGGAGATGCCTCGCCGATGTCGGAAACGGTGTAGTCGGCAAAGAGGGCGCTGCGATCGAAGAACGTCGTCTGCTGCCTGCGAAGGAGGGAAAGTTTCTCCGCATCGACGTCGGCTTCGATAAGGTTGCCGTCCATGGAGAAACGGGGGCTTTCAGCCAGCATGAGTCCGTTTTCATAGATAAGGGACGAACCGGCAAACACAAGATCCTGAGTCGATTCGCCATAGCCGCTTGAAGCGTAGATATAAGCGGACACCGTGCGGCTCGACTGGCTGGATACCAGCTCCTTCCTGTAGGCATGCTTCATCACGGCTTCGTTGCTTGCCGAGAGATTGACGATAATCCTGGCACCTGCGATGGCATGGTACGAAGACGGCGGAATCGGGGTCCAGAGGTCTTCACAAAGTTCGACGGCGAAGGGAACGCCACCGACCGTGAAGAGTTGGGAAGGGCCGAACGGCACCCTGGCGCCGGCATAGACCACCTCGGTCACTCCCTCGCGGAAAGCCGAACCGCTGCCGAACCACCTGGCCTCGTAGAACTCGTGATAGGCTGGGATGTGTATCTTCGGAACGATGCCGAACACCTGGCCGTCGCGAAGGACTATGGCGCAGTTGTAGAGCCGGTCGTGAAGGAGGACGGGAGCGCCGACAACCACGGTGACGTATTTGCCCGTAGTATAGGCACACAGGTCGAGAACGGCGTCTTCGGCCGCGGAGATGAGTTTGGACTGGGAAAACAAGTCGCCGCAGGTGTAGCCCGTCACCGAAAGCTCGGGGAACACCAGCAGGGACACGTCATCGGTCTCGGCCCGGTCGACGATAGTCTTGATCTGCTCGATATTAAAGGAAACGTCGGCGACCTTCACACGTGGTGAAGCCGCGCCGACGCGAATGAATCCGTAATTGTTGTCCATCTTCGTTCAGAAATGATTTATCTGCAAAGATGGTGAAAATTACTGAGAATCCGCCACCTTTGCGATCAGATTCTCGAGATCTTCCCGGAGCATGTTGCCGTCCAGGGTGATGGCGGTGGTCTCCCCTTCCGCCGAATGGGTCAGCATCATCAGCGTGCGGACGATGCGGTCGTCCCCGATGGTGTAGAACCTGGAGGCCTCGCCGTCTTCCTTCACTTCCATCAGCAGTTCGGTCTTGCCCTTGCGGACCATCTTGTCAAAATCACGCTTGAGATTATCGCCGATGGCGGGATCCTCCGTGCTGAGGATGTAGAATCCGGTCAGGGAGCGGATAATGGAGGCGAAATTGACTTCGCCGTCTCCTACGGCCACGTCGGGTAGTTTTCCGAAGAGGCGGAACATGGCCGGGGATACGTACACGGCGCTCACGCCCTTCTGGTCGGAGAATTTGTTGTAGAGGGAAAGGCCGTCCTGGGCCAGGGCGCTGACAGCCAGGGTCAGGGCCGCAAAAATGGTAATCAACTTTTTCATCTGTTCGCAATTCTATCGAGGGTAATGCCCGGTTTTTCCATCGTTTCCTGCGCCTGGGAGACCATCCGGGCTCCGATGGTCATCTCATGCGTCATCCGCTGGAGCGCCGCTTCAACCGCGGCGTAGGCCAGAACAGGATCTTCAAAGGTATCTTTGGGGCGGGAGGGCTTGAGGAGGAAGCCGGCCGCCAGGAGGACCGCCGCCGCGGCGGCGATACCGGCCGCCGGAAGCAGCCGGGAACGAGGCCGCTCCCGCTGCTCGCAGATGTCCAGCAGCAGCGCGGTCCGCTCGGACAGCCCTTCCGGCACTGCTACATTACGGTCTGCCGCCAACGAAGCGAGATCCTCCATGGTAAGTTTTTCAATTTCAGTCTTTTTCATAACTGCTTTTCAGGGTTTTCCGTGCCTGGCTGAGCAGGACGCGCAGATGGATCTGCGACAGTCCGGTTTGCCGGGCAATTTCTTCATATTCAAGTCCTTCCAACACACGCAGGCGCAGTACCGTGCGCTGCCGCTGCGGGAGGGCTTCCATGGCTGCCTGCATGCGGCGGACCGCTTCCCGGTCCACTGCCAGTCGTTCCGGCCCCGGCGTCCCGTCAGCCATGGACAGACCTTCAGGCAAGGGTTCGGGATGGTTTTTCCGGGCGCGGAGACGATCCAGGCACAGATTGCGCATCATCGTCAGCGCAAAGGCTTCCGGCGACCGCACTTCCGTCAGGGTCGAACGCTTCGACCAGAGGCGGACATAGAGGTCCTGCACGGCGTCTTCGGCCTCGGCGGCATCTTCCAACAGATGGAAGGCCAGCCGGTAGAGCCGGTCCGAAAGCGGCAGCCAGGTCTGTCTGAATCCGTCCATCAGTCCTGCATGAATTGGGCAATCTGGTCGGAGGAGAACGTGCCGTAGAGGCAGATCATCGTTCCTTCTTCAGGACTCAGCAGCACCACGTCGCGGATGTTGTCGTCTTTGGTCAAGGTCCCGAACAGCCGGATTCCAGAGCCATCCCCGTCCTTTGCTTCCATCAGGCAATCTGCTTTTTTCAAGACCTTTGCAACATCCCGGTTGAAGTGTTGCTTTACGTTATCCTCACAATTGGAATAATCGATTACGACTACTTTCCGCAGACCGTCCAGCAACTGGATAGCCCGGCGCGCATCGTCATCTCCGGTCGTGTCGATTTCCTTGCGCACCATGCCGCGGACAATGCTCATCAGCAGACCGCCGACCGGCACCACTTCGAAATCAGGTTCGGCATTGTATTGACGGACGACGGCAGCCAGCCGCGTCTTGTTAACTCCGCGCGCCTCCGACGGGCAGACCGGCAGGAGGAGCAGCAACATTCCTATGAGCAATAATTTTTTCATCACGACCATAAGACGAACGGGGCCGGAAAATGTTACGGTCCCGTCCCGCAATTTAGTCATTTTAGCTTTGTTTCCAATTGCAAATAAGTATTTTTTTGTTTAATTTTGCATTCCGAATAGGTAAAAAGGCTTGATATGCTGGAAAATATCAAAAAAGATATTGAAAGACTTATCGCGCGCTACGAAAGCGAACGCCAGGCGCGGCTGCGTGCCGAAGACGAGCTTGAGCAGTGCAAAGCCAAAAGTGACGCCTATCGCAAACAGATTACCGAACTGGAAAGACAGGTTGACAATCTGAAACTGACCGGTGCCTTCACCGCTCCCGCCGGCGCAAACGCCGCCGCAAGGGAGAAGATTGACGGACTGATCCGGGAGATCGACAAATGTATCGCTCTCCTGCAAAGATAAGGGAAGATGGAAAGCGAAAAGAGAAAAATCAACGTCAAGATTGCTGACAGGGAATATGCATTCTCGGCAGTCTCGCCCGAGCAGGAGGAGATGATCCGCCGGGCCGCTGACATTCTCAACCGCAGGATTTCCAACGTGTTATCCCAAAACCCAGGGACCAATATGCAGAAAGTCCTCACGATCATCGCCCTTAACGAGATCAACTCCGGTCTGCGCCAGCAAGCCCAGCTGAGCGGCATCCGCCAGGAAGCCGACGGGCTCAAGGCACAGTTGGAAACCTATCTTGACAACATCGACTGAATTGCCGTCAGCACGAGAGGCTGAAAACAACACGTTCCCAGGAACCGGGTAACTCGCAGCAGGGATGGCAGGCCAAGGTGACCCTACGGGGGATTCCTTCTTAGCAAGGAACGTTGGATCCCTGAACTGCAGCGGAGCCCAAATCTTATTTTCTAAGATTTTTCTGACCTGTGGCTGACGGCTTTTCAAGGCTTCAGGTCGGCAGTCTCCCCTTCCAAGGGGCTCTGCCGGCCTTTTTGTTGAACTTAAACCTGACATATATATAGTACTATGGACATCATTTCACTTTTGATCGGTATAGTCGCGGGAGCAGTCCTTGCGCTTACGATCTACATACTGGTCCGCAGATCGATTCTCAAGGGCCGGAAGGACGAAATAATCAAAAAGGCCGAGCTCGAGGCCGAAAACATCAAGAAGGAGAAGATTCTCCAGGCCAAGGAAAAGTTCCTCCAGCTTAAGTCCGAGCACGACCAGCAGGTCGCCCAGCGCAACAATCAGCTCAAAGAGGCTGAAATCCGAATCAAGCAGAAGGAAAACACCATCAACCAGAACACTGAAAACCTTCAGCGAAAGCTGCGTGAGGCCGATTCTCTCAAGGCCGGCCTTACCGCCCAGCGCGAAGCCCTAGACAGGAAAGCCGAAGAATACGAGCAGCTCCGCAGCGAGGCCAACCGCCAGATCGAAAGCATCGCCGGCATGAGCGCCGCGGAAGCCAAGAACATCCTGATGGAAAACATGAAAGCCGAGGCCCGCACCGAGGCCCAGGCCTACATCAACGACACAATGGACGAAGCCAGGCTCAACGCCGCCCGCGAGGCCAAGCGCATCGTCATCACCACCATCCAGCGCACCGCAACCGAGACCGCAATCGAAAACGCAGTCACGACCTTCCCTATCGACAGCGATGAGATCAAAGGACGCATCATCGGCCGCGAAGGACGTAACATCCGTGCCCTGGAGGCTGCTACAGGCGTTGAAATCGTCGTCGACGACACTCCCGACGCCATTCTGCTGTCGGCCTTCGACCCTGTCCGCAGGGAAGTTGCACGCCTTGCCCTCCACCAGCTCGTCGTTGACGGCCGCATCCACCCCGCCCGCATCGAGGAAGTCGTGTCGAAGGTTCAGAAGCAGCTTGAGGAAGAAATCCTCGAGACCGGAAAGCGCACCTGCATCGACCTCGGCATCCATGGGATGAACATCGAGCTCGTCCGCATGATCGGCCGCATGAAATACCGTTCCTCCTACGGCCAGAACCTGCTTCAGCACTCCCGCGAAGTGGCCAACATCTGCTCGATAATGGCCTCCGAGCTTGGTCTCAACCCCAAAATCGCAAAGCGCGCGGGTCTTCTCCACGATATCGGCAAGGTGTCCGAAGAGGAGCCGGATCTGCCTCACGCCATCCTGGGCATGAAGCTGGCCGAGCAATACAAGGAAAAGCCTGAAATCTGCAACGCCATCGGCGCTCACCACGAGGAAATCGAGATGACCTCGATCATCGCCCCCATCGTTCTCGTGGGCGACGCCATTTCCGGAGCCCGTCCCGGTGCAAGACGCGAAGTCATCGAGTCTTACATCAAGCGCCTCAAGGGCATGGAAGACCTTGCGGCGGCCTATCCGGGAGTTACCAAGAGCTACGCCATCCAGGCCGGCCGCGAACTCCGCGTCATCGTCGGCGCCGAATCCGTTTCCGACGAGCAGGCCGCAGTCCTTTCCGCGGAAATCGCCCAGAAGATCCAGAACGAAATGACCTATCCCGGTCAGGTGAAGATCACGGTCATCCGCGAAACCCGCTCCGTGGCCTACGCCAAATAGCATTTCGCCATGCGACGCCTTATCTCCGTCCTTGTTGCGGCCATAGCCGGAATCGCGCTTCTCGGCGCCCAGCCTTCCGTGTCATGGAAAGCCGCAATAAGGTCGGACGGCGCCGATGGATACGAGCTTGTCCTTTCCGGCAGGCTCGCGCCCGGTCTCCACACCTACGGAGTAGGGCATCCATATTCCGCTCCCACTCTTGAAATCCAGCCCGCAGACGCAGCGGTCGGGGCGCTTTACAACATCTCGGCTCCCGTCGTGTCCGGCGGCGAGGAAATCTTCGAAAGCGACTTCCAGCTGGGGCAGAAAATACGTCCCGGAGTCTCCGAAATCAGCGGCGAAATCACCTGGCAAGCCTGCGATGCGGAGAGGTGTTTCCTCCCGGAACACTTCAGCTTTTCAGCGGCGGTTTCCGGGCAGGATTCAGCCCAAAATGAGGGCAAAAACACAATTAACAAAAATGTTATAGATAATAACAACATTGTTTCTCGTGCTGAAAATCAAGGCAATAATTCTAGCATCATAGAAACCCCCGAAGAAAGCGGCGACTCGGGCACGGAAGGCGGAAAAAAGGGCATTTGGGCCCTGATTATCGAGGCAATCCTATGGGGTTTTGCCATGCTTTTGACCCCTTGCGTTTTCCCGATGGTGCCGATGACGGTCTCGTATTTTGTCAAGGGCGGCGTCTCCCCTGCGACCGGCCGGTTCAAGGCTTTCATGTACGGACTCTTCATCATTCTGCTCTACACCGTCCCGATCAGCGTCATCATCGGACTGACCCGTCTGCTCGGAGGTGAGACCGTGACCGCCGACATCTTCAACTGGCTTGCGACCCACTGGCTGCCGAACCTGCTGTTCTTCGCTATATTCATGGTATTCGCCGCATCGTTCTTCGGCGCATTCGAGATTACACTTCCCTCCTCTATCGTAAACAAAAGCGACAAGGAAAGCGGACGCGGCGGCCTCGCAGGAGTTTTCTTCATGGCGCTGACGCTGGTGCTGGTATCTTTCTCCTGCACCGGCCCCATAGTCGGATCCGTCCTCATCAAATCCACTCAGGGAGAATTCTGGACCCCTATGGTGACAATGCTGGCCTTCTCGACGGCGTTTGCCTTGCCATTTACCCTGCTTGCCCTATTCCCTTCGGTGCTTAAGAAGATGCGTAGCGGCAGCTGGCTCGGCAGCGTCAAGATTGTGCTCGGTTTCATCGAACTCGCGCTCGGCCTGAAATTTCTCAGCGTCGCGGACCAAACCTACCACTGGGGCATTCTGGACAGGGAAATCTACCTTGCGATTTGGATAGTCGTCTTCAGTCTGCTGGGCTTCTACCTGCTTGGCAAGATCCGCTTCAAGGGCGAAGAAAAGGTCGAGCAGATTGGCCTCACCCGACTAACCCTCGCAATTGCCGTATTCTCCTTCGTGGTCTACCTTATTCCCGGAATGTGGGGAGCCCCTCTGAAGGCATTGTCGGGCTATCTCCCGCCCATCCAGACCCAGGACTTCGTACTCGGAAGCGAAACTTCCGCCTCGCAGCCTGCCTCCCAAGTGGGTTATGGCAAGGAATACGGACTCCACACCCCTCTCGGCCTTCCCGGCTATTTCACGCTGGAAGAAGGATTCGAAGTGTCGGCCCAAACCGGCAAGCCCGTTTTCCTCGACATCTCCGGACACGGCTGCGTCAACTGCCGCGAAATGGAAAGCCGCGTCTGGAGCGATCCCCGGGTGAGCAGCCGCCTGCGCGACGAATTCGTGGTGGTAACGCTCTACACCGACGACAAGACCAAACTTAAAGAAAAGGATTGGGTAACTACAAGTAACGGCAAAGTACTCAAAGAAATAGGCCGGGCAAATTCCTACATCGTAACATCCCGTTTCGGGGTCAACGCCCAGCCGACCTACATCATTCTCGACGCCAACGGAAACATAATCGCCGGCCCCCGCGGTTACAATCTGGACATAGAAGATTTCCTCGCTTTTCTGGACGAGGGCAAATGATCACAGCACAAGCATCGGAGACGGCTCCCTGCGCGACAATGCGCGGAGATGGACCGTGCCCTGCTCCACCCCAAGGTCGCTAAGGGCCTTGGCAGCACTGTCGAAGGCCAGCTTGGGAGTGTTGTTGTTGTCGCTGAGGTGGCAGAGGAATATATTTCTCAGGCCGGGGTGCCAGAACGAGCGTATGGCATCAGCGCATTCGTCGTTGCTCAGGTGGCCATTGCCCTGGCAGATACGCATTTTCAGGTCGTGGGGATACGGACCGCCCATAAGCATGTCGACGTCGTAATTCGACTCGATGACCACGGTATCGGCCTGACGGGCCCATGAGAGAGCCTCGGGAGTCATCCGCCCGATGTCGGTCATGATGACGAAGCGATGGCCGGCGGCGGCAATGGCGTAGCCGACTGTCTGAGTGGCGTCGTGCGGCACTTCGAAATAGCGCACCTTAAAGCCGCCGATTTCGTTCCACGCATCGGCTTTCAAATCGGCCCTGCAGGCCTTGATATGCTCCGATTGCATCGCCCACGAATTCACAAACAGATAAGGAGTTGCATACACTCTCTTACATAAACGCTTGCAGTAGGAACCAAGGTTCCTGATGTGGTCCATATGGTCGTGGGTGACGAGAATCGACGAGAAAGAATCATAGCCAAGACCGCTCTCTCCCAGCACCTTCTTTAGGGCCCTAAGGCTTACGCCCGCATCGATGAGCAGCCCCTCTCCGTCGGCCTCCAGGTAATAGCAGTTGCCGCTGCTGCCCGACAACAGGCTTTGCATCCTCATCATTGCACCGGCTCCTCCTCGCAATAGCGTTTGATCACCCCATAGGCATCGGCAACTCCCAGCTCGCCGGCGTGAGAGAGGTCGATGCAGCCTTTTTCCTTGTCTTTGAGATAGATCAGAACGAGACCGCGGTTGTAGTAGGCGTCTCCCATGTAGGGATAGAGTTCAATGGCCCGGGAATAGCTGTCTATCGCCTCTACCAACTTGGAAGACAGGCAGTAGAGGTTGCCCAGGTTAAACTGTATGTAAGGTATGTCGCCTACGGCCATCGCCGCGGCCATCATGTCGTTCAGCGCCTCGGAGTAGTCGTATGAACGGGTGACTTGGTCCTTGACCCTGGCGCGGGCGGTACCGGCATCGTCCATGCTGAGAGTCTGGACGTTGGTCTCGATAGAGGCGATGAAATCGATCATTTCCGCCCGCAGGACTCCCCTGTTCATCAGGTAGAAGGCCTGGTAGAACTGCTCGTATTTGTCGGACTGGAGCGCCTCAGCAGCCTTGTCGTAATAGGTCAGGGCCGAATTATACTGGCGTCCGGATATCTCCCAGAGACCGCGGAGGAAATTCATCTGCGCCTCCGACACCTTCGACTGGGCGTCGCCGCTGCCGAAAAGGACAGCCTCGTAACTCTCCGGAACATGCGAGAGCGTGTCGCTGTTGGAAATCACGACGGGAACAGGCGACGAGGCTGCAAAACGGTCGATGAGCGAGTTGTCGTAGCGGTTGCGCAGGGCATAGGCCTGCTCGCGGGGAACGCTGCTCAGGACGAACTTGTACATAGGCCGCAGGCGGATGTCGACGTCGCGGTGCTGGAGCAGTTCGTCGTCGAAATCCTTCTTGGCGAAATCTGCATCCAATGCAATGAGGCTGTTGTATTTACGTGTCGTATCGGCAAACGATGCGCCTCCGGAAGATGCCGTCCTGTATTCCTGTACCTTCTGACGGGCGGTATCGTAGTCGCGTCCGGCCTGGCGGCGCCGACCAAGGCGCGTAAGTGCATAGGACCGGGCCATATAGGCCTTGGCAAAATCGGGATACAACTCGATGGCACGGTCCAGGTCTTCGACCGCGTCTTCCCAGCGCTCCATCTGGATGAAATAAGAAGCGCGGTTGTAGTAGGCCAGGACGTTGCGGGGATTGATGCCGATGACCCTGTCCATATCGGACAACGCCTCCTCGAAATTGCCCAGCTGGGCATGGATGAGGCTGCGGTTGTAGAGAGTCAGCGCATTGCCCGGTTCTTCCTTCAGGACGCAGTCCAAATCGCTCATCGCTCCGTTGTAGTCTTTGTCTTCATAGCGCATCAAGGCGCGGTTGAAATGGGCGAAAGCACTTGTTGAATCGAGACTTATGGCGTAGTCGAGATCTTCCAGCGCCCGACCCGTTTCGCCCATGGAGAACAGCAGCCTTCCACGGCGGATATAGCCTTCCGGCTCGAAACGGTCGAGCGAAATGGCCTTGTCGTAGTCGGCCATGGCCTTGGTGGTGTCGGCAAGGAAAAGATAGCTTGCGCCGCGGTTGAGATAGGCCGAGGGGTCCTTCGGCTCCTTGCGGATGTAGCGGTTGAAGTCGGCGACAGCCTTGTCGAACTGCTGGGAAAGAAAGTAGGTGACGCCGCGGGAAAAATAGAGGCCGTTAAGCCCCGGTCGGAGCGAAATCGCGGTCTGGAGGTCTTCCAGGGCCTTGTCATAGTCGCCGAAACGGCTCTCGGTGATGGCTTTGTAGTGGTAGGCCGAGGTGTAGACCGGATTGAGCCGGACCGCCCTTGTGAAGTCGCGCCTCGCCCCGCGGATGTCGCCCAGATTGTATTTGGCAACGCCGCGAAAGAAGAAGGCTTTGTAGTCGGTGGTGTCCAGACGCGTCAGGATATTGAGGTCTTCGATGGATCGGGCGTATTTGCCGTCGGAGAGCGACTGGATGCCGCGATACAGGAAAGCATCCTTGTCGTACTGAGCCCCGGCGGAAAATGCGGCCAGGACCCAGATCAGCAGAGAAAGCAGGTATTTGCCCGAAAATTTCAAGCTTACGAGATTTATTGCTAACTTTGTATATTCTTGCAAAGATAACCATAATTGTGCCCAAACGTTTGAAAACGGTAAAAAAAATCTTTCTGGCGGTTGTTTTCGCCCTGGCCGCAAGCCTTTCCGCGAGCGGACGCGTCGTCAAGGTCGTCGGAAGTGAAATAACCCACTCGGCAGTCAGTGAGGACAAGTTGCGCCGGCAGGTGGAATTCCTCTCTGACAGCCTGTGCGACGGCCGCGCCATAGGCACAAAAGGTTCCTGCGAGGCTGCATTCTGGATCATGCGGCATTTCTCCAGGCTCGGTTTCCTGCCCACAGGCGGGACTTTCAACCACAGCTTCATCGCCCCCGGAGGCCAGATCGGACGCAACATCTGCGGCATTCTCCCCGGCAGCGGGCGCTCTGGAAAGCACTCCTACATCCTCGTCACGGCCCATTACGACGGCCTCGGCACCCTGGACGGACGCCTCTTCCCCGGGGCCGACAGCAACGCTTCCGGAGTTGTGGCCATGCTCGGAGTCGCCGACATGCTCCGCAGCATGAACCGCTTCGGCAAAATCTACGGACGCAGCATCCTTTTCGTCGCCCTCGACGGCAAAAACGCCGGCATGTCCGGATCGTCCTACCTCTGGCGCATGCTCAGCCGCGGCGACATGACCGACCCGCGCAACGGCCAGCCGATAACGGCCTCCGACATATCCCTGATGGTGAATATCGACCAGATCGGAAGCTCCATGAGCCCCATAAACCCCAAGCGGAAAGACTACCTTATCCAACTCTCCGACGGTCCGGCCGACTTCCATCGCGGAGCCCTGCGCCAGGCAAACGAGAAATACGGCACCGGTCTCGACCTCTGCTTCGACTACTACGGCAGCCCCGATTTCACCCGATTGTTCTACCGCCGCGTCAGCGACCAGAAAATATTCCTGGAAAACGGCATTCCTGCGGTAATGTTCACCTCCGGGATCACCATGAACAACAACAAGCCGGCCGACACGGCGGCTTCCCTGGATTATTCCGTATTCAAAAAGCGAATCTGGCTGATTTTCCATTGGCTGGAACGCATAATTTAGCTATATTTGCCACTTATGAAACAATTCTGGCAAGTACTGAGGCGCTACGTCTCCCCATACAACGGCTATCTGGCCGGATCCGTCGTCCTGAACATTCTGTCGGCGGTTTTCAACATCTTTTCCTTCGCCCTGATCATCCCCGTCCTCCAGATACTCTTCAAGATCAACCAGACCGTCTATTCCTTCATTCCCTGGGATACGGCCGGCGTCGGCTTCAAGGACAAACTGACCAACAACGCCTATTACTGGGTCACGCAGATGATGGAATCGGCCGGAGCCTCCAACACCCTCCTGCTGCTCTGCCTTTTCCTGGTAGTGCTGACATTCATCAAGACCGCGTGCTATTTCGGCTCCTCGGCCGTCATGATCCCGATCCGCACGGGAGTTGTCCGCGACATCCGCACGCAGATCTACGACAAGCTGCTGGGCCTTCCCCTGGGCTATTTCTCCCAGGAGCGCAAGGGCGACATCATAGCCCGTATGAGCGGCGATGTCGGTGAGGTTGAAAACTCCATCATGAGCACGCTGGACATGCTCATCAAAAACCCTATCCTCATCCTGTTCTACTTCGGGACCATGCTGTTCATCAGCTGGCAGCTGACCCTGTTTACGATCATAGTGGTACCGGCGCTGGGATGGATCATGGGAGTCATCGGCCGCACCCTGAAAAAGCAATCGCTTGAAGTCCAGAGTCTTTGGAGCGACACCATGTCCCAGGTCGAAGAGACGCTGGGCGGACTTCGCGTGGTCAAGGCCTTCGTCGCCGAAGACAAGATGTCGTCGCGCTTTGCCGACACCACCGACAGGCTCCGCCGCAAATCAGGCAGAGTCTCCACCCGCCAGGCTCTCGCCCACCCCGTGAGCGAATTCCTCGGCACTGCCCTCATCGCCATTGTCCTCTGGTTCGGAGGCACCTTGATCCTCGACTCCAGGGCACCCATCGACGCCTCGACCTTCATCTACTACATGGTGATCCTCTACAGCATCATCAACCCTCTGAAGGATTTCGCCCGCGCAAGCTACGGCATTCCCAAGGGTCTCGCCTCTATGGAGAGAATCGACAAGATCCTGCAGGCGCCCGACACCATCACCGACGCTCCCGACGCCGAGGCCGTAACCGGGTTCAACGACGAGATTGTCTTCGACCATGTCGACTTCCACTACGAAGAAGGGAAGCCCATCCTCAAGGACGTCAGCCTTAACATCAAAAAAGGCCGCACGATAGCCATAGTGGGCGAATCGGGCGCCGGAAAGTCCACCCTCGCCGACATGATTCCGCGCTTCTATGACGTAACGGGCGGCCGCATCCTCATCGACGGCAAGGACATCCGCTCGCTGACCAAATCCAGCCTGCGCAGCATGACCGGCTACGTCAACCAGGAGCCTATCCTGTTCAACGACACGATTTTCAACAACATAGCCTTCGGAGTGCAAGGCGCGACGATGGATCAGGTCGTGGAAGCCGCCAAAATCGCCAACGCCCACGACTTCATCATGGAAAAGGAAGAAGGCTACCAGACCAACATCGGCGACCGCGGCATGAAGCTCTCCGGCGGCCAGCGCCAGCGCATTTCCATAGCCCGCGCCATACTGAAAAACCCTCCCATCCTGATTCTCGACGAGGCCACGGCATCCCTCGACACCGAGTCCGAGCGCCTGGTCCAGGAAGCCCTTGACCGCCTGATGTCGACAAGGACGACCATCGCGATTGCCCACCGCCTCTCCACGATCAAGAATTCCGACGAGATCGTGGTCATGAAAGACGGTGAGATAGTCGAGCGCGGCACACATGAGACCCTTCTTGAGAAGAAGGGTTACTACAAGAAACTCAACGACATGCAAAGCCTATGATTCGCAAATCATCCAAGACGGCAATCGTTTTCCGCATCCTGCTTGCCGTCTATCTCGCAGCGGTCCTCTACCTTTGCTTCGGTCATTTCGAGCACCTGCCCAAGATTTCGAAGACGTTCCTCGGCTTCGAAACCGACAAAGTTGTTCATTTTCTGATGTTTCTGCCATTTCCCCTGCTGGCCTTCCTGGCCTTTGGCAAGGAAAGGACGCAAAAGCCGTGGCATTCCCTGCTGATGACCGTCGCCCTGTTCGCCATCGGGGCGATAATGGCCGTCGCCACGGAAATCGGGCAGTCCTACACCGCCTACCGCAGCAGCGATCCCTTCGACCTCAGGGCCGACCTGATCGCCCTTACCATCAGTTCCATAGTAGTCCTGATTATAGATCTATCCAAACAATTCCGCAAGCAGTTATCATGAAAAGGGTTATCTGCCTCCTGTCAATCCTGATTTCGTGCGGAGCCATGGCCCAGTCCCGTTACGTCCGGGATTTCAAGCCGGCAATGGACTCCCTGTCCGTCCTGCTTAAAGAGAGGACCACGGTATCGGTCCCGTTAAAGCTTAAAAACGTGACACTTAGGGACAAGGAACTGGACCTTTACTTCACCGAGCAGATGATGGATTTCCCATGGCGGAAAAACGACGTGGAATGGTTCCGCAGGCAGATTGAAAACCTGTTCCCGGAGAGCGTGAAAAAATACGAGCTCGGCCGCATTTTCTCCAGCGGAGTGGCCCTGGAAGAGCTTCCGATGCCGCTTCTCGGCTCCGACGGCCGGCCCGTAAAATCGGAATTCGCACGCAAGGACCCCAAGGGCCCGAGGCTTGTCAAGCGCGTCGGCGAGATCAAATATCCCAAGGGTATGACAGGGCGCCACATAGCCCTATGGCAGAGTCACGGACGGTACTACGAACAGGCATCTTCCCGCTGGCAGTGGCAGCGCTCTCAGAACTTCCTCACCAGCGAAGACATGTTCACGCAGAGTTTCGTGCTCCCCTTCCTCATCCCGATGCTGGAAAATGCCGGAGCCGTGGTCATGACCCCGCGCGAAAGGGACACGCAGCGCAACGAATCCGTCTGCGACAACGACCCCGCCTTCGAAGACGAAAGGGGCGAAGGAGTCCGCACCAAGGGTTCCTATTCCGAGACCGGAGCATGGAAAGACGCTGGCACCGGATTTGCCGACCCCATGCCAACCTACAGCTGGCTGCAGAACCCCTTCACGATGGGAACGGCCCGGCAGGCCGAATGTTCCCGCAAAGCCACGGCTCGCGCCACATGGACGGCCGACATCCCCGAAGCCGGCGAATATGCCGTCTACGTGGCCTACAAGACGCTTCCCAAGAGCACCGACGCCGCCCGATACACCGTCCACCACCGCGGCGGCACCTCCAAATTCGTCGTCAACCAGAGGATGGGCGGCGGCACATGGATTTATCTTGGCACATTCCCCTTCGACGCAGGCAACAGCGGCAGCGTAACCCTCGACAACGGCCTTCCGCAGGATGCGACCTTCAAGGAAGGAAGCGTCGTGACGGCTGATGGCGTAAGGTTCGGCGGCGGCATGGGCAAGGTCGTCCGCGGCGAGGAAGAAGAGCTTTCCGGCATGCCCGCCTACATGGAGGGCGCGCTTTACAACATGCAGTGGTCCGGAATAGACTCCACCGTCCTCAATGCCCACACCGGCGACTACACCAACGACTACGCCTCCCGCGGCGCATGGGTCAGGAAACTCTCCGGAGGCTCATGGTCCAATCCCAAAGAGGCCGGGCTCGGCATTCCCTTCGACCTTTCCCTGGCCTTCCACACCGACGCCGGAGTAACCCCCAACGACTCCATAATCGGCACACTGGCCATCTACACCCTCAAATGCGAAAACAGCCGCAAACTGCCCGAGGGAACCGACAGGATGATATGCCGCGAATACACCGACAGGGTCCAGAGCCAGATAGTCTCCGACCTTCGGACGAAATGGAATCCGGAGTGGTCGCGGCGCGGCACCTGGGACCGTTCCTACAGCGAAAGCCGCACCACCGGAGTGCCCGGAATGCTGCTTGAACTGCTCTCCCACCAGAATTTCGCCGACATGAAATACGGCCTCGACCCGGAGTTCCGCTTCGACGTGGCGCGGGCCGTCTACAAGGGAATGCTCAAATTCATGAGCAGCCGCTACGGCATCTCCTACGCCGTCCAGCCCCTGCCTATACATTCGTTCGCGGCCGAAATCGCCGGCGACAAGGTTAGGCTTAGCTGGAAAGCGACCGAAGACCCGCAGGAGAAGACCGCAACGCCTAAAGGCTTCATCCTGCAGACCCGCACCGACGACGGCTCCTTCGACGAAGGCACCGTGATAAAACCCTCGCTGAAAGACGGCCGCTACACCTTCGAAACGGAGCTTCCCGCCTGGCACGTGGTCTCCTACCGAATCATAGCCTACAACGACGGCGGATGCAGTTTTCCCTCGGAAGTGCTCGCCGCAGGACGCGGGAATGAAAAGACCGTGCTGGTGGTCAACAACTTCACCAGACTTTCCGCACCAGCATGGTTCGACACCCCCGATTTCGCCGGATTCGACAGGAAGACCGACGCCGGAGTATCCTACATCAAAGATATAACTTACATCGGCGAACAATTTGACTACCACCGCACTTCGCCGTGGAAAAACAATTTCAACGGAGGCTTCGGCGGCAGCTATGACGACGAGGCGGGACTTCAATCCGCCGGCAACACTTTCGACTTCGTGGCATCTCACGGCCGTTCGCTGCTTGCCGCAGGCTACAGCTTCATTTCCGCCTCGGAAGAGGCCTTCGAGCAAGGCGTCGGAACCGGTGACGCATGGGCCATGGACCTGATTTGCGGCAAGCAACTCTCCACGCCCACGGGCCACGGGGCGAAAGCTCCCCGTTTCAGGGTGTTCCCCGACTCGCTGCGCAGCGCCATAAGCCGGTTTACGGCCGGCGGCGGCCACGTCCTGGTGTCCGGTTCCCGCATTGCTACCGACCTTTGGGACGACATCTACCCGGTGTGTCGCGACAGCGTATATTCAGCTAAGTCTCAGGAGTTTGCAAGCAAAGTTCTCGGATACAAGCTGCTCACCGGCCATGCCGGACGCAGCGGCAAAGTTCGCCCGATGCGCGGACGCATCCAGGCCCTGCCCGGCACCGCAGCGTTCTACAATGCACCTAACGAGGTTTCCTACGGCGTTGAAAACGTCGATGCGCTCTCCCCTTCCGATAAGAATGCTTCAACTCTGCTGCGCTACACTGACACCAACCTTCCTGCCGCAATCACTTTTGACGCAGGAGGTTATCGGGCCGTTTCCATCGGCTTCCCCATCGAAACACTTAAAAACAGTCCGGACCAGGACTTCCTGATCCGGACCGTAATGGAATATTTCTCAGGGAAATAATTACTCAGCCCTCACGACCCATTCGATGGTCTCGGTCTTTCCGTCGGAATAGGTGACGCGCGCTTCAACCGTGTGCTTTCCGGAGGTAAGCGTCACTGACGATGCGCTCTTGACCATTCCGTCGAACACCCAGACGATCTTGGAGGCCTTCACGCCTGAAGGAGTGGCCAGCACGAATTCGAATTCGTCGCCGGCCGAGAATGAACGTCTCGAGGCGTAGATGTAGGTGAATCCAAGGTCGGGAATGGATGACGGGATGGCTTCCAGGACGATGTCCTCCACAACCGTAGCGGCCTTTGAGACCGTCAGGGCGGCGGAATACGGCTGATAGCCGTCCGCTTCGACATTCAGCGTGAATTCGCCCGAAAGTGTGCCGAGATCGACTTCCCAGGAGCCGTCGGAGGAGGTTTCGGCCCCGAATAAGGCATCGCCCTGCGAAAGCGTTACGGCCGCTCCTGCGATTGCCGCACCTTCGGCGTCCTTTACCTTACCCGATACTGCAAATGTAGGCATGGACTGACCTGCAAGCGTGAACGTTACCCCGCTGGAGGCAAAGGTGATCTTGGAGAAGGAATAGCCGGTGGTCTTGCCCGCCCAGTCTTTCGGAGTGTACGAAGTCGTCCTGCCCGAATTGGGGAAAGGAACATTGGCCAGGTCGGACATGTAGGAGTCGAAGTAGAATTCCAGGTTACGGTTGCTCTGGTCGCCGGCGCAGACGGTGTAGTAGCAGGGGTGGCTTCCGTTTTCGTTGATCGAGTTGGAGGCCTCCCATTCGTCCCAGAGAGATGCCGCCGTGACGCTTTCATATTTTGTCACATTGCCATAGTCGTCTATTTCGGCTGGAATCTTGACGATACGTGAGGAACGGTCGTAGTGGAACACAACCATGCCGGAGGGGATGTAGCGGTCCCAGCCGGTGCCTGTGCGGCATTCATAGACAAAATATTCGCCCTCCGTCGTAGTCGGGGTGTAGTAGGCGAAATTGTTTTGTATGGGGGCGAGAGTGTAGTTGCCGGAGTAGACCAGCTGCTCCGGGAAGTCCATCCAACCCATCATATAGCGCTCTACGCTGCCGAAATAAGGCGGAGTACGGCCGTCGTTGGCATAACTGCCCGAATCCATCACGGAGAAGAACGAAACGGCAGAAGTTGAGCCGTTGGTCTCATAGTCGGTATCATAGAGGTCGGGAAGACCGAGAGCGTGACCGAATTCGTGGCATGCGGTGCCTATGCCCGCCATAGTCGATCCGGAAGTACCGGAAAGCTCCGATGTGCAGCTGTAGGTGTTGACGTATTTGCCGTCGAAACGGCGGTCGCTGTCGGACAACGAACCACTCTCCTCCATCTCCCACTCATGGGGCCAGATGGTGTTGGAAGGTGCGCCTTCGGCCTGGTTGAAGCCGGCATAGTAGAAGAAGACCACGTCCACTTCTCCGTCGCCGTCGGAATCGTATTTGCTGAAGTCTATCTGTCCGTCGAGTTTCTTGCAGGCTTCGGCAAATGCCACTTCGGGTGCATAGTCATTGCCCTCGACCCCGCCTACGTCCTTTCCGTAATAATCATAGGTATTGGACACCTGTACCGGACCGTACACATCGAAAACCGGGGTAAACTTGCCCATGGAATTGTCCACGTAGTAGTCGCGGACGGAACCCGTAGCGCCGCCATCGGAGTAGCCGACCTGGTTCATCTGATTGGAGAAGGCCGTCTGGGGATTGGATGTCTTGAAGGAGAGTTTGTTGAACTCGACAAGGATCACCAGAAAACGGCGTTCGCCGGTATTGGCCGAAGAAATGCGGTGATGACGGCGTCTGTCGGCCTGCTGACGACGGGCCATGCCGGCGGCACGGCGGCGCGCCAGCTGCTGGGCGGAAACCGGACGGTAGAAGCCGTCGGCGTCCATTTCAAGGGTACGGCCGGAAGCGTCGGTGGTCCAGTGGAAGAACTCGTCGCCGTGGTTGGTCAGGGTAAGTACGGTGCCGTCGGGTTGAGTATAACGGTAGGGCTTGCGGGAGGCGGGGACGGCAAAAGCCGACTGAGCCAGGACAAGCAGTATTGCAATCAGAATATATCTTTTCATAGCCATCTACAATTTGACGATAAAACCCGGAGTGCCGTCGCCCTGAATCCAGCACAGGCCGCCGGCGGTATGGAGAATCTGGAGGGAAAGCTTGCCGCCGGTCTCTTTGCCGTCGGCGGATTTCCGGGTCAGGACACCTTCAAAAGAGGTGACGGAAGGATTGGAAGGGATGCCGGAGAGAGTCCAGTAGGCCTTCTCGTAAGGGTTTCTGAGGCTGAAGGAAACGGATCCGTCGCCGTAAAGCCGGCTGATCTGGTCGTTGCCTTCGGCGTAGGTCCAGTCGGAGCCGCCCTCGGTATCGTAGAGGCCGATGGTGCTTTCTTCGAGGACGCGGGCCCAGCCTCCGACGACGACGTAAATGGTCTTGGAAGCCTGTCCGCCGCTGATGACGACATCGGCTGAAACGGGAGAGAACTGCCGGTTGGGAGCCGCAGTGAAGGTAAGAATCGAAGAATTCAAAGCCTTGGTCTGCTTGGGGGAAGGCTCGAGGGTGAGCCACGACGCGGATTCGGGAATTGAAACGCTGAGTTCGATATTGGACTGGATTTCAACCTGGAAAGCACCGCCGTTGGAATCGAACACCCACTCGTCCTGAACCGTGCGGATGGCGTCGGTCTGGGACTGAGTGACGCGGATGGGAATCTGGCTGCCGGAGCATGCCAGGATCAGATCTGCCGCGCGGTCGCCTACGTTTTCATTGGCGTCGTTCGGGGTCACTGTGACTTCGGCGCTGCCTGCTTTTCCAGACTCGGCCGAGAGCGTGAACCACGGGGACTGGGAGGAAGAAAGGGTCCAGCTGTCCGGAGCATTGATGGTTATCTTCTGTGCGCCCGCGGAGAGGTCGATCTCCCGCGTAGAGACAAATGATGATATGCCGTCCTGCTTGACAACGATCTTTTCGACCTTCTGTCCGGCGGTGAACAGCAGGGTGTCAACACGCTGGATATCACTTTGGTTCGTCGTCAGGCTGACCTTGAGGGAGCTCTTCGTAGAGGACATCTCCGTCCTGCGGCCTACCACGGCCCACTCGCCGGAATCAAACTTGACGGCCCAGCTGCGGTCGCACTCAACCTCGTAGGTAAGCTCCTGGGCAAGAGGACCGAAGGTCGTTCCGGGCGATTTAATCTCAAAGAGACCCGGCATCGAACCTCCGCCGGTCTCCACTTTCATGCAGGCTGCCGCCGCCAACAGGACGGCTCCTGACAAAATCCATCGCTTCATATAGTCTTTGTTCATTCTTATGTGGTGATTTAGGAAATTCTACTGTATGTCAAACCAGCGCTCGAGCACCTGTGACGAGCCGTCGGCAAAGGACAGGCGGACGGAAAGCAGGTGTTCGCCCTTAGTCAGCACAACCGACTTGGAGCTGCGCACAATGCCGTCGAAGGACCATGAAACCGCCGTCGGCTTCTGGCCGGCGGTCAGGGCCAGCTCGAAGAGAAGTGTGTCCCCGGCCGCATAGGATTCCTGTTCCAGGCCTATGTAATTGAAACCCAGGTCGGGATATTTCGGAGGCTCGCGCGAAAGGACGAAATCCAGTACGGCGTCGCCATAGTCGGTCTCTACCTCACGGGTGGAAGGGACGAAGCCTTCGCTGGAGACGGTTATGGAGAATGTCCCGGACAATTCCCCTACGCTGATATTGTATTTGCCCGAGTTGTCGGTCCGGCCGGAGAACTTGGCATCGGAGCCGTAAAGGGCTACGGAAACGAGCGCCCCGCTTATGGCGGCGCCATCCTCGTCGCGGACCGTTCCGCTAAGGAAGAATTCCCTCGCAGGAATCGATGCAACCATCTTGAGGAGGCCGTTTTCTATCCTGATATTCGTAAAGGAATAGCCGGTCTGGTTGCCGTTCCAGTCGATCGGAGTGTAGGACGTGATGTTGTAATAAGGGAACACCATCGAGTACAGCGTTCCGTAGTAATTGAGGCTGGACTGCTCCGAGGCGGGAACGACGTAGAAGCAGGGATGGTCCCCATTCTGGTTCAAGGCGTTGTAGGACCCCCAATCTTCCCATAGGGTGCGGGCCTTGACCGAATACTGGCCATAGCTGCTGACAAGCGAAACCTGGCGGTCGGAACAGTCATAATGATATACCACCATTCCCATCGGGAGAGGTCCGTCCCAACCGGAAGCGTCCCTGAATTCGTAGATGAAATATTCGCCTTCGGTGGTCGCAGGAGACCAGTAGGCGACATTTTCCGTGATCGGACGGATGGTCACGCTGCCGGATTTCTTGATATTCTCGGGCCAGTCCATCCAGCCGAGAAGATGGCGTTCGATGCAGTTGAAACTGGCCGGGGTGCGGCTGTTGTTGTTATATGAGCCGCCGCACATCGTGGAGAACTCGTAGAGACCGCCGGCCTGGCCGTTTGTCGCATAGTCCGTATCGTACATGTCCGGAAGGCCCATGGCGTGGCCGAATTCGTGACAGGCGGTGCCTATGCCGCACATGTTGCTGCCGCTGCTGCCGCTGAACTCGGAGGCGCAGCTGTAGACCGACAGATATTTGCCGTCGAACGAAAGCTCGGAATAACCGTATGCTCCGCGGAAATCCCATTCGTGGGGCCAGATGCATGACGCTCCGCCGCCTTCAGCCTGATTATGACCGGCATAGTAGAAGAAAACGGCATCCACGAGGCTGTCGCCGTCGGAATCGTATTTGCTGAAATCAATCTGGCCGTTGAGTTTCCTGCAGGCTTCGAGGAAGGCCTCGTGGGCCAGCTCGTCATCGTTGGAATTGGGGTTGGAGCCACCGTAATAAGCGGCATCCTCCGACACCTCGACAGGGCCGAAAACATCGAAAACCGGAGAGAACCGTCCGCGGGAATTGTCGACGTAAAAATCTCTCACAGAGCCGGTTGCTCCATTATCGGAATAGCCTTCCTCGTTCAGAAGCGCCGTGAATGCTTCCTTGGGAGAAGGCAAGGTGAACTTCAGGTCGGCAAACTCGACGAGAACGACAAGGAAACGGCGCTCGGACAGGGCGGGAGCATTGGAACGCGCAAGGCGGCGGGAGTCGTCGGCAGCGCGGCGAATCCTGGCGGCATTGCGACGCAGAGTCATGGCCTCACGGTCGGCAACCTTCCAGAAGCCGTCTTTGCTGAGCTCTACTATCTGACCGCCGGCGTCGGTCGTCCAATGGAAATATTCGTCGCCGTGGTTAGTAAGGGTCAGCACGCTGCCGTCGGGCTGGACGTAACGGAACGGAGTCTTAGGCGCCGGAACGGCTCCAAGACCCAGCGAAAGGCACAGCAGTATCCCTGACAAAATAGCTATCTTGCGTCTCATGATCCTCTAGAGTTTAACGATGAATGCCGGGCCCTCGGCGGTGGAAAGCCACACTTTTCCGTCCGAAACCTTCAGCACGAAGGCCGAAAGATTTTGCCTGGCGGGCAGGGAGACGTCACGGTTTTGAACAAGGGTGACGGGGAACTCGGCACCCGGGGCCAGGCCCGAAGCCGGAATGCCCGACAGGTGGGCGGCGTGTTTGCCGGAAGGCGTATAAAGCCCGAAAACCACCTCTTTGCCGGTGTAGATGCGGCTGATCTGGTCTTTCCTGCGGTCGAAAATCCAGTCGCCGCCAATGTGGTAGAAGCCGGGAAGTTCCTCGTCGAGAACGGCGTCGGCGGCGCTTTGGGTGACCGTGACGACCCTCTCGATGCCGGCGCCTTTTATGAGGATTTCAGCAGAATGGGCTTCCGTCGAATAGTTGGGGGCTACGGTAAAGGCGGCCTTGTCGGACTTCAGCGATTTGGTGGCGCCGCCGGAGGGACGGAGCCAGCTGCTGCTTTCCTCGGGAACAATCATCTCGAAATCAACGTTATAGAGAGTCTCAATCTCGAACGAACCACCTTTGAAATCAAATGCGAAAGTATCTTCTGGGACTTCTATGGCGTCGGTCTGCAACTGCTTGACCGACAGCTGGATCTGGTCGATCGTGGAGGTGAAGTAGACTTCGGCCGAACGGGAGTCTATGCCGATGAAAGGCTCGGAAGCGGAAACCGACACCTCCACAGGACCGGCATTGCCGTCTTTTTCGGAGAGGACGATCCAGTCGACGCCGCCCGGAAGACGCAGGCGCCACACGCCGGGAGCGTTGATGCGGATGGTCTGGGGGTCGGTGCCGTTAAGCACGATCTCACGGGGCGAAATCAGCGAAGAAAGCCCTTCCTGGGCAATTCCTATCTTCTTGGTGGCGTCGCCTGCACGAAGGAGGAGAGTGTCTTTGCGGACCTCTTCGGAATTGTTGAAGGAAATGGAAAGGGTCAGGGCGTTGTCCTTTGCAGGGGCGACTTTGACCCAGGAGCCTTTCTGCATCTTTGCGGTCCAGTCCATGTCGCACTCGACCACGCACCCGATCTCCTGGGTGGCGGCAGTGTATGGCCCTTGGGCCACGGTCACGTCGAAAACTGACGGAAGATTTTCTTTTTCAGTACTATGGCAGCCTCCCGCCGCGATAGAAAGTATGATTAAGTAAAGTCCGTTTCGCAGGAATTTCATCAGCAACAAACTTAAATTTTACAAATATAGCCATTTTATCCGGGTTTTTTCCCTAACTTAGCCGAAAACTAACACCATAGCATCATGACAACGTCCTCCCCCATCGTCCTTCTGACCGGCGGCAGCAGCGGTATAGGCGCGGCCACCGCAAAACTTCTTTGCCGCGGCGGCATGACAGTTTATTCCGCCTCCAGAAGCGGCGGCGGAGATGCCGAAACCCTCGAAAACGGGAGGATTATCCCCGTCAAGATGGACGTCAACGACCCTTCCGCAGTTAAGGAAGTCGTCGACAGGATCGTCCGTGAACAGGGACGGCTCGACGCAGTGGTCTGCAACGCCGGCAACGGCATCGCCGGTTCGGTGGAAGACACCTCTGTCGACGAAGCCCGCTACCAGTTCGAAACCTGCTTCTACGGCGCTGTGCGCACGATAGACGCCTGCCTGCCGGTGTTCCGCAGCCAAGGCCACGGACGCATCGTAACGGTATCGAGCGTCGCCGCCGTGATCCCCATTCCGTTCCAGGCCTATTATTCATCGGTAAAGGCGGCACTCCACATGCTCACAAGGGCCCTCAGCCTCGAAGTCAAGCCTTTCGGCATACAGTGCTGCTGTATTCTCCCGGGCGACACCAAGACCGGCTTCACCAAGGCCCGCAAATACACCCAGGCATCGCAGGAGGCCACTTCGCCCTACTACCAGACCATGCACAGGTCGGTCGCGAAGATGGAGAAAGATGAGCAGAACGGCATGGCCCCCGAAGTCATCGGCAAGGCCATCCTCCGCCAGCTCGGCCGAAGGAAAATGAAGCTTACGGTAACCCCGCGCATCGACTACCGGGCCATAGGGATACTGGTCCGCATTCTGCCCGAGCGCCTTGCAATGTGGATAATCGGCCTACTCTACAGCTGATTTCTCCCTCGAGACCATAGCCCCGACAAGGCAGCATTCCGCAAAGAGGTATGTCGCCATATCGATTGAGTGGCGCAGCGGGAAATCTATGCCCAGGAATGAATTGACGGCGATAAGGGCGTCGGAAATGATGAAAAAGATACCCCCTGCGATAATCCATCCGGAATATTTCATCTTGCGCAAAGCACCTATGACACCGCAGGTTGCGACGCACAGAAGGACGAACCCGTAAACCGTAACGGCGGCATTCAGGGGCCATTCAAGCTTGAAAAACGGCACGATAAGCGCGACGGCGGCCAGAGGCGCCAAGCCTGCCGTCATCGACTCCTTGTATGAAAGCTTGCCGAGCGAAGGTATGAGGATGGAAAGGTAGAACAGATGTCCGACGAGGAAACTTCCCAGCCCGAGGGCGAACCACACGAAGCCATGGCTGTCGAACAACAGGAAAATGTCGCCGGCGGTATGGAACAGCAGTCCTATGGCCAGCAGAAGCGGCATGCGGCCGCTATTTTCAGGGAGAAGCTCGCTCAAGGCCGTTGCGCACAGAAACGGCATAAGGAAAGGCTTGACATAGCGGGGAGCCGTCTCGTTGCCAAACGCAAGAAGAAGGACGTCGGCCAGTCCGAGAAGCAGAAAAATGCAGAAAAGGATTTTCGAGCGGGTTTTCATATCAGCGGGTTTTGCTGCGAATTTAAGCGGAATATGCCACAATAGCAAGAAAAATAATCGTATATTTGTGACCTATATACACGCGAGCGTATGAAAAAGAAACTTCTTGCCGTCATCGTCGCCCTGATTGCATTCGCACTCCCGTCCGGCGCAGTATTCAAGGAAAAAGACCTTCCGCAGACCCTCTCGGTCCTGCATTTCGAGCTCCGTGGGTCATACCTTGACCTCCAGAAGATGTCCCAGGCCGCCGGGCGCAACGTCGAAGCGCAGCACCAGCGTCTCGTCCAGCTCATCGAAGACTGCAACGAGCTGTCGCTGATGCTCTATTCCCAGCAGCAGGACTTCACCTTCGACCTAACATATGCCCTTGACGAGGTTACGCGCCAATACATCTCCTTCGGCCGCAACCGCATGCCCTACAACGAGATAATCACCCGGTTCGAAGTCGAAATCGACCGTTACGACAAGCTTGTCCAGACCTTGAAGAACCTCCCTCCGGCCCTCAAGCAGGAGGAAATCACAACGGTGAAAGTCATGGAGGGCGACTCCCTCGCCATAGAAGTGGCCGGAGTCGATTCGCTTCTTACCGTCCCCTCCTTCATCGAGGAAGTAAGCAACCCCTACATGCTGGACGAAGAAGGCCAGGCGCTCCGCGACAGCTGCCTCCGGTATGCCACGCAAATCCGCGACATCTATTGGGAAGCCCTAATGAGCGTGGACGAAGACAACCAGCACTACAAGGAAACTGACAAGCACCTCAAAGACGCCTACGACTACGCCCAGCAGCGCTACAGCCAGGTCCAGAAGAAGATATTCATCGACGGACAGACGCCTTATCACAAGATACTCAGGAACTTCCGCTTCTTCCTCGACCGCGCTCTCAAGGACTGCCGCGACAAATACAGCACCACCTCCTACCGCCAGCGCATCGTCAGCGAATGGAGGGGCCCTATGGTGGTCGGCTTCACCATCATCGTGCTGTTCTTCATCCTTGTCGCCGCCGCCTTGAGCAACATCCTCGTCCGGCTGCTCATGCGCCGCATCCCCTACCTGCAGAGCCAGTATTTCAAGGACCACAAGCTCCTGTTCATACTGCTGGCCTCGGTGGTGTTCTTCGCCATAGGCCTGATGGTCGCGACCTTCATGAGCAAGGACAACAACTTCTTCGGCATGGCCGCTCCCCTGCTGGCCGAATTTGCATGGACTCTTGCCGCCATCTTCACCTCTCTGCTCATCCGTCTGCGGGGCGAAGAGACCAAGGCCGCCCTCGGTGCCTACAGCCCCATAATCCTAATGGGCCTGGTGATCATCACTTTCCGCATCCTGTTCGTTCCCAACAGCCTCATCAACATAGCCTTCCCTCCCATCCTGCTGCTGGTCAGCATCTGGCAGCTGGTTGAAAACATCACCCGCGGGAATGCCCTCCATGTCGAAGACCTGCGCTATTCTTGGATTTCCCTCGTCGTCCTGGCCGTCTCGACCATAATTTCCGCCTTCGGCTACGTCATGATGGGACTGCTCCTCGTTATATGGTGGATCTTCCAGCTGACGCTTATCCAGACCATCTCGGCGGTGTTTTTCCTCCTCGACCGCTACGACGCCAAGACCATCTCCGAGCGCCGTCTCCGCTACAAGAAACGCCATCCCGGGATGCCTCTCAAGCACAAGGGCAGCTACATTGAAGTCACATGGGCCTACGACATGGTCCGCATGCTGCTGGTCCCTCTTGCCATAGCATGGTCCCTCCCCGCCTGCATCTTCATGGCGGCCGACGTCTTCGACCTGTCCGGAGTCTGCTCGGATTTCTTCTTCAAGTCGATAATCAGCTATGAAGACATCATCGACCTTTCCATTTTCAAGGCCCTGATGACCGCCTCGCTGTTCTTCGTTTTCCGCTTCCTGAGCTATCTGTTCCGGGCGATCTACCGCGTAAACCGCATCAAGAAAGCCTCGGCCAACCTCCAGGAGGGCGTCGTCTTCAAGGAGACCGACATCAATTTCACCCTCTCGGACAATATAATCTCGCTGACCTGCTGGGCGCTCTTCGCGGTCATAGCCTTCAAGATGCTCAGGATGCCGTCCAAGGCCATCACCATCATCTCCACTGGTCTTGCGACCGGTATCGGTTTCGCCCTCAAGGACGTGCTCAACAACTTCTTCTACGGCATCCAGCTGATGAGCGGCCGCCTGAGGGTCGGCGACACCATCGAATGCGACGGCATCCGCGGCAAGGTGGACAGCATGAGCTACCAGAGCACGCAGATCGTGGCCAGCGACGGCTCCATAATAGCCTTCCCCAACAGCTCGCTCTTCGCCAAGAACTTCAAGAATCTGACCCGCAACCACGCCTACCAGCTCCTCAAGGTTCCCGTCGGCGTGAAATACGGCTCCGACATCGAGCAGGTGCGGAAGATGCTCGTCGACGCCGTCATGGGCCTGCAGAAGACCGACAAGTTCGGCTCCGACCTCATCCAGAGCAAGACCGGCGTCGTAGTCCGCATCGACGGATTCGGCGACAACAGCGTCGACCTTGTCGTCCAGCTCCACGTCATCGTCGAAGAATACTACTCCATGGCCGCCGCCGTCCGCGAGGTCGTCTACAACACTCTCAACGCCAACGGAATCGAAATCCCCTTCCCGCAGCGCGACGTATATATCAAAGAATTGAACAACAAGGAACTGTAAGGGTAAACGATGCTGAGGCGTAAAATAATAGCCGTGATTCTGGCGGGGCTTATGGTCTGCATGTCGGCCCTGGCCCAGAGCACTAAGGTGAAGGGACGGGTTACGGACGCTGCAACCGGCGAGGGCATTCCCTTCGTCGCAGTCTATTACGAAGGGACGACCATAGGCATATCCACCGACCTTGACGGCTATTACACCCTCGAAACCCGCGACCCTGCGGCAAAGGTCCTCTGCGCCTCAATATTGGGCTATGAGAGCCAGTCCAGGGCGGTCAAGCAGTTCTCTTTCCAGCAGTTCGACTTCGCCCTCAAGCCCATCCACGACGCGATCAACGCCAGCGTCGTGAAGCCTGACAACCGAAGGATGAAGCGCATCCTGCGGAAGATAGATGAAAACAGGGAGAAAAACGACCCCGAACGCAGCGAGGGATACGTGTGCGACATCTACAACAAGATGGAGATCGACATGACCAACCCCGACGAGCAGTTCTTTTCCAAGGGGCTCCACAAGGCCGTGGACTTCGTCTTCCAATATGTCGACACATCCGTCATCTCCGGTCAGCCCTACCTGCCCGTCATGATATCGGAGAGCAAGGTCCGCAAATACCGCAGCGGCAATCCCGAATTCAACAAGGAGGTGATCCTGGCCAACCGCATATCCGGAATAGACAGCGAAAACTTCGTCTCCCAGTTTACCGGCAGCCTCCACTTCAAAAACAACCCCTACAGCAACTTCATCAACCTCTTCGACGTGGAAATCCCCTCCCCGCTCTCCCCGGGCGGAGCCCTCTTCTACGACTACTACCTGATTGACAGCCTGCAGGTTGCGGGAAGGAAGACCTACTACATCCGCTACCATCCGGCGAAGATGGTCTCGACGCCGGTCTTCGACGGCGAAATGCGGATCGACGCCGAGGAATACGCCCTTGTCAGTTTCCACGGGAAGCTGGCCAAGAAAATGAATATCAACTGGGTGCGCGACTTCGCCCTGGACATTGAAAACCAGCGCCTTGAAAGCGGCCGATGGTTCCACAAAGACAGCTACTTCTACCTGGACTTCTCAACCACGCTGAGGGACTCGTCCAAGATCGTGTCCCTTATCGGCACCCGGACGCTCCACTACGAAACACCCGAGCTGAGAAAGCCCACCGATGATGAAGTAAACGTCTCCAACACCAAGGTGACGGTCAAAAGCGACGCAGTCGGCAAGGACGAAGCATTCTGGGAGGAGGCCAGGCCCTATCCGCTCTCGCAAAAGGAACAGGGCATCTACAAGATGGTCGACGAAATCAAGGAGACTCCGCTCTACCGCGACGCCTACGCCCTTGCCAACATAATCATAAACGGCTACTGGGACTTCCCCAAAGCCAAGATAGGCATAGGCCAGATAATGAGGATCTTCAGCTTCAACAACCTGGAGGGCTTCCGACTAAGGATGGGCGTAAGGACGACGAAGGATTTCAGCGAAAAGGTCCGCCTGATGGCCTACGGGGCTTACGGCTTCAAGGACAAGCAGTTCAAGGGAGGCGCGGAGGTGGAATACTTGTTCCGCAAGGAGCCCTGGAGGAAACTCACCTTCAGCGCGACCCACGACGCCCTTCAGCTCGGCCAGGGCACCAAGGCCCTCCAGAGCAACTTCTTCGGCTCAATCCTGGCAAAGGGCGGTCGCGAAAGGCTCAGCCCGGCCGGCACCATTTCGGTAACGTATGAACATGAGCTCCCGCCGTTTACCAACCTCTCATTCGCCGTGGAAGGCCGCAGGATATGGAGCAACGCCTTCGTTCCGATGGTCCTTCCGGACAACACGGTAGTTCCCTATGTAACCGCCACGCAGCTCCACCTGACCAGCCGCTTCGCATGGGAAGAGGCCGTGCTCAGGGGCAATTTTCTCCGCAATTTCGTCCACAGCGACTACCCCATAGTAAGCATCGACCTCATGGGCGCACTCAAAGGCGTCGGCAGCGACTACAGCTACCTCAGGGCCGAACTCTCGACCAACTGGAAAGTCCGCATCCCACCCATCGGCGCATCGTGGATCAAGCTCAACGCCGGCAAGATCTTCGGCGCCGTACCCTACCCCTACCTCAAGCTCCACGAAGGCAACGCCTCGTGGTACCTCGACAAGACGGCATTCTCCACGATGAACTTCTACGAGTTCGCCTCCGACACCTGGGCCACGGTCAACTGGGAACACAACTTCTTCGGCTTCTTCCTCGGCAAGATTCCCCTCCTGAAACGCCTGCAGTGGCGCGAATCCATCATGTTCAAAATGGCCTGGGGCACCGTTTCCGACCGCAACAACGGTCAGATCGGAACTCCGCAGAGCCTCTCGGCGCCAATGCTGTTCCCCGCCAGCATGCAGTCGCTTGAAAAGCCCTACATCGAAGTCGGAGCCGGCATCAACAACATCTTCCGCATATTCCGCGTCGACGTCTACTGGCGCCTTACCCACCGCACCCGTCCGGGCGAAAACGGCGAGCAGGTCCCGCTCGACGGCAAGGACCTGCTGGCAATCAACGCGGGTTTCGATTTCCGCTTCTAGAACTTGAAAGTATATCCCAGGCCTATGGTGGTATTGAACGCCTGACTGTAGGTCAGGGACTTGAGCGTATCGTGTTCGGAGGAGACGTCGATATCCTTGTCGTAGCAGTAGTCCGCGAGCAGATACAGGGTAAGGACATGGTGACGGCTTACGTTCCAGTCGGCGCCGATGGAGCCGCGCAGACGGTTGAAATAGACGCTGGTATACCCCTCGAAGGAATAGTTGGAATAAGCCAGGGAGGAAGTGCTCCACGTCGCGGAAGCCGAGGCGCCGTTGAGAAGAAGCCTCGCGTCAACGTAGGCATAAGGCTCAATTACCCGGGAGCCCTTGTACGCCACCTTGAGTCTCGATTTAAGATAGAGGACGTTTCTCGGCTCCTGACAGGTGTTTATCGGCTCGGTAAGATGCGTGGCCTGCAGCCGCTCGTTCAGGGAGAAGCGCCAGTCCCCCACTTTGTATCCGCCGGTAACGCTCAGGGTGACCCTGTGGCGCGGATACCATGTAGACTTGGAATCCTTGTAGTTTTCCATGAAAGTGTATGAGCCGCCGACCTTCAGGTAGGAATTGACCTTGTAGGAGATTCCTACCGTACCGGACAGACGCGAAGGAGTCGCAAAATTATCCTTGAAGCGGCTTTCGAATTCCGCCTCCAGGTGAAGTCCCTTCTTGATCTTCTTGTCGACGCCAAGGTTGATGCGCCCTCGAAAATCGGTGGTAAGGTCCTCCACCGTGCCCTGGGCCGCCGCACCGAGAGGCAGCAGAAGGGTCAGCAGCAGTATCAGTCTTCTTTTCATCCTGCGTAATCTTTAGCTTTGAGAAGTTGGTCGATGGTAGAGGTTTCGCCTTTCTGCAGCGAATAGGTGACCTTGACGAAGGCGGTGTCCTTGAGGAAATCGACGTGGCCGATTTCGACCGATTCCACGGGGAAACCGAGACGTTTTTCGAGGTCGGCGACAAGCTCGGCCCGCTTGTCGGGAGTGATGAGGTCGATGCGGTCGTAAAGCACCAGTTTGGTCGAGGAGTGGCTTATGAAGCGGCCGCATTCGAGAATCCAGATCAGTAGGATGACCAGCAGATTGGCAACCACCATGACCCCGACGCTGCCTCCAGAAAGGACATAGTGCGGATTGCCGCTCGTCGCGCCGACGACGTGATAGACAGGTGCAAGGCCGTTCATGGCGGCAAGGGCGATGATGACGAACAGATAGGTCATCTCCCGGATAGGGACTGTTTCCGTGCGGTAGCGGATGACTCCGAAAATGGCAAAGAGACCCAGCGTGAGGCCGACTCCGACCTCGGCGTTGCCCATCATGAAGAGAAGCATCAGCATGGCCGTGGAGAACACCATGAAGGTGAAATAGTAGTCGCGCCGGCGGCTCTTACGGTAGTAGAAGAAATGGACGATTATCCAGCAGACCAGAAGGTTGAGGAAAAAGCGGATAGCCAGCTCGCTGAAGCTCTGGGCTACGGTCATCTGTCCGTCGATAATTGTTTGGACATCAAGTATTTCCTCGTCGCCCAAATCGTAGGCGCCGAAATCGGCCGCGGAAGGAGTCTCCGAATCCTGTGCAAACGCCGGAGCACCCAGCATCATGGCGGCACAAATGAGCATCAATACACGTCTAAACATATGCAAACAAAGGTTTTTTAATTGTCTTTTCAATGAGTCGGACCCTTTCGCGGAAGCGCCCCGCCTTGATGCCGGTTGCGGTAAGGGTCGTTCCTATGCAATATTTGCTGACCCGGACAGCCTTGACGCGGTGGCGAAGAAGGATGGATTTCATCTGGCTGAAAGCCCTTCCGTCTTGCTTGAGCTCGATGATCACCGTGTCGGCGAGGCCGGTTCTGCGCCCGTTGCGCAGATTGACGAACTCCAGGCAGGTGTCTATCGTAAGCCTCTCGGTCTTGGCCGGATTGACCAGCGTGATACGCCGGAAGATGGTCTCCAGGGCCGGGGTCAGCTGCGAAGCCGTGAAATCCGACTTCTCCGCGAGGAAATCGCAGGCCTCCGGCGAGGTGCGGAAATCGGAAAACAAGGCCGCAGGTATCTCAGTCCGCTTTTTCTTGGTGCGGCCCTTGTTGTTTTTCCGCTTGATTTCCAGGAAGGTCTGGCCCGAGAGCACGTATTGCCTTGTCCTGACTTTCTGACGGACGGTCTTGCCCCGCTGATGGTCGACGAACATCTTGAGGGCGTCCGTATCGAAATAGACTGAATCATAGGGGCTTACCTTGCTGCCTTCCACCACCATGGCCCTGTAGCCGCTCGCCGCGGCGTCGGCAAGGATGCCGCGAAGGGTGCGTTCGTCGGTCAGATACTTCGAGTCGATGCGGTTCATCAGCTTGATCGAATCCATCTCCTCGAGGGTAATCGGACCGATGGCGGCAAGGCAAGCCTCGTCTTCAAAACGTATATGCTGAAAATCAGGCATCTTCGGCTATATATTCGTAGGTCTTGATCGTCAGGAGCCGTCCCTTGGCGTCGTAGGTGGTCTGGATGCGCTTGCGGCCGAACTCGTTGAACTCGAACTTCTTGATGTTCACCAGACGGTTGCGCTCGTCGTAGACCAGCTCGCGCGACATCTTGCCGTCGGGGCCGTATTCGTAACGCTTGCGCCATTTCTGGCCGTCGGAATTGTATTCTATCTCCTCGACCTTCTTTCCGTCGGAGTTGAAAGTGGTCACGTGGTCCAGCACCTGGGCATTGGACTTGGCGTCACGGTTCCATTCCTTGATTACAAGGTTCTTCTTATTGATCTTCGGAGTCGTCTCCTGGGCACCCGCCCGGGCGGGTGCCGCAAGGATCAACAACGCGGCAGAAAGAACTGCCAAAAGAGATTTCGTTTTCATGGCTGTCGAGTGCTTGTTATAATTGGTGGCCGCCGGGGCCAAAGCCGCCTCCGCCAGGGTGGCCGCCAGGTCCGCCGCCGGGGCCGAAGCCGCCGGTATTGCCTGAATAATCGTCAAGGGAGATGGTGCTGCCGCCTGAAACCGTGCCGGGGACCGTTATCATGCCTTCGCAGACACTGGTTCCGCCCGAGACCGAGACTCCGCCGGCTGCAACGCTAAGTGACGGGGCCGTCACCACGAGACTGCTCGAGAAGGACGGGGCCTTGAACACAATCAGACTCTTGCTGCTGGAAGAAAGCGAGCAGACCTGATTGGCTGATGCGGATATCGAATAGCATGTCTGTGATATGCTTGCGCCCCGCTCCAGACCGCCATAGGCGATTACCGTGGCTCCGCTGTTGATATAAAGGGCCTTTCCGCCTTCGGTGTTGGCGTCCAGGGCAACTTCGGGATTGCCGGCAGTACAGACTGCGTAGACTACCCCGCCAGAGAGTTTCATGTCGCCGTTGGCGTCCATGGCGTCGTTGCCGGAACAATAGGCGTAGACGTAGCCGCCCGTTACAACCATGTCGCCCGTGGAGTTGATCGCATCGTCGGAGGTCGAGCTGGCATAGACGCTTCCGCCGGAGATGGTGAGGGTGCCCTTGGCCTCGATCGCCTCGTTGCCCTTCTCCCCGGACTTTGATCCGGTGCATTTGACCACTACGGTTCCGCCAGAAATCACCAGGTTGCCGCCGTAGATGTAGCTTCTGCCGGATGCCTGCTTGTAGCCTATCTTGAGGCCCTTTGCCGACACGTCGTTCGACCTTGCGCCGGAAGTCGTGATGGTGAGCGTACCGCCGGAAATCTTGCTGTCGGGAAGGGTGTGGTCGGTCTCGGATTCGTCGTAGTCGCCGGCACGGACGCCCTTGCCGCCTGCTCCGTTGTTGGTGATGGTCACCACGCCGCCGCTCATGATGAATGCGTCGTCGGCCTTGATGCCGGCAGAGCCCTTGTATTCGTTATTGTCGTCCGGGTCCTTGGCGACGCCACCATTGACGATGATGGTGGTCTTTCCGCCCGTCACGGTCACGGTGCCGTCGGAGTTGATGCCTTTCTTCATCGCGGCGTTGGAAGTGATGGAGAGCGTGCCGTTGTCGATGGTCACAGCATCCTTGCCCCTGACGCCGTTTCCTGCCGAAGAGGATGTGGTGACGATGATCGTAGGGTTGGACATGAAGCGGATGTAGTCGTCGGAGCAGATGCCGTTTTTGCCGTTGGCGGTAACCTTGAGGGTGCCGGAGCCGCTGAAGACAAGCTGTGCCTCGCTGAAGAAGCAGCCCTTCATGTCTTCCGTGGAATCGTAGTTGGCCTGGTCGGGATAGTCGCCGGAAGAGTTGACGCTGCCGTCGGTGAGGGAGCTGCTGCCCGTTACGACCACGAACGTGCGCTTTTTGTTCTGGTTGTTGATGGCGGCGCCGTCAGGGTTGGTGATGCTGACGCCGTCGAGCACGATGGCCTGCTTGCGCTCACCTTCAAGGCGGAGGAAGCCGTCTGTGGTGGTGCCGGTAAGATGGTAGATGACGGTCTCTGTGCCGCTGTTGACAATGGTCACGTCGTTGCCGCTGACCGTTGCCACGACTTCGCCGCCGGTAGCGTCTGCGCCTTCAACAGTTGCGCCCGCGGAGGAGAACACCACGTTGACCGTGCGGTCGAATACGGTGTTGGAAACAATGTCGGCATCGTTGGGGTCGACGTCGTCGCTGGTGATGACTCCGCCGGCGATGGTGCCGGAGACGCCTGTCTGCGTAACGGTCAGCTTGGCCGAGATGCCCCCTGCGGAGAAGGTCCAGACGGCGGTGCGGGCCTTGTCTTCATTGGCGAGGACAGACACCGAGACCTCGGCGTTGCCGCTGCCGGAGGTGGACGAAAGGCTCACCCATTCGTCGGAATCGGCCGTGTTGGAAGTAAGGGTGGCAGTCCAATCGGATTCGGTAACGACGGAGATCGTCTTCGTGGCCGCGTCCAGGCTAAAGGAAAGGGCGTAGTCCGAAAGGGTCAGGCTCTCCTCGCCCTCGTACCAAGGCAGGGAAAGGCGGGTGTTGTCGCCAAGGACGATTTCGACGCCTTCGCCTTCAGTGGTCGTGACGGAAGAGAATACCGGGATGGAAGGCCCTTCCGAAATGGCGTAGAGCACATTCCACTTATTATTGTAACGGGCATACCAGAAGTCCGACTCGGCCTTGAAAGAGAGGCCGCCGGATATTTTCGCCGCCGAAACCTTCTCGTTGTCTATGGCCCAGCAGTCGCCGCTGTAGCCGACCAGAGGGTTGACGTAGGCGAAATCGTAGGAATTCCTCACTACGGGGAGGGCATATTCCCCGGTGGTGAAGAATATGGTGCCGTTGCCGTTGACGGAAGTAACTTCGCTTTCGTTCTCGATGGCCTCAAGAATGGTCTTGAGGGCAACGACATCGGCATTGATATTAGTGCAATCGAGATTCAGGCCCGTTTCCTCGTCGTCATCGGAAACAGCCTGATCCGTAGTATTGAGAACGTCTCCCGAACAATGGACGGACAGGAAGACGAGTGGCAGCAACACGGCTGCGGCAAGTACTATTCTTTTCATAACGCGGACAGGTTTAAAGGTTAAACACTGCCGTAAAATTAACACAATCAATGCCGTCCGAAGATTTGTTTCAACGAACGGCCCCATTTCCTCAACGAACGGCCAGCAGCGAATCGAGGTTGTGGCCGAAAACGGTCTTGAGCGAGTCCAGACGCGGCATATAGGCCTCGGGCAGAGGCTCTGCGGAAGGCGATTCCATGGTGAGGGGGTTGATGGGCGTGCCGTTTTTCCAGACGCGGAAATCGAGGTGGGGACCCGTGGCCGTGCCCGTCATTCCGACATAGCCGATAACCTGGCCCTGGGTGACCCTGTCGCCGACCTTAAGACCGGAGGCGTAGCGGGAAAGATGGAGGTAGGCCGTGGTGTAGACGGAGTTGTGGCGAATCTTGACGGTGTTGCCGCCTCCGCCGCCCCAGCCCTTGCTGATCACCGTGCCGTCGCCGATGCTCATGACGGGAGTGCCGGTCGGTGCGGCATAATCGACGGCGGTGTGGGGACGGACTGTGCCGTGGACGGGATGCTTCCTGTGGTAGGAGAATCCCGAGGAGATGCGGCTGAACTTCAGAGGGGCCTTGAGGAAGGCCTTGCGCATGCTCTCGCCGGTTTCGGACCAATAGCGGTTGCCGCTGCCGGTGTCGAGGAAAACGGCCGGGAAGGTCTTGTCGCCGCGGGTGAAGGTGGCATAGTCCACTCCGGAAATGTCTATCACTTCCCCGTCGCAGATGTCTTCGCGGTAAAGGACCTTGAAACGGTCGCCTTTCTGCAGGCCGAAGAAGTCGACCGTCCAGGCGTATATATCAGCCAGCTCGACAATCAGAAGAGGCGAAGCGCCGGCTGCAAGCATGTCGTTCCACAGGGATGTTTCGATGGTTACGTCTGCCGCCTTAAGCACGTGGGCCACAGGCTTCAGCACTTTCCAGACCACAAGGGAGTCGCTGCAGCGGAAGACGGTCAGCTCAGATTTGCTGTTTTGGTAGACGGCGTAGCGCAGGCGGGCGGTGTCGCTGTAGGCGTCGATGCGGCCACCGGCGCGCATCTTGCGGACATCGAAAACCGAGTCGCACGCCGTGGCGAGCGAATAGGCTTCGCCCTGAGAGAGGCCAAGGCGCCCAAAGAGTCCGGTAAACGTCTCACCGTTACGGACTTCGGTCTGGACCACTGCAAAGGAATCGGTACAGAATCCAAGCGGATAGACGGTGTCTTTCTGATCCGGCACGGCAGTCCCCCGCTCCTTGCGCTGGAAGAGCGAGCAGGATGAGGCCAGGGCGGCAAGAGTCAGTAGAAGTAACAGGTTCTTTTTCATTCCATTGTCGTCTGCAATCTTACAAAGATACTAAAATCCCGTGAAAATATAGCTATATTTGCGGCATGAAAAAGAGTCTGGCCATACTGGGAACGCTGCTGTGCTGCACGCTGGTGCATGCCCAGGAACCCGTGGTCGACACTCTTTCCGCATCCCGCGTGACGGAGACCTCCGACGTCGGAATACGCGCAACCCGCATGGGCGCGATGGAAATCCCCACCGTCGCCCTGCGCAAGACTCCCCTCCTCTTCGGCGAGCCCGACCCCCTGAAAGTGCTTCAGCTTCTGCCCGGCGTGCAAGGCGGCGGAGAAGGCACCTCGGGGCTGTATGTCCGCGGCGGCGGGCCGGACGAAAACCTCCTGCTCCTGGACGGCATCCCCATCTACAACGCCGAGCACATGCTGGGCCTGTTTTCCATCTTCCAGACAGAGGCGATCCGGAACGTAACCCTCTACAAGGGTGGCTTCCCGGCCAGGTTTGGCGGACGCATTTCCAGCATCATCGACGTCAGCACGGCCGACGGCAGCTTCCAAGACTACCACGCCACCATAGGCGTAGCGGCCCTGAGCGACAAATTCCATGTCGACGGCCCCATCTGGAAGGGTCATACCTCCTTTTCGGCCAACCTGCGGGGCATGCACACCTTCCTCTTCGACCGTCTGATCAACCTGCTCGGAAGCCCGGCCAACTACTATTTCTTCGACGCCTCGGGCGGCATAACCCACAAGTTTTCCGACAGGGACGTCCTGCGCGTCGGCGCCTACTACGGGCACGACGAGCTTTACTACAAGGACTCCGAAGAAGACGAAAGCTCCTACTCGCAGCAAAAGATGAGCATCCTCTGGGGCAACACCGTGGCCTCGCTGCGCTGGCACCATATTTTCGAAAACGGCATTACCTCCGACCTTACGCTCGCCTACAACCGCTACCGGCTCACCACCAAGGCGGACGTGAAATCGGTCATCTACGGCGAGACGTCGAGCACCGCCTCCACCAACATCGACTACCGTTCCGGCATGCGCGACTGGGTGGCCAAGGCCGATTTCCGCTACCATCCTTTCGCCGGCCACGAGTTCCGCTTCGGCGGCGGCTACACCCACCATACCTTCCTCCCGGAGACCTTCGCCGGCATCAGGCTCGAAACCGAAAACGGGGTCCCGCTTATCGACCAGAAAATAGCTCTGCCTGAGGCTGTTCCGCTTCGCGGCCACGATTTCATCCTCTACGGAGAAGACGAAATTTCCATTGGGCGGCACCTGAGGATAGACCCCGGCGTTTCCCTCAGCATCTTCAGCACAGGCGGAAGGACGTGGCTCTCGCCGGAGCCGAGGCTCAGCGCCCGCTACGAGTTCGGGCTCGGATGGGCCGCAAAGGCCTCATACACAAGGATGTCGCAATATGTCCATCTGCTTTCATCCTCGCAGGTAACCCTGCCCACCGACCTCTGGGTCCCCATCACGTCGGAAATACCGCCGGAAACCGCCAACCAATATTCCCTCGGCGGATACTGGAGTGGCCTCAAGGGCTGGGAGTTCTCGCTGGAGGCCTACTACAAGGACATGAACAACGTGCTGGAATACAAGGACGGAGAATCGTTCATCGGAGGTTCCGCTTCATGGGAAGACAAGGTCGTGACGGGCCTCGGACGCGCCTACGGGGTGGAGCTTTTCGCCGAAAAGACCACCGGGCGCCTCACCGGGTGGCTGGGCTACACGCTGGCATGGAGCGAGCGCCGTTTTCCCGACGGCAGCATTTCCGGCGGCGAATGGTTCCCCTACCGATACGACAGGCGCCACAACATCAACCTCGTCGCCAACTACGCCATCACCCCGAAGATCGACATCAGCGGCACATGGTCCTTCGCCACGGGAGGCACCACCACCCTTCCTGAGAGGCAGGCCGTGACGGTCGACCCTTACGGCAACGTAAGCCAGACCGACTACATCAGCCACCGCAACAACTACCGCCTTCCTCCGACCCACATGCTCAACGTCGGAATCAACTTCCACAAGCGCTACCGGCGCAGCGAAGGCATCTGGAACATAAGTATTTACAACGTCTACAACCAGATGAACCCCAACTTCGTCTTCCGCTACTCCGACCGTGAGCCGTCCGGGGCCGACGACAGGGTCACATCACTGGACATAGACCTGACGAAAATAACCATACTGCCCATAATACCTTCATTCGGATACACCTGGACTTTCTGAGATGAAACGACTCAACGCCATAGCGCTGCTCCTTATTGCAGCGGCCGCCTGCGACAATCCCCTGGAATATCGCAGCACGCCCCTAGAGCCGCAGCTCACGGTCAACGGACAGTTCTCCGCCGACGAGGACTGCCACTATCTCTACGTGGGCCTGTGCGACGACAAGACCCTCCTCATGCCGCCCGAGGCCACGGTTTCATGCAGCGTCAACGGGCAATTCCGTTGCAACGGCACCATTACCGAAATGACCGACCGCAACATTCCACTGGTGTATGGAAATACGTTCTACTCGCCAGAGTCCCTGCGGCAGAACGTCTACGCGATTAAGACGACATTTAACGCCGGCGACCATGTGGAGATTACTGTCGATGCCGGAGAAATGGCGGCGTCAGTGGCCCTTGAAGTGCCCCAGGCGCCAGTTTCGGCCTCTTTCGACTCGGAGTGGCGGAAAATGGCCATTGACGAGGATTCCCTGCCGGAAACGGTCCTGTCGGCCAGGACGACGTTCCCCGATTTTGCAGGCACCGACGACTGGTACAGGCTGGATTTCCTCATGAGCTTCCAAGGAGAAAGTCGCTTTATCCAGTATTATCTGACGGCTCTCAACACGAGTGACGACCCCGTGCTTGCCGAAGGGCGCATCGACAGCGGAGGCGGCCTCGACGTCGTCCGGATGATGGCCGGCAACCCCTACAGCATCTTCTCCGACAACCTGTTCGGCGGAGAAAACGTTACCGTAACGGCAAATTTCGAGCAGGAGGGCGTCCAGGACGGGCCGATTACAGGCCATTTTCCCAAGGGCGAATATCAGCGCCGGCTAAGGGTCAGGCTCCACCATCTGGACTACAATTCTTTCCGCTACCTCAAGATGCTTGCGCTCAAGCGGATAGACCTCTTTTCGTCGGACTTCACGGAGCCTGTGACGCTGCCGTGCAACGTCAAGGGCGGAATAGGCTTCGTGTCGATATCCAATCCCGCCGTCGGATACCTGAGCCTTTCGGATATATATTATGACGGCAAAACAATAAGCGAAGTGCAATGAACATCAACCAGATAGCTATTTTCCACGGACCGCTTAGGGAAAAGTTCGGAATTCCCCGGCAGAGCGGGCTTGCCGGCAGCCTTGAAGGAAGCGTGGAGCTTTGCGGGGAATATGCCCGGGAGGAAGCCCTGCGCGGACTCGAGGGATTCGACCGCATATGGCTGATCTGGGGGTTTTCCGCCAATTCGCATGTCGGCTGGTCGCCGACGGTGAGGCCTCCGCGTCTCGGTGGCAACAAGACTGTCGGCGTTTTCGCGTCGCGCTCCCCTTTCCGCCCTAATCCGCTGGGACTGAGTTGTGTAAGGCTGGAAAGGATCGAAGGGACCAGGCTGATCGTCCGTGGCGCCGACCTCATGGACGGCACGCCTATCTACGACATCAAGCCGTATGTTCCATATGCCGACGCGTTTCCGGAAGCCGCCGGTGGATTTACCGACAGCGTTGGTTGGGAGACCTTGGAGGTAGTCCTGCCTGAAAATGACGTTTTGAGCGAAGACGATGCCCAGGCGCTGCGGCAGATTCTCGCGCAGGACCCCCGTCCGCAATACCAGGACGACCCCAAGCGGGAATACGGCATGGCCTACGGACGGTTCAATGTCCGTTTCCGGGTGGAAGGCAACATCTTGACAGTCACCGAAATCCTACCCGAGCAGCACAGCGGGAAGGTCGCGGATTGAAGCAAGGGTGACGAGCCGGGGATGCGAATAAGGTTCCATGTGTTCGTGGGCCCAGAGGACGCGGAAAGGAATGAACACGCCGCTTCCGCCGAGTTGCAGCACCGGATCGATATCGGATTTGAAGGAATTGCCCACCATCAGCATTTCATCCATGCTGAAGGACATGTCGCTGCAAACCTGCAGATATTCCTTGCGGGTCTTCTTCGAAACTATGACTATGCGCTCGAAAAACTGCAGCAGGCCGCTTCTGTGAAGCTTTTGCTCCTGGTCGAGGAGGTCGCCTTTGGTGAGGACTATCATCCGGAAACGCCCCGAGGAGGAAAGCTTTTCCAGCGATTCGACGACATGGGGCATGGGCTCGGCCGGATTGAAAAGGAGGTTGCGCCCGACTTCTATCATCTTGGCGGCTATTGCCGGGGAGAGATTTCCTCCGGTCACCTTGAGACCAGCCTCCAACATATTGAGCGTGAAGGGCTTGGCGCCGTAGCCATAGACCGGGATATTTGCGGATTCCACCTCGAAGAGGGCCTGGTAGAGGGTTTCAGGGTCGCCATAGTCGCTCATGAGGGAGAGCCAGTCGGCCTCAGCCTGGCGGAACATAGGTTCGTTTTCCCAGAGGGTGTCGTCGGCATCGAATGCCAAAATCTTGATTCCGGATACATTCATGCACACAAAAATACTTCAATTTCTCCAAACGCGTATCAATTAAATCGATAAATTATCAAAAAAAATATCCGGCCTTGGTCAGAAATCCATATATTTGCATACGGACTTAACATTTAACGTGTATGATACCTACAGCTGAAAATTATGTCCGGGAATTCATGGCCGCCCTCGAGGCGCGCAACCCGGGCGAACCGGAGTTCCACCAGGCCGTCCGTGTGGTCGTTACCTCCCTCGCAGACTATATCGTCGAACATCCCTACCTCATCGAGCAGAAAATCCTCGAGCGCATGGCCGAGGCCGAACGCATCGTCATCTTCCGCGTCCCGTGGCTTGACGACGAAGGCAACGTCCAGATAAACAGAGGTTTCCGCGTCCAGATGAACAGCGCGGTCGGTCCCTACAAGGGCGGCATCCGCTTCCATCCGTCGGTCAACCTTTCCATCATGAAGTTCCTCGCCTTCGAACAGACCCTCAAAAACTCCCTGACCACCCTCCCGATGGGCGGTGCCAAGGGCGGATCGGACTTCAACCCCAAGGGCAAGTCGGACGAGGAAGTCATGAAATTCTGCCAGAGCTTCATGACCGAGCTCTATCGCCATATCGGCCAGGACACCGACGTCCCTGCAGGCGACATCGGCGTGGGCGGTCGCGAAGTCGGCTACATGTTCGGCCAATACAAGCGTCTGCGTGACGAATTCAGCGGCGTGCTGACCGGAAAGGGCCTGTCGTTCGGCGGTTCCCTCATACGTCCGGAAGCGACCGGCTACGGCCTCTGCTACTTTACCCAGGCCATGCTCGCAACCCGCGGACTCTCCTTCGAAGGCAAGACCGTCACCGTGTCCGGCGCCGGCAACGTAGCCCAATATACCGTGGAAAAGGCCATCGCCCTCGGCGCCAAGGTCGTCACCCTGTCCGATTCCAACGGCTTCATCTACGACCCCGACGGCATCGACGCCGAGAAGCTCGAATACGTCAAGACCCTGAAAAACATCTACCGCGGCCGCATCCGCGAATATGTCAAGGAATACCCTTCCGCCAAATATTTCGCCGACCAGCGTCCCTGGGGGATTCCCTGCGACATCGCTCTCCCCTGCGCCACCCAGAACGAAATTTCCGAAGATGAGGCCTGCACGCTGGTGGCCAACGGCTGCATCTGCGTAGCCGAAGGTGCCAACATGCCTTCCGTCCCCGGCGCCATCAAGGTGTTCCAGGAAGCCGGCATCCTCTACGCCCCCGGCAAGGCATCCAACGCCGGCGGCGTCGCCACCTCCGGCCTCGAAATGAGCCAGAACTCCATGCGCATCAGATGGACACGCGAAGAAGTGGACCAGCATCTGAAGCGCATCATGTCCGACATCCACGAAGCCTGCGTCAAGTACGGCACCGCCCCCGACGGCTCCATCGACTATGTCAAGGGCGCCAACATCGCCGGCTTCATCAAAGTCGCCGACGCCATGCTCGCCCAGGGCCTGGTCTAGGAGAGATTGGCACCATTTTCGCTGCAACCCTGTAGCATGACCGACAAGAAATCACTGTTGCGCCTGGCCCTCGGCAAAGAGGGCCGGGTGCGCAATACGCTCTGGATTGCAGCATGTTTCCTCCTGGTCGGAGGCAACATCGCATTTTTCGTCCTGTTTCCCCGGCTGCTCTCAAGCGTTGCCATCATCCTTTCCAACGTAATTACGCTCCTGATTGCCTTCCTGGCCGTCCGCCCGCTCAACAGCTGGCTCCAGCAGGTGCTCCTGGACAGGCAGCAGGAACTCCTCGAAAAGATTGAACGCGACCATGCCCTCGAGCTCGAAGTCCAGTCCCTCAAGCAGGAAAACAAACTCCTCTCCGACAAGCTCGACACCCGCGTCCAGACCGGCTCGCTCCCCTTCAACATCGACTACACCTTCAAGGTCGAACAGATGGAATATGCCAAGACCGGCTACGTAGTCAAGGAGGAAAACATCGAGACCCTCGACCGCGCCCGTTTCGACGTTCCCGACAAATCCTTCCTCGAGGCCGTATGGGAGGACATCCGCCAAAATCCAGGCGTCCGCAAACTCCTCTACATCCATAAATTCTATTACAAGGTGTCCCTCGGCATCGATTTCAGCCGCATCCTCTATGCCGTCGACTCCGGAAAGGCGCTGTTCTACGGCGTGCGTTTCATCAAACTCCACGACATCAGCAGCGAACTCGAGCCCGACCGCGAAGACATCGACCGCTGCGAGGTGATCAAGGAAAGCGGCGAGCGCCTCGAAATACGCCGCGACAAAGTCTACGACGCCCTCAAGGAAAGCTACCGCACCGCCCAGGCCGAAGGGGTCCGCGACAGTTTCGAAGAAGAAGTCACCGCCCTCTGCGGGCAATACACCGCCGCCCTGCACGAAAGCATCCGCGGCCGATTCGGCGACAAAGTCGTTTTCGTCGACAGCATCGACGACCACCGCGACAAGAACTGGTACGCCCTCAAATCGACCGACGACGCCGCCATCAAGGAAATCGCCGCGAACATGCTCATGCTCACCACGGTCATGAACAAGACCCAAGCCATCGGCGAACGCGCCGGCGAACGTCTTCTTGAAAACTGATTCTTTTGTAATTCCGCAAAAAATTACTATTTTTGCATCCCCAATCCACGGTGAGTTGTCCGAGTGGTTGAAGGAGCCTGCCTCGAAAACAGGTTTGCGTGCGAGCGCAACGGGGGTTCGAATCCCTCACTCAC
>ONKE01000017.1 GCA_900318355.1 uncultured Bacteroidales bacterium
ATTAATTCGTTGATAAAAAAAACGATTGCTGTTCAAGTTCTTATTTGCTTCAGGTTCCCGTTTTAATATAAATTGTGTAACTAAATGGATTGAAAGGGGAGAGCTGCCCGGCATCAATCAGATGAATACGAGGAATTTTGCGTATATTTGCGGAAGAAAAACCAAAGATGTCAAAAAAGAAAACAGATATACTCCTGGAGAACGTCCTGATTGAATCGGTTGCAGCTGAAGGCAAAGCCGTCGCACGTGTCGACGGGATGGTCGTCTTCACCGAATTCGGCGTTCCGGGCGACGTTGTGGACATTCAGGTCTTCAAGAAAAAGAAAAACTACATGGAAGGTTTCATAAAAAGACTTGTGAAGCCTTCAGAGCAGCGCCAAGAGCCGTTTTGCGAGCATTTCGGCATATGCGGAGGCTGCCGCTGGCAGTTGCTCCCCTACTCACTTCAGCTCGAGGCAAAGCGTAAACAGGTTGAAGATCAGCTTGTTAGGATAGGTCACCTCAATGTACCGGAGATACGCCCCACGCTTCCGTCTGAAAAGACCGAATATTATCGTAACAAGCTGGAATACAGCGCTTCAAGCAAACGTTGGATGCTCTCCGGCGAAGATCAGGACAAGGTAGAACCGGGCCTTGGTTTCCACGTCGGTAAGTTTTTCGACAAGGTACTCGACATAAAACAATGCCATCTCCAGGCAGAGCCGTCAAACGCTATCCGTCTGTTTATCAAGCAGTATTGTATCGACCGCGGTCTCCCCTTCTATAATATCCGGGAAAATCACGGCTTCCTCCGCAACATGTTCGTGCGGACAACGCAGGACGGGCAGGTCATGCTCATCGTGTGTTTCGGCGAAAAATCCGGAGAGGTCACAGCCCTTCTCGACGCCGTCAGCGCCGCCTTCCCCCAGATTACATCCCTCTACTACGTGATCAACGCAAAATGCAACGACTCCATAGCAGATCAGGATTGCATCCTCTACAAGGGTTCCGACGCCATCTACGAGAAGATGGAAGGCCTGCGGTTCAAGATCGGCCCCAAGTCGTTCTACCAGACCAATTCGCCCCAGGCCTACCGCCTTTACTGCGTCGCGAGGGGTTTTGCCGCACTGACAGGCAGCGAGGTCGTCTACGACCTGTACACCGGCACCGGTACCATCGCCCAATTCGTCAGCGCCAAAGCATCCAAAGTAATTGGAATAGAATATGTTCCGGAGGCTATCGAAGACGCCCGGGTCAATGCACGCACCAACGGGATCGACAACTGCACCTTCTTCGCCGGAGACATGAAAGACATTCTTACTGAGAAGTTTATCGCTCAAAACGGCCGTCCGGACGTAATCATCCTCGATCCGCCTCGCGCCGGCATCCATCCAGACGTGGCCAAGGTCATCCTCAAGGCCGCCCCGGAACGTATGGTCTACGTCAGTTGCAACCCTGCCTCCCAGGCGCGCGACCTCGCCATCTTCTCAAGCGATTACGAAATCACGGCCGTCCAGCCGGTGGACATGTTCCCCCACACCCAACATGTCGAAAATGTCGTCGCGCTTCGCCGAAAGGAATAATTTTTGCTAAGTTTCTCCGAACAGCTGAAAAAGAATTTGATATAAATGATTGTTGAGATTTTGCTGCTGCTCCTCGGGCTGAGTTTGGTTGTATTCGGAGCGGAAATTTTGGTAGACGGAGCGTCAAGCCTCGCCCGTAAGGCCGGAATCAGCGAATTTGTCATCGGCCTCACCATCGTGGGCATGGGGACTTCGGCCCCTGAGATGGTTGTAAGCTTTCTCGGAGCTATTGAAGGAAATGCCGACATCGCAATAGGCAACGTCATTGGTTCCAATATTTTCAACACCCTGCTCATCCTCGGCGTTACGGCCATGATCCTCCCAATGGCGGTTACGGAAGAAAACCGCAGGAAGGACATCCCGGTCAATATCGTCATAACCCTGCTTCTGATCCTGCTCGGAATGAGCGGCACCATCTTCGGAATCGGCGACAATAAACTCTCGCGCATCGACGGAGGGATTCTGGTCGCATGTTTCATCGCATATATGGTCCAGGCATTCATCCAGGGCAGGAAAAACGCAAATCCCGAGGCGGCCGAGGGCGAAGTTGTACGGCCTATATGGCTGGCCCTGCTGATGATTGCAGGCGGACTTGCCGGACTTATCTTCGGAGGACGCTTTTTCGTCAATTCGGCGACTGCCATCGCCCAAATGCTGGGAGTCAGCGACAAATTCATCGCCATCACCATCCTGGCCGGAGGCACTTCCATGCCCGAGCTTGTCACCTGCATCGTGGCCGCGGCCAAGAAGAAAGGCCAGCTCGCGCTTGGTAACATCCTGGGCTCCAATATATTCAACATACTCCTCATCCTCGGCGGATCGGCACTCATCACTCCCCTCTCCATGTCAGACGTCAGTTGGGTCGACCTCGGAGTGCTGATGCTCAGCGCCATCATCATCTGGGGGGCAACCATTACGGGAGAAAAGAACAAGATCGACAGGGCCGACGGATTCGCATTCCTCTGCATTGAAGCCGCTTATATGGCCTGGCTCTTCATAAAACTATAAACCATGGCATTCAAACCGACCAACTACAAACTCCGCAACATCGCTACCGGAAGAATATTCGAGGACGAAGGCTGGTCCCTGACCGATCCCCAGTCCGACAAGCCGTCCCTTATAAGGGCGGAATATTCCAACCGCTATTTTACTCCGAGAGACGACCTCCAGGGCCTTTTCCGCTATGCCGAATGGCTGCCGGTCGCCCGCACCCTGCGCCGTTCTCATGCGCCTGTGACATATAAGAGCAAGGGACTTGCCGCCTTCCTGGGTATGGACAATCTCTATATCACATTCTCCGGCTACTGGCCCATAATCGGCGCACGCATGCAGACCTGCTCATTCAAGGAGACTGAAGCCTTTTCCGTCTGCGCCCGTCTGCCCAAGAAGGGCGACAAGCGGGTTCTCGTAGTCCAGTCGGCCGGCAACACGGCAAGGGCATTTGCCCAGGTATGCTCCGACAACAAGATTCCCCTTGTGGTTTGCATCCCCCTGGACAACAGCAAGGACCTGTGGTTCCGCAAGCCGCTCAATTCCTGCGTGAAAGTTCTCGCCACTCCATTTGGCTCAGATTATTACGACGCGATCGCACTTGGCGAGAAACTGTGCAAGAATCCCCGATTCTTCGCCGAGGGCGGCGCCAAGAATGTCGCAAGGCGCGACGGCATGGGCACGACAGTCCTTTCCGCCGTCGAAACCATCGGACGTATTCCTGATGCCTATTTCCAGGCCGTCGGCAGCGGCACCGGTGCCATAGCTGCATGGGAAAATGCCCAGCGCCTCGCGGCTGACGGACGTTTCGGCGACAATCATATGAAGATCTTCGCGAGCCAGAATGTCCCGTTCACGCTGATGTACGATTCGTGGAAAGCCGGTTCGCGCGAACTCCTCCCCATCACCGCGGAAAAATCCCGCCGCGACTCCGAAGTAATCCTAGCGAAAGTGCTTTCCAACCGCAAACCGCCCTACGGCATCGCCGGCGGCCTGTATGACGTCCTTACCGAATCCGGCGGCGACATGTTCAAGGTCACCAACGACGAAATCGTCTACTGGATGCTTCAGTTCGTCTACAAGGAGGGTGTCGACATCTTCCCGGCTGCAGCTGCGGCCGTCGCCAGTGTAAAGCAGGCTCTGGACGAAGGCAAGATTTCAAGGGACGAGACAGTCATGCTCAATGTCACCGGCGGCGGAAAACTCAATGCCACCGAGAAAGGCTTCTGCTGGAAAGAGCCCGACCTCGTTCTCAGCCCCGACCTGCCTGCGGAAGAGATTATCTCGGCTGTCGACAAACTGTTTTAAAGCCGATGTTGCCACTTCAAGTTATTCAAAAAGATACGGTTAACGTAGCCGATTCGGCCAAGGTCGCGCTGGAGAACATCGCGGGCGAAATCGCCAGGGATCCCCACGCCTTCTTGGCCAATTTCGGCCAGCAAGCCTTGCAATTCGGCCTCAAAGTAGTAGCCGCACTTTTCATCTACCTTGTCGGCGCCTGGCTGATTAGGCGGATCAACGCCATGATCAAACGGGGTTTCGAGCGCAGGAAAGCCGAAAAGACCTTGGCTACATTTGTCTCGAGCCTTGTCAGCATCTCCCTCACCGTCCTTCTGGTCATCATCACAATCAGCACGCTGGGCATCAACACCACTTCCCTGGCAGCTGTCCTCGCCGCCGGCGGCATGGCAATTGGCATGGCCCTGAGCGGCACAGTCCAGAACTTTGCCGGCGGGATAATGATATTGGTTTTCAAGCCTTTCAAGGTCGGCGACCTGATCGAGGCCCAAGGCTTTCTCGGCTCTGTCGAGGAAGTGAGCATGGTATCGACAAGGATCCGCACCCCCGACAACCGTTCGGTCATTATTCCCAACGGAGCGCTCTCCAACGGCAATATCAACAACTACTCGGCTAAGGAACTCCGTCGCGTCGACATTAACGTAGACATCTCTTACGGAGACGACGCCGACGCCTGCGCAGAGTGCCTGAAATCGCTTATCAAGTTGGACAGCCGCGTGTTGGACAGCACCACCCCCGGAGCGGAAGATCCTATGGCAGAAATACTTGAACTGCGCGACAGCTCCGTTAGGATGGTGACGCGCAGTTGGGTTAAATCTTCTGACTACTGGTCAGTATTCTTCAATCTGAACAGGACATTCTACAGGGAGCTGCCCAAGAACGGCTTCAACTTCCCCTTCCCTCAGGTGGACGTTCACGTGCGCAATTAGCGCAGGGCCATTTCGTCGGCCAGCCTTTCCTTGCTAAGCACGGGATTGCCGTAAATACCCAGGAATATCTCCCGCAAGTCATTGCGGGAGAGTTCTTTTTCCACCTTGTCGAGCTGATGCTCGATGTAGTCGGTGAAACGCTCCACGTCTTCCTGGGTATAGCGGTCGCTGTAGCGGTAGGAATGGTTGAGCATGTCGTAGGCTATGTAGTTGTTTTTCCACAACTTGTAGCCTTCGATGATGCGGCGGTCGACGGCGAAGCGGATGGCCTGGTAACGGTCGTTCTTGCTGCAGAATGATGCGGCTTCGATTTCTCCGTGCATAAGCGGCACACCTATATTGAGGTGGATGTCGCCTTTGGGCTGCTTGATGCCGGTTACGATGCTGACAAGATCTTCGTTGGGCGCCTTGACGTATTTCTGCGTCTTGGAGATCAGCAGCTCGCGGGCCTTGAGGATATCGCAGGGCTCATATTCGTAGGAGATGCTCAGCGGAACGATGTTAAGCTCTTCGAAGTTGGACACGAAGTCCTTGGTTCCGCTCATGTCGAACATCTTGAGAAGGCCCTGCTCGGTACGGTCTATTCCGTTCTTGGCGCGGCCTTCCTTCTGGGCGATCCATACTGAACTTGTGCCCGAGGTAATGGTCTGGCGGATATATTTTGAAAGAAGCTGCGAAGACAGGTAGAGGCTCCGCGCATCGATTCCGCGGATGACCTTGATCATCCGGTTGGAGCGGATAAGGTATTCTACGTATTTGTTGGACAGGAGGTTGTCGCCGACGGCGATCTGCGTCATGGGGATGCCGTTGCGATACAGGACGACCTGCGTGATGGCGGGGTCGAGGATAATGTCCCTGTGGTTGGAGATTGCAAGAAACTTCCCTTTTATGCCGCGGATATTTTCGATGCCGTCATAGGAAAAATTCCTTGCCGTCGTGGACAGGACCCATTCAACGGCCTTGCTCATGACAGCCGTTTGGAACTCATCGATGCTATGGAGGCTCTTCAGCGCATTGCGGAGGAAGTTGGGGTCTTCATCGGGGAAAATATAGCGCGAAGCAGCCTGGACTGCCGGATGGTCAGCGACCTTGCCAAGGGCCTCTACGGCCTCTTCGTCGGAATAGGGACTGATATTGCTGAATTCGTTCATTGTTTCCATGACGTATTCTTTTAAGACGGTACAAAGCTAATCAAAAGCCCGCACATTGCCAAATTTCGAAGCTGTTTAAACGGTTCGTACGAGCAGCGAAGAGTCCCCGTAGCTGAGGAAACGGAAATCGTGAGACAGGGCGTAGTCGTAAATCGTCCGCCAGTCTCCGCCGACAAAAGCCGAAACAAGCAGGATCAGGGTGCTCTCGGGCTGATGGAAATTGGTGACGAGCCTGTCGACTATGCGGAAACGGAAACCCGGGACGATAATGATTCGTGTTCCAAGCGACAGGGAGGTCATGGAGTTCCTGTCGAGATACGAAATCAGCGCGTCAAGGGCGTCGGAGGTGGACGTCGTGTATTCCCGCTCGTAGGGCACCCACTGGCCGATATCTTCAGGCCGGCCCTTCTCCAGACAGGAAATTCCGGCATAATAAAGGGATTCCAGGGTGCGGACGGAAGTCGTGCCGACGGCGGTTACAGGGCAGGTCCTGTCCCGGAGACGGACAAGCAGCTCGCGCGAAATGACAAAGGGTTCGCGATGCATGGAATGTTCCGAAACGTTCGACGACTTGACCGGCAGGAATGTTCCGGCGCCGACATGCAGGCAAACGTTCTCGATATCAATTGATTTGTTCCGTATCGCATCGAGTACGGGCTCGGTAAAATGGAGCCCGGCGGTGGGAGCGGCGACCGAGCCGCGCCAGCGCGCATAGAGCGTCTGATATCGCTCGGAGTCTATTTGCTCCGATTCCCTGTTGAGATACGGGGGGATCGGGACGGTGCCGCAGATTTCCAGGACGCGGGAAAACGGCTCTCCGCTGCGCCAGGAGAAGGATACGATGCCCGTTTGTCCGTCTCTCTGCACCAATTCCGCAGTGAGGTCCATAGCCGCGACTACCGGGTCGTCCTCAGGATTGTCGAGTTTGAGGACATCGTCCTTCCAGCGCTTCGCATTGCCGATTACGCACTTCCACGAGCACGTGTCCACCGACGCGAAAGATGTGTTGTATTCCGGCGGAGAGACCGGTTCAAGGCAGAAAATCTCGATACGGGCGCCGGTGCTGCGCCGGAAATGCAGTCTGGCCGGAACAACCTTGGTGTCGTTGAATATCATTATGGAGCGCTCGGGCAGCAAAGCCGGCAAATCCCGGAAGACATACTCCGTCACGCGTCCGTTTTCATAGTATAGAAGCTTTGAGCTGTCCCTTTTCTCAAGTGGATATTTGGCTATCCTCTCGTCGGAAAGGGGATAAGCGTAGTCTTCTATGTGCAACTGAGGTATCATCGGAAATATTTTCTGCAAAATTACAAATTCGCGGCGAAATAATCCTTGTTTCCATGCGATATGTTTTTCCACACGGGAAATGGCTTTTCAACAGGTTATCAACAGTTACATTTTTCAGACTGCATATACATTTTGTAAATTTACATCTATTTAACAATGTTATACAGTTTATACTTGTATTTGTATAATCTTGTTAAATAAGAAAATTTTATTAAAGAAATGTCATTTATATAACTTACGATAAATCAGATATTTATTTAATATTACATGATTAAATGGTATAAGACAACTATGTATTTTAACAAAGTTTTCCCAACGCGCGGCCTTATATCGACACTATTTTAATGGCTATCTATGGAATAATCAGATATATAAACCTTGCTACCTGAATCTTTAATTAGGTAATTTAGGCGATTCTGCATGGCTCTTGCCCGCATTGTTACCGGTAGTTTACATTTGGATAATTACACGATTTGTGCTACATTTGTAAAAACATCAGTAAGAAAAATGAACGAACGGCTGCTGCAGTTTTTAGCTGCTGAAAACATTTCCCAGTCACAGTTTGCCGACACGCTCGGCATTACACGCGCAAGCGTCTCGCATGTTCTCGCGGGGCGCAACAGACCGAGCTACGATTTCCTTTCATCGCTGATGATTCACTACCCCAGCCTTAACGTCGAATGGCTGATGCATGGCAAGGGCAAGATGTATAAACGGGATCAATATGCCCCGGAAAGCCCTCAAACGCAGGAATCTCCCGCCAAAAACGAAGAAAACCAGGCTCCTGCAGAGGAGGCGACGCTTTTCTCGGACGTTGCCACCGAAGCCGCTCCCAAGGCTGAAGAACGGCCGGAAAAGGCGCCAGAGAGCGTAAAGCCGCTTGCCGAGTCTCCCCTTTCAGCCCAGTCCCTTTCCGGCGGACACGGCAAAGTGACCAAAGTCATAGTCTTTTTCTCCGACAATACATTCCAGGAATTTTCGTAGGAGGCATTTTTTGCTTAAATTTGCAGTATGTTGTACAGAAACCTCATCAGGCCTTTCTTGCTTCGTCTGCATCCGGAAACAGTCAGGAAATGGACGCGATTATACATGCGGATCATTACCAGTCTGCAATTTACCAGTCTTGTCAGGCGTTTTGCCACAAAGCGCTATGCCTCAGGTAAGGAAACAGAGTTGTTCGGCATCGTTTTCCCCCATCCGGTGGGCCTTGGCTCCGGAATCGAGCGTGATGCTTCATGCGTCAATTCCTGGCAGGACCTCGGTTTCAGCTTCGTGGAGGTGGGCCCGCTGACGGTTTCGCCCCAGACCTGCCAAAGGGAAGCCTCCGGCAGGCGCCTCCGCACAGCCCGCGGTAAAGACACCCGCGACATCAATCCCGGCGTGATGCGGGCCATCAAGAACCTCGGCAAAAGGCGTCCAGGAACTATAGTAGCCGGAAACCTGCTCTACAGCAGAGATTCGGACCCTGTGCAGGCCGCCGTAGACTACAAGCATTCCTTCGCCCTCTTATATGAATTCGTAGACTACATCGTGGTTCCTGCCAACCGTCCCGGACATCCTGCGGACGACGTCGACATCCCCTATCTTGATGCGACCGTCAGTCCCCTGCTGGACTTCCGCATAGGCATGGACGTGATTAAGCCGGTGGTTCTGAAGCTCATGACCAGAGTCTCGGAGTCCGACCTTGAGGCTGTCGTAGACTATTCGCTGCGCAACGGCGTCGACGCGCTGAGCGTAGATGCATCCCAAGTGCGTATCGCCGTCGCGCTGGCCGGCACCCGCATGCCCATAATCGCCCACAGCGCCCGTTCTGCCGCACATTCCGCCGAAGCTCTCTCCCAAGGGGCTGCGCTTGTGGAAGTGGGTGCATCCCTGGCGCTTGAAGGCTTCTCAATAGTGCGCAAAATACTCAAACGTATATGATTACGGCATCCATATGCACTATCGGCGACGAAATCCTCATAGGACAAGTCGTCGATACCAATTCCTCCATGATTTCCCGCACCCTCGGCCGGGAAGGGATACGCGTAACGGACATGATTTCCATCGGCGACGACAGGGATGTCATCCTCGGAAGTCTGAGGAAACAACTTGGCAGCCACGATATTGTCATCACCACTGGCGGTCTCGGACCGACGAAGGACGATATAACCAAGGAAGCCCTCGCAACCCTGAGCGGAAGCCGAAGCAATATCATGCACGAAGGCCAACTGGAGGTTATCCACCGCATTTTGCACGCCAGAGGCCTGGACGTCCTTGATGTCAATCGCGCTCAGGCGCTGGTCCCCGACACCTGTGAAGTAATTGTAAATCAGCGCGGGACGGCTCCGATCATGGTGTTCCGGCTCCCGGAAGCGGTCTTCCCCCACAAGCCGGTGCTGTATGCCATGCCGGGCGTTCCTTTCGAGACCGAAGCCGCCCTGGAGGATGTTGCCGCCGACATCCGCAATCACTTTGAAACTGGGAAGATAACCCACCGGACCATAATGACTTACGGCCTGGCAGAGTCAGCACTCGCCAAGCGCATTGCCTCCTGGGAAGACAGTCTGCCCGAATCGATGCACCTTGCATATCTCCCAGACCCTCTCAAGGGTGTCAGGCTGCGCCTTTCGATGTACGGAGACTATGCCCCGGACCAGATGCAATTCCAGATCGACAAACTGTGTGAAATAATCGGAGACTATATCTATTCTTTCGAGGATGAAAGCCTCGAACAAGCTGTGGGAAAGGCACTTCTGTCGCGGGGAATGACCCTCAGCGCTGCCGAATCCTGCACCGGCGGAGAAATAGCCCACCTGATCACCTCGGTCCCCGGTTCTTCGGCCTATTTCCTCGGCTCCGTAACCTCTTATGCCATATCGGTCAAAGAAAGGGTCCTCGGCGTTCCTGCAGAGACCATCGAGCGTTTCGGCGTAGTAAGCAGCGAAGTTGCCATTGCGATGGCGGAAGGCGTGAAGAAACTGACCGGCAGCGACTTCGCCGTGGCTACGACAGGCTGGGCCGGCCCCGGTGGCGGCGATTCGGTCAATCCTGAAGGAACCGTGTGGGTGGCCGTAGCCGGCCCTGACGGGACTGAATCCATCAAATTCCGCTATACAAACGACAGGCTGCGAAACATACAGCGTTTCGCAGCCTCCGCACTGAATTATCTTCTCGGAAAAATAAGCGAGCGAATCTAGCGCCTGACTTTTTCGTCGCTGAGCCTGGTGACACTCGCCGACTTGATGCTGAGGATGTTGATCACCGGCTCCCCGCTGAATACAACGTGGCCGCCGCGCAGGTTGAGAGAAAGTTTCTCGGACGCGCTTACATAGGCCTTGCTCGAGCCTGACATGTCTGTGATGGCTTCCCGAACGGTGTAATTGACACCGTCGAAGTCGGTCGTGCCGCTCCCCTCCACCTTAAGAAGGTCGCCTTTGCCGGATAGGCTGATGTCGGGATTGCCCTTGGCATGGACCGAGACCGACTTGACATCTCCGCTTGCAGAGGTCTTGGAGGAACCGCCGGCCGTGATATCAGCCTTGGATGCGAAATAGTTCAGAGTCAGGATGGCAGTACCGCTATTGCGTACAATGATGTCTTCCACATCTGCCTTTACGACGGCCTCCGCCGCTTTGCTCAAGTCTACTGTAAGCTCTTCGGTATTGATGGTAATACCGCTGACTTTCGCATTGTCTGATACGGTAAGGGCCATGGATTTTCCTATGAATTCGGTACCGGCGGCATCGAAGACGGCCTTGCCCCTGACGGTGAGGCTGGAAATGGACGGAGCATAGATGACGGCCTTCAGCACGGCTTTGCCGGCATTGCGTCCACGATACTGTTTCTTAAGGTCGGAAGACATCCCTTTCCTGTTAAGGGATATGTAGAGGGTGTTGCCGCGGGCGTAGATTTCCACCAGGCGGTTATTTTCCAGAGCCGCATCAACGGTATAGTCCACCATGTAGTTGCGGGATTCACGGAAGGTTACGTCGAATTCGTCCTCGATGACGACAGCGTCGAAACCTTCGAATTCGAGGTGCTGGCTTTCAGTTTGGGCAAAAGCCGCAAGACTGAAAGCAATCGTTCCGATAAGAACGCATAAAATCCTTTTAACCATATCTTAATCCTCCAATTTTTCAATTAGTGTCCCCCACTCATCCGTCCATGCCTCGAGGTCGCGTTTGTGTTCCTGATACGACCTGGTAAGTTCCATGACATCGTCCTCCTTTCCCGGGTTGGAAAGAATGGTTTCTATGTCTTTCATCGCAGACTCGCAGCGGGAAATCTCCTTTTCCAGGAATGCCACCCGGCTGCGGATCTTCTTTTCTTCCCGGGAAACTGTCTTGCGCTGGACAAATTCCTGTTTGGCAAGTGTTTCCCGCTTTTCTGCGGCAGGAGCGACCGGCGCAAAACGGCGTTCAAGCTCCTGAAGGTTTTCCAATTTGCGGCCGGTGAGGAAGTCCTGTACCGAGCCTATGTGTTCCTTAACGCGGCCGTCGCGGAACTCGAAAATCTTGTCGGCGAGCCCGTCGAGGAAATCACGGTCATGGGATACAACAATGAGCGTGCCAGTGTAGGCGGAAAGCGCCTGCTTGAGGATATCTTTTGACTTGATATCCATATGGTTGGTAGGTTCGTCGAGGGCCAGGACATTGTAGGGCTGAAGCATCAGCTTGGCCATTCCGAGCCTTGCCCGTTCCCCGCCGCTGAGGACCGAAACCTTCTTGTCGATGTCTTCGCCGCGGAAAAGGAACTGCGCCAGGATGTCGCGCAGCTTCGTCCTTATGTCGCCCACGGCTATGCGGTCGAGCGTCCCGAACACCGTGTCTGAGCCGTCCAGGATATCTTCCTGGTTCTGGGCGAAATAACCGATATGGACGTTGTGCCCGACCTTGGCCTCACCCTCCTGTGGCGTAAGCTGCCCCATGAGGATGCGCATAAATGTTGTCTTTCCTTCGCCGTTACGCCCGACGAGGGCGACCTTTTCGCCCCTCTTGATTTCGATGTCCGCGTGCTTGAAGACCGTTTTGCCGGGATATCCGGCCGTAAGGTCGGTGGATTTGAAGACAACGTCTCCGGAACGTTCCGCGGGCGGGAATTTCACCGTAAGGGTTGCCCTGTCGGTTTCGTCCATTTCAATGCGGTCGAGCCGTTCAAGGGCCTTTATCCGCGACTGAACCTGATTGCTTTTCGTGGGCTTGTAGCGGAAACGGGCGATGAAATCTTCCGTCTTTTCAATCATCCGCTGCTGGTTTTCCCACGCGGCCATCTGCTGCGCCATCCTCTCCGCCCTCAGGGTAACATATTGGCTGTAAGGTACTTTATAGTCATGGATCTTCCCGAGGAGAATCTCCACGGTGCGGGTTGTGACATTGTCAAGGAAGCGCCTGTCGTGGGAAACGAGCATGATGGCTCCACGATAGGATTTCAGATAATCTTCGAGCCACTCGATCGACTCTATGTCAAGATGGTTGGTCGGTTCGTCGAGAAGCAGCACATCCGGCTGGGCAAGGAGGATCTTGGCCAGTTCTATGCGCATGTTCCACCCCTGGCTGAAGGTCTCAGTCTTTCGTCCGAAATCTTCATCCTTGAAGCCAAGGCCGAGAAGGGTCTTTTCGGCCCTTACGGCAGGAGGATCGCCGGCATCAAGGGCAAGATGGTCGTTCAGTTCGCCAAGACGCGTGATCAGCGACATGTATGTCTCTGACTCATAATCAGTCCTTTCCGCCAGCTCCCTGTTGATGGATTCAACCTCCGCTTCCATGTCGTGGAAGGCGCTGAAAGCCGACATAGCCTCTTCCATCACGGTCATGCCGCGGCGATGTTCCATAATCTGCGGCAGATATCCCACCGACATGTGACTGGGCATATCGATATGTCCGGAAGTCGGAGACTGCATGCCGCATATGAGCTTCATGAGGGTCGACTTGCCTGCGCCGTTCTTTCCGACAAGGCCGATCTTGTCGTTCTCGCTGATGTGGAAACTAATTCCATCCAGCAAGTTGAAGCCGCCAAAAGCAACTGAGACTGAATTAATTGAGATCATCGCTTTCGTTGTCTTCTTCGTCCTCGTCCGCTTCCGGCGCGTTCTTGCGGCACACCCAGATGCTTGCTTCGAACAGAAGATAAAGCGGGGCGGCTGCGATGCACATGGAGAATGGGTCCGCGGGCGTAATGATGGCGGCCAGAATCAGGATCACCACAAAGGCGTGCTTGCGGTATTTGCGCAGGGTGTCACGCGTTACAAGGCCCATGACGGACATCACCGCGATCACTGCCGGGAATTCGAACACGATGCCGAACATCAGCACCATCGACGTGAACAGCGATATGTACGACGAAAGCGAGAATGTGTTTTCGACTGCGTCGCTGACCGTATAGCCTTGGAAGAAATTAAGGGTGACGGGCAGTATCAGTACGTATCCGACCACAACGCCGAGATAAAACAATAACCCAGCGAATGTGAATGCTTTACGTACTGCTACTTTCTCCTTTTGATAAAGTGCCGGTGCTATGAATTTCCAAATTTCATAGCACACGATGGGGAAAGCCAGGATGAACCCCAGAGCGATCGAAGTCTTGAGGTGTATGAAAAACTGGGCCGAGACGTCTATGTTTATCAGCTTTATGCTGAGGTCGATTCCCAGGAGACGATACAAAAAGAAATCGCTCCTGGTTGGCGCCAGGAGAATATCGTCAAAGACGACACCCTTGAAACAAAAGACCACCACGCTTGCCGCGAGGATTGCTCCCATAGCCCGGAACAGGGTCCCGCGCAGCACTTCGAGATGGTCCCAGAAGGACATCTCAGCGTTTTCTTCCATTACTGGTCTTTCTTGACTTCGCCCGTAGTCTCGATGGTCTTCTTAGGTTCGGCTTCGACGTCTTTCTTGACGTCGTCGAGTTCCTTCTCCACTTCATTCATCCCCTGCTTGAAGCTTTTGACGCCTTTTCCAAGACCCTTCATGAGTTCGGGAATCTTCTTGCCGCCGAAGAGCAGCAGGATTACGAGTGCGATAATAACGATCTCCCAGGGACCGATAACACCAAGCGGATAAACCATAATACAATATTTTATCATGAAACAATATCTATTTGTCCTTTAAACTCTCTTCGATAAGCTGGACGAGCCTGTCGGGGCAGCGTGTAGGAAATCCCGTGGCTTTGTTGAGAAACCCCAGGGTGACGTCGCCTTCGGCACACAGGGCGCCTTCCTGATTGCGGACGGTCTGATGAATGACGAGTTTGGCCATCGGCACCTTGTCGATCGAGGCGGATACCGTGATGACGTCGCCCATCCGTGCCGGGTGTTTGAACTTGCATTCGACCTCGACGACGGGGATGGTCACGCCGTCGCGTTCGCAGTCCTGAATCGGGTAGCCGCCCTGGTCGATCATGGCGTTGCGCGCACACTCGAAATAGCGGATATAGTTCGAGTGGTGGACGACTCCCATCTGGTCTGTCTCGTAGTATCGAACCGGAAAAGTGGTCTCGAAATACATCTTCCTGATACTTTTGTTAATTTTAGTCCAACCGTCTGTAAATCAATCAGCGAAACAAATTTGTTAAAGTAATTAACACTTTTGTTTTATTCGCTGGTTTTCAGCGTTTTAAGTTGTTTTTCCAAACTATCGATCCTGGACAGGGAATCGGCCTCTTTTTTACGCTCGGTAGCCACAACCGCATCGGGTGCATGGGCGACGAATTTCTCGTTGGAAAGCTTGGCGCGCACCCCGGCGAGGAACTTCTGCTGGTAGGCGAGTTCCTTCTCGAGCTTCTCGATTTCCTCTGCCACATTGACTGCGATGGGGATGAAGAATTCGACGGTTCCGACGATAAACGGAACGCCGCTGACTCCGCCGAAGGATTCGACAGGCTTGGCCGTGACATTGCAAAGCTTTTCGACGACCGGGAGGAAAATCTGCGGGAAGTCTCCCTTGATCTCAAGGTCGAGAGAGTCTTTGGGAGCAATCCCCTTCTGCTGCCTGACGGCGCGGATGCCCATGACTGCCTGCTGGACGAGTTCGAACGCGCTGACGATTTCGGGATTGAGGTCCGTGGCCTTGGGAGTGGGCTGGAAGATGATGGTCTCCCCTTCTTTCCTTTCCGCCATGGCATGCCATAGTTCTTCGGTAATGAAGGGCATGACAGGGTGGATAAGTTTCAGAAGCTGCTCGAAGAAGTCGAGAGTGGCATCATAGGTGGCTTTGTCGATTGCCTGGCCGGATGCGGGCTTGACGATTTCAAGGTACCATGAACAGAACTCATCCCAGAAGAGTTTGTAGATTGTCATCAGGGCATCGGAGATGCGGAACTTGCCGTAGTGGTCTTCGACGGTCTCGATGGCCTGGCAGAGTTTTGCACGGAACCATTTGACTCCAGCTGCGTTAGTGTCGCTTACCTTAAGCGCAGAATCAACTTTCCAGCCGCTGATCAGACGGAAGGCGTTCCAAATCTTGACACAGAAGTTGCGGCCCTGCTCGATCTGGGATTCATCGTAGAGGATGTCGTTGCCGGCGGAAGAGCAGAGAAGCATGCCGATGCGCACGGCGTCGGCTCCGTAGCGCTCGATAAGGACGAGCGGGTCGGGAGAATTGCCCAGGGTCTTGCTCATCTTGCGGCCGAGCTTGTCGCGGACGATACCCGTGAAATATACGTTGGAGAACGGCTCCTTGCCCATAAATTCCTCACCGGCCATAATCATGCGGGCGACCCAGAAGAAAATGATGTCGGGGCCGGTCACAAGGTCGTTGGTGGGATAGTAGTAGGCCAGATCTTTATTTGGCTTGTGGTCGGGATGACCGGGCATTTGAGGGTCGAACACCGAAATAGGCCACAGCCAGGAGCTGAACCAGGTGTCGAGCACATCTTCATCCTGCTTCAAATCCGCTGCAGTAAGGGCCGGATTGATCTTCCTCGCAGCTTCAAGCGCTTCTTCAGGTGAGGCCTCGACCACCACCTGTCCATCAGGAAGATAGTATGCAGGGATGCGCTGTCCCCACCAAAGCTGGCGGGAGATGCACCAGTCGCGTGCATTTTCCATCCAGTGGCGGTATGTGTTGACATAACGCTCGGGGACGAAACGCGTGCGGCCGCTTTCCACTGTTTCGAGGGCGGTGGCGGCAAGACGGTCCATCTTGAGGAACCACTGCGCGGAAAGCTTGGGCTCGATGACGGCGTCGGTGCGCTCGGAATAGCCTACAGGAGAGACATAGTCTTCTATCTTGAGAAGGTTGCCCGCTTCCTCAAGCATGCTTACGATCTTTTTACGAGCTTCGAAGCGGTCTTCCCCGACGAGGATCTGCGCGTTTTCGTTCAGGCGGCCGTGGTCGTCGATGATCTCCAGGACCGGCAGATTGTGGCGCAGGCCGATTTCGTAGTCGTGGACATCGTGGGCCGGAGTGACCTTGAGGCAGCCGGTACCGAAGTCCATCTCGACGTATTCGTCTTCGATGACGGGGATTTCGCGGCCGATAAGCGGAATGAGCACCTTCTTGCCGCGAAGCCAGTGGTGGCGTTCGTCGGCCGGGTTGACGCAAATCGCGGCGTCGGCCATGATGGTTTCCGGACGGGTGGTGGCGATGACCAGATATTTGTCGGTAGGATTGCCCTGGCCGTCGGAAATATAGTATTTAAGATGGTAGAAATGGCTCTTGGTGTCTTTGTGGACCACTTCCTCGTCGCTGACGGCGGTCAGTCCCACAGGGTCCCAGTTGACCATGCGGACGCCTTTGTAGATCCATCCCTTCTTGTAGAAATAGACGAAGGTGTTGATGACGGCCTCGGACAGGGCTGGTTCCATGGTGAAACGCGTGCGGTCCCAGTCGCAGGAGGCGCCGAGCTTGCGGAGCTGCTTGAGAATGATGCCTCCATGCTCCTCCTTCCATTTCCAGGCGTGGGCGAGGAACTCCTCGCGGGTGAGGTCTTCCTTGCTGATGCCCTGCTCGCGCAGGCGCGCAACCACTTTATTTTCAGTTGCGATGGAGGCGTGATCGGTACCGGGCACCCAGCAGGCGTTTTTGCCGTCCATGCGGGCCTTGCGGATCAGCACATCGTTGAGAGTATTGTTCAGCACATGTCCCATGTGCAGGATACCGGTCACATTCGGCGGGGGGATTACGATGGTATAAGGCTCCCTTTCATCCGGTTCGGAATGAAAGAAGTGATGATCGAGCCAGTAGGCATACCATTTGTCCTCCACCTGGGAGTGATCGTAACGAGCGGGGATTTCCATTGTCACTATATCTTTTGTTGTCTGTCAAATTATGCAAATATAAGCAATTTTGCGTACATTTGCACTCAAGCGGCGACAAAAGCGCCGCTCCAAAAGAAATGGAAAACGAGAAGAAGCAAATCAGTCTGGATCTTAAGCCGGAAATTGCCAAAGGATCCTATTCCAACCTGGCGATCATCACCCATTCCCGCAGCGAATTCATCATCGACTTCGCAACGATGCTGCCCGGTCTTCCCAAGCCCGAAATCGGAAGCCGCCTCATCATGACCCCCGAACACGCGAAACGCCTCCTGATGGCCCTGCAAGACAATATTATCAAGTATGAAAATCAGTTTGGCCTGATTGATCTCGACGGTCAGCCCAAGGGCGGCGCCACATTCAACCTCGGCGACTTCGGTCCGTTGGGAGGCGGCGCCAAATCGTGAGCGAGCCTAAAGGCAACCTTCTCGGCATCAAGGCCTTTGCCTTTGATGTGGACGGAGTTTTCACCGACGGCGGCCTGATCTGCGACACTGCAGGCGAACTTTATCGCACCTACGACGCCAAAGACGGCTTCGCCGTGCGCATGGCCCGGCTCCATGGCTACCCGGTCGCAATCATTACCGGCGGCCGCTCAGTCTCCATCCGCGAGCGCTTCCTGACCAGCGGCGTCGACCCCGACGACATCTATCTGCACTCCCGCAACAAAATCGAGGAACTGCGCAAGTTCTGCGACCGCCATGGTCTGAGCGCCTCCCAGGTACTGTTCGCCGGCGACGACATCCCCGATATCGAAGTAATGCGCACGTGCGGCATAGGCGCCTGCCCCTCGGATGCCGTGCCCCAGACGATCGAAGCCGCAGACTGGGTCACCGACCGCCCCGGCGGCAAGGGTTGCGTCCGCGAAATCATCGAACGGATCATGACCCTTCAGGGGAAATGGACATTCGACGCAGTGAAATACAAGGAAAAGTACTAGCAAGTGGACCTGAGCGAAAAGAAACTGATCCTGGGCAGCGCCTCCCCGCGCCGTCGGGAGCTGCTTGAAGGCATGGGCTTCCCTTTTACCGTGGAGCCTGCATCTTCCTATGACGAACATTACGACCCGTCTCTGCCCCACCGTGAGATACCTCAGCGGCTTGCCGAAGGTAAATCGCTCGCTTTTCCCCGCCCGCTTGCCCCGGACGAGATCCTTATTACCGCCGACACGCTGGTCATGTGCGGGGACGAAATTCTCGGCAAGCCCTCCGACAAGGAAGACGCCGCAAGGATGCTCAGGCTGCTTTCCGGTCGGGACCATCAGGTCATAACCGGAGTCTGCGTCCGAAGCAAAGATACCCTCATCTCCGACTCCGACACCGCCCACGTCTGGTTCAAAGACCTTTCCGACGGGGAAATCCGATACTATATAGACAAGTACAGCCCCATCGACAAAGCCGGGGCGTATGGCATCCAGGAGTGGATTGGATATATAGGTATCCCTAGGATAGACGGCTCTTTCTACACGGTCATGGGATTTCCGACGCATCTGGTCTATTCCCTGCTGAACAGGCTTTAGGGCACTATAGAAACGCGAAAAACCCCGCTGAATGCGGGGCTTTTCTTTGAGGTGCCTAGCAGAATCGAACTGCTGTAGCAGGTTTTGCAGACCTGTGCCTAACCACTCGGCCAAAGCACCAGTTGTTTTGGGAATGCAAAGATAATCAAAAATCGCGTTCCGACAATACTTTTCCGCTAAAAGTTTGGGCGGGTCTCCCCTATTCCTGCGTCACTTTCATGCGCTCGACCAGCTTGACCACCTCGGAAAGACGCTCGTCGGTGTCACCTACGACGGTAATGATGGCCAGCACTCCCTGGCGCACGGAAACGCACATGACGCGCATCGGGGAATCGTCTTCGCAAAGGGCTTCGAAGCCATATGCCTTCTTGCCAGCGAAAGGCCACACGGTAAGTGGATCCTGGTCTTCCGGGTCGTCATCGTCAAATCCGACCATCTCGGTGTAGTTGAGAAGGGCCTGCTCCTGGGCATCGCTGTCTCCGGGCATAGGGCCGACGCAAATATCTATTTCGGCGAGATCCTTACGCGCAGCGTCGTCGGGAAGATAGGCCTCAAGGCGGGTAACGGTGTCGCCGGCTTCGTCGAGGACTTCGGTCTTGGACTTCCAGCCCTCAGGGAGATTCAGTTTGATCTGGTAGCTCATGGATGTATTTGTTTTCAAAGACAAAGATAATTGTTTTCCATAGTTTTACAATGATATCAGCGGTACCTTATTTACTTTCAGATTATAATTAAAATGTTTAAATCAATCGTTTTAATAGAACGTATGCGCCCTGAAAACGGTTGCAGTCGCGTTTAAAAATATACAGGAATTATTCAAAATTACGGATTAAAACGTAACAAGTGCCTAAAATTCAGCCAATTACAAAAATAATCGAAAAAATTTTAAAAAAATCGCGAAAAATATTTGCAGTTAAAGAAAAAAGATGTACCTTTGCACTGGGTTGATGAAGGGGTTCTCCCTGAAGGCCCATTGGTTATTAGTTTTAGTGTTATTAATTATGTGGTTAGTATGAGCATTCACGCGTGACGCGTCAAAGCTCATGAAAAAAAAGAGAAACTTGTCTGTCAAGTTTCTCCTTTTTTTATTTATGTCTTTTCCAGCCTCAGATGAAGCGATGCAGCATGTTATAGACGACATGGACAGGGAAGCCCATGATCGTGTAGAAGGATCCGTCGATGCGGGTGATGCCGATA
>ONKE01000002.1 GCA_900318355.1 uncultured Bacteroidales bacterium
ATAAGGAAGTTGCCGTCTCCACAGGCGGGTTCCAGGAAACGGGAGTCAAGCCTCTCCGTCTCCGGTTTTACAAGGTCCAGCATGGCATTCACCTCCCGGGGATTGGTAAATACCTCCCCGTGAGCGGCCACCCGGTCCTTGGACTTGATCTGGGTGTCCATTCTGCGCTTTCGGTGCGCACAGGCGACTTATTCGAAAAGGCTTCCGGGCACAAAAAAAGGCATGGATGTTATTATCCATACCTGGGGCCCTAGGAAGCCCTTGCCTGAATAAGTCACACCCACGCCAAAGCGCAGGCACTTGCCGACTTATCCGGTGGCTTATTGAAATTTCCTAGGTTTCAGGTAACCGAATAAATAGCTTGTGCTATCATTAAATATGTTGCTGCAAATAGTCTTTGCGATAGCAAATCTACAAAAAATCATTAAAAACAGCAAAAAGCACCCTAAAACAACACATTGTTTTTTACGATTCTTGCCTTTACAGAAACTACTATTTACCTTGGGCATATGAAGGAATCGTATCATATCTGTTTCACCTCACACGAAGAGGTAATGTTCAGGGATCTGGAAGACCATGGTGTATTCCTGAACCTCCTGGCACTCCGTGCTTTTTCCATGGATACGGAAATCGTGGTAGATGCCGAGATGTCTACACACGTCCACCTGGGTATCTTTTCAGGAACCCCGCAGCAATTCGCCGCCGCCCTCCGCATGTCTTATTCCAAATACTTCAACAAGAAGTATGACCGCAAAGGACGGATGGGAGAAAAGTACACCTTCCAGCTAAAGATAGAAGGACACGTTCACCAGATGATCTTTCAGAACTATGTGATACGCAATGGCCTGCACCACGCCGCATCGGCCACAGCCTTAGGATATCCTTTCTGCTGCGCGCGGGATTTGTTTCAGGAAGATATTGGCCTGGTCACGGACTTGCCGGCAAAGATGTCACGGGAAGACATCCACGTCTTCCTCCCCCGCCACGCGGAGTTTCCAGACCACTATCAGATGAACGAACACGGCGTATTTATCCGCCGCAGTTTTATGGAAATCCGACGGGCCGAACAATACTACGGATCTCCCCGCAATTACCTGTACCAGATCAACCGTCTCACGGACGAGAGCTGGACCCGTGAACAGCTTAACGATGGCACCGGACTCCCCGTCACCATTCAGTCCATTGAGCCGGCCGACGAAAAAAGCATCACCCAGATGCTTAAAAACGAATCGGGCCGATGCTTCAACCGCACCCGTATGCAAGACTTGGACGTTTGCCGACTGATTGATGGAGACTTCCTTTCTTCCTACGGCGCCACTTCCATCTACCAGCTCACGGAATCTCAGAAAAAAGCCATCGCACAAACGCTCTATTTTGAGTATCATCTTCCGGAGGGGCAGATCAAAAGGTGTTTGGCTTTGCCGCGTTGACGCGCCCAGCGTACCAAAAAGCCGGTTTTGTGTCAACGCGGCAGCGAAAACCGTCCTTTCGGCCCAAAACTTTGCCACGTTGACGCGCCTGGCGCAGTAGAACGCCGTTTTCTTGTCAACGCGGCAAGAAGGGCAAAGCACCCCGAAGAAATGAAGCGCTTGACTAGGCGAGTTCGATGCCGGCGGCGTGGCAGGCTTTGCGCATATCGGCCGGCCAGATGGAAGACTGGATCTCCCCTATGTGCGCCTTCCGCAGCAGGAACATACAAAGGCGGGACTGGCCGATACCGCCGCCGATGGTCTGCGGCAGCTTTCCTTCCAGAAGAAGCTTGTGGAAATACAGTTCCTCCTTCCAGAGCTGGTCCCTTTCCGCCAGCTGCCGATGAAGGGCTTCGGCATCCACGCGGATGCCCATACTGGAAATCTCAAAGGCGCTGTCCAGCACCGGATTCCAAAGCAGGATATCGCCGTTCAGGCTCCAATCGTCGTAGTCGGCGGCGCGGCCGTCGTGGGCTTCTCCGTTGGAGAGCTTGCCGCCGATGCCCTGGATGAACACGGCTCCATACTTCTTGGCAATGGCATTCTCCCGCTCCTTGGCACTAAGGCCGGGATAGCGCTGCAGGAGCTCTTCGGCCTTAATGAAATATATCTCCTCCGGCAGCATAGGGGTAATCTGGGGAAACTCTACATAGAGCTTGTTTTCCGTTACCTTCACGGCCTCGTAGATGCGGCGGACGGTCTTGTACAGGAAAGCTTCGTTCCTTTCTTCAGGCAGCATCACCTTCTCCCAGTCCCACTGGTCCACATAGATGGAATGGATGTTGTCCAGGTCTTCGTCGGGCCGAAGGGCGTTCATATCCGTATAGATGCCGCGGCCGGG
>ONKE01000045.1 GCA_900318355.1 uncultured Bacteroidales bacterium
GAAGATAATCTGGACCTGGTCACCTTCCGTCAGTGTAGTGGACAGGCTGGCGCCACCCTGGGTCTTGTTTTCCATGTCGAGGACGAGTTCGCCGGTGGTCTGCCAACCATTGTTGGATTCGCACAGGTCGATGGCGATTCCTTCGCCGTCATCGATGACAACCTTCTCAGTGACTGTTACGATGCACTGGGCGGTAATCGTTCCGGCGGAAGCCGTGATGGTGGCGGTACCGGGAACCAGGGCAGAGATTACGCCGCCCTCAACAGTGGCGACTTCCTCATTGGTGGAACCCCACTGGACGGGGGTGCCTTCCGGGAGGACAGTGGCCGTGAGCGTGGCGGTCGAGCCTGCTTCGATGGACAGGATTTCGTCACTCAGGGTGATGCTGTACTGCACGGGGGCCTCGGTGACTGTCACTTCGCAAGTAGCTGTCTTTTCTCCGGCCTTGGCGGTGATGGTAGCCTTGCCGGCCTTGATGGCGGTAACAACGCCGCCGGCGACGGTGGCTACGCTCTCATCGGAGGAAGTCCATGTGACTTCCGTGCCGCTCGGCGCAACGGTGGCGGTCACGGTTTCAGTGGAACCCACCTGCAAGGAAAGAGTGGTGGGGGCAACAGAAAGGGTAATGGACGGGGTAACCGTCGGTTCCGGTTTACAGGCGGCAAGACCCAGAAGGGTCAGGCCCGCTGCAAGGAATAATCCAACTGTCTTTTTCATTTCTATTAATTGATTTGGTTACTATTCAGCTTCAATGAAACGCATGTGGTCGAGCTTGAAGGTAATGCCGCCGGGCAGTTTCGTGTGATAAATGCGGATCCAGTTGATGGCGGTGAGGTCGATGTCGCCGCCGGACGGGATAGCCGAGGCAAGCGGCAGTTCGAGGTGGTTCCATCCGTTGTGCAGGTTCAGGGATTCCTTGCGCAGAGGCCAGCCAAGCTCGTTCTTGTCGTGGATACCGCTGCTGGAGATTTCAATGCTGGAGTCGCCCGACTCCCAGTCACCCAGGGAAACATCGGAAACATAGAGTTCCATCGCCAGGATACCTTTTTCCTTGGAGACGTGGGCATTTACCGGCACCGGTATGTTGCACTGGAAGATGACCACGTTGCCTTCGAAGTCGTTGCGCAGGCTGGACATGCCCTGACGAGGGTCGGAGAAGTCCAGATAGACGGGCGGAGCGTTCCATCCGTCGAGGTCGTCACAGTCGCGCAGAGAATTGTAGTCAGGCTCCGGTTCCTCTTCGATTTCGCCTATGTTCAGCAGAACGGCGGGGGCATAGTTGAACTTTGCTCCACCCACCGCAGACTGGGCACCGATGCGGAACCAATAGTCGTGGTTTTCCTTCAGGTCGGCCGTGAAACGTGCCATGTTCATGACCAGTTTCATGGTCGATTCGGAGTCCATGACGGTGTTGACGTTAGCCTCGATGCAGCATTTGCGCATGGGCTCTCCGACAATGGGCTGGTCGCTGACATACAGGCCGACCTTCTTGACGGCGTCAGTAGTGTTGGACTGTACACGGAAGGTAGCCGTCACGTTGTTGCCCTCCTTGGTGATTGAGGGATCCAGAATACGGATATAAGGAATGACTTCGAAGTCGTAGACGGTATTCTTGCCGACTTGGAGGGTCACAGGGTCGATCGGCATGAAGTTGCGTGCGTCGGGGACGATTTCATATTCACCCTGAAACATCAGAAGGTTGGCGTAGGTACCGTCGCACTTGACCCGCATGTACTGGGGCTGGGGGTTGTCGTAGCCGTGTTCGATGAACCGCAACATGGTTCCTTCGATGATGTCCGACTGGACGTTCTCTCCCGTCTCGGCATCGATGATGCGTCCGGTCAGGGAACCGTCCGGCGCATCAAAATTGTCAAGTTTGAACAGGTCGCAGGATACCATCGAAACCGAAACAAGGGCCGCGGCCGCCATGTATCTTATCAATGTTTTCATAATCTGTTAGAATTGGGGGTTTTGAACCAGGCCGCTCGTCCCTACTCCGGGGATGGGGTCGTAGTAATAGCGCGTCGGATAGGTCAATGGAATTGCGCGGATGGCATTCTTGCGAATGAAGATGAACGTAGGCGGGTCTTCGCGCAGGTCCAGAACCGGATCGAGCGATTTCGGCACGTAGTTGTTGATCTTTTCATGCATTTCGCGACGGCGGCGAAGGTCGTCGTGACGCTTGCACTCGAAGGCAAATTCCACGCGGCGCTCACGCTGGACATTTTCAACGGTCAGCGGGATGTCGGTCTTGAAAGCTGCACGGTGACGCGTTGCGTTGAGGCATTCCTTGGCCAGAGCGGCATTGCCATAGCCGCCTTCCACGACAGCCTCTGCGTAGTTCAGCAGGATTTCGGCATACCGGAGTTCCGCCCAGTCCTGGAGCGAGAAGCCAAGGTTGGAGTTGCCGGCAACCGTGTTCGGGGAGAGGAACTTCTTGAAGGAGAAGCCTGTGCGCGTCATGCAGGAAAGGTTGTCCTGGTCGAAGCCGGAATAGTCCTCGGACGAGGCGGCGCCGAAGGTGTGGTAGGTGGTCTTCTTGCCGTCCTTGCCTTCTACCTCGATGGAAGCCTTTTCAGCTTCGATGACAGCCTTTCCGTCAGGCTGGATGTAGCCGGCCTGGATGCGGATGGTCTTGCCTTTCCACTCCGTGAAGGGGAGGATGAAGGTGGCCCACATGCGGGCGTCCTTGTCGGCGAAGATGTCGTAGGCGTTGGTGAAATGGAGATATTCCTTGCTGGCGCGGAAGCCGCTGTAGTCGTTGTACTTGCCGTCCGTCGTCGTGACGATCGGAGTGGACCTTCCGGGATTGGAATATGTCTCATAGGCGTCTGCAAGGTCCAGCGACGGGTTCATACGGCCGGGGTGCGGCGAGCCGTCGCGCGTCTGCCAGGGACCGAACCAGAAATCCATCGCATGGCCCTCGCCGGCTTTTTCGTAACCGAAGATGAGCATGCTCTCCTCGGGGGCTATGTTCGGGTCCTGGAAGTAAGCCAGCAGGTTTTTCTGGGCCTCCTCGCTGTCGACCGGATCCGGCTTGTAGAGGGAGAACCGGCCGCTTTCGATAATCTGGGTGCAGGCATCGACGCAAAGACGGTAATAGGCAGATGCCTCGCTTGCTTCCATGCCGACGAGATTCATCGAGCGTGCATCGCCGCTCAGGGGCGCCTTGTTCCAGAATTTGGCCACGGAAGCCGCATAGAGCGCAGCGCGGGACTTCAAGCCGTATGCCACCCACTTGGTAGCACGCCGGGCAGAAGCTTCATCGGTGCGTTCTTCAGGCAGGCCGAGGATTGCCAGGTCGAACTCGCGCATGACGAAATCCCAAGTCTGGGACTCGGTGCTGCGAGGCACCTTAAGGTCATCGGGATTGTCCGTTTTTTCCTGATATTTGTCGATAATCGGGACGCCGCCGTAGTGCTTGGCAAGGTCGAAATAGTTCCAGGCGCGCAGGAAGTGGGCTTCTGCCTCGACTTCCTTCTTCTGGTCCTCGGAGAGGGCGTCGACGGTCGGAAGCACGTGCAGAAGGTAGTTAATGTCGCGGATGCTGTGGTAGCGTGCCGACCACCAGTCGTAACCGCCGCCGGTGCCGCCGAAGTTGCCGCCGCCGTCGAGCAGGTGGTTGAATTCGGAGTTTATGGCGTTGTCGGTCTGGGTGTCGGGGTGGACGCCTACGATATTGGTGTGGGTCTGATGCTCACCCAAACGGTTGTAGCCGAAATCCTGGAACGGCGCGTTGTAATAGAGGTTGGCCATCCAGGTACGGATGCCGTCTTCGGTCGAGAGGATGACCTCCGTGTCTGCCTTGTCCTTGGGGGACAGGTCCATAATGTCACGGCAGGAAAGAAGACCCGCCGAGGCCAGAACGATGATGATAAACCGATATATATTTTTCATGGCCTGCAGAATTAGAAAGTCACGTTAAGATTGAAGCTGAAGCTCCGGGTAAGAGGATAAACCCATCCGGCGCTGAAAGAACCTTCGATTTTTTCGGGGTCGAAGGGCTTTACAAACGGGTCGCAGATCGTCAGGAGGTTGTAGCCGTTGGCCGCGACACGGACGCTCTGGATACCGACTTTCCTGAACCACTTCGTGGGAAGGGTGTAGCCGAGGCTGATGCTCTTGAGGCGCAGGTAGGATGCGTCCTTGCGCCAGCGGTTGCTCTCCGAGTACATGGCGCCGACATCGGACTGGTTGCGGATGGCCGGCCACTGGCCCGGAATCCACTGACCCGATTCATCCTTGTGGTAGCGGTCGTAGAAATAGGCGGGCATGTTGGCCTCGTTCCACAGCATGGTGGCGTAGTAGTGGGTGAAGCGGACGGTGTAGTTGCCGGAGCCCTGCCACAGCATGTTGAGATCGATGTTTTTCCAGCTGGCGCCAAGCGTGAGGCCGTAGTAGAATTTCGGGCTGCCGTTGTAGGCGATCGGAACCAGGTCGTTGCCGTCGATGACGCCGTCGCCGTTCTGGTCCTTATACTTAAAGTCGCCTATCATTTCCTTGCTGTTGCCGAGGGTTCCGTCCTGGATGGCCCAATTACGGATGTCTTCCACAGATGTGAACTGGCCGGCATACTCGTACATCCAGACGACGTCGTTCCAACGGCCGATGGAGCCGCGGCGCCATTTGTCCATGCTGGACGTGTAGGGGGAACTCTCCGCATAGACGGTCATCGTCCTGGCGAAGTTGAAGTTGGCCGAAGCGTAGACGTGCCAGTCGTGGCCGAAACGCTTGTCGTAACCGACCTGGAATTCAACGCCCCTGACGCGGTCCTTGTTGAGGTTTTCCTGCGGGAGGTCTGCACCGAAGGTGTTGGGGAGGGTCGCGCCGCGGGTTGCCAGAAGGCCGCTACGGTCGCGCTGATACATATCGAACGTAAAGGTAAGGGAGTTGTCCCACAGGCCCAGGTCGATACCGAAGTTCTTGATCGTGGATGTGTACCAGGTCAGGGCCTCGTTGGTCAGGCCAGGAGCCTTGGCGCCTGCGGTCCAGGTCCCGTCCTTGAACTCATAACCGCCCTGCTTGAGGGTGAATCCGCCAATGTATTGGAAGGGCGACCCGGCATCTTCACCGACGACGCCGTAGGAGAGGCGGAACTTGAGGTTTGAGATCACGGGGACCCACTTTTTCATGAACTTCTCTTCTGAAGCGCGCCATGCCGCGGAGTAGACCGGGAAGAAGCCCCAGCGGTAGTCCGGGTGATAGCGGTATGAACCGTCGTAACGGCAGGCGAATTCGACGATGTAGCGGTCTTTGTAGTCATAGGCTGCACGGCCGATCACGGAGCGGAAGCCCGATTCGCTCTCGCCGGCGGAGGTGCGCTGGTCGTCGGAGTCGCCGAAGTTGAGCTGGTCCATGATGAAGGTCGTGAAATTACGGCCGGCGCTCACGTCGCGGTGCCAACCGTTGCGCTGCTCGTACACAGCCGTGGCGCTGACGTGGTGGGCCTCGGCGAATGTGCGGTCATAGTTGAGCTGTGCCGAGAACATCAGTCCGTTGCCGTCGGACGAGTAGATGTTCATGATGGTCGGGTTCTGCAGCTGGGTGTAGGGGTACGTATCGGTATCGCTGTCGTAGGAATAGAGCCGGTACGTTTTCCGGAGCCCCTTCGAGTATGAATTGCCGTGCTCGTAAAAAGCGGTTCCCTTGATTGAAAGACCCTTGACGAAGGGCACTTCGTAAATCAGGCTTCCGGTCAGTTTGAGCGACTTTTCCGTGGAACGGTTGTAGCCGGAAATCTCGGGATCGGAAAGCGCGATAGGGTTAAGCACCTGGCCATCATAGACATAGGCCGGATAGGCCGGGTTGTCGTTGGCATATGGATGGTGCATCGGCTGTTCGCCGACGGTGCCACGGATGATGTCCATGAAGCTGGAGAAAGGACGCTCCGACTTCTCATAGAAACCGCCGATATCGACTTCGGCACGCAGGTCGCGGGTAAGCTGGGCGGTCAGATTGGAGCGAACCGTGTATTTGTCGTACTTGAGGGAGTTGTTGCGCAGCAGGCCGGGATCGTTCAGGTAGCCGATGCTGACGTAATATTTGACTTTATCGCCGCCGCCGGTGGCCGAGAGCGTGTGCTGGTGGGAGAGCGCATTGGGCTTCATTATCTGACTGTACCAGTCGATGCTCTCATAACCCGGGCCGCCCGCCTTCCAGCGTTCGAGTTCTTCGGCCGTGTAAATCGGATTGAGCCCCATGTTTGTCTGGGCCTCGTTCTTCATGACGGCGAACTGATAGGCGTCGGACATTTTGGGAATGTCGGTCGGGGAACTCAGGGTCAGGGTGCCGTCGTAGGTGAACTTGGCCCTGCCTTTCGAGCCGCGCTTGGTGGTCACCAGGATGACGCCGTTAGCAGCGTTCATACCGTAGATGGCGGCCGCACCGTCCTTCAGGACGCTGATGTTTTCGATGTCCTCGGGGTTGAGTTTCTGGAAGTCGGCCGCACTCAGGCGGATGACGCCGTCGACGATGATAAGAGGCGTGCCGAAACCGCGGATGTTGATGGCGGCGTCGTACTCGCCCGGAGCGCCGGACTGCTGGCGGATGTTAAGGCCGGAGACCTTGCCCTGAAGGCGCTGGGCCAGCGAAGAGTGGACGGTGGTCTTTACAGCCGAGTCGTCGATCGAGCTCACGGCCGTGGTCAGCGAAGCGACCTTTCTTGTACCGTAGCCGATAACGACCACCTTTTCCAGCAGATTGACGTCGGTCTTGAGGGTGATGGCAAGATGGCCTTTCCCTCCGACTTCGACTGCCAGGTCTGCGTAGCCGAGTGCGGAAACGTCCAGAACGGCATTTGACGCGGCGTCGATGGAAAACGTTCCGTCCGCGCCGGTGATCGTGCCGGTCCCTGTTTCCCTCACAATGACTCCCGCTCCGATGACGGGCTCATTGTTTTCATCAGTAACCACGCCAGTGATCCGCGTGGTCTGGGCAGAAAGCCCGGTTGCTGCACCAAATAGAAAGACAAGAGCAGCAACAACTTGGGATGTTAACCGTAGTGTCATTTCAGTGGTTTTTGTCCGATAAATCGTTTTTTGTGGGACAAAATTAAGAAAAAAAACACAAAAAATTGTCCCATAGGGGGTGGTAAAATTTTGTGATTATTTGCACACATGTCCACGGGACATATCCGGCGATATGTCCATATCCCGCCTAACGAATTAACGCAAAGGTATTTCACGAATCGGTATGGAGCGCAGACGGTCCTGGATGGCGGCTACCTCATTTATAAGTTCTTTGAATGACGGCGCAGCCTCGAAGACGAACTGCCCGCACATGGCCTGATAGTCTTCCTCCCATAGCGGCAGGACCTCCTTGGGCGGCAGGATTGAGAGGTTCGCCGGGACGTGGCCACGGTAGTCGATGCCTCGGACGGCATTGAAAACGCTTCGGTGGCGCACAAGTGAAATGTACAGCTCCGTATCGGCCATGGCTTCCGCGGCATACTGCGTCCGGCCGAGACGATACAGGTCGTACAGGTGGCGGGACATCCGCTTGAAGCGCGGGTAATCCTTCTGGAATTCCTCATGCAGCAGGAACACCTTTTCGAGAAAAGTCCGCGTAGGAACGACCGTGGGGACCTCCACCGCCGGGTAGTCGATCAGAGGGGACAGTTGGACGGCATACGGGATGATGGGGCGGACCTGCCGCGGCTCCCGCGGGCTACGGCAACTGAATTCCACTTTGATTACATCCTTGATGTACGGGTCTTTGGGAAGTACGCTGCGGTAAGGGATGAGCAAGACGGTAGGATCAGCGTCGGAGTCGGGACGGGATTTGTAGATCACCTCCGACTCTTCGGCACCGAACACGTACAGTGTCGCGGCGAGTTCTGCTTGCATCTCCTCATGGATATATTTGCGGGATAGCTTGCGGATGCGGTCCCGGGCCGAGCGGGTCTCCCCATCAATGCCGAAGAAGGCCTTGTCGATGGAAATGTCGACATCTTCCGAGAAACGGTTGGACACGCCCCATGCCTTGCTCAGGGAGGTGCCACCCTTGAAGGTCAGGGCATCGGCACAACGCATTTCAAAAATGGACTTGATGGCATGGCAAACCCACCAGTCTTTCTCCGCCGCCTTGGGGCTGACACCGTAAGCTTTGCTGATTTTTTCAAAAAGATCGCGCTTCGCCTCATCAGAGACATGCCAGAAATCGATTTTAGCTTGCTTTTCCATAGTAACCCATGATAATGTTTCTGATCCAGGCGGGAGTTTTGCGAAGGTCGCTGCGGATTTCCTCGTAGGGAACCCGGTGGAAGAGCGATTCCAGGGCATCCATGTCGAATTGCCACAGGTTTTCCTTTCCTATGTCTTCCAGGGCAAGGTTGACCAGCATCATGACCTTCGACTTGTAGGAGAACATCCGCGGGGAGACATGGTACATGATGATGGGACGGAATCCGTCGCGATAGTAAATCTCACGGTACGGGCCGTCGGTCGAATAAACCGGGTTTACAACCACTTGTTCGGAGAGGCCGAGTGCATTTTGCGCCTCACAGGCCGTCGGGCCCAACCGGATACCGTCGCGGTCGGCAATCGCTTCCGCCACGGCCTCCGAAGACGCAGGAAGAGGACCCATCCCCCACATCGAATCTTTACACGGCGTACAATAGATCCCGCGCGACAGGCGCATCAGCTTCTCCTTCCGGACCAGCCGCTGCAAGGCCTTGGACACGGCCTTGGGCGTCCCGCAGTCGAAAAAATCGGCTGGAAAATACACTTTCCCCTGGCCGCCGGCATTGATTACTGCGCTGATTTTCTTTTCCGTACTTTCCATACGCATACGTTTTGTCGCAAATATGGCCATTATTTGCGACAAAAGCAAATCATCCGTGATATTTTCCTAAAGAGGATGAACGGCGCGCAGATGGTCGAGGAAGGCTTTCGGGGTCATCACCGGCGTAGGTTCCATCTTGTTGGGGATGCGGAAATACTTGTCGCCCGAGATGATGATGTCGCAATTGTTGTAATCGGCGAAAAACGCCTGCGCACAATCTTCGATGTCTTCGATTTCCGTAGCATTGACAGCGTATTTCAAGTCGAAGTAGTCGATGCCGCCGACATTGACATATGAAAGGAGATCGCCGATTACCTGGCGGAATCGTTTATCGTCATAGCCAGGGCTTTTCGCAGTAATATAAGCAGCATCAATTATGCTCTGCGTAGTCATCCATCCCTCCATGCTGGTGGTCCGAATCAACTTGAAAATACAGGCTGATGCCTCTGCAGAGGTCCTTCCGGGGATCAACGTGTCGATAAGGACATTGGTGTCAATAAACACTCTCATAGCCCAAGGATGTGTTTAAGCCGGGGATCAGCCTCAATTTCTTCTTTTGAGGGCATTGCAATGCAGCACTGCATGGCCTTGAGTTCGTCCGAGATTTTAAAATCCGGCGGCAGGACGGGCCAGTCCAGCTCCGTTTCCTTCTCCAGGACCTTTTCCACATAGCTATTGACCGAAAGATTAACTTTCCCGGCCTCGCGTTTAATCCGCGCGATGAGGGACGGACGGAACCTGAAAGCCGTCTGTACCCTTTTTTCTGTTGCAACTCTCATAATCGTGTTATCATTTTTACAAAAATATAACACTATTTTGTAAAAAGCAAATAAAATGGATACGGAATGGAAAACCGATAGCTAGAAAGTCAGCTCAGTGGTACCAGACCCCACTTCGACCGGGTCGGAGCCGCGGACGATGACAGTGCCGGTGGTGTTTTCCGGGAGGGTTACCGTGAGGACGACCTTGCCGCCTTCGCGTTTCCAGCCCGATGCGACAAGTCCCCGGACGGAGTTGTAGGTGGCCGAAATATGGTCAAGGCCTTCGACGAAATCGGGCGTAAACAGGACGTGGGCGAAGCCGGGACGCTGCGGGTCGAAGTTGATGCCGGCCAGGCAGTTGACGTACCAGGCGGTGATGTCGCCAAGGAAAACGTGGTCAAGCGAGGAGTCGCGCCAGTTCTCTTCGTCGAGGATCCAACGCTCGGGAAGAGTGCTGTAGCCCTTCTCTATCCAGGCGAACCACGAAGGGGCTTTGGTGCCGGTGGCAAGGCGGAATGCGACGTCGCCATGGCCATATTTCGAGAGCATGCGGAGCACATGCTTGCTGCCCATGGAGCCGAAGTCGAGCACATAGTCGTTGGCCGCAACCTTCCTGGCAAGGGTGTCGGCGACCTGCTGGCGATATTCCTCAGGCACGGCGCCAAGGGAAAGCGGGGCGGCAAGGGCGCACATGGAGCCATTGGCGTAGGTGCATGACGCAGCATCGAAATACTTGGTGTTGATAAGGTTGTATAGCTGCGTGGCCTTGGCCTCGTAGGCCGAGCCGTCGCGGCCGAGGAGGCCGGAGAACTTGGCCATGAGACGGTTGTCCAGCCAGTAGAAGAGCGTCGACGTGAAGTCCGTAGGGGTCTGGGTGTCGTAATAGACCCAGTCGCCGATGCCGTAGGTCACGCCGCCGTCCGGCTCTTCGCGGGTGGCGAGATAGGCCAGATATCGCTCCAGGGCAGGATACATCTTCTCGATCACGCCGGCATCGCCATAATAATTGTACAATGCCTCGGGAATGATGAATGCACAGGCGTCCCAGACCGGTCCGATCCAGTCGTCGAAGCCCCAGCCCGCGGTCGGGATGATGCCCGAGAGACGGCCTTCCGGGGTGATGTTGTCCAGGAAATCGTCCATCCACTTGTCGTAGAACTTGAAGCCGTCGTAGCCCAGCAAGGCGAGGTCGATGGCAAGGTAAGCGTCTGCCTCCCAGCCGTTTTTCTCGCGGGTCGGGCAGTCGGTAGGGATGGAGTGGAGGTTGTTGAGATAGGTCCTGCGGGCCATTTCGGTGAGGGTCTCGAAACGGGGGTCGGAGCAGGAGAAAGTTCCTACGGGCGCAACGTCGGTGTGGATGTATTCGGCCTGGACATCGAGGGAGCGCAGCGGCTTGGAGCAGCGCACCTCGACGTATTGGAATCCATGGTAGGTGAACTCGGGACGCCATGTTTCGGTGCCATTGCCGCTGAGGATGTAGGTGTCGGTCTGGTTTTCGTAGCCGGGGATGGTGGTGTAGTAGATGGAGATGTTTTCCGGATTCATCCGGCCGTCGGGATGGACCAGCTCACCGTGGGCGAGGGTGACGACCGTGCCGGCCTCGCCGCTTACCCGCAGCCTCGGCAAACCGGCGATGTTGCGCCCGAAATCAAACACGGTCACCGAGTCGCCGAAATGCTTGACGTCCACCGCCTTGATAAGCTCCGTAGGCCGCACGGGCGGGCAGAGCTGGGCGCTCAGGCGCGGCTTCATCTGCGTCACGCCGACCTGCCATTCGGCCGGGTAGTCGGTGTCGAACAGGCGCACTTCCTCGGCAGGGGCCCAAGCGCTGTCGTCGAAGCCGGGGCTGGTCCAGCCGGGGATTTCCTTGCGGGCATCGTATACGTCGCCGCTGTAGATATTGTTGCTGACCCAGGGGCCGTCGGCGCAGGTCCGCCATGAAGGGTCGGAGGCGATGACGTCTTCCGAGCCGTCTTCATAAAGAACGTGAAGCTGGCAGATCATACGCGCACGGCCGCGCCAATGTGCCTCGTCGAAGTCCCATGTGGCCACAGGCTGGATCTCGTTGAAGAAGCCGTTGCCGAGCACCGTGCCGACTGCGTTGTCGCCCGGCCGGACAAGGGCCGTGACGTCGCTTACGGTGTAGAGGCTGCGCTTGGAATAGTCGGTGTAGCCGGGGTCTATTACGCTGTCGCCCACGCGCTTGCCGTTGATCCAGGTCACGCCGTAGGCCGCGGCGCTATAATACAGGTATGCAGCCCTGATGCCTCTGCGGAGGGTGAATTCGCGGCGGAACATGGGCGCTGCGGCAACATCCTTGTCCCGACCGTCGCCGATCCACGACGCCGTCCAATCCTTGCGGTGGAGCATTGCCGTGCGGAAACTGGCCGGGCGGCTCGAAAGCACCACGCTGCGGTCGGCATTCCACGCCTCCACCTCCCAGCGGTAGTCCTTAAGGCTTTGCAGGGCGTCTTCGGCGTCGAGCCTGACCAACTGCGAGGAGCCGGCAATCTCGCCTGAATCCCAGACCACCACGCCGTCCGGGTTGCTCACCACCACGCGGCATCCGGCCTGGACGAAGCCGCGGCCGGTATCGTAGGCCCACGTGAAGCGGGGGTTGCCCATGTCGATGGCGATGGGGTCGTCGCAATATTCGCAGCGAAGCGAGACTATTCCGGACTTCGGAGTGCAGGCAGCCAAAAGGAGAGCCGCGCAAATGGAGAGAAGTTTTTTCATTACTCAGCTTATTTTCCTATCTTTGCAAAGATAGCGAAATATCCCTTAATGGTCAACCGCGATTTTTGACAAAACTTCCAAGATGCGTACTGAAATACTTCTGACAGCCCTTTTGGCAGCCCTGCCTGTAGTTTTTTCATGCGGACAGAAGCCCGCCACAGACCTCCCTGCCGCTTCCGCACTGAGCGGCTACGACGCCGGGTCCGCCCGCGCCGTAAAGCCCCTCAAGCCCACCGGCGCGACCCTTATGGGCGCGGGAGTCGAGCTCGACCCCCACTTCTTCTCCCAAAACGTCACGCGGAAGGAAGGCGTCAAGGCCCAAGACTGGGACAAGTTCATCGAGCCGCGCATCAAAGCCATGAAGCCCAGCCGTTTCCGCATGATGGTACTTCCCCACTGGTGGGAGCCGGAAAACGACAATGACGACCCGCAGGTGATGGCTCCCGACGGATTCACTTTCGAAAGCACGGAAATGAAGTCGCTCTGCCGCATTCTCGACCTGGCAGAAGAGGAAGGCATCGACGTGACGCTCGTCCTCTGGGGCTGTCCGATCAGCGCCACAAGCATCGACAGGGGCTATCTCGGGCGCCATTTCCTGTGCGACCCCGAGGGCCGCAACTGGGTCTGCGCGCCCGCCTCCAACGAGGAATTCGCCGAAAATTTCGCGGCTCTGGTAAAATACCTTGTAAATGAAAGGAACTATTCCTGTATCAAGGAGATAACCCCGTTCAACGAGCCCGACGGCGGCCCCGTCTGCGACCTGCCGCAATATATCCCGTTGGTCCGGGAGCTTGACCGCCGCTTCGACAAGGAAGGCCTGCGCGGTCGCGTCCGCTTCAACCTCTCCGACAACACCGACACGCGCCGCTTTTTCCTCAGCACCGTTTCCGAGGCTCTCTTCGACGAGGCCGACCTCTTCAACAGCCACACCTATATCTTCGGCTACGACACCCCCAACAGCGCCATCCTTAACTGGGAGCGGGCCAATGTCGCCGCAGCGGCCGGTCTTCCCCACATTGTCGGCGAGTTCGGTTCCAACCAATGCGTCGGCGCCACCCGCCAAAGGGACATAGACCGTTACGAGCGCGGAGTCCTGATGACCCGCCTTGCCATCTGCTTCCTCAACGGCGGAGCCTCCGCGATAAGCTACTGGAGCCTTCTGGACCAATATTACAACCGTGACGCCGGCTACGGCGAAATGCAGCAGCTGGGCCTGTGGAAAGCCAACAAGGAGAGCTACCGCTACGATGAAAACGACTATGCCGCCGCGGAAGGCGACTACCTCGTCCGTCCCCAATACTACGCCTACGGTCTCCTGACCCGTTTCGTCCGCAAAGGCATGAGAGTCTATCCTCTCGACCTTGGCCGAAGCCTCGCCGCAGGCACAGCCCTCAGGGGCAAGGACGGCAAATGGGTGTATATATTCGCAAACGGCACGCAGGAGAGTCTTTCCTTCGACCTGAAGGGCCGCGGCACCTGCAGGGCCTACATCTACTCCCAGGACAGCCTGCCGCAGGGCGACTCCCAAATCGAGGCTTCATGCCGCCTCGCCTCCGACTCCGGCGCCTGGCATCTGGCCCTTGCCCCGCAGACGACGCTCGTTCTGGCTCAGGATTAATCACGCGACCGGCGCAATCATGCCTGCGACGGCCTTTACGCACTGCCCGGCCGTCACGGAAAGATTTTTCAAAAAAAACAGTTACATATGAAATATTTCATTAACTTTGCGCTTAGCTTAAGCGCTTAAGTAAACATGCCAGCCTCGCGACAACAGACCCTCCGCAGCATCTCCCAGGCACTGGGGGTTTCGACGGCCACGGTCTCCTGGGTCCTTTCCGGCCAGGGAGACGCCAAGGGCATAAGCGCCGCCACCCAGAAAAGGGTGCGCGACTTCGCCGCGGAAACAGGCTACAGGCCAAATATGGTGGCCCGCGGCCTGAGTCTCGGCTCGACCAAGACCATCGGCCTGCTGATCTCTTCGCTCGCCGACCCCTTCTACTCCAGCATAGCCAAAGCGGTCGTGGAAGAGGCCGGGCGCCTGGGCTATTCCACCATGATTTCCACCTCGCAGTCCGACGGTTCCAAGGAAAAGGAAATGGCAGCCCTCCTGGGCAGCCGCCAGGTCGACGGCATCATCGTGACCCCCACCGAACAGGCCGACTGGGTCAATTCCTACATATCCGCCGGCGGCAAGATCGTGCTGGTCGACCGTCCCGTCCCCGGCAGCGACACTCCGAGCGTGGTCATCGACAACCGCGAGAGCGCATTCAGGCTGGTGAGCCACCTCATCCGGGAGGGCCACCGCCGCATCGCCATATTCACGACGGCCCACAACCTCGTCAACATGCAGGCACGCCACGAGGGCTACATCCAGGCGCTGGAAGAGGCCGGAATAGAGCCGGACGAGCGACTCTTCTGCCAGGTGCCGCCCGAAGCGAGCATCGACCAGATCCACGCCGAAATCGACCGCCTCATCTCCGAATGCCCCGACGTGGACGGCATCTTCTTCACCACCCACGTCCTCGTGCTTCCGACCTACGCCCACTACCTGAAGGCCGGCCTTCCCCTCGACCAGGGAAAGCACTGGGCCTGCATCCACACCCTCCCCGACTTCGAACTGCTGATCCCCAAGATGAGCATCGCCCGCATGCCCATAGAAAACATGGGCATATGCGCCGTAGACATGCTTCTGGGCCGCTGCGAACTCGGAAACAACGTGCTCCGCTGCCAACTTGAACTTAAACAATAACCATTTATCCAATAACGTTCCATGAAGAAAAGAATACTCTTTTTCCTTCTGATCCTGAGCGTGATTTCCGCGGGTGTCGCCCGGGCAGACGGTCCCCGCACGCGCATTACGGTCAAAGGCACCGTCGTCGACACGGACAAGCTCCCTGTTATCGGCGCCTACATCGTTGAGGAAGGCAATGAGAAGAACGGCGCCATCTCCGATGCCGACGGCCGTTTCTCCATCATCGTTGCCGACAACGCCTCGCTGCACATCAGCAGCATGGGCTTCGTCTCCCAGCGCGTCCGTGCGGCCGCGACCCTTAACATCGTCCTCTCCCCCGACCGCGAATTCCTCGACGAGGCCGTGGTCGTCGGTTACGGCGTGCAAAGGGTGGCCACCCTCACCGGCAGCGTGTCGCAAATCAACACCGAGAAGATAACCACCGCGCCTGTCCAAAACACCACCCACGTGCTTGCAGGCCAGCTTCCGGGCCTTGTTTCCAAGCAGACCTCCGGCCTCCCGGGCCAGGATGACGCCCGCCTCAACATCCGCGGCTTCGGCAGCCCGCTCGTCATCGTCGACGGCGTCGAGGGCAGCATCAGCAGCCTTGACGCAGGCCAGATCGAGAGCATCACCATCCTCAAGGACGGCAGCGGTTCCATCTACGGCGCCCGCGCCGGCAACGGTGTCATCCTCGTGACGACGAAGACCGGCTCCAACAGCAAGACCACCGTCTCGGTCAATTCCTCGGTGACCTTCCAGAGCAATATCGTCACCACCCTGCCGGCCACCGCGGCCGAACGCGCCATCTACCAGAACGTCTTCTACATCAACGGCGGCGGCAACCCCAAACGCGTTCCCTTCACCGCAGAGCAGATCGAGAAATACCGTGCGGGCACCGAGGCCGGCTACCTCAACTCCGACTGGTACCACGAGGTCGTGCGCGAGTTCGCCCCGCAGCAGAACCACAACGTCTCCATAAGCGGCGGCACCGACCGCATCAAGTACTACGGATATTTCGGCTACAACCGCCAGGAGTTGCAGTTCAAGCCCAACAGCGGCTCCTACGACCGCTTCAACATCCAGGCTAACTTCAGCGCCAAGGCCACCGACTACCTGACCATCGGCATGAACATGCAGTACATGAAGGACAGCAAGAACTATCCTTCCGGCGGCGACCTCTATGCCGACAACCAGAACTTCTGGGACGGCATCATCTACTCGGCCGACCCCCGCTACCCGCTGTACCTTCCCGACGCCAGCCTCCTTTCCTACGCCAACATGCAGAACGGTTCGCCTATCTGGGCCGTCAACATCGACAATAGCGGCTACTACCGTACCAATGGCAACAACTTCAAGGTCAACGGTTTCGCCGAGCTCGCAATCAAGTGGGTCCAGGGCCTGAAGGCCAAGGCCAACTTCCTCTACACCGCCGGCGCGGGCGACCTCAAGTGGTTCCACAAGCGCGGCCAGTTCTACACCTACCAGGAGGCTACCGACACATATTCATTCGCCGGAGGCTCCGTGGCCCCGAGCAGCCTCAGGATGCAGAACGACCTGTCCAGCACCATGGTCCAGCAATACTCCATAAGCTACAACAACGACTTCGGCCTCCACCATGTCGGAGCCCTGGCCATGTTCGAGAGCACACTGAGCCACTACCGCAACTACTGGACGAAGCGCGAAAAATTCAACTCGACCATCATCGAGGAAATGCAGTCCGGCGACAAGGAGACCGCCCAGAACGACTCCGGCTCCAGCAACTACGGCCGCACCTCGTGGATCGGCCGCGTCAACTACAGCTACGACGACCGCTACCTCTTCGAGGCCACGGTCCGTGCCGACGCCTCCTCTCGCTTCGCCAAAAACCACCGCTGGGGCGTGTTCCCGAGCGTATCCCTCGGATGGAACATCGCCAGGGAGAGCTTCATGGACAGCGCCGCATTCCTCGACATGCTCAAGCTGCGCGCCAGCATGGGTACTTCCGGCTACGACGCAGTGGCGGACTTCAACTACCTCACGGGCTACATCCCCGGCCACTCCTACACCCTGGACGACAATCTCTATCAGGGCTACGCCTCCAAGGGCCTGGCCAACGAACTGCTGACCTGGGAGACGATGTTCATCTACAACATCGGCGTCGACTACTCCTTGTGGGAGCGCAAGCTCTACGGCGAAATCGACGTCTACCAGCGCGACCGCACCGGCATCCCCGGCTACCGCAGCCAGTCCCTGCCGACCACCTTCGGAGCCACCCTGCCGCAGGAAAACCTCAACGCGACCCGCACCCGTGGTTTCGAGGTTCTCGTCGGCAGCGCCGGACGACTTGGCGACTTCACCTACGACGTCAGCGCCAACGTCTCCTACAACCGCACCCGCTGGACCTACTACGACCAGGCCGAGGAGACCGATCCCGACCGTATCCGCCTCTACGTCAATCAAGGCGCCTACACCGACAGGCAAATCGGCTACCTGACCGACGGCCTGTTCGCCACCGACGAGGAAGTGGCCGCCTGGACCCTGAGCTTTGACGACCTGAACAACGACAACTCCTCTCTCAAAGCCGGCGACATCCGCTTCATCGACACCAACAACGACGGCGTCATCAACTGGCGCGACCAGCAGATTATCGGCAAGGGCAGCACCCCGCACTGGATGGGCGGCCTGAGCATCAACCTGGGTTGGAAGGGCATCGACCTGCAGGCCCTCTTCCAGGGCGCATGGGGCTACACCATCGCCATGGCCTACAACACCAACACCTCCACCTACAGCAAGCTATACTTCGACGCCAACTACAACCCCGACCCCAATGCGCTGGTCGAGCGTCCCCGCGGCGCGGTCCCCAACTACTGGACCACCGACTTCCACTACCGCGACTGCGCCTACCTGCGACTTAAGAACATAGCCCTGGGCTACACCCTGCCCGGACGCTGGACCAGGAAAATCGGCATCAGCAAGGCCCGTTTCTACGTCGGCGGCATGAACCTCTTCACCCTGAGCAACATCAGCAAGTACGGAGTCGACCCCGAATCGGAAGGCACCGTCGGACATTCCTACCCGCAGCAATACACCCTCAGCGTCGGCTGCAACATTGTCCTCTAACCCTTAGCAGACACGGAATATGAAACACCTGAATAAAGTCATTTCTATTGTTCTGGCCACCGGCATGGCCTGTTCCTGCGCCAACGTGCTCGAGCAGACGCCGACCAATCAGGTCACCGACGCCCAGCTCTGGCAGGACGAGTACATGCTGGAAAGCCATCTGGCCGAGCTCTACGCCATGAGCGTCTTCATGGTTGGCGATGCTGTCGCCCTCTACGGCCAGTCCCCGCTCAACGTCGATTTCGGCATCTCAGATAATCCAGGCGCATGGGCCGTCCACATGGGCGTCTCCGCCCAGGGTGAAGGTCCGGTCCACATGGTGACAGTGGCCGACGAGGCCAAATACAGCGAGCGCGGCGCCCAGACCAGCTACACCGACGTCAAGTTCAACGGTCTCCAGACCGACACCTACACGATGCGCTGGTGGAGCAACGGCTACTACCTCAACCGCCAGCTCAACCACTTCATCGAGGCAATCGAGTCTTCCCCGCTGTCGACGGCAACGGTGCGCAAGGCCGAGGCCCGTTTCCTCCGCGCTTTCAACTATTTCGCGATGGTAAAGCGTTATGGCGGCGTCCCGCTTATCCTGAAGGAAACCCCTATCAACGCCTCCGAGGAAGAGATCTATCCGGCGCGCAACAGCGAAAAGGAGTGCTACGACTTCATCATCAACGAGTGCCTCGAGATTGCCGACATCCTTCCTGCCAATCCCGACGTGGCACGTGCAAGCCGCTGGGCCGCCCTGGCACTGGCCTCCCGCGCCGCCCTCTATGCTGGCAGCATCGCCCAGTTCGGCACTGTCCAGTTGGACGGTCTGCTTGGTTTCGACCCTGCCGACGCCAACGTCTACTACAAGAAAGCGGCCGACGCCTGCGAGCGTATCATGAATGAAAGCGGCCACGGCCTCTACAAGGGCAGCCTTGGCAAGAAGGATTTCAAGGGCTACGTGACCAACCTGGAAGACGTTTTCCTCAAGAAAGGCAACACCGAAGTGCTCATGGCCAAGCACCACCGCGGCACGATGGGCGACACCCCCACCACGGCCGACCTCTGGAGCTGGGACATCTGCATGGCCCCGAAGCCAAACGCCTGGAGCGTGGGCCAGTATGCCGAGCCGTATTACGATTTTATCGAACACTTCGGCTACCGTGACGGCCGCAGCGGGGTAATCCCCCACGACGAACTGACCGGCAAGACCTGGACTATGAATGAACTGCTGGGCGAGCGCGACCCCCGGCTCAGCGCCTGGGTCTGGACGAACGGCTATCATTGGGACGGCGCGGTAGGAAGCCCCTGGGGCGCCGATACGGTGAGCATGTATCGCGGCATCCGCCTCGAAGGCAGCGCCGACCCGGCCAAGACCTATTACGACATCACCGCGGCCGGCGAAGTCTACAAGGACGGCGACCTGCGGCTCACCTGCTACGGAGACCAGATCAAGGAAATCGCCATGTCCGCCCTCTATCATACAGGCTTCGGAGTGGCAAAGAACCTGGAGCCCGGCAGCGAGGTGATGAACTGGTTCCTCTGCTCGACTACCGACTACGTGATTTTCCGCTATGCCGAAGTGCTGCTCAACTATGCTGAAGCCTGCTTCGAGCTCGGACGCACCGGCGACGCACTCGACGCCATCAGGGAAATCCGCGAACGCGCCGGCATGAGCGAGCCCAAGGCAATCACCCGCGAAGACATCCGCAACGAGCGTCTCTGCGAGCTTTGCTTCGAAAACCACCGCTACTGGGACCTCCGACGCTGGAGAGTCGCAGCCGACGTGCTGTCAAAGCCCCACATCGGCATTTCCTACATCCTCGACTGGGAATCATACAAGGCATCCTTGGACGAGAATGGGAACCGGACAAAACAGCCGAAATTCTGGATTGAGATCCAGGACCACATCGACTCGGGCAGCAAAGACCCCACCTTCCCTGAGAAAAACTACTACTTCCCGCTGGGCAGGCAGACCACGGCCGTCAACCCCAACCTCAGGGAAAACCCCGGATACTAAACCAAACCATTCATATTTTAACCACTTTAACCAACAATCAACATGAAGAAGATTCTTACTCTTCTGGCAGGACTCACCGCCATCGCGATGGTAGCCTGCAAACCGGAAGGCGGCAAAAACGCTTCTTCCGACTCGATCTCGGTTGCACCCGAGAGCTTCACCGCTGTCCCCTACACCGGTGAAACCTACACCGTGACCGTCAAGGCCAGCGGCAACTATACCGCAACGCCCAACGTCACCTGGATCACCGTAGATGGAACGACCATTACCGTGGCCGAGAGCGATGTCTACGAGGCCCGTAACGGCGAAGTCGTCTTCACCTGCGGCACCGCAACCGCAAAGGTGACCATCTCCCAGGAAGCCGCCCCGAAGCCGGTGGAATACACCCCGCTCACTTCCGGTCCGGCCAACTGCTACATCATCGATGAAGCCGGCAACTACTCCTTCGACGGCACAGTCATCGGTAATGGCGACGAGGGCAACCTCTCCTCTTTCGGTATCGCCTCGACAAAGATTGCCCCTACCGGCGTCAAACTCGTCTGGGAAGAAGCCGAAGGCCTGATTACCAACCTCAAGCTTCAGGACGGCAAGGTCTGCTTCACCACGGCCCAGAAAGACGGCAACGCCGTTATCGCCGTGGTCGATAATGACAAAAATGTTCTGTGGAGCTGGCACATCTGGAGCGCCGAAGCGCCGAATGATGTCAAATGCAACGACGACTTCACTCTGATGGACCGCAATCTCGGCGCCACTCTGACCACTGGTACGGAATCCAATGGCCTGTATTATCAGTGGGGCCGCAAGGACCCGTTCTCCGCAATCATTGCCTTTGACTCCGGACTCGGCGAAGGCCACTACCACCCTGTTGTAGGCGGCGGTGACGACAAAACCAACACCACCATTCACAGCATGGCTTACGCCATCGCCCACCCTGCCGAGTACATCACCGACACGGACCCGGCAGAAAGAGAACAGAACTGGTGTGCCGAGGTCAATCATTTGCATTGGGGCATTGACTTCGAAGCCGACGGAGAGCTGCGCAAATTCCCGGAGCACAAGACCATCTTCGATCCTTGCCCGGACGGCTACTGCGTCGCATCCGCTTCATGCTTCTGGTTCGGTTGGAACACCGAGGGCGGATATACGGTCAACGCCGGTGTCGTTACGCTGTTCGGCGGCAAGATCACCGTTCCTGCTGCTGGTTTCATTTATACCGGCGGATACGGCTGGTACGATGCTGACGGTGCCGGTTGGGGCGGTCTCTGGGCTTGTTCTTCCTCCTGGGATGCCACCAAACACGGATTCCGTCTTTCCAGCAAACCTGGCGATCCCAACAGCCACAATGGTACGGCAGCAGCACACCCTGTTCGCTGCATGAAGATTTAATTCAATCTATCATTTTCTTGGGAACCGGGCTCGTCCCGGTTCCCTTTTCAAGAAAAAAAAATGACCCCTAAAGTGTATCTCAGGGCAAATCTGGCGCTTGTCGCCATCTTTTCGTTCCTAACCTTCTCCTGCAAGCCGGGCGACGACAACGGCAAGGCTCCTTCCGAGCGCCAAACCGCCATGGAAGCATATTGGAGCGGGGACTGGCAGGGCCCCATGGGCATTCAGGTGCAAAATGACCCCTACTCCGGGGCTCCGATGATGTATCTGGGCGGAAAGCCGCTCTACACCACCGGCGTGAATTGCTATAACCTGTTCGTCCAGTGCCATGAGGCCGACAAAATGAATACCGATTTGATGCGCAAGACCGTGGACGAGCTCGTCCGGGAACAGGTGCCCATCGTCCGCTTCAGCGGCAGTCCCTTCTATGCCAAGCAGTTCACCTACTACCTCGACCAGAAGGAAAAGTATCTTGGCAATCTGGACAAGCTCGCCTCATGGTGCGACGAGGCACATATCGCCCTTATTCCCTCCGTATTCTGGAACATAAGCAGCGTCACTGACTATTACGGCGAGGAAGCCAAGGCCTGGGGAAATACCGAAAGCAAGACATACGCCCACATGCTCGCCTACACCGAGGATGTGGTCAACGTGCTGAAAAAGCACAAGAGCGTCGTCATGTGGGAGTTCGGCAACGAATTCAACCTGGCGGCCGACATTTCCAACGCCGGTTATCCCGACATACCGGCACGGGCCGTTGAAACGGCCTACAAGGGCTTTGCCGAAAAGGTGGCCTCGCTCGACCCCGAGGGCCGCTGCATCGCCACCGGCAACAGCATCATGCGCAACGCGCAGTATCACCTGATGACCCAGAACAACTGGAACACCGATTCTTTCGAAGAATACAAGAAAATCACGGAAGTGATGACGCCCCGGCCCATGACCGGCATGTCAGAGCACATTTATGAAGACGCCCGTACCTTCTCCGACCTTGGGGAGGTAAAGCGCAGCGAGCAGGTGCGTCTGGCCAAGAAGGCGGCCGCGGAGCTGGGAAAAGTCTACTATGTGGGCGAATTCACGGGCCCGGCAACGGCCAAGGGCGATTCCCTCACCGTCCGGCGTCACTATATTTCCTATTTCGCCCAGCGCGTACAGATTTCCCTGATATGGAACTACGCGCTGAGGGGGGACATCGAATGGAGCTTCAAGGCCGATTCCCCCTACGGCCGCATGGCCTTCAACCTCATGCGGGAGTACAACGGACATTTCGACACTCTCGCGCAGTAAACACGGATAATCAAAAGCATCGTCATATATGAACAAATTCCTGTCCATCAGCAGTTTATTTGCATTCATGTCCCTTTCGGCCGCATGCAACCCGGACAATAAGGCCTCCAAGCCCGTCAACATCTACGGCAACGCCATCTATGTCGACGCCACGAAAACGGGAGCCGTCATGCCCAACATCTGCGACAACATCAACGTGTGGGAGATGGGTCGGTCGTACTACAACCCGAAGGTCAACAACGAGGCCAACGTGTTCGAATTCGTCCGCTACGTCCAGTTCATGCAGTGCACCGGAGGCAACGCCGAGCGCGACCTTTTCAGGACCCCGGCCGACCGCACCGTCCTGGACGACTACGACTTCGAGCGGCTCATCACCAATTGCCGGGGCGTGCTCGCGATGGGAGCCAAACCGCACCTGAAACTGGGAAACGTGCCGCTGAAGATGTCCACGGATCCGGTGATCGGCAATATGGGCGTGAACGTGTATCCGCCGGACGACTACAACCAGTACTACAAATATCTGAAAGACGTCCTGCAGGCCCTGGTGGACGAATTCGGGCTGGAGGAAGTGCGTTCCTGGCGCTTCGGCTGCCTGACCGAATACGAAAACTACGACTGGTTCTACGCCCGGAGCAAGAGGGCCGACGACAGTTTCGAGGCCTATTGCAAGCTCTACGACTGGACCGTCCAGGCCCTTACCGACGTCCTGGGCGAAGACGTATTCATCGGCGCCCACAGCATGACCGTCACCGAAGGCGGCTGGGACGAGCGCCGTTTCATCGAGCACGTGGCAAAGGGGACCAACTGGGCCAACGGCAAGACAGGAACCCGCATCAGCGCACTGTCGGCTTCGTTCTACGACATAGCCCCCGGCCAGTTCACAAAAATGTCGCTGCCCCAGACCGTATCCATCCTCAAGGAAGCGGCTGCCGCCAACGGGCTCAACAACCTGATTTTCGGCATCGACGAAGGGCGCATCCTCAACGGTACGGTGGCCGGGACCTCCAACATCGCCCTGTACAACCGCACGGTCGGCCACACATGGCAGGCCGCCTATGACGCCCGCATCTTCAAGCAGGGCATCGACGCAGGCCTTGACTACTTCTCCAGCTGGAACTTCCTGACCGGCGGCAACATCAACGGCATCCCCATCATCAGCTACCATGTCGCCCGCCACATGGCCAAGTTCGAAGGCATGAACCGCGTCGAGGGCAAGGCCGACATCAAAGCCCTGGACGGTGCCGAGGTGGACTGCCTTGCCGGTACGGACGGACAGACGGTCCGCGTGATGGTCTACAATTTCAAGAACACGCTCAACTACAAACGTGCCGTCGACTTCGCCATCCGCATCCAGACGCCGTGGAGCGGTAACGGCCGCGTCGAGGTCAAGAGCTACCGTATCAGCGACGACTGCAACTTCTTCGACGAATGGATCAAGGACCGCGAAGAACTTGGAATAAACAACACCGCCTTCGGCTGGAGCCCGGACGACCCCCTTCTTGATACGAGCGTGACGCTGCAGAGCCCCTCCGCCCGTCAGAAATACAACAACCTCAAGAGCAAATACACCGTTTGCGCCCGTCTGCTGCCCGACACGACCTTCGAGGAACTCCAGGACGGCGTCCTCATCCTCGACGAGCGCCTGGAAGGCAGCAATGTCCTCTTCCTTGAAATCAAACCGATATGAAACGTATTCTCAGCTTTCTTCTCGCGTTTGCGCTCCTGCCAACGGCAATCCTGGCGCAGAACGTGGTCGACCTCTCCGGAGTCTGGACTCTGAGCGGCGACGGCGTCGGGAAGGTGCAGGCACGGGTCCCGGGCGACGTACACTCGGCCCTGCTCGAGGCGGGCCTCATCGGCGACCCGTACTACTCCTACGGCGAGTTGGACAACCTCTGGGTAGGCCGTCAGGACTGGACGCTGAACCGGACATTCACCCTCGACAAGGCCTTCCTGGGCCATGAGACAGTATATCTTAGGGCGGAAGACGTGGACACATTCTGCGAGATTTCCGTCAACGGACACCATGTCGGAGAGACGACCAACCGTTTCCGCCGCTGGGAATGGGACGTCCGGCCCTATCTGGTTGAAGGGGAAAATGTCATTACCGGCGTTTTCCGCAGCGCGGAGAAAATCACCGAAGAATTGTCCCGCGGCTACGACTACCCGCTTCCAATGTCCGACCTGGGCCTTGTCCCCCACATCAACCTGATCCGCAAGCCGGCCTGCCACGGCGGCTGGGACTGGGGTCCGTGTCAGATGGTTACGGGGTTCGCAGGGCCTGTGCAGCTGATCGGTACCGACCGCGCCCGCATCGACTATGTCTACTGCGACCAGGACTTCTCCCGCAAGGGCAGGGTCACCGTCCGCGTCAACGTGGAGGTAACTTCGCCCAAGGGCGGCACGGCGCCGGCGACATTCCGCCTGGCCGGTCAGACCCGTCGGCTCACAGCACGTCTAAACCCCGGCAAGAACATCCTCAAGGCCGATTTCACCATCAAAAACCCTCAGCTGTGGTGGCCCAACGGCATGGGTTCCCAGCCCATGTACCCGCTTGAGGTCCAGGTCGGGGAAAGCAAGGCCTCGAAGAAACTCGGCCTTCGGAAGCTCGAGCTCATCAGCGAAGATGACACCATCTACGGCAAGCCCGGCAAGAAAATGGTGTTCCGCGTCAACGGAAGGGACCTCTTCGCCAAGGGCGCCGACTGGATTCCCTGCGAGCTTTTCGAATCGCGCCAGACCCGTCAGCGCTACGAAGACGTGCTCACGAGCGCCCGCGACGCCAACATGAACATGCTCCGTCTTTGGGGCGGCGGCCAGTTCGAGCACGAGGATTTCTACGAGCTGTGCGATTCGCTCGGCATCCTCCTCTGGCACGACTACATGTTCTCCTGCGCCATCTATCCGGCCGACAGCCGCTTCCTCGACGAGGTGGAAGCCGAGCTTAACCACCAGGTACGCCGCCTGCGCGACCATGCCAGCATCGCCATGTGGTGCGGCGACAACGAATGCGTCGGTGCCCTGAACTGGTTCGAGCCCACGAGGGCCAACAGGCCATTCTACGTGGAGCGGCTCGACACGCTCGTGCTTCTCCGCGGCAGGGTCACGGCCGAAGCCGACCCGTCCCGCGTCTACTGGCCGAGTTCGCCCTGCGCCGGTCCCGGCGACTATGAGACCGACAACTGGAAGGAAGACACCAAGGGCGACATGCACCTGTGGAGCATCTCGAAGTTCTCCCAGCCGCTGAAGAATTACTACTCGGTCAGGCCCCGTTTCTGCTCGGAATACGGCCATTCCTCCTTCCCCCGCTACGACCTCGTGGCAAAGTACAGTTCGCCCGGACAGGCCAACCCGTGGTCGCCCGAATTCAACCACCGCACCAAGGAAGTCACCGACGGCCGCCGCGGCAACCAGATCATCCTCGACCGCCTGGCCCTGCATTTCCATTTCCCCGCCCGCATGGAAGACGTCTTCTACCTCTCGCAGGTGGAGCAGGCGATGGGTCTGGAAACGGCCACGCTGTGGTGGAGGAGCCTGGAGCCCGGCTGCATGGGCACCATCTACTGGCAGCTCAACGACATATGGCCGGGAACGTCCTGGTCCAGCATCGAATTCGACGGTAAATGGAAGCAGAGCCACTACCACGCCAGGCGTTTCTTCGCCCCCGAACTGATTTGCGCGGTCCCCGGCGACAACGGCGGCCTTGACGTCAAGGTCATCAACGACACCGACGGCCGGAAGACCTACAAGGCCACGGCAAGGCTGTGGTCCTTCGACGGCATAATCCTCTCGGAAAAGAGTTTCGACATCACCCTCGACGGAGATTCGGTCGGCACGGCGGCATCATTCGACCCCGCCTCCTTCGGCACGGAAGCCGAGCGCTGCGGACGTTTCCTCGAGCTGTCGCTCACCCGCGACGGCAAGGAGGTCGCCTACAACAACTGGCATTTCGCCGAGTGGAAAGCCAGCCCCCTGGCAGAGGCGGACGTAAAGGCCTCCGTAGCCGTCAAGGACGGAAAATGGACTGTCACGCTCTCGACCGACAAGCCCGCATTCTACGTATGGCTCGCCGTGGGAGACATCCCGGGAGAGTTCAGCGACAACTCCTTTACCCTCTATCCCGGCCGGCCCGTCGAGCTGACCTTCTCGCCCAAGGAAGGGTTCGGCGATTTTGAGCGCTTCGCCGGCGCCCTGACAGTAACGCACATAAGAAAAACCTACTGAAAATGAGACGGTTGCTCACGATTCTGGTCCTGCTGGCCTGGCCCCTTCTTGCCGGAGCGAGCCGGCAGAGCCTGGGCGGAGCATGGTCCCTCGACTACTGGCAGCAGGGACAGACGCCCGTCCGCAGCCCTGAAGCATTTACCTCGACACCCCACCGGACCATCCCGGCTACGGTGCCTGGCAACGTGGAACTCGACCTTCTCGCCGCCGGTCTCATCGAGCAGCCGGAAATCGGCAGCAACGTCTATCTGCTGCGCCCCTGGGAAGGCTTCCAGTGGCGCTACAGCCGCAATTTCACGACTCCGGACCATGGCGCCGAAGACGTGGTGTTCCTAACCTTCGAGGGAGTCGACTGCTTCGCCGACATCTGGCTTAACGGCCGGCTTCTGGGCAGTCCGGAAAACATGCTGATCGAGCATCGTTACGACGTCACAGACGTTCTCGCCCCGGCCGGAGGAAGCAACACCCTGGAAGTGTATCTGCGTTCCACCGTGCTTGAAGGCCGCTCGCAGGTGCCTCCGACCATAAGCCTTAACTTTCCACAGCCGGAATCGATCCGCCAGCGCCGCGCTCCCCACACCTACGGGTGGGACATCATGCCGCGTCTGGTAAGCGCGGGTCTCTGGAGGGACGTCACGCTGGAGGTCAAGCACGCCGTCCACATCGAAGACGCCTTCTGGTATGTCGAGCGCATCGATTTTGAAAACGGCAACCGTGCGTCGGTCTACATGGACTATACCGTCTCCCTGCCGGTCCGCTTCCAGGAAGGCCGGGTCAGGGCGGAATACAGCCTCAGCCGCGGCGGAAAGGTCCGGGCTTCGGGCAGCAGGCTCGTGGCAGCCCACTCGGGCCGCGCCCGCCTCACCCTTGAAAATGCCGACCTCTGGTGGCCCCGCGGCTACGGAGAACCGGCCTTGTACGATGCCACGCTGCGTCTTGTGGACACCGAAACCGGTGAGGAACTCGACAGCCGGACCTGCAAAATGGGCGTGCGCACCGTGGCGCTGGACCGGACCGACGTCAGCACGAAGGACAATCCGGGACGCTTCGTATTCATCGTCAACGATGTGCCAATTTTTGCCCGCGGAAGCAACTGGACGCCGATGGACGCCCTGCATTCGCGCGACCCGCAGCATCTCGAGGGCACCTTCAAGATTGTCACCGACCTCAACTGCAACATGCTCCGCTGCTGGGGCGGCAACGTGTACGAAGACCACCCGTTCTACGACCTGTGCGACCGTGAGGGCGTCCTGGTGTGGCAGGATTTCTCCATGGGCTGCACCATGTACCCGCAGGACGCCGGGTTCCAGAAGGCGATAGGAGAGGAAATCCGCAGCGTCGTGCGCAAACTTCGCAGCCATCCATGCATCGCCCTGTGGTCGGGCAACAACGAAGACGACCTGGTGGTGACATGGAGCCTGAAGGCATTCGGCCTCGACCCCAATCGCGACGTGGTATCGCGCGTCACCATCCCGCAGGCCCTCTTTGAAACCGACCCCACAAGGCCGTATCTGCCATCTTCGCCGTATTACGGTCCGGAAGTGGTGGCGCGCGGCAGCCGCGAAGAAGACCTGCCTGAAAACCATCTCTGGGGCCCCCGCGGCTACTACAAAGACAGCTTCTACACCGGCGCCTCCTGCCTTTTCGCAAGCGAAATGGGTTATCACGGCATGCCAGATCGGGCCAGCCTCGAGGAGATGTTCTCCCCGGAAAATGTCTATCCGTGGAGCGACGTCAAAGCACGCATCTGGAAAGAAGACTGGCTCACGAAGTCCGTCCGCGTCTACCGGGAAGAAGGCTACACCCCCGACCGCAACAACCTGATGATCAATCAGGTCCATCAGCTTTTCGGGGACGTCCCCGAGGATCTTGACAGCTTCATCTACGCCTCCCAGACCGTCCAGGCCGAGGCCATGAAATATTTCGTGGAGCGCTTCCGCGGCTATAAGTTCGCCCCGCGCACGGGTCTGCTGTGGTGGAACATCCGCGACGGCTGGCCGGTGATTTCCGACGCGGTGGTGGACTGGTACGGCCGCCCCAAACAGGCTTTCCGCTTCATCCGCAACGTCCAGCACAACGTCTGCGTGATGCTTTGCGACGACGAGGACGGGGCCGGACTTCCGCTTGTCGTCGCCAATGACACGAGGCGCCCCTGCAAAGGAAACGTGACCGTCAGCGACGTCGAAAGCGGGAAGACGGTATTCAAGGGGAAATACCGCGTGGAAGAAAACGGCCGCACGGAAATCGCCCGCATCCCCGTCCCGAAGGGCCAGGGCATGCTGCTTATTTCCTACACCGGCGAGGACGGGACGAAACTGTCGAATCACTATCTCTACGGCGCGCCGCCCTTCAAATTGGACGAATATCGGCGGTGGCTTGGCAAAACAGGCATCTACAAGCGCACCGGCGAAAGCAAATAATGTCTATATTTGCATAAAAAGCACGCAGACATGAAACAGTACATCGGCGTTGACATCGGCGGCACCAAGTGCGCCGTCACCCTCGGCATCGAGGACGCGGAAGGATTCCGCATTGCAGACAAGTCCGGATTCGCCACCTCTGACGTCCACAGCACCATAGACGGCCTGAAAGGCGCAATCGCGTCCGTAATGGCCCGCAGCGGCCTCAAGCCGTCCGACGTCAGCGGCATCGGCATTAGTTGCGGCGGGCCGCTGGATTCCCGCACCGGAGTCGTGATGTCGCCGCCCAACCTCCCGGGCTGGGACAATATCCCCATCGTAAAGATTCTCTCCGAGGAGTTCGGCATCCCCGCCGCAATCCAGAACGACGCCAACGCCTGCGCCCTTGCAGAGTGGCGTTTCGGAGCCGGCAAGGGCAGCCGCAACATGGCTTTCCTCACCTTCGGAACGGGTCTGGGCGCCGGTCTCGTGCTGGACGGCAAGCTCTACACCGGCACCAACGACAACGCCGGCGAGCTCGGCCACCTGAGGCTCTCCCCCTTCGGCCCGGTGGGCTACGGCAAGGCCGGCTCGTTCGAGGGCTTCTGCTCGGGCAGCGGCATCCGCCAGCTTGCACAGTCGGCCGTGAAGGAACGCCTCCAGATGGGCGGGAAAGTGGCCTGGTGCCCCGACGGCGACCTCGAAGCCATCACGGCAAAGACAGTGGCCCTCGCCGCCTCGGAAGGAGACGAAGTGGCCCTCGGCGTAATGCGCACGAGCGCCGAATATCTCGGCATCGGCCTCTCCATCCTCATCGACATCATCAACCCCGAGGTGATCGTAATCGGCAGCATCTATGCCCGCAACGAGGCCTTCTTCAAGCCTCTGATGCAGGCGGTTATCGACCGCGAGGCCCTGCCTCTGGCAGCCCGCGTCTGCCGCGTCGTCCCGGCCGCCCTCGGCGAAGCCATAGGCGACTACGCCGCCCTCGCCGTTGCAGCAAGTATCTAAAATTCAAGCCATAATGGAACTGGAAAATATTATATCCAACAGCCTTGAAGAGGCAAGGGCCGAGCTCGAGCAGTTTCTCTCCGACCCTGAGACGGTGGCGTCTATGACGGAAATGACGCTGGTTCTGAAAGATGCGCTGGAAGACGGGTGCAAGATCCTCGCCTGCGGCAACGGCGGGTCGCTCTGCGATGCGACCCATTTTGCCGAAGAGCTGACCGGACGATTCCGCGGCAATCGCCGTCCCCTGCCGGCCATGGCCATCAACGACCCGGCCTACATGACCTGCACAGGCAACGATTTCGCATTCGAAGAGATATTTTCCCGCTGGGTGGAGGCTTTCGGACAGCCCGGCGACGTGCTTCTTGCCATATCTACCAGCGGCACGTCACGCAACATCCTCCTGGCCGCCGAAAAAGCCCGTGAAATGGATATGAAAGTGGTTGCCCTGACGGCGCTGGAGCCACTGGAAGGCAGCGACGTGGAGCCTAAGGCCAATCCCCTGGCGGAGACGGCCGACGTGGCCATCTGCGCCCCTCGCGCTCCCCACTCCGACCGCATCCAGGAAATCCACATCAAGGTGATCCACATCGTCATCGAGGCCCTTGAGCGCGCCCTGGGACTGTAACTACTGCTTGATGAATATCTTGGCCGTAAAATCGTCCATGCAGAACCACAGCGGGATGTCGGTACGGTTCGAGGTCAGCGTGAAGTCGAGATAGTCCATGTCCCGGATCTCAGTAAGGGGGAACTCCGTCCATTTGTCGAGGATGGAGAGTCCCTTTTCCGTGTAGTTTGCAAGATAGATTTCCGCCGTGCCCGACACGGCGTCGCCGACTATTGCCGTAGCCGTCAGCTTGAGATAGTCGCCCTGGGCAAATGGCGGGATGTCTTCGGTGCCGTTTACGATTATGTTGGCCACCAGATTGGTGTTCTGGACGAAACATCCGGCAGGAGTGCAGGAGCCGATTCCGCCGGCGAGGTAGACCAGGTCGTGCTCCGGATTCTTGGAGTCGTCCGGATTCTGATAATAGACGGCAAATACCTTGGAACGGCCATTTCCGGTTGAGTCGGCGACGCAGAACGGCGAGCGGGTGACGTGGCCCGGCTTTACGATGGTGTCGCACTTCATGCTGACGCTGAACCCTCCGGTGAAGGTGCCGTATTGGCGGATATCTTCCGAAGCGTCTTCCCCGTCAACGGCGGCGTCGTAGTCCCTGTGGCGGTTGTTGTAGCCGATGTAGCCACGGTCGACAAAAGGGAGAATGTTGTAGACGCTGTCCCTCTCGATAATATACAGGCGGTCCAGGGCATCGAGATCGCTGCCGATATAATCGCTCATTTCATACGACCCCTTCAAACAGCCGGTAAGGACCGTCAGAAGCACCAATGCTGAAAAAACATGCTTTCGTGTCATCCCTGTTTTTTTTGCAAATATACAAAATGCGCCGGAAAACACGACACATCCCCGACATATGAAACGGGGCCGGTGAGGCGGATGGAGGTGAAGCGGTCAGGGCGGGCGGAGGATTCGACCGTCAGGGTGGAAAAGCCGCTGCGGACCTGGATGCAGTCGGCATCCAGGAGGCCTTCAAGGCGGGCGGCGAGAGCCGTGGCGACGATACCGGTACCGCAGGCAAGCGTCTCGGCCTCAACTCCTTTCTCATAGGTCCGAACGCGCAGGCCGCCGTCGCACCGGCAAGCCAGGTTGACGTTGACCCCGACAGGAGCATAACGTTCGGAGTAACGGACGGGACGGGCAATGCCGGGAAGGTCGGGAACGTCGATATCGTCGCAGAAGCGGACATAGTGGCGCGTCCCGGTGTCGAGGAACCACTGCGACGGGCCCTCGCGATGGAACTGCGTCACGTCGCGCATGCTGATACGGACGACCGAGTCGCGGCCGTCGCGGCTTAGGATCGCAGCCTCATGAATCCCGTCGGGAGCCTCGAAACGGCAGGTGTCACCGATAATTCCAAGGTCGGAAGCGAACACCGCGATGCAGCGCCCGCCGTTGCCGCACATCATGCCGCCGGAGCCGTCAGGATTGTAAAATTCCATGCGAAAATCGGCCGCGTCCGAAGGTCGCAACACCATCAGGCCGTCGGAACCGAATCCGCAGTGACGGTCGCACAGGCGGCGGACATCATCCTCAGTCAGGCATAAACTGCCGTCCCGGCCGTCTGCGAGCAGGAAATCGTTGCCGGCACCGTGGTATTTTCGAAGTATCATAGCGCTTTGCGGATTAGGTCGGAAAGAAGGGCAAGGCCTTCGCGGATACGGTCTTCGCTCATGAAGGAGAAGTTGAGCCGCATGGTGTTGGCCCCGGCGCCGAAGAAAGAACCGGCGACGTATGCCACGCCTGCCGAGAGAGCCGTCTCATAGAACGCGACGCTGTCGAATCCTTCCGGCAGGGTGAGGAAAAGGAACAGGCCGCCTTCCGGACGGGTCCAGCTCACGCCCTCGGGCATCAGCCGCTCCAGCAGGGAGAGCATGAGATCGCGTTTGGCGCGGTAGAGGCTGCGGGTGTGGACAAGATTGGCGTCCAGGGCACCGCTGCCCATGAATTCGGCGGCAAGATATTGGTCGAATACGGGAGGACAGAGGTCGAGCGACTGCTTGCAGACGTAAATCGCATCCAGGAGGGTTTCAGGGCCGAAAATCCATCCCAGCCGCAGTCCGGGGGCGAATATCTTGGAGAAAGACCCCAAATGGAGCACTCGCTCGGGGGCGAGGGAATAAAGCGACGGCACGTCTTCGCCCTCGTAGCGAAGCTCGCGGTAGGGGCTGTCTTCCACGACGAGAAGGTCTTCCTTGCGGGCGGTTTCGACGATTTCCCGACGCATGGGAAGGGATATGGTCTCGCCCGAAGGATTTTGGAAATCGGGAATCAAATAAATGAATGCCACCTTCTTACCTTCAGCCCTGACCTCGCGGGCCGCACGCTCGATGTCGGCGGCGAATGAATCCGAAAGCGGGAAGGCACGGACCTCGGCACGATAGGACCTGAAGGATTGCAGCGCACCGAGATAGGTCGGGCAGACCGTCAGGATCACGTCGCCCGGGTCGGCCAATATGCGGGTGCAGACGTCGATGCCCTGCTGGGACGAAGTGGTTATCTGGATATTGCCCAGGGGCACCCCGTAACGGTCGGAAAGCACCTGCCGGAGCTCGGGAACGCCCTGCGTGCCACCGTACTGAAGGGCCTTGGAGCCATATTTCGACGCAACCTTCCCGGCAAGGGCGCCCATCTGCGAAAGCGGAAAGGTGTCAGCCGAAGGATAGCCTCCCGCGAAGGAATAGATTCTCGATAGGTCCACCCGCTTGAAAATCTCGCGGACGGGGCTGCGGAAAAATGACGGAACGTCTTCCGAAAAATGCTGACTGTAATCAACCATTATCTCAGGGCTTCTTCGAGCGAGACCGAGGCGTCGGTGCGCTCGTCACGATACTTGATAATCACCGGAGTATAGACGTGGATGCCGTCGGAGGCGGCCTGACCCTTCGTCACCGGACGGCTGCCGCCAACGACAACCGCTCCGGCCGGGATGACCAGCTGGCCAGACGCATCGGGACGGATGTAGCAACCATTGACGGCATCGTAGACCGGGGTGCCGCGGGTAATCATTACGCCTGAGGCGATTACGGCGCGCTCGCGGACGAGAGTGCCTTCGTAGACACCGCATCCGCCACCGAGGAAAACGTCGTCTTCGATGATGACCGGAAGGGCGCCGGCAGGCTCGAGAACTCCGCCCACCTGGCAGTTGGCGGCCACATGGACGCGCTTGCCGATCTGGGCGCAGGAACCGACGACGGCGTGGGAGTCGATCATCGTCCCTTCGTCGACATAGGCGCCGACATTGATGAATGCCGGAGGCATGATGATAACTCCCGGGGCGACGAAAGCGCCGCGCCTGACCGAAGTTCCTCCGGGGACGATGCGCAGGTTGTCTTCGAGGGAGAACCGCCGCATGGGAATGGTGTCCTTGTCGAAGAAGGAGAAGCCTCCCGTGGACATATCGATCCGCTGGCCGATACGGAAACCGCTCAGGATGACTTCTTTAACCCAGCTGTTGACTTTCCATTCGCCCTCTACGCGCTCGGCTACGCGCACCGAGCCGTTTTCCAGGGCCTCTATGGTATCGAGAAACTTTTTTCTTTCCTGGTCCATCTTGGCTATAACATTTCCAATTCTTTAAGACACTCTTTCATCCTAAGGGCCGTCTCCGGGGTGGCAGGAGTGAGCGGCAGGCGCATTTCCGGGCTGCAAAGGCCGAGCAGCGACAAACCGGCCTTGACCGGGATGGGGTTGCTCTCGACAAAGCATGCGTCGCACAGCGGCAGCAGGGAGTCGCGGATAGCTTCAGCATCCCCGCGCCGGCCTTCACGCAGCGCCGCGTTCATCGAAGCCATCGTAGCAGGGACCAGATTGGAGACCACGCTGATTACGCCCTGACCGCCGGCTTCCATCACATCCAGCGCCTCGTCGTCGTTGCCGCTGAGGACGCTGAACCCTTCCGGACGGCCTCGAAGGATGGCCTCGACCTGAGGCTTGTTGCCGGAAGCTTCCTTTACGGCGACGATGTTGGGCACGTCATGGGCCAGGCGAAGGCAAGTCTCCGCAGAGAGATTAGCCCCGGTGCGACCGGGAACATTGTAGAGCACTATCGCCTTGTCGGTCGACTCCGCGACCGCACGGAAATAGCGGTACATACCCTCCTGGGTGGGTTTATTGTAGTAGGGCACCACGATAAGGAACGCATCGGGGCCGCAGGGCTCCAGAAGCTTCATGGTGCGGATAGTGTGGCGGAGCGAATTGGTGCCGGCGCCTGCGACGACCGGACGCCCTCCCGCAAGGGAACGGGTCAGAGCCAGCAGACGGACTTTTTCGTCGTCTTCCAGGCAAGGGGTTTCGGCCGTCGAACCGAGCGGCACGAGGAAATCCACGCCTGATTCTATTTGGCGGCGGACCATGGCCTCGAAGGCCTCATAGTCGACCGCATCGTCCTTGAACGGAGTCACGAGTGCCGTTCCCACTCCTTGAAGGAAAAGGCTCATTGCAGGAAAAGGTCTTTGAATTCATGTACGCCGGTAAGGCCCTCGGTCATAAGCGCCGCGGTAACGGCCCCGTCGGCCAGTCCTTCGCGGGAAAATGCCTCATGCTCAAGGGTTATCCTGTCGCAGGGGCCTTCGAAACCGACCGTATGTATGCCAGGGACTTCCCCGACGCGGACCGAAGCGATATTGACCGCCGGGGCGGAGATGTATTTTTCCACTTCGCGGGCAAGGGTAAGGGCCGTGCCGCTGGGGGCGTCAAGCTTGTGGCAATGGTGCTTCTCGACTATGTAGGGGGCATATCCGCCGGCCTTCGACAAGAGCTTTGCGACTTGCTCAACCGCGGCGGAAAGGACCGTCACGCCAACCGAGAAATTGGAGGCCCAGATAAGCGGGGTGCCGGCCTTGAGGAAACACTCAAACACTTGGTCCTTAATGTCGTACCAGCCCGTCGTGCCCACCACTACAGCCTTGAAATTGGCTGCGAGGACTGGATAATTCGCACGGAACGCGGCCGGAGTCGTGAAGTCGATGCACACGGACTCGCGGGCCACGGCCGGGTCGAAGGATGCGATGTCTTCGCTCCACCCGGCGCAGGGAATGCCGCGCGCGGAGAGGGCCTTTTCGACCATGCGGCCCATCTTGCCATATCCGGAAATAACTGCTTGCATATAGATTCGGCTATTGTATCATGCAAAAATACGCAAAATCTTCTTAGGCTACAACAGCCGCGGCCTTAGCGACTGCCGAAGAGACGTGCGTGGAGGCGGCGGACCACATCCTGCGCAGCGTCCCGGGGGACGAGAATGCTGAGGCTCAAAGGGCCCTCGGAGACAATCGGGGCCTCGGCCTGCATGGCGCCGCGGACCTGTGAATCGGCCGGTACGCCCTTGCCGACGACGGAGACGAGCGACTGCCCCTCAAGCGGACTGTCGATGCCGGAGAAACCGACTTCCAGCAGGTCCTGACCGGTCATGAGGGCGATTGACTTTGGGCCTTCGGGGACGGAAGAACCGCCGATGATGGAGCCGGGAGCCTCGGGATGGCGCGTGTCCCTGACCCTGATCGGAATGTTGCGGCTGCGGGCCGGGCCGACGGTGTCGGGGTGGAGAACCCTGGCGCCGAGACCTGCCATGGCGGCGGCCTCGTCATAGGTCAGGCTGTCGATGCGGATTGAGTCCGATACGACCCGGGGGTCGGCCGAACGGATGCCGTCGACGTCGGTCCAGATCTCCACTGCGCTTGCTCCCAGGGCCATGCTGAAGAGCGCGGCGGAATAGTCGGAGCCTTCGAAGCCGAGGATGGTTGTCGCACCGTCCTTATCGGAGGCGATAAATCCCTGGGTGACTGTTATTTCAGACACGCGCATGTTCTGGATGCGCACGGTCGTGGCCGGGAGGTCGACGGTGGCGCCAAGGTAGTTGCTGTCGGTTTCGACAAGGAGCCGGGCGTCTTCCCACTTTGCGGGGAGGCCGGCCTCGCGCATGGACGCGGCGACAAGTACCGACGACATCAGTTCGCCGTAAGACAGGATCGCTGCGCGGTCGCCGGGAGTAAGGCCTTGTTTGACACACTTTTCGACCCTCGCGGAGAGTTCGCCGAGAAGGTCGCGGATACGGCCGGAAGCCTCGTCATAATCTTCTCCGGAGAGGAGGGCCGAGGCCGTATCGAGATGTCTAAGGCGAAGAGATTCAAGTATTTCAGCTGCAGTGGCTGCGTCTCCAGCGGCTGCGGCATCGGCCAGGGCCACAAGGGAACGCGTAACGCGGGCCATGGCGGAAACGACCACCACGGGCTTTTCGCTCAGCCTCGTCCTCACTATTTCGCGGACGCGGCCTATCGCGGCGGCATCCTGGACCGAAGTCCCTCCGAATTTCATCACGACGCTGCGATGGCGGGCGCAGAGCGAATGGTAGATGCGGACATATTGCCGCGAAGCCTCATCCAATTGGCTGCCAAGCACGTATTCCCTGTCGGTGTGGGCCACGAGGATGGAGCCCGGGCCGCAAAGGGCCCTGCGCCGGAAGCCGGGAAGCTGCGGGGCGTCGCTGCCGAATGCAACGGTGGTGAGCCGCTCGCCGGGGGCCGTCCAGTAGTGCATGGGCGTGTCGCCGCCATAGGCCGTAATGGTATCTTCCGGCCCGAGAAGACGCGAAAGGACCCCGGCCACGATGCCGTCGGTGGCGAAAGTGGTACGGAAATATATCCTGAAGCGGACTTCGGGGCTGAGGATGTTCTGGGGGTTGTCACTGAGGAGCTTGCCGATGTTCCATGTGGTCAGGCCGAGCTCCGGGTCGACCGGGAAATCGTAGCCGCGCAGGGCCTGGACGAAGGAGACGAAACGCTCCACGGCGCTCTCCCCTTCCGACGGATAGCCCGAATGGCACGGACGGCCGCCAAGGACTATTTCGAAGGATTTGGTGCCTTTGCTGGCGGACACCATGGCCCCGCCCGTGGGCTCTCCGACCACTACGGCGTCGCCTCCGCCGCAGTCGCGGTTGTAGGCTTTGGCGCCGAACGAGCCCGTTTCCTCGCCTGCGAGCAGAAGGAGCGCAAAGTCGGTGCGGCCCGCCGCTTCCAGCTCAAGGCATGCCTGATACATGGCGTAGCACTGGCCCTTGGCGTCGCATGTGCCCCTTCCGGTGAAGAGGATGTCGTCGGCCGCGGCCACGCTGCCGTCGGGCAGGATTTCTCCCGCCTTTATCTCGCGCATTGCCGGCGGGATATACGGAGGAACCGTGTCCAGATGGGTGCAGAAGAACACCTTGGGATCGCCCCACGATATTCTCAGGTTGAGGGTGCCGTCCCCGACTTCGAAGGTTTCCACCTTCCGTCCAGGGCCGCTGAACCGCTTGGCAAGAATGAGGGCGTAATCCCGCTCCCGTGAGGAAGTGGAATCAGTGGAAAGCATGGACAGGAACAGGCCGGCGTCCATTATTTTGCGGGAATCTTGAAGACTGCCGGATCGATGGACGCATTGCGGCTGAAATCACTCATCTGGTAGATGTCGATGATGCCGCCGAATTCCTCGGTCTCCATCCTCACCATGAGGCAGTCGGATTTGCGGTAGGTCAGGTAGATGTGGGAATAGCCCTTGGTGACGTGCTTGCGGGCGGTCAGGAGCACGACGTAGCCGTCTTTGGTGTCCTTGACGGCAATGTCGGCATCGCTCTCCGCGGCCACCTTGCGGGGCTGGCCGGTGATGCAGTAGAGGAGCGTGTTGCGGAGGCTGCGCATCAGCGGGGCCTTTTCGGTGTCGAAGGTCATGGGCTTGCCGAAACGGTTCATGTGGTAGGTCTTGCCGTCGATGACCACCAGGTCGGTCGCGGGCTTGGAAAAGCGCATGGCCATGCGGTCGGGTCCCTGGAAATAGACGGTGCCGGCGCAGTCGAACTTGCGTCCTGTGGCCGTGAGAATCCTGTTTTCAGTGAAATTGCACTGAACGGACTTCATTGAGGCGTTGGCTTTTTCGATCTTGTCGAGAATCGCCGCATCCTGCCCGAAGGCGCATATCGCCGCGGCAAGGGATGCAATGAGTGTTATTATTTTTTTCATCATTTTCCGTGTTTCGGGCCGGGAAAGCAACCAATTCCGTGCCAAGGGACAAAGGTAAGCAATTTTTACAACTTCCCCACCATGGCGTCGAGTTCCTTACGCATCCGCCGGACTTCTTCGGTATTGCCCAGATGGTCGGCGAGATGGAAGCAGATGCGGTCCTGGACCAGCCCCAGCACCGCGCACCAGTACCATTCGAAAAGGATCAGCAGCGGGAACGAAGCCACCCACGCCGCGGCGATGAGGAAACTGCCGGTCAGCGGCCATGCGGCGGCAAAGGTCAGCACCCCGGCCAAAGGAAGGAGCACCAGGGAGTTAAGCGCTATGAGGAAAGTCCCGGGGAACATCCGGCCGCGGGCACGGTCGGAAAAATGATTCGGAATGAGCCACGACGGCAGGGACGGCCACATGCAAAACAGCGCCACCGGCAGGGTGACGATGAGCCCCAACGACAGGAGGATGGTGCGCCATATGCCCGGAGGGCGGTCGAAAAGGCGGTCGGGAACATTCATCTGCCGCTCGGCATCCAGGATGCGGCGGGCCAGGTTGCGGATCCCGAAAGAAGTGTCGGTCTCTTCCAGGCGCCGGACCAGTTCCCTGTCGGCATCGAGCTTTTCTGGCAGACGGCGCGGGTTCTTTCCGAGCCTTTCGGCAAAATGGCGGCCGTAGACGTTTTTGCGGATAAACTCCGTTTCGGCGTAGCGGTCCTGGCAGGTGACGTTGAGCATCATGGCCTCAACCCGGGCGCGGATTATGGCGTTGACTTCCTTCTTGACGTCGCCGGGGTGTTCGCGGTAACGGTCGTAATACGGTGCCAGCGACAGGGGCTCGCCATAGCGGACCAGCCTCTCGTGGCGCATCCCGCCGAACTCGGAATAATGGTTGCAGACGGGCTGGACGAGGATATCCTTCTTGAATCCGGCGGCTTCCGCGGCACCGAAGGCTATGCGAAGGTAGCCGGTGGAAAAATCGCCCAGCCAGTGGCCTTCCTGGTGCTTTCCTTCGGGAAACAGCGCTACGGTCCCGCCATCGGCAAGCCTCTGCGCGGCCTCGCCGAAGGAGGCGTAGTTGCCCTGCATCGCCGCCGCGCCGTCTATTTTGAGGCGGAAAGCCGGCAGGATGCCTATCCAGCGCAGGAACGCGGACAACGCCCGATTGAGGGAGAATACATCACCGCGCGCCAGGAACGTCGGCTTGCGGTCACGCAGCGTCGTGACCAGGCACAGGGCGTCGTTGAGGGCCTGCTGGTGGTTGGAAACCATCAGCACGGGCGTGCCGCTCCGTGGCACGTTGTCCTTGCCCTCGACCCATGTACGCCGGTAATATATCCGGTCCGTCCAGAACGCGATCCACGCCCGGGCCGCGCGGAACAGCAGCGGAAATCTGTCGTTGCTCATAACCACAAATATAGCAATATTTGCATTAATATCGCTTGGAATTCCGGGGATTCTTGTTAAATTTGCAGGCTATTTCGGCAATGGGCCGGATAGCAGGTGAATTATTAACAATAAAATTTTTTGCACTATGGCTGAATACCTCATGCCTGAAAAGAAGCAAGAGATTTTCGCGAAGTACGGGAAGTCCAATACGGACACCGGCTCTCCTGAGAGTCAGGTTGCTTTATTCTCCTACCGTATC
>ONKE01000013.1 GCA_900318355.1 uncultured Bacteroidales bacterium
AGTTCGAGAATTTGACGCCTTTTTTCAATTTTTTTCTTCATGTTGGACTCCTTGTTGTGTCCAACTTTTTGGGGTCACATCATTTTGACAGTGGGGGTGCGGTTGCATGTACCCCTAGTGACGCTTCATGGGGAAAGCGGTTCACCCCAATATGACCAGGGCGATGGAAGGGTGGGAGAAGCGCAGGCGGATGCGGTCGGAGGTGGCGCGGTTGAGGGTGGCTTTCCACCAGTTGTCGAAGACGACGTTGTCGGTGGGCCACTGAAGGCCTTCCGATACGATGCGCAGGCTGTTGTCGGGGGAGAAGATGGAGACGGGGCGGCCTTCGCCGACGAAGAGATCGGCCGTGTCGGTCAGGGCGAAGGCTGTGGAGTAGTCCGAGACGATTTCGATGCGGACGTCGCTGCGCTGTCCATTTTCGGGCACCACCGGCGCTTCCTCGGGCCCTATAGGCTTGTCGGCCGGGCGTCCCGCCAGGATGGTGCGGGCATATTCCATCAGGAGCGAGAGGTTGCCGAGGGTGTGGTCCTCGCGCCGCCCGGTGGCCCCCAATATATGTATGGTGTCGATTTCGGGATGTTCCGCCAGGATGTAACGGACTGCCTTGGTCTGGTCGTTGTCGTCCTGCTCGGATATGCGGATTATGTGGCTGGCATATTTTTTCTGCAGCGCCGCCGGGAGGGAGTCCATGTCGCCGATGATGACCAGCGACTCGGGAAGATTGCCCTTGCAGAAGCGGAGATAGCGGGAGAATGCGCTGTCGCAGCACACCACCAGGTCTGCGCTTTCAAGCAAGTAGCGGGGGTATTCGCGGCGGGGAAAGTCTCCCGCACAGATTATGACGGCTGAGCCCATCTCAGGCAAGGGTCTTGGCTATTTCCGCAGCGGAAGTGCCCTTGGTGCAGGTGTAGCCCTGAGGGTCGCGGAAACCGGCCAGGAAAGGCTTCACCTCCATGCGTTTCTTCCCGGCAAGCTGGATGTCCAGCAGACCGACCGCTCCGTCGCGGGTGGCGATGGCAAGATAGGATTTGCCGTCGGAGAGCAATGTGCCGGGAGCGGCGTGGAGGTCGTCCCTGCGCTCGGCGCGGAATATCTTCAGGGTCTGCGGCTGACCGCCATCGGCGACCAGTTCGGTGAATGCCGTGGGATAGGGACTCAGGCCGCGGATGAGGTTGTAGACCTGCGTGGTGGGGGCGTCCCAGTCGATGTGGCACAGCTCGCGGGTCAGTTTCGGAGCGGGCTTCAGCACTTCCGAGCCCTGGATGAAACTGCGCTGGACGCGGGTTTCGACGTTGTGCTGGATAATGCCTTCGACCGTTTCTACGACCAGTTTCGACCCGATGGGCATGAGGGCGTCGTGGACGTCTCCCGCGGTGTCGGACTCGCCGATGCGCAGCTCCTGGCGGAGAATGATGCCGCCGGTGTCGATGTTGGCGTCTATCATGAAGGTGGTTGCACCGGTCATGCGCTCGCCGTTGATTACAGCCCAGTTGATAGGGGCCGCACCGCGATATTGCGGCAGAAGGGCGGCGTGGAGGTTGAAGGTGCCGAGGGGCGGCATCTTCCAGACCACCTCGGGAAGCATCCTGAAGGCGACCACCACGAAGAGGTCGGCTTTCCAGGCGGCGAGGCTTGCGAGGAATTCGGGGTCTTTGAGCTTCAGCGGCTGGAGCACGGGAATGCCGTGGGCCACCGCATATTGCTTGACGGCGCTTTCCGACACCTTGAGTCCGCGGCCCGACGGCTTGTCGGCCACTGTGACCACGCCCACGACCTTGTAGCCGGCCTGGACGAGGGCGTCAAGCGGGGCTACGGCGAATTCGGGCGTGCCCATGTACACTATTCTGGTCTTTCTGAACATACGGATGAATTTGCTCTTGATTCTTCTCCACCACGACACGAGGGTGTCCGAGCCGAGGATGGACTCGTCCCTGATGGCTTTCCACGTCAGGAACATGCCGGTCGGGAAGAGGATGAAAGTGGATATGAACACTCCGACTACGGCCGATGTGGCACCGTCGCGCGCCAGCTTCACTCCCGTGATATCTACTACCCAGTAGAACACGAAGAAGAGTACGGCCACGATGGCGGATGCGCCCAGCCCCGTCTTCCTGTTGACGAATGCGCCCAGCGGAGCACCGATGAAAAACATGATGAGGCAGGCCAGGGCCCCGGCGAATTTCTTGAGGATCTCCACGTCGCTGTGGCGCAGCAGCCAGAGGTGTTGCTGGACGTCGTAGCTGTCGTTTTTCAGGTTCGTGATGTAGTCCTTTGCCTGGTTTATGGCCGATTCGTAGGCCCGGCGTTCGGAGTTGCGGTCGCGCCATGAGAGGGCGGAGATGTCGAGCTTCGCGGTGCGATGGTACGACGTGTCGAGCTGGCTGCCGTAACGGAGTGTCCGGCTCGTCGTAAACCGCTCTATCTGAAGTGCTTTGGTTGAGTCGCGCAGATGGCTGACGGAGTCTTTTCCCACCTGCAGGTCGGCCAGGCTCTTGGCTTTGACCTGGTCTCCGTAGCGGGTCTCGCTCGACTTCTGGAAGGCGTAATTCTTCAGCGGAATTATCATTTCCTGCTTGTCGAAGGAGATGCGCTGGAGCTGCAGGGTGGTGTCGCGGTAGCGCATGGAATTGTTTTCCTGGTAGTTGATGCCGTTGAAAAGCTGGAAGGTGAGGTAGTCCTTGTTCTTGGACATCTTCATCAGCGCGGAATCGGCCAGGGTGATGGAGGATGCGCCCCTTTCGTGGGAAGTCTGGTCGTAGACCATGACGTCGTACATCATTCCGCTGCCCTTGTTGCGGGAACCTATCCTGAGGACGTAGCCGTCAATGCCGTCGTAGAACGTGCCGGTGGGGATGTTGATTTCCTTTTTGGTCCGGCCTATGTCTTCGCGCAGGGTGTAAATCTCGTTGTAGGCATGCGGGACGAGGTTGTTGGCGGCATAGAACGCCATGACGCAGATGACCAGGGATGCGACCATCATCGGCAGCATGACGCGGGCGAGCGAAATGCCGGAAGCCTTGATGGCGATGAGTTCGCTGTGTTCCGACATCTGGCCTACGGTCATGACCGACGACAGCAGCGTGGCGAGCGGCAGGGCGAGGGGCAGCATGATGGCGCCGCCCCACATCATGAACTCGAGGATGACCCCGAAACTGAGGCCCTTTCCGACGAGTTCGTCGATATAGACCCAGAGAAACTGCATCATCAGGATGAAGACGACCAGCAGCAGGATCGCGGTGAACGGTCCTACGAACGACTTCAAAATGAACTGGTCCAGTTTCTTCAAGGGTGGGCGGGATTATGCGGTTGCGGTTTCGACGAGGCATTCGAGCGCCTGCGGAAGTCCTGCAAGAAGCTTGCCGCCGGCTGTAGCCAGACCGGGCTGTCCGCCACCGCCGCCCTGGATGAACTTGGCGGCCTGACGGATGTCCTTGCCTGCGTTGCGGCCGGCTTCGACCAGGTCGTTGGAGTACATCAGCAGCAGGTTGGGCTTCTCTGCCCAGGTATAAGCGCATGCGAGCACCATGTTGCGGGCCTTCTTCTGGAGGAGGAGGGCCATGTTGCGGGCGATGGCCGGGTCGATGGAGCCGTCGAACTTGGCGACTTTGATGCCGCCGATTTCCTCGGCGTGGGCGTAGAGGCTGTCGGCGAGCTGGGCCGCCTTTTCATTTGCGATTGCCTCGAGCTGCTTGCGGGCGTCGGCGTTTTCGGAGAGCATCTTCTCGATGGCGCCGGTAAGGTCGGGAACGTTGTTGAAGAATCCGCGGACGGTCTTCAGCATGTCCTCGACGTTCTGGATCATCAGTTCGGCCGACTCTCCGGTTACGGCCTCGATGCGACGCACGCCTGCCGCGACGGCGCTTTCGGCCCTTACCTTGAACAGACCGATGGTGCCGGTGCTGCGGGTGTGGGTGCCGCCGCAGAGCTCGACCGAGTCGCCGAAGCGGACGACGCGCACGACGTCGCCGTATTTCTCGCCGAACAGGGCCATGGCGCCCATTGCGCGGGCCTCGTCCATCGTCGCGTCACGCTTTTCCTTCAGGGGCTCGTCGGCGCGGATGAGGGAGTTGACCCTGTTTTCCACGGCGCGGATCTCCTCGTCGGTGACTTTCTGGAAGTGGGAGAAGTCGAAGCGGAAGTAGTCCGGACCCACGAAGGAGCCTTTCTGCTCGACATGGGTGCCGAGAATCTCGCGGAGGGCCTGGTGGAGGAGGTGGGTGGCGGTGTGGTTGTTCATGATCTTCTGGCGGCGCTCGCCGTCGACGGTGAGAGTGAAGGACTCGTTGCCGTTGGAGGGCAGGCGTTCGGCCAGATGGATGGTGAGGTTGTTCTCCTTGACCGTGTTGAGGATGGAGATGACTTCGCCGGAGGCGCTTTCGATGGTGCCGGTGTCGCCGACCTGTCCGCCCATTTCGGCATAGAAAGGAGTGCGGTCGAACACCAGCTGGAAGTATTCCTTGTTTTTCTGCTTGACGGTGCGCTGCTTCAGGAGGCGGGCGCCCTCGGTGCGGAGGACGTCGTAGCCTTCGAACACCACCTCGTCGCCGGAGGAGAACTCGGTCCAGTCGCCGAATTCGTTGGCGGTCGCGTTACGCGCGCGTTCCTTTTGTTTGGCAAGCTCGACGTTGAAGCCTTCCAGGTCGACCTTGTAGCCCTTTTCGGAGGCGATGAGTTCCGTCAGGTCGAGGGGGAAGCCGTAGGTGTCGTATAGGACGAAAGCGTCGTTGCCGGAGACGACCTTGGTGTCGGCGTTGCGGGCCATGTTGTCTTCCAGCATGCGGATACCGCGGTCCAGGGTGCGCAGGAAGGCGTTTTCTTCCTCGCGGATGACGTTTTCGATGAGCTTCTGCTGGGCCTTCAGCTCGGGATAGGCGTCGCCCATGTCGGCTACCAGCTGGGGGATCAGGCGGCAGAGGAAGGGCTCGGTGAAGCCGAGGAAGGTGTAGCCGTAGCGGACGGCGCGGCGGAGGATGCGGCGGATCACGTAGCCGGCCTTGACATTGGACGGAAGCTGGCCGTCGGCGATGGAGAAGGCGATGGCGCGGATGTGGTCGGCGACTACGCGCATGGCGACTTCGACGTTGCCGCCTTCGGCGTATTTGTGGCCGGAGAATTCCTCCACCTTGCCGATGATGCCGGAGAAGACGTCGGTCTCATAGTTGGATTTCTTGCCCTGCAGGATCATGCAGAGGCGCTCGAAGCCCATGCCGGTGTCGATGTTCTTGGCCGGGAGGGGCTCCAGGTGGCCGTCGGCCTTGCGGTTATATTGCATGAACACGAGGTTCCAGATCTCGATGACGTCGTCGTTGTCGGTGTTGACGAGCTCGCGTCCGGGGACCTTGGCGATCTCCTCGTCGGGACGGAGGTCGATGTGGATTTCGCTGCAGGGGCCGCAGGGGCCGGTGTCGCCCATTTCCCAGAAGTTGTCGTGCTTGTTGCCGGTGAGGACGTGGTCGGCGGGAAGGTGGCGCAGCCAGGCTTCGCGGGCCTCGGTGTCGAGAGCGGTGCCGTCTTCCTCGCTGCCCTCGAAAACGGTGGCGTAAAGCTTCGTCGCATCTATCTTGTAGACCTCGGTCAGGAGTTCCCATGCCCAGTCGATGGCTTCGGACTTGAAATAGTCGCCGAAGCTCCAGTTGCCGAGCATCTCGAACATCGTGTGGTGGCGTCCGTCGTGTCCCACGGCTTCAAGGTCGTTGTGCTTGCCGCTCACGCGGAGGCATTTCTGGCTGTCGGTCGCACGGAGCATTTTCGGGGCGGCATTGCCGAGGAAGATGTCCTTGAACTGGTTCATGCCGGCGTTGGTGAACATGAGGGTGGGGTCGTTCTTGATTACCATGGGGGCGGAAGGAACGACGGTGTGTCCTTTCGAGGCGAAAAAGTCCAGATATTTCTGGCGGATTTCCTTTGATGTCATATTTATGGTCTTGGTTGGGCCGCTGACGGCTTGTTTTTTGCAAAAAACTCTTAAGCTTGCAAAAATACAACTTTTTCGGTAAAAAAGCCTATATTTGTAGGCTAAATAAGGCTCCGGGGCGGTTGAACATGAGTGACAAAGGTAAATACAAGCTCAATCCGCAGACTCTCCTCTTCGAAACGGAGGAGACGTCTGTCGGTGCCCGCGTGCTGTGGATTGTCGGCTTCCTTGCCGGCAGCCTGCTCCTGACGGGTGTCTACCTTTGGCTCTACACCTCCGTCCTCGGCCTGGAACTTCCCCGCACGGCCATCCTCAAAAAGCGCAATGCCGCATGGGTCAGCAGGATAGAGCAGATGAACCGTCAGATGGACGAATACGACGCCACGCTCGACGGCCTTGCCATGCGCGACAACGAAGTCTACCGCAACATCTTCGGTATGAACGAAATACCCTCCGGCGTGAGGGATGCCGGCTTCGGCGGAGTCAACCGCTATGCCCATCTCGACGCGCTCGAGGGGAGTTCGCTGCTTCGACGCACGGCCGAGCGCCTCGACCACCTGGCGAAAAAGACCTATGTCCAGAGCAAGTCCTTCGACGAGGTGACGGCCCTTTCCCGCCGTGCCGGCGAAATGGCTTCCTGCATCCCCGCCATCAGTCCGCTGAAGACCGACCACAGCCAGTTCCGCACCTCCAGCCCCTTCGGCTACAGGAGCGACCCGTTCAACGGCACGTCCAAGATGCACACCGGCTTCGATTTCGCCTGCCCTCCCGGCAACCCGATCTACGCCGCGGGCGACGGCGTGGTGTCGAAGGTCAGCTTCGAGCTGTTCGGCTACGGCAACTCCGTCATAATCGACCACGGCTTCGGCTACAAGACGCGCTACGCGCACATGCGCAATATCTATGTGGTTGAGGGAATGAAGGTTTCGCGAGGGGAGTGCATAGGCGAGACCGGAAAGTCGGGGCGCGCTACGGGCCCCCACCTCCACTATGAAGTGATGTACCGGGACAATTTCGTCAATCCGGCCAACTATATGGACCTCCAAATGCCCGTGGAAGAATACGAGGCGATGATAGAGCGGGCGGCGGCCAAGTCCTCCAACGTCATAATCCGGCCCCATACAAGGGTGAGATACAGGAAGTAAGGCTATGCCACAGTACGAATTCGACAACAGGAACTTTTCCTTCCGCAAGGTGACGCTGTCCGTCTGGACGGTCGTCCGGCGGGTCGTCCGCTGGGTTGTCGGTTCGATGACGCTCGCAGTCGTCTACTACCTTGTCCTGTCGCTGTTCGTGCGTACCGACACCGAGCGGCAGCTCGCCCAGGAAAACAGGATGTATGCGCGCCTCTATCCCAAGATGCAGGAGCAGATGGCCCTTGTCGGCGACGTGGTCGAAGACCTCCGCATCAGGGACGATGCCATTTATAATCAGGTGTTTCACACCAAGGCTCCGTCGGTCAATCCGGGCCGCAGCCTCGAGATGCTGCCCGACACCGTTTCCGAGCGCAATGTCGTGGCGCTGGTCGAGCAGAAGGCCGACCGCCTGACCCAAACGGCCTCGCGCGTCGAGTCGGACTTCCTCGCCCTGTCGGCGCTCCTTGCCGCGCGCAAGGGTAACATGCCTCCGATGTCCCTCCCGATAGAGGGCCTGACCTACGCGCAGTTCGGCGCTTCCGTCGGCCTGAAGATCAGTCCGTACTACAAGGTGGCCGTCCAGCATTCGGGGCTCGACCTTATCGCCGGGCAGGGCGAGGCGGTTCTCGCCACGGCAGCAGGCACCGTAAGCGAGGTTACCCATTCGGGCAAGGGCCTCGGCAACGTCGTAACCATCGACCACGGCGGCGGTTGCACGACCCGCTATGCCCACCTTGCCGATATCCTCGTGAGCAAGGGCCAGAAAGTCTCGCGCGGCCGCAAAATCGCCTCTGTGGGTATTTCCGGCAACTCTTTCGCCCCGCATCTCCACTACGAGGTCCTTCAGGACGGAGTGCCGCAGGACCCGGTCAACTATTTCTTTGCCAGCCTCTCGCCGGGAGACTATGCGGATGTCGTATATATGTCTGTAAGCACTGAACAATCATTGGATTAGAACTATATGGAGAAACTCTACTACACTATCGGCGAGGCCGCTTCGCTCCTTGGCGAAAACGCATCCCTGGTCCGTTTCTGGACCACCCGCTTCGAGAAATTCCTCAAGCCCAGGCGCAATGCCAAGGGCAACCGGCTCTACACCCAGGACGACCTTGAGGTGCTCAAGCAGCTCCATCTCCTGATCAAGGAAAACGGCATGACCCTCGACGGTGCCGAAAAGCGCCTTGCCGCCGAGCGTCGTCCGGTCGAGGACAGGGTCAAGGCCCTTAATGCCCTCACTGCCATCCGCGAGCAACTTCTGGAGATCCGTTCCGCGCTATGACGGTGGGTGAAGTTACCTCCGTGCTGGAGTCGTTCGCTCCGCTCGGAATCCAGGAGAAATGGGACAACAGCGGGCTGCTCATCGGCTCGCCCGATTCCCCGGTACACGGCATCCTGGTGGGTCTGGACTGCACCCCTGAGCTGATTGACGAAGCGACGGCCTGCGGCGCCGACCTCGTGGTCACGCACCACCCCCTGATCTTCGGCGGGCTCAGCCACATTTCGCCCGACGATCCCGTGGGCCTTGCGGTCCTCAAGGCCATCAAGGCCGGCATTTCCGTCTATGCCGCACATACCACGGCCGACAAGGCTGCCGGCGGCGTCAGCTGGGAGATGGCGCGTCGCCTGGGCCTTCAGGACGTGGAAATCCTCGACCCCGAAGCCCCCGGCGTCGGACTCGGAGTTGTCGGCAACCTTCCTGAGCCGGTAAGCGGCGAAGAGGCCGTTATGCTCGTTAAGGAGAGGTTCGGCGCGTCTGTCGTGCGCGCGTCCAAGCCTGTGGGGAGGGTGTCGCGCATCGCGCTTTGCGGCGGCAGCGGCTCCTCGCTCATTGAAAAGGCCCGTCTTTCCGGAGCACAGGCCTACGTCAGCGGCGACATTTCCTACCACCATTTTTTCCAGGGCGAAGGCTTCATGGTCATGGATATAGGCCATTTTGAGAGCGAAGTGGACATTGTAGACAATTTATTTTCGCTCCTTAGGAAAAATTTTCCTACCTTTGCAGTTCGGCGCAGTGATGCACTGAAAAATCCCGTATATTATTATTGAACCATATGGCTAGCAAGAAAATCAAGAAAGTTGAAACTCCGATCGACAGGAGGGAGACTTTCGTTTCCATCCAGAAGAATTTCGCCGAAGACGGCAACGCCCAGGAGAAACTCAAAACCCTCTATGACCTCCAGCAGGCCGATACGGCCATCGACAAGATCGTCCAGCTGCGCGGCGAACTGCCCGCAGAGGTGAGCGCCCTGGAGGACGAGCTCGAGCAGATGAACGCCAAGTGCGCCCAGATCAATTCCTTCATCGAAGGCATGACCCGCGCCATCGCCGACAACAAGCAGAACATCGTCGACTGCGACGAACAGATCGCCAAGTATCAGAAGCAGCTCGAGAACATCACCAACAGCCGCGAATACGATTCCCTCGCCAAAGAGATTGAGAATCAGGAGCTTCTTCGCCAGATTGCCGAAAAGAACATCGGCGAGGCCAAGGTGAAGATCGGCGAGGCCAAGAGCGACATCGAGTCCGTCAAGGACATGATCTCGATCCGCACCTCCGACCTCGACGCCAAGAAGGAGGAACTCTCCCACATCGTCGAGTCCACCGCCAAGGAAGAGGAAAAGCTCCAGGCCGTCCGCAAGGCATGCGCCGCCAAGATCGACTCCCGCACCATGAGCGCCTATGAGCGCATCCGCGAGAGCGTCCGCAACCACCTGGCCGTCGTCACGGTCTACAACGACAACGCCTGCGGCGGTTGCTTCAACACCATCATCCCCCAGCGCCTTCTGGACATCGAATCCAACCGCAAGCTCATCATCTGCGAGCACTGCGGACGAATCATCGTCAACCCTGACTTCACCCAGAAGCAGTAGCGTTCCATGGCAGACCGTCCTACTCGCAGGAAAAACTCCCAGGCCGACCTTGAAATCCTCGGACTTGAGACGGGCAACCGCCCGCCCCAGGCTCCGGATTTGGAGGAAGCCGTGCTGGGTGCCCTCCTGATTGAGCCCGGAGTGGTGGATGAGGCGATGGAGGAGCTCACGCCCTCCTGTTTCTACGACCCCAAACACAGGATGATTTTCGAGGCCATGACCTCCCTGGTCAACGAACATGTGGCCCTGGACATCCTTTCCGTCGCGCAGAAACTCCAGTCCACCAAGCCCTCTGGCAAGTCCGACTTCGCCAACTGCCTCGAAGCCGTTGGCGGCGCGGTCGTACTGGCCTCCCTGAGCCAGAAAATCGGCGCGGCCTCGCACATCGAATACTACATCAAGATCCTCAAGCAGAAGACTATACAGAGGGATCTGATAAAGGCGTCATCGGAGATTCTGCGCGACGCCTTCGACGATTCCGTGCCTGTGGACGACCTTATCGACTCGGCCCAGACCAAAGTCTTCGACGCCATCCAGAACCAGGACAAGAAAGAGGTCCAGGAGATTGGCTCCGCCATCCGTGCGGCCATGGACGAAATCGAGCAGATGCAGGGTCAGACCGGCCTTTCCGGAGTTCCCTCCGGCTACCGTTCCATCGACCGCATCACCATGGGCTGGCAGAAGTCCGACCTTATCATCCTTGCCGCCCGTCCTTCCGTCGGTAAGACGGCCTTCGCGCTGAACATCGCGCGCAACGCCGCCGTCGATTGCAATATGCCCGTCGCGGTTTTCTCTCTGGAAATGCCCGTCAAGCAGCTTGCCAAGCGTCTTATGACGAGCGAGTCGGGGCTTCCGGCCGACAAGATCAAAGGCGGTCAGAAGCTCGAGCCCTTCGAGTGGGAACAACTGGAAGTCAAGCTCAAGGCCCTCTCCAAGGCCCCTCTCTATGTCGACGACACTCCCAGCCTTCCCATCATGGAGTTCCGCACGAAGGTAAAGCGCCTTGTCAAGAGCAAGGGCGTCCGCCTTGTCATCGTGGACTATCTCCAGCTGATGCAGGGCCCGCCGGATCTGCGCGGCATGCGCGAGCAGGAAGTCGCGTTCATTTCCCGCACGCTCAAGGCTACGGCCAAGGAACTCGACGTTCCCATCATCGCCCTTTCCCAGCTCAGCCGCAACGCCGTCCAGCGTACCGGCAGCAACGGAAAGCCCCAGCTGAGCGACTTGCGCGAGTCCGGCGCCATCGAGCAGGATGCCGATATGGTCATCTTTGTCCATCGTCCTGACTATCTGGGACTTGGCGAGACGCCTGACGGAAAGGAAACCACTCAGATCATAATTGCCAAGCACCGTAACGGCGAGACGGCCGAAATTCCGATGCGCTTCAAGAGCGAATTGGTACGTTTTGTGGAGGTAGACGATACGCTCCTGTCCCAGGCCCAGACTATTGGGTCGGCCATGAACGATGATTATCCGTCGTCGCCCGGCGGCTATTCCTCCGGCGACTTCTCCAACAACGGTTTCGAATGAGAAAGTTTTTCCCCGCCATAGTCCTGATGCTCACGCTGGCTTTGCCCCTTGGCGCGGGCGAGTCCTCGCGTAGCGCTTCGTGCCTGCCGCTCCACTCCCTGTCGCCGAAAAAGCTGGCCTTCCAGGCCGGTGAAAGCCTCGATTTCGTCTTCCACTACAACTGGGGCATCATCAATGCCGACGTCGCCAGAGGCTCCTTCACGGCCGATTCCTCGCGCCTGAAGAAAAAAGACGTCTTCCTCGTGAGGATGTTCGGCAGGACGGCCAAGTTCTACGACGCCTTCTTCAAGGTCAGGGAAGATTTCCATTCATGGTTCACCTGCGACGGTCTCGTCCCCATGCGCTTCACCCGCGACACCCGCGAAGGCGGCTACTACTGCCTCAACGAATACGCTTTCGTCCACGGGGCCAACCCCCATATCGCGGCCACCATCGAAAACAGCAACCTCCCCCAGAAATCCATGGAGATTCCCCTGGGCGACTGCACTTTCGACCCCCTGACGCTTCTCTATCTCGCGCGCAACGTGGATATGTCGAGGGTAAAGCCCGACGTGAAGATTCCCATGACTTTCGCAATTGATGACGAAGTGTTCAACATCTATTTCGTCTTCAAGGGCAAGGACACCTGCAAACTGCCCGGAATCGGCACGGTAGGCACCCTGAAATTCGCCATCAAGGTGGTTGCCGGCGAGATGTTCGGCGACGCCAGCGAAGACCTCTTCATGTGGTTTTCCGACGATGAGGGCAAGGTTCCCGTCTATCTTGAGGCTCCTCTGAAAATAGGGAAAGTCACCGGCCGCCTGGAAAAGTATTCCGGACTCAAATATCCCTTGAACCTTAAGTAGCATGTCGGTTTCAGAGGTCTCCCACAGCGGCATTGTGCGCAGGATTTCCCCTTCATCGGCTACGGTGGAGATCGTTTCGCAGTCGGCCTGCGGCTCGTGTGCCGCCGCCGGGCTTTGCACCGTTGCCGAGGCCTCGCGCAAGGAAATCGAGGTGCCCGGAGCTTCCGGATTCAGCGTCGGCGAGGAAGTCGACGTGACCCTGCGCCGTTCGCTCGGCCTCCGTGCGTCGCTCCTGGCCTACGGGCTTCCTGCCGTCATTGTGCTGCTGCTCGTCGTCGGCCTGTCAATGACCTCCATCGGCGAGCTGTGGGCCGGTCTGGCCGGCCTCGGCGCCCTTGCCGCCTACTATTTCGTCCTATACCTGCTGCGGGACAGGATTTCCCGCGACTATGTGTTTACGATTCAGAAAAAACGATAACTTATGTCGACTACCATTATCTGGACCATTGTCATAATCGCCTCGCTCGGACTCGTGCTGGCGGTTGTCCTTTTTCTTGTCGCCGAGCGCTTCAAGGTCGAGGAAGACCCCCGCATCGACATCGTGGAGAAGACCATGCCCGGGGCCAATTGCGGCGGTTGCGGTTTTGCGGGCTGCAGGGCTTTTGCCGATGCAGTCGTAAAGGCCGGCAACCTCGACTCCGCATTCTGCCCCGTAGGCGGCAACGAAACGATGAAGCAGGTCGCCTCCATCCTCGGCGTCGCCGTGGTGGAAAAGGCGCCTTCCGTCGCAGTGGTCCGTTGCAACGGCAGCTGTGCCGTCCGCCCCAAAATAAATGATTATCAAGGCGCCCAGTCCTGCAAGGTGAAGGCTGCGCTCTATGCCGGCGACACCGGATGCTCATTCGGGTGCCTGGGTTGCGGCGACTGCGTGGCCGCCTGCCAGTTCGGTGCGCTGAAGATGAATCCCGAAACCGGTCTGCCCGAGGTGGATGAATCCCTCTGCACGGCCTGCGGAGCCTGCGTCAAAGCTTGCCCCAAGGCCATCATTGAGATCCGCCCGAAGGGCCCCCGCGGCATGCGCGAGTTCGTTTCCTGCGTCAATAAGGACAAGGGACCTTCCGCACGCAAGGCATGCGCAAACGCCTGTATAGGCTGCGGAATCTGCGTGAAGACCTGCACCCACGGAGCAATCGTCCTTGAAAACAACGTGGCGTGGATCGACCCGGCTAAGTGCAAGCTCTGCCGCGAGTGCGAGGCCATGTGCCCGACAGGCGCCATCCATGGCATCAATTTCCCCAAGCCTCTGGACAAGGAAGCCGTCAAGGGCCGCGTGCAGGAGCGCCAGAAGAAAGCCCGCGAGGCCGAAGCCGCAGCCAAGGTCGCCGTAGAAAAAAAGGAGGACTAGCCCATGAACAGAACATTTTCCATCGGGGGAGTCCATCCCCATGACAACAAGATTTCCCGCGGCTGCGCCATCGAGACCCTGCCCGTTCCGGAGACCGTCTACATCCAGCTCAGCCAGCATATCGGAGCTCCGGCCAAGCCTATCGTCGCAGTTGGCGACAAGGTCAAGGTCGGCCAGCCCATCGCCGAGCCCGGCGGTTTCGTGTCGGCGTTCATCCACTCTTCAGTGAGCGGCACCGTCAAGTCGATCGCCCCTCGCAAAGACCTCGCCGGCAATCCTCAGATGGCCGTCGAGATAGCCGTGGAAGGCGACGAGTGGCTCGAAGGCATCGACACTTCCGACACCCTTCTGACCGATATCCCGTCCGACGACAAGGCCATTCTCGCGAAGATCCGTCTCGGCGGCGTCGTGGGCCTTGGCGGCGCAACGTTCCCGACCCACGTCAAGCTGAGCCCGCCTCCCGGCAAGAAGTGCGACATGCTGATCATCAACGGCTGCGAGTGCGAGCCTTATCTCACCTCCGACTTCCGCACGCTGCTCGAAAAAGGCGAGCAGGTCGCAGTCGGCACGGCCATCCTCAAGCAGGTACTCGGAGTCGACCAGGCCACCATCGCCATAGAGGAAAACAAGCCGGAGGCCATCGCCCACATGGAAGAGGTGCTCGCCTCGCTGCGCAAGCTTTCTTCCAACTATGCCGGTATCCGCGTCATGAGCCTTCGCAAGCGCTATCCGCAGGGCGGAGAAAAGCAACTCATCGATGCCGTAATGCACCGTCAGGTTCCTTCCGGAGCACTGCCCATCGACGTCGGCGCAGTGGTCCAGAACGTCGCCACGGCGCTGGCCGTCTACGATGCCGTCCAGAAAAACAAGCCCGTGATCGACAACTCCATCACCGTGACGGGCGAGTGCTTCCCGCGCCAGGCCAACCTCCTGGTCCGCGTCGGCACCCCTCTTTCCTTTATCATAGATTATCTCGGGGGAGTGCCCGAAGATGCCGTCAAGGTCATCAGCGGAGGTCCCATGATGGGCCGCGCCATCGCCAATCTCGATGCCGCCACGCTCAAGGGTACTTCGTCGCTCCTGTTCCTGACCGCTGCGCAGACTTCCCGCAGGGCCGAGACCGCGTGCATCCGCTGCGGCAAGTGCGCCGACGCGTGCCCGATGGGCCTCGAGCCTTTCCTGCTCGTGCGTCTGGCCCGCGCCGGGATGACCGCCGAACTTGAAGAAAATGCCGTCCAGGACTGCATAGAGTGCGGTTGCTGCCTCTACAGCTGCCCTGCAGGCATTCCGCTTCTGGACCACATCCGGATGGCGAAGGGCCAGATGCTCGGAATCATCCGCAGCCGTAACGCTAAAAAATAGTCAGCCATGAATAAACTGTTGGTTTCACCTTCTCCTCACATACACGCCGACGTGTCCACCCGGACCCTGATGCGCGACGTGATCATAGCCCTGCTGCCTGCGGTGGCGGTTTCGGTCGTTTTCTACGGCTGGAAAGAGTTGCTGGTGCTCGGAGTCAGCGTCGCATGCTGCGTCCTGCTGGAATACCTCGCCACCCGTTTCCTGCTCAAGGCCCCCTCGACAGTCGGCGACCTTTCCGCAGTGGTGACGGGCATTCTCCTTGCCCTCAACCTGCCCTATACCACTCCCTGGTGGGTGGTCCTCATCGGAGCCATAGTAGCCGTCGGCGTCGGCAAGATGACCTTCGGCGGGCTCGGACAGAACGTCTTCAACCCTGCTCTGGTCGGCCGCGTGTTCCTGCTTATTTCCTTCCCTACGTATATGACCCATTGGGAGATGCCCCAGGGGCTTTTCGGAGTTGACGCCGTCACGGGCGCCACGCCTCTCGGCGTCATCAAGGAAGGCCTTCTGCAGGGCGGTACTGTCCCTCAGCTGATGGCCGACCACGGCTATTCCTACGGCCAGATGCTGCTCGCCAACATGGGCGGTTCGGCCGGAGAGCTTTCGGCCCTTGCGCTGCTTCTGGGCTTTATCTATCTGCTGGTGCGCCGCGTCATCAAGCCCCACATCACCCTCAGCATCTGGGCTACCGTGGCGCTGGTGTCGCTCATCTTCTGGCTCGCCGCTCCCGACCGCTTCACCGACCCGCTGTTCAACCTTCTCACCGGCGGCATGATCCTCGGTTCCTGCTTCATGGCAACCGACTATGTCACTTCGCCGATGAGCGTCATGGGCGGAATCGTCTTCGGCATCGGCATCGGCTTCATCACCCTGATGATACGTTATTTCGGGTCCTATCCCGAGGGAATGAGTTTCGCAATTCTGCTGATGAACGCCACGGTTCCCCTTCTTAACCGCTGGTTCCATCAGAAAAAATACGGGAGGGCATAGCCATGGCGGTACAGTCTAATTTCAGGAACATGGTGCTCTGCCTTACGGCGGTGTGCCTCGTGTGCTCGGCCCTTCTTGCCGGCGTCTACGCGATGACCAAAGACCCCATCGACAAGACCAACGCCGAGATTCTGCGTGCCTCCATCGGTGCGGTCCTTCCGGAAGGCGGCGAACTTTCCGAGGCCAAGGATGCCGAAATCGGCGGACAAGCATCTGAATACTACGTGCTTATGCGCGACGGCAGCCCGGCTGCCTATGCCGTGAAATCCACGGTTGTCGGCTTCGGCGGTCCGCTCGCCCTCATGGTCGGCGTCACCACCGACGGCATCGTCTACAACACTTCCGTCCTGTCGCATCAGGAGACTCCCGGCCTCGGCGCCAAGTGCAACACCGACGCCAAGTTCATGGGCCAGTGGCAGGGCTTCGACACCAATTCCAAGGTGCTGGCCGTGACCAAGGACGGCGGCGACGTCGATGCCATCACCGCTTCCACCATTACTTCGCGCGCCTATGCGCTTGCAGTCAAGAATGCCGTCGATTTCGTCCGCTCCCTTGCCGGCGCGGCCCCGACTGACGGCGCTTCCGGAGCATCCGTTCCCGCGGGAGCCCCTAAAAACGATGGAGGACAAATAGATGAGTAAGTTCCAACTGATTACCAAAGGTCTGGTAAAGGACAATCCGACCTTTGTCCTGCTTCTGGGCATGTGCCCTACGCTGGCCACCACCACTTCGGCGGTCAACGGACTCAGCATGGGTCTGGCGACCCTCTTTGTCCTGGTCCTTTCCAACATGGCGATTTCGGCCATTGCGCCGGTCGTGCCCGACAAGGTCCATATCCCTGTCTACATCGTGGTTATCGCCACGTTCGTCACCATCCTGCAGCTTCTGATGCAGGCCTACACGCCGGATATCTACGTGACGCTGGGCCTGTTCATCCCGCTTATCGTGGTCAACTGCATTGTTCTCGGCCGCGCCGAGGCGTTCGCCTGCAAGAATTCCGTGGTCGATTCGGCCCTTGACGGCCTTGGGGTCGGCATCGGTTTCACCGTTTCCCTTACTGTTATCGGCCTTGTCAGGGAGATTCTCGGCAGCGGTTCCGCCTTCGGGTGGAAGTTCCTCTCCGGCGACGGCATGCTCGCCTTCGTCATGGCTCCGGGCGCATTCCTGGTGCTCGGCTACCTGATGGTCTTGTTCAACAAATTCATAGCGAAGAAGTAGCCTTATGATGGAAATCCTGCTCATTATCGTTTCGGCGATATTCGTCAACAACATAGTTCTGGCGCAGTTCCTTGGCATCTGCCCCTATCTGGGCGTTTCCAACAAGCTGTCCACCGCGACCGGCATGTCCGCAGCAGTCTGCTTCGTCATCACGCTCGCGACGCTGGTAACCTATCTGCTTAATAAATACCTCCTTCTGCCCTTCGGGCTGGAATTCCTCCAGACCATAGCGTTTATCCTGGTGATTGCAGCCCTGGTCCAGATGGTGGAAATCGTCCTTAAGAAAGTCAGCCCCTCGTTGTATCAGGCCCTGGGTATTTTCCTTCCGCTGATCACGACCAACTGCGCCGTTCTCGGCGTAGCCATCAACGTGGTTACCAAGGAGTTCACATTCGGACTTCCGTCCCATATGCTCGGCCTCGGCGAGGCGGTGCTCTATGCTTTCGCCACCTCCCTGGGCTACGGCCTTGCGATGGTGCTCTTCGCCGGCCTGCGCGAACATCTTGCCCTCAGCGACGTCCCCAAGGCTTTCCGCGGAGTTCCGATCGCCCTTATTACCGTCGGTATCCTGGCGATGGCCTTCATGGGATTTTCCGGTATTGCTTAATAATTATTTGAAATGAAGAAGTTTATATTAATCCTTGCTGCCGCCATGGGCCTTGCCTTGGCGGCTTCCGCACAGCCCAAGGCGGTAGGCGTCCGTTTCGGCTGGGGTGCCGAACTCGACTATCAGCACTATCTGGGCGGAGAAAATTTCCTCGAGGGCAGCTTAGGCCTCGGCAGTTTCAAAAACAGCTATTTCAGCGCCGTCGCTACCTATAACTTCATGATCGCCCGTCCCGACTGGACCCCGCGCGGCAACTGGGGCTTTTATGCCGGCCCCGGTGCGGGAGTCATTTTCACCAACGACTTTGCCGCCGGAGGAGTCGTCGGACTCGCCGGCCTGGAATATACATTCTGGTTTCCGCTTCAGCTTTCCTTCGACATCCGTCCGGCCTTAATGATTGGTGGTGACGGGATTGTGACCAACGGGATACTGAATTTCGGCCTCGGCATCCGCTACGCTTTCTAATCCGCGCAGCAGCAACCCTTCAGAGGCTGGCTAAAAAGATTCTTCGGCAGGCTTTACCTGCCTCAGAATGACATCAGGCTGTCATAATGATATCAGGCTGTCATTCTGAACGTAGTGAAGAATCTTTTTGGCCAGCCTCGTTTTTTTGTGATTCGAATGCTATAAGAAATAGCTTCTGAAAGTCCCGCCCCGGCGTCTGGCGCGAGAAAAACGCTCTGGCGGAACGTCAAGATAAAGAATAATTTACTAACTTTGCGAAGTGGAAAAAGAAAGGGTTATATTGGGTATCGATCCGGGTACCAACTTGCTGGGATTCGGCATCATAAAGGCCGTGGGGCGGCAGGTTTCCTACGTTGACATGGGCATTCTCGACATGAGGCGCGACAAGGAGCCGCTGCGGAAGCTAAGCCAGATCTATGAGACCGTAAGCGAGGTGTGCAAGACCTACCATCCGGACGAGATGGCGGTCGAGTCGCCGTTCTACGGCAAGAACGCCCAGGTTATCCTCAAGCTCGGCCGGGCTCAGGGAGCGGCACTTATCGCCGCCCTGGAATATGGCATCCCGGTGAGCGAATATGCCCCGAGAAAGGCGAAGGAGGCCATAGTCGGCAACGGCGCCGCCTCCAAGGAACAGGTGCAGATGATGCTTGAAAAGACCCTCGGCGTAAAGCTCGAAGCGGCCCACCTCGACGCGACCGACGCCCTGGCCATCGCCCTGTGCCACTATTACCAGACCTCGAGCCCCCTGGCCGGCGGCAAATCCGCCTCCAACTGGGCCAAATTCATCCAGGAACATCCTGACAGGGTCAAATAATTGTTTGGACTCGTTAAACCCCGCGCCTGTGAAGGTGTCTAATTATATGATTGCGGAAATCCGCAGACGAATTTGACAAAATAGTGTGTTTCCATTTATGGACAATAGAATCCGCAGGTTTCTCGCCTGCATCGCAGCCCTGCTGCTGATCCTGCCGCTCTCGGCCCAGAACCGCAGCGTATCCCTGACCCTCCAGGACTCCTCGACGAAGGAGCCCGTGGCCTTCGCAACCGTATCCCTTACGAAGAAAGGCGCCCAGAGTGCCTACAAATACGCCCTGACCGACGACAAGGGCCAGGCCAGCATCGATAAGGTCGCCTCCGGAGAATACACCCTCAAGGCCGAGCTTCTCGGCTACAAGACCCGGAGCCTGGAGGTAAAGGTCGAGAAAGACCCGATTGCTCTCGGCATCGTCAAGATGGACCCCGACACCGAGCTGCTGGATGCCGCCAGGGTCTCCGACGTCGGCAACCCCATCGTGGTGAAGAAAGACACTATCGAATACAACGCCTCCTCCTTCAAGACCACCGACAACGACATGCTGGAGCAGCTCCTCAAGAAGCTTCCCGGCATCGAAGTCGCCGAAGATGGTTCCATTACCGCCAACGGCCAGACAATCAACAAGATAACCATTGATGGCAAGACCTTCTTCCTGGACGACCCGCAGCTCGCTTCGAAAAACATCCCCGCCAAGATCATCGACAAGGTCAAGGTCGTGGAGAAGAAGTCGGAGCAGGCCGAATTCACCGGCATAGACGACGGCAACGAAGAGTTCGTCATCGACCTGAGCATACAGAAAGGCATGATGCACGGCTTGTTCGGCAATGTGATGGCCGGCGCCGGCCACGACGTCCCTTCGCCCAATAACGACATGAACGACTGGCGCTTCCAAGGCGCGGGCTTCATGGGCCGGTTCACCGAAAAGGATCAGATCAGCGTCATCCTCAACGGCAACAACACCAACAACCGCGGCTTCAACGACCTGGCAGGCAGCATGATGCAGGGAATGCGCGGCGGTGGCGGCGGCATGGGCCGCGGCCGGGGCGGCTGGGGCATGGGCAACGGCATCACGACCTCCTGGATGGCCGGTATCAACGGTGCGACCAACCTCCTTGACGACAAGATGGAGCTCCAGGGCAACTACCTCTACAACGGCTCCAGCAAATATGTCGAGGAAATCACCGACAAGACCACCTACCTCGACGGTTACAACCGCATCGACCACACCGACGGCAGCAGCATTACCGGCACATGGGGCCATCGCGTCGGCGCCAGGGTGGAGCATAAATTCTCCGAAAACACGTCCATCCTCTTCCAGCCCCAGTTCAATTTCGGCGGCGGCAGCTTCTCCGAACAGAGCAACTTCACGGCCGAAAAAGACCTACTGGACGGCAGCGAAATCCAGCAACTGAGCCGCGGTTTCAGCCGCAACCTAGGCTCCAGCCGCAACCAGCAGGCCAACGGCTGGCTCCTCTTCCGCCAGAAGCTCGGCACCCCCGGCCGCACCCTGTCGATAATGGGCCGCTACAACTTCCAAAACACCGACATGGAGGGCATCAACCAGTCCCTGACCACGAATTTCAGCGGCGGCGGCTCCTCTGACGACCCCGTCAACCAGCGCTACGACCAAAACCGCTTCAACCGCAGCCTCTCCAGCCGCCTGACCTACACCGAGCCCCTCGGCAAAGGCTTCTTCCTCGAAGCGAACTATGAGTTTTCCTGGTCGAAGAACACTTCCTGGAAAAACACCTTCGACAGCAGCGACAACTCCCTGCTAGATGCGGGCATAATCCCTAATGCAGCACGCGACCAATACAAGCCTTTCGGCCCTGAGTCCAACGGTCTTAACGACCTCTATTCCAACGAAATCTACAATCGTTCCATCGACCAGCGCATCGGGGCCAATTTCGTCTACCAGATGGATAAGCTCCGCGCCCAGATCGGCTTCGCCGCCAATCCCAACAACACCCTCAACAAGACCAAGGGCTATGACGATTTCAATCCCGGCACACGCTGGAACTGGGCTCCTTCCGCCATGCTGTGGTACGATTTCGCCGACAATTCCAACGCCCGGTTCTTCTATTTCGGCCGCACCCATCAGCCTTCGACCAACCAGCTAATGCCGGTGCTGGACAACAGCAACCCCCTTGCTGTCTCTCTCGGTAATCCCTACCTTACGCCGTATTTCACCCACGGATTCCGCGGCGATTTCCGTCTTACCAACAAGAAGACCTTCTTCTCCCTGAATTTCAACCTGGACGGCAACATCAACCAAAATCCTATCGTCAGCGCGACATGGTACGAAGACGGCAGCGCCGCCCAGTACTCCATGCCGGTAAACGGCCACACCGGAGGAAACGTCAACGCCCGCATGTTCATCAATGCGCCCATAGGCAAGACCGGCCTCTCGATATTCTCCATGACCCGCGGCGGCTACACCAACAGTTCGTCCTACGTCGGAAAATCCGGCCTCGACATGAGCGGCTACTACAAGGATGACGGATCTTTCGACTACAACAAATTCCACACTGAAGTGCCCGACCTTGACGCCGACGGCCGGTTCTCGCTCAATACCATCCGGACAGTGGTCGCGGCCCAGCGGCTCCGCCTGACCTATCGCAATGACTTCGTGGAGCTTACCGCCGGCGCCCGCACGCGCATGAATAAGTCGTGGTACACGATTGCGACGGCCAAGACCCAGACGACCTGGAACAATCAGCTGACCGGTTCGATGAACTGGACCATCCCCGGCGGGGTAGGCCTTGTCGCCGACGTCAACTACAACTGGTACAGGGGCTACACCACGCCGCAGGATTCCGAAGTCATCCTCAACGCCGAGATAACCAAGCTTCTCTTCAAGAACAGGATGACCCTGTCGCTGAAGGCCTACGACATCCTCGCCCAGGCCAAGAATCTCTCAATAACCGACGCCTCCAACTACCACTCAGAGTCGTGGAACAACACCCTCGGCCGTTACATCATCCTTTCGGTCACGTGGAGGTTCGGTAATTTCGGCGACGCCATGAAGAACATGCGCGGGCCAGGCGGTCCGAGAGGCGGAGGTCCCCGCAGGATGTAGGGGCGTCTTTATCGTTTCAATTTTTGGCCGTTCCGACAAAAGGCCGTAATTTTGCAGGACCGTTCCATAAGGACGGTCCTTTTGCATGACAGGACACATTACCCCTGAGATGAAATACGTCGTGGAACAGCTGGTCCCGTGTTACGGCGTAGACGGTCGCCAGCGCCTCAAGCCGGCCGCGTTCATGGACATGGCCCAGGAGATTGCCTACCTTGCGGCAGGAGCTATGCATTTCGGCTACGACGAACTGGCTTCCGACGGCACCGCGTGGGTGCTTTCGCGCATATGCTTCCGTTTTCTGGAAACGCCCTCCTGGCGCGACGAAGTGAGCCTGTACACCTGGCACAAAGGTCCTTACGGCCCGTTCTATGTCCGCGATTTTTCCCTCGAAGGAAAGGATGGCAGGAAACTCGTCGCCGCCACCAGCTCGTGGGTTATCCTTGACGTCGCCAGCCGCAGGATGATGCGCACCAACGAAATCACGGAAATGATTCCCGAGAGCACCGTCTGCCATGAAGACGCCATCGCCGAGCCGGCATCGAAGGTGATGATTCCGCGCGGAGCCGCGACCGAAGAGGCAGGGGAGCACGTCGTCGCCTATTCCGACGTCGACCTTCTGGGCCACACCAACAACGCCCGCTACGTCGTGTGGGCGATGGACTGCATCCCTTACGAAGTCGCCGCGGAAAAGGAAATCAGCGAGGTGTCCGTCAATTTCAACCATGAAACCCGTCCCGGCGACGTGGTGAAGATGGTGCGTTATCGCGAGGGCGACGTTTTCTACGTCGAGGGGCTGACCCAGGACAAGGCCGCCTTCTGCGCAAAAATAGTATTCAAGGCATGAGAGATTTGATTTTCGGTACGGGCATAGCCCATTCGATAATGTTGTTCGCCTTCGTGATCGCCACGGGGCTTTTCCTCGGACGTTACAAGATAAAAGGCATATCCATCGGATCCACGTGGATCCTGTTCGTGGGCATCCTGATGAGCCATTTCGGCTTTGTGTCGGACCCCACCGTCCTTGCCTTCATGAAGGATTTCGGACTCATTCTGTTCGTGTTTTCCATCGGCCTCCAGGTCGGCCCCGGCTTCTTCCAGTCGTTCCGCAGCGGCGGCGTCAAGCTTAACCTGCTGGCGGTCGCCCTCGTGCTTCTGGCAGTCTTGACCACGTGGATCATCCACCTTGTGACCGGCGAAGACCTCCAGACCATGACCGGCGTCATGAGCGCGGCCGTCACGAACACTCCCGGCCTCGGTGCCGCCCAGCAGACCATCGTCGACGCTTATACTGCCGAAGGGCAGTCTCCCGCAGCGGCCGCAGCAGCCTCGTCGAAGCTCGCGTCGGCATATGCGGTTGCCTATCCGATAGGCGTTCTGGGCGTTATCTTCCTGCTGATGCTGGCCAAGGGCGTCTTCCGCATCGACCTCGAAAAGGAGGAAGCGGCCCTCAAGAGCAAGGACTCCGGCTCCGAATCGGCAAGGCGCATGCACTGCGAGGTTGAAAACCCTGCCATTTTCGGCAAGACCCTCAGGGAAATCATGGGCGGACAGGACGACAAATTCATCGTTTCCCGCATCATGCGCGGCAGCGAGATTTCGATTCCCGGCCCGGAAACGACTCTCCTTCAGGGAGACAAGCTCCTTATCGTGACCACTCCCCACAACGTCGACAAGATCCGCATCATCTTCGGCCAGGAAGTGCCCCTGCACGTCGGCGATTGGCAGAAGATGGACCCCGACAACATGGTCACGCGCCGTCTTGCCATCACCAAGTCCGAGATGACGGGCAAGAAGCTCCGCGACCTTGACATCCGCCACAACTACGGTGTGACGGTGACCCGCGTGCTTCGTGCCGGTATCGAACTTGTGGCTCGTCCCGAACTCATCCTGCAGATGGGCGATACGATCCAGGTCGTAGGTGCCGAAAGCAACATCCAGGAGGTGGCCAAGCTCGTAGGCAACAAGCCCCAGACCCTTTCACACCCCAATCTCGTCCCGATTTTCTTCGGAATCGTCATCGGCGTGCTGTTCGGCTCCATCCCCATCCAATTCCCCGGCATCCCCCAGCCGGTCAAGCTCGGCCTCGCGGGCGGTCCGCTGATTATTGCCATCCTTCTTGGCCATTTCGGCCCGAAGTGGAAAATCACCACCTACACCACCCTCAGCGCCAATATGATGATAAGGGAGATCGGTATTTCCTTCTTCATGGCGGCGGTCGGTCTTGGAGCCGGCGGCAACTTCGTCAACTCCATCGTCAGCGGCGGTTACTGGTGGATCCTCTACGGCGCCATCATCACCATAGTCCCGGTCGCGACCATAATCATCGTATCCCGCCTGGTGTTCAAGCTCAACTTCTACCAGATATGCGGTCTGGTTTCCGGCGGCACGACCAACCCTCCGGTCCTGGCATTCGCCCAGAATGCCTATGGAACCGACTACACCTCGGTCAATTACGCTACGGTTTATCCTCTGACCATGTTCATGAGGGTGCTGGTGGCCCAGCTGCTGATACTGTTCTCGTTGTAGCGCCATGGAACTTGTCTATCCGCCGTCGCTTGCGCCGCTTATGCCGCGTCCCAACGTGGACAGGCCTGCGCCCGAGATACTTCCGGGCGAGGAGATGCTTCCCGTCGTGGAGCCTACCGGCATGGTTATAGGCCGCACGCCCCGGCGTCTGGCCCATGGCGGCAGCATGCTCCTTCATCCCGTAGTGCACCTTCATATCATCGACCGTTTCGGGCGTTTATACCTCCAGAAGCGGGCCATGACGAAGGATCTCCTTCCGGGGTTCTGGGACACCGCCGTCGGCGGACATGTCGGTTATGGGGAATACATAAGGGAGGCCCTTTTCCGCGAGACGTCGGAAGAGCTCGGGCTCACCCGTTTCAATCCCATCCCCCTCAAGACCTATGTCTGGGCCGGCGAAAAGGAGCGGGAACTGGTGAGCGTATTCGCCGCAGTGGGACATTTTGAGCTCAAGCCCGACCCGGCCGAAGTGAGCGAAGGCCGCTGGTGGGACATGAAAGAAATTCGAAATCATTTGGGAAAGTCCGTCTTTACTCCTAACTTTGAAGGGGAGTTTGTCCAGCTTAGGAAAATGCTGGAATCCCTTTTGTAAAGATGGAAATCAATTATCTGCCCAGGCTTACTTCTACCGCCGCCCTCCGCGCTCTGGCCGCGACCCTTTCGGAGCCCTATTCGCTTCTGGCCACGGCTCCCGTTTCCGAAGGTGCTTTCATGCAGCGTCGTCTCCTCAGCATTGCCGCCGACAGCGATGCCGACATGGTCTATGCCGACCACTACGACATTGCCCCTGACGGCACCAGGGCCCGCCATCCGCTGATCGACCTCCAGATGGGGGCCCTGCGCGACGACTTCGACTTCGGCCCACTTTGGCTCTTGAAGACCTCCTCGCTCAAGGCCGCCGTCGCCGCCATGGACGTCGACTATTCCTATGGCGCCCTCTACGACCTGAGGCTCCGTTTCGGCAAGATTGTCCGAGCGGGCGAATATCTCTACAGCGTCACGCCGGACGACGTCAGGGCCTCGGGCCAGAAGCAGTTCGACTATGTCGACCCGCGCAACCGTACTGTCCAGATTGAGATGGAGCAGATATGCACCGCGTGGCTGCGTCGCAGCGGAGCGTTGCTGGAAGGGGAGCCGCAGGCCGTTGTCGGCGACGAGTCGGCATGTCCGGTTACGGCTTCCGTCGTCATCCCCGTCTTCAACCGCGTCCGCACCATCGCAGACGCCGTCAGGAGCGCCCTGGGCCAGCAGACCGATTTCCCCTTCAATGTCATCGTAGTCGACAACCACTCCACCGACGGCACCACGGAGGTCCTTTCCTCGATTGGCGACCCCCGCCTGGTCCACCTTGTTCCGCAGCGGACCGACCTCTTAATCGGCGGATGCTGGCAAACGGCCCTGGAATGCCCTCAGTGCGGACTTTACGCCGTCCAGCTCGACAGCGACGACATGTACTCCGGGCCCGACACCCTAAGCAAGATAGTTGCGACTTTCCGCCGGGAAAAGGCGGCCATGGTCATCGGCTCCTACAACATGACGGACTTCGACCTCAACCCCATCCCTCCGGGTATAGTTGACCATCGAGAATGGACCGACGACAACGGTCGCAACAATGCCTTGCGTATCAACGGACTCGGCGCTCCGCGGGCCTTCCTTGCCCCTCTGGTAAGGGAGCTGGGCTTCCCCAATGTCAGCTATGGCGAAGACTACGCCGTCGGCCTCCGCATCAGCCGCAAGTGGAAGATCGCGCGCATCTGGGAGCCCGTCTACTGCTGCCGCCGCTGGGAAGGCAATTCCGACGCGGCCCTCTCCCAGGAACGCATCAACGCCAACAATGCCTACAAAGACTCAATCAGAACCCTCGAACTGCAAGCCCGCCTGAAAAAATGAAGCGACAGACCATAGACAAATTCGTCAGGGACCAGCTTTCCCAGTGGCCGGAAGCGGCTGCGAATTTCCGTTCCCTCAAAAAGGCGGCGACACGTGAGATGGACCTTCGCGGCCTGCGTGTGCGCCTGCAGCACAATCCCGAGCGTATCCGTTCTTCCGCGGCCAAGCTCGACGAGGCGTCCATCCGTGCCCGCCGCTGCTTCCTCTGCGCGGAAAACCGTCCGCCCCAGCAGCGCGCCCTTCTGTTCGAAGGCCGCAAGGGCCGCGGCTACCATATCCTGGTAAATCCCTATCCCATATTTCCTTCGCATCTTGTCATCGCCCGGGACGCCCATGTCGACCAGTCCATCTGGAAGCAATACGTCGACATGACCGACCTCGCGAGGCTTTATCCGGAGTTTACGGTGTTTTACAACGGTCCGCGCTGCGGAGCCTCGGCGCCCGACCACATGCATTTCCAGGCCGCTCCGCGTGGGCTCATGCCGCTGGAAGTCGCCGCAGACGGCCTTCTGGACCTGATCGTCCCTGCTGAGCGCGGCGTTCCCAACGGCGAGGAAACTATCACCATCCCCGAAGCCCTCAGGGACGACATCGAATACATAACCTCAGTCCAGGAGGCTCAACTATATCATTACAAGCATTTTACCAAAGGTGTGTTCTTCCTCAGGGCGCGGACGTCGAAGTCCCTGGCGAAGCTGTTTTACCGTCTTCTGGATTGTGCCGAAGTGCCCGAAGGGTCCGACGAGCCGATGTTCAACCTGCTGACCTGGTACAAGCGGGCCGACAACCTTCCCGCCCGCAGCAACACCCACGGCCAGACCGCGTCGGAATACCGTGCAATCGTCATTTTCCGCCGCAGCCACCGGTCCCACCACTATTTCTCCGACGGGCCCGACCATCTGACGATGAGTCCCGGCTGCGCCGACATGGCCGGCCTGCTGATAGTCCCTTCCGCCGAAGACTACGCCAAACTCGACGAGAGGCTCGTCTGCGAGATGCTGGACGAGGTGTCCGTGTCGCCCGAAGCCGAGGCGGATATCCTGTGGAAACTCCGTCGCACCCAGCCGAAGGTGCAGGTCGGCATTCTCTCGGCCTCCGAGATTACCTTCGAGATCATTTCCGACGGCGCCGGTCCGCAGAAAGTCGCCTACCAGGAGGGCAAAATCCTCTACAACGGCGCCCTCTACGACGAACTTGTCTTCGAGGCCCAGACGCTTTCCACGCTCTTTGCCGAGCCAACGTTCATCCTTTACGACGTCACGATAGGCGTCGGATTCCACTGGGAGAGGAAGGTGACACAGAAGTTCGCCGGCACGCTCAAGTTTATCGTCGATGGCGGCAAGGTCGTCGCCGTCAACATGATAGGCGTCGAGGACTATCTCCTGAGCGTCATTTCCTCGGAGATGAAATCCTCTGCCCCACTGGAATTCCTAAAGGCCCATGCCGTCATATCCCGGTCGTGGCTGATGGCCCAGATCGAGCATCGTTCCCGCAGCCATGCGCCCGCCGTCGACATGTCCGAGCTCAACAGCGTTCCGGCGCTCGTGACCCAGCTCGATACTTCGCTTGCAACCGGAGAGGAGCAGGGGGGCGACATCGTGCGCTGGTTCGACCATCAGGACCACAAGCGTTTCGACGTATGCGCCGACGACCATTGCCAGCGTTATCAGGGGCTTTCGATGGCGGTCGGGCCCGTCGTTCGCAAGGCCATTGACGCCACTTGGGGCGAGGTGCTGACTTCGGAAGGGGAGTTGTGTGATGCGCGCTTCTCCAAGTGCTGCGGCGGCAAGTCGGAGCTGTTCTCCTCGTGCTGGGAAGACAAGGATCTGCCTTATCTTCAGGCGCTTCCCGACACTCCCGGCCATGGCGACGGCCCCTGCTTCTGCGACACGGCCGATGAGAGCGTGCTCTCGGGCATACTGAACGACTACGACCTGGAAACCCGCGACTTCTTCAATTGGCAGGTCCGTTACACGCAGGAACAACTCTCGGATATCTTCGCCCGCAGGAGCGGACACGACTTGGGCCTCATTGAAAGCCTCGAGCCTTGTAAGATAGGCCCTTCCGGGCGCATAGTCCTACTCAAGGTCGTGGGCTCAAAAGGCTCGCTCGTCATAGGCAAGGAACTGATAATCCGCAAGTTCCTTTCGGAAAGCCACCTTAAGAGCTCCTGCTTTACGGTCCGCCGCGAGGGTACCGACTTCATCCTCGACGGCCGCGGTTGGGGCCATGGAGTGGGCCTGTGCCAGATAGGCGCCGCCGTAATGGCCTCAAAGGGCTATTCCTACCGAGACATTCTCTCCCATTATTATCCCGGAACCCAACTTTCCCGTCCATGAAAAATCCCTGGTGGTGGATCCCGACCCTGTATTTTGCCGAGGGCATCCCTTATTTCATAGTCAACAATATCTCGGTGCTCATGATGACGCGCCTCGGCGTGCCTAACGAGACCATGGCCCTCTATACGAGCCTTCTGTATCTTCCGTGGGTGATAAAGCCGTTCTGGAGCCCCTTTGTCGACATTTTCAAGACAAAGCGCTGGTGGATAGTGGTGATGGAGGCCGTCATGACCGTGGCCTTCGTCGGTCTGACCCTGTCCATCCCCTCGGTCGCGTCCGACACCATCGCAGCCAAGTCGACGTCCGTCAGCCTGTTCACCGCGACCCTCGTGCTGTTTTGGCTCACGGCCTTCGCCTCCGCGACCCACGACATCGCGGCCGACGGCTTCTACATGCTCGCCCTCGACAGGAAGCAGCAGACCTTTTTCGTGGGCATCCGGAGCACGTTCTACCGCCTGTCTTCCATCTTCGGGCAGGGTGTGCTGGTCATGGTGGCAGGCCTGCTGGAAGAGCGCACCGGCAACATCCCCGGAGCATGGCGCACCACGATCCTGCTGACTGCGGTCCTGTTCGCCCTGATTACGCTCTACCACACTTTCATGGCTCCGCGTCCGGAGTCTGACCGTCCCCGTGGCGCCCGCGGCAAAGACATTGTCCGTGACTTCGTTGCGGCGTTTGCGACCTTCTTCAAGAAGCCCAATCTTGCCGCAGCGCTGTCGTTCATGCTCCTTTATCGTTTCGCCGAAGCCCTGATGCTCAAGCTTGTGGGACCTTTCTTCCTCGACAGCAACCAGGCCGGTGGTCTTGGCCTCTCCACCGCTACGGTCGGTTTTGTCAACGGCACCGTTGGGGTCGCCGCCCTTGTTGTCGGCGGCATCCTCGGCGGCATGGCGGCATCGCGCTGGAGCCTTCGTAAGTGCCTGTGGCCCATGGCAGCAGCCCTTATCCTGCCATGCTTTGTCTACGTCTGGATGAGCGCGGCCCTGCCGTCGAACCTGTGGGCAATCAGCGCCTGCGTCGCGGTCGAGCAGTTCGGCTACGGCTTCGGCTTCCAGGCCTACATGCTCTACCTGATGAGATTCTCGGAAGGAGAGTTCAAGACCTCCCACTACGCCATCTGCACCGGCTTCATGGCCCTCAGCATGATGATTCCCGGGCTCTTCGCCGGCTACATCTGGAAGTGGGTCGGCGGCTACAACCCCTTCTTCTGGCTCGTCATGGCCTGCGGCCTTGTCACATTCGCCGTTACGCTTCTGGTCCGCCGCACTGTCGTGGAATAGCTTCCTTCGCTGGTGTACGGCATCTGTATTTTCATAACGCGGAATGCATGGCCGGTGTGCTCGCCCGGCCCGCAGCGATATTTTCTCCCTGGAATCTGACAACAACGACGTTATCAGATTACGCGTTCGTATCTGCAGATGCGTTTTTATATATGTAAATGAGCGAAGACCAGGCATATTTTATCGCGGACAAAATCAAATCGGGGGATTCCGCTGCTTTTCGAGCCCTCTTCCGATTGTACTATCCGTCGCTGCTGTCCTTTGTGGAGGGGGTCGTTAAAGACCGGACCATCGCCGAGGATATCGTTCAGACTGTCTTCATGAAAATATGGCTTTACCGCTCCTCCATCGACGGCTCGAAGCCGCTGCGCAGTTATCTTTTCCTGCTTTGCCGGCGGGAAGTGTGCAGCTGGTTCCGCAAGGAGGTGGCGGTACAGCGCTTTGTCAGCGGCTATGACAGGGAGGAGATCGACAGGTTTGCCAGTACCCCTGTCTCTGACTCCGCAGAACTCGACGAACTGAGTCGAATCGCTTCTGATGTTGTGGCCCGGATGCCCCAGAAGCGGCGCGAGGTTTTTATCCTTTCCCGCCGGGAAGGCCTGACCATCAATGAAATTGCCGTGCGTCTGGGAATATCCCCGCGCACGGTCAACAAACATATCCAGTTGGCTCTACGCGCCATGCGGTCGGCCCTGGGCCAGAACAATCAATTATGAAACCTTCATCGATAGATCCGCATCTGCTGGAACGCTATTTCCTGGATGCTTGCTCCGTCGCGGAAGCCTTCGAGGTGGAACAGTGGCTCGCTTCCGGCGAGAAGGAAGATGCGGACATAGCACTGCTTTGCGACATCTTCGACCGCATCGACATACGCAACGACGCCATGGCCGACAAGGCTTTTGAGCGATGCGCGGATGTACTGAATATAGGTGCCGTCCGTCAGGGTCGCAGTCCTTTGCTGACGGTGCTGGCGGTCGTTGCGATGGCGGCCTGTTTCTTTCTGGGGGTCTTACTCCATAGGAAAGAAGCCCTTGTTGCGCCGCTGCATTTCACCGAGGTGTATGCCCAGCGCGGATCCTCCGAAAAGGTTACGCTCCCGGACGGATCGACAATCCACCTGAAGTCCGGCAGCAGCCTTATCTATCCTTCGGAATTTGTGGGCGACACCCGGGAGGTATTCCTCAGCGGCGAATGCTATGCCTCCATCGCCAAGGACCGCGAGCGGCCTTTCATTATGACCACCAGGATGATGAATGTCCGGGTGACGGGTACCGAGTTCAATATCAAATCGTTTCCGGAAGATTCCGAGGCTGAGGTCGCCCTGGTGGAAGGAAATGTGCAGCTAGAAGGCCGCAGAGGAGGCGATACGCCACTGCAGTCCATCCAGCTTGCTCCAGGCAACGTAGTGAAGGTCGACCGCAATAACGGTGAGACTCGCATCAGCGAGTTCAACGTCAACAGTTATGTTTCCCAGCAGGAGGGTGGCGACGTCTTTGTTTTCCTGGACCGGCGGTTATGCGACATCGTCAGCGAGCTGTCCCGTCGTTTTGACGTCAGCATTGTCCTCCATGACAAGTCACTGGGCGAGAAACGATTTTATTCCTCTTTTGTCAATGGTGAAAGCTTGGATCAGATGCTGGCCACCTTCAATGCGGACGGCAGCATGGTTATCCGGGAAGATGCCGGGGTTATTCGTATTTCCAAACGAGGCTTATGAGAAAAATACTTATCCTGTCAGCACTGCTGCTCTCTTCCGTCCTGTACGCCCAGAATATCACCTTGCACTGCAAAGATGTCTCTGTGCGTGAACTGATGCAACTCCTTCAGCAGGATTACGGCTATTCATTCTCCCTCTCGTCCGATGTGGTGGATATTGACCACCGGGTTCCGTCCGTCGACATCGAGGCGGGTCGGATTGAAGACGCCCTGCAGATGATTTTCCGCGGGCAGAACGTGCAGTTCAGCATAAACGGAAAGACCATTGCCGTGACCAGGGCACGGGCTGAGCCCGAACCGTCGGAAGCCTTGCCTCCGCAGGCGTCGGCCGGGAAGAAGACAGAAAACGTTTCTTCCGGGGAGCCCGTCCCGCCACAGGCGACCGCTCCGTCGCCCCGTCAGACCTCCCAAGTCCACCCTGACGTAATTAAGGGGCGGGTCGTCGATGAGACCGGGGAACCGCTCATTGGCGTCAGTGTAATGGCCGAGGACGGCAAGCGCGGCGCTATCACCGATCTGGACGGACGTTATGTTTTCACGCTCGCACCGGGAGACACCCGGCTTCTGTTCTCCTACATCGGATATCTGCCCCGCAGTGTGCCCGTGGCAGGCCGTTCGCAGATTGACGTCACCCTTGAGGCCAGTCCTCTATCTCTCGACGAGACCATCGTTATCGGCTATGGAACCGCCAGCAGGAAAGACTTCACCGGCAGCGTTTCGTCGGTTCGCCTGAGCTCTTCTCCCATCGCACTGACAAGCAATACCAACGTCCTGGAAGCCCTCAAGGGCAATGTGACCGGACTCGATATCTCCGCTACCAACACTGCAGGCGGAACGCCGTCGATGCTCATCCGCGGACAGAATTCCATCAACGGATCGAACGACCCGCTCGTGGTCGTGGACGGGGTTATTTACGGCGGCAGCATCGGTGACATCTCCCCTGGTGACATCGAGAACATTGATGTCTTGAAGGACGCTACATCTGCAGCGGCCTACGGATCGCGAAGCGCCAACGGCGTCATCCTGATTACGACCAAGCGCGGCCGCAGCGACAAGCCTCTTATCAGTTTTTCAAGCCTGGGAAGCGTGCAGTGGTGGGGCAACCGGATGAAACTGATGGACGGAGAACAGTGGCTCGAGACTGTCCAGGCCCGCAATGCCAGCACCGACCTGTCCTGGATGCCGCCGCAGGAAGCGGCCAACCTCGCCGCCGGGCAGCAGACCGACTGGTACGATCTTATCAGCCGCACCGGTTTCGTACAGGATTACCACCTTTCCTTCTCCGGCGTCAAAAAAAACGTGGACTACTATCTTTCCGCCTCCTATGCCAACAACTTGGGGATTATGAAGGGGGATGACTGGGATCGCATCAGTTTGATGACGAAGGTTTCGGCAGACATTGCCTCATGGCTGCGGCTGGGCATCTCGACCACATGGTCCCGGCAGGACAAATCAGGCCTCGGCCCTAACATGGAAACGGCCTACTTCATGCATCCCTATGGCCAGCCCTGGCGCGACGGGGAGGGAAACCTGGAACGCTACCCGATACGCGAGTCTCTTGTCAACCCGCTCTGGGGCGTGGACGATGATACCACCGACAACATAGACCTGACCAACAAATTCGGACTCACCGCTTTCGCCCTGATCAAGTGTCCCTGGGTGGACGGCCTGAGCTACCGGTTCAATTTCGAGGGGCATATGTCCAGGGGCGAATATTCCCTCTTCCGCAAGGAAAACTACTACATCGCCGAAGGACCGGTCGACGACCCTGTGCGTTACGACACTTCGACCATCCAGAAATACCTCGCAAGCGCCAACGGCTACACCCAGTTCTCCAATACCGACATGTTGCTGATGGATCATATCCTGGCCTTCTCACGGACATTCGGCCGTCACAGCATTGATGCGACAGCTGTCGCAACCCGCGACTACACCACCTATGACTGGGTCAAATCTTCAGGCAGCGACTTCTCCGAGGTGGGAAATACCTCCCTTGGCGTGTATGGTATCCAGAAGTCGAAGGTCCAGAAAGTGGAACGCGGCGGAGACAAACGTGTCAATATCGGATACCTTGGCCGCCTGAGCTACTCCTTTGACGACCGGTATTTCCTCACCGCTTCGGTACGCCGCGACGGCGCTTCCGTATTCGGAACTGACCGTAAATGGGGCACGTTCTCCGCAGTGGGCCTGGCCTGGAAGCCTACCAGCGAGTCATTCTGGAACGAAAGGATGCGCCGCATTCTCGGCACCCTCAAGGTAAAAGCCTCCTACGGCCGCAACGGCAATCAAGGCCTCAAGCCCTACCAGACACTGTCCACTGTTCAGAACGGGTCCAACAGTTCCATCAAATACGAATTCGAAGGCAGCAGCATACACTACGGAATCGGGCTGCTGACCATCGGAAACTCCGAACTCGGCTGGGAAAGAACTGACGCCTGGAACGTCGGTTTTGAGTCTTCCTGGCTCAATGGACGCCTCACGCTTGATGTGGACATGTACTATTCCCAGACCCGTGATCAGATTTTCAACCGACCCATTCCTGTCCCCATCGGCATTGAAAAGATGTACACTTCCATGGGCCAGGTAGACAACAGGGGAGTAGAAATCACGCTTGGGGGCACTCCCGTCCAGACGTCTGCCTTTACATGGAACGCAAGCCTGTATTTCTGGCTCAACCGCAACCGCATCGTCCATCTCTACGGCGAAGATACCGACAATGACGGCAGGGAAGACGACGATATCGCTTCGGGTCTTTTCATCGGAGAACCCATCGGGGCCATCTACGGCTGGGAGTCCGACGGTATCGTGCAGGAGGACGACCAGGTTTACATGTTCATGACGGGCGCCCTGCCGGGCTACCCGAAATATGTCGACCAGGACAATATGGGCGACATAAACGATGCCGACCGCAAGATCCTTGGCTACGCCAGTCCTGCTTTCAAGCTGAATATGAGCCATACTCTTACCTACAAGAACCTGCAGCTTTACTTCATGCTCATCGGGTCTTTCGGCAGCGACCGCTACTTCCTGAAGTCCAATCAGTGGGCCTATCTGGTAAATTCTTCCGGCTATGCCAATTCCAACGGGATATATATTCCCTACTGGACGCCGGAGAACCGCAGCAACGTGTACCCGAGCGCAGCCTTCTCGGGCGACGGCCGCTTCCTCGGCCTTCAGAACCGTACATTCGTGCGGCTTCAGGACGTGACTCTGTCGTATGCGTTCCGTCAGCCGTGGGTGAAGAAGGCCGGCATAGACGTGCTCAAAGTCTATGCTTCCGCCAAAAACCTGGCTACGCTCACAGGATGGCAGGGTGCCGATCCCGAAAACGGCATTGGCGTCCATGGCGGCGGCTATCCGATTCCGACTTCTATTTCCATAGGCATCAACCTTAATTTCTGACGAGATGAAAAAGTTCCTTTTACCACTGGCCCTTCTGCTTGCTTTTACCGCCTGTCAGAAAGATGAGGAAGACCTCACCGAACATCCGCGCTACGTCTATACCCTCGATAACGTATTCTCTACCGCCGATCAGGTGGATCAAGCCCTTACGTCCTGCTATAGTGCCATCCGCACCCTGTACCTCAGCGGCGACGACTGGATGGGCTGGGCCTTTACAGGCTCCAGCGGCACCGACATGTACGATGTTCCCTACGACCGCAACATGTTCACCTTCAACGACTACACCATCGTCAATCCGACACATACGGTCTTTGCGACTATCTTCCGCCGTTTTTATGAGCTGGCGGCTGCGGCCAATATGGTGCTATATTCAGCCGATCTGCCACAGATTCAGTGGGGCTCGGAAGACAAGAAGGCTTACTGTCTCGCGCAGGCGAGGTTTTTCCGCGCATGGGCTTTCCGCTGTCTGGGTGAACTTTACGGCGGGGTGCCCATCGTGGACAGGGTTCACACTGCGGCCACGTTTGATTTCCGGCGCGACAGCCGGGAGGCGGTCTATCTTTTTGCCATCAAAGACTTGGAGACGGCCCTTGAGGACCTCCCTGCCGCCCCGGAAGAGGTCGGGAGGGTCAGCAGGGGCGCCGCTCTCCACTGTCTGTCCGAACTGTATCTGGCCCTGGGCACCGAGTATGTCGATCTGGGGCGCGCAGAAGACGGAAGTGCGGCCTTCGAAAAGTCTATATATTATGCCGATCAGGTTATTGACCACAGCGTCCATCACCTGATGACGGAGCGATTCGGCAAGCGTTCCAAGGAGGGGCCCGTCTATTATTACGCCAAGGACAAGGCTTCCCAGACACCTGAGCATACTTATGCATCAGCCGGGGTGGACATGCCCGGCAATGTGTTCTGGGATATGTTCCAGGACGACAACATCAATTATGGGGACGGCAACTTCGAAAACCTCTATGTGATTCAGATCGACTATACTGCCCACAAGACAAACGACAAGGACGGCTCCAATTTCAGGGGGTCGGTGATGCGCGACCCCCGCGAGTTCGGGCCAAGGCTCCACGTGGCCGCATCTTCCTACATTGACGGCGACATGGAGGACAGGGGCGGCCGCTGCGTCACCTTCGTAATGCCCACGATGTACACCCGCGACCTCATCTGGCAGGGCGAGTGGGCCGATGATATGCGCAACAGCGAGACCTGTTTCCGCAGGACCTTCCTGGGCAACATACCCGGGACGAAATACTACGGAAAACCCATACCCTGGAGCGTTTTATATCGCGAGGGGGGCAACTTGGACAGTATCCAGGCGGGCGAGTGCGACGCCTTCCCTGTCAGCTGCAAGATTTCGACCGACCGTTTCGTTGGGATAGAGGACGGCCAGCGACGTGAGTATCTTTTCCGCGACAAGGCCGTCATCCGCCTTGCTGAGACCATCCTTGTGCGGGCGGAGGCCAAGTTGCGTAGTGGCAACGCCTCAGGGGCTGCCGATGATATCAACATTCTGCGTGACCGCGCCCGGTGCGGGCACCGGGTATCCGCTGCGGAGATGGACATCGACCTCATTCTTGACGAACGGGCCCGCGAACTGATGTACGAAGAGACCCGCTGGACTACCCTGATGCGTCTGGGTGGCACAAAGGCTAAGGAGCGCATTATGAAGTACGCCTACTGGGATCTTCCCCGCAAGACCATAACCAAAGATTTTAACCTGTGGCCGATTCCGCAATCCTTTATCGACGCTAACAAAGACGCCGTCATTGAACAGAATCCCGGCTGGTAACATACGATTGTTTTAAACAAGTTGATAATTATGAAAAGATTATTTACCCTTCTTCTCTGCTCCACTTTGCTGGCCGCCTGCAACGGCGCCCAGGATGACGGCGGCACTTCAACCGGCCCGTCGGAGCTGTCGCTCAGTAAAACCACCCTCATGATGAAGGTCGGAGAACAGAGCATTTTGACTGTCAACCCCAAAGGGACGCCCGTAAGTTGGACAACCTCCGATGCCGACGTCGCCACGGTCAATCTGGGCATTGTCACGGCCAATGCTTTTGGCACTGCCGTCATCACTGCCGCCACCGCAGACGGAGTCTCGGCATCCTGCACTGTTTATGTGCCGACGCTCGCCATCACGCCTTCCCCGGCGCTGCTGACCATCGGCTCCAGCCTCCGGATGGAGGTTACCGTCATTCCGGAAGACGCTGTCGTAACATGGTCCTCTTCCAACGATGAAATCTTTACCGTTGACGCCGACGGTACTCTGACCGGCGTGGGCCCTGGCAACGGAATCGTTACCGCCTATTCCGAAGAACTGGGCCTGACCGCGACCGCCAGCGTCAATGTTTCCAAAGAAGCCGGGGAGCCAATGAGCTTCATGCTGGACGACTGCGAGAGCATCGAGGGCTGGGAAACTACCGGCAAGAACCTCCGTCTGGATTCAGATGCCCAGGAAGGGAAGTACTGCATTGCCATTGATGTGGAGGAGATGACCGACCGCTTCTTCCAGCGGGTCATCGAGCCGGCAGTGGATGCATCCATGCTGTCCATTGCTACCGCGGCCCTGATGTTCGACCTGTATGTGGAAGATGCCGAAGGCCTCAACCTCACCCGCACCCGCAGCGGGGAAGTCGAACTGACTTCGGCCGGCGTCAACGACAAGAAGGAGCGCCACTGGAAATTCCATAACGATGAGACGGAACACTCCTTTACCATCCAGAACGGCTGGAACCACATCAAGCTTCCGCTCTCCGATTCAGAGGCATGGTCGTCAGGAGGCTCCTTCTCCTTTGACAATATCAACTGGTTCCGCCTCTACAACGTTCCGCACACCAAGAAGAACAATGACCCGGATGACGAGGAACTTCGCCGCACGCCCCAGGTAATGAAGATCGACAATATCCGAATAGGACTCAAATGAAAAGAGCGCGCCTGTTTGTACCTTTCCTGACCCTGTTCCTGCTGTCTGCATGCGGACAGCAGGAATTGGTGGACTACACCCCTTCCGTCCCGGACTCTCCTGCCGTTCCGGCGGTCGACACCGTTTCCACGGTGGATCCGCTGCCCATTCAAGACAACACGCTGTATATCTATACGCTCCGCAAGCCCAAGGGGACCATTGCCGCCTACGACGAAGCGATGGCAGCCACCACCATTCAGGGCATTCTCAACCGGGAATGCGGGCCCATCCTATACATCCAGTCCCAGGCCATGGGGATGCCGCAGTACTGGCTGGAAATCCTCTCTACCGACGGCTGGCTCGCCGGGCGGACACAAGTGCGGCTGGAGACCTTCGACGACCTGATGGCCCTGGCCATCAACAAGGTGAACCGGTGCGTCATCTGGGATCCTTCCGTCCCCGCCACCGTCAACGTGGCGACCACAATCGCCGGTGTCCGGGATGCGGTGGTATTGAGTCCCGCGATGGCGGCGACCTATCAGATGAAATATGGGTTGCGCACGGCAATGAACCTTCAGGGGAAATTTACCGGCAGCCTCACCGGGAGCAAGAAGAACGACGCCTACCGCTGGGCCGCCGGCGCCTTCCTCTCGCAGTGCAACCCCCATCTGGCCTGCCTGTACGAGGATTCCTGGGCTTCGCGCAAGGAGGGAAATCTCAACTATGTGGTTACCCGTGACTGGGCCGTATACAACCGCAGTTTCGTGCTGGATCTATCCCCATGGGATGATGAGAGGCCCAAAGACGACCCCACTCAGCCCCTCGGCTGCGACGTGACAACCTACAAACAGATTCTCACCAGCCTTCAGAACCGCTGCAACGGCACCCAAATGACAGAGCTGGCCGGCTTTTTCGTATCAAAATACGCTTCTTCCGGCAACGACGGCAGTTTCACCAGCAAGCATGGCGACGTGCAGACCGAGTGGCAGAATGTCCGGCTCATCTCACCCTACTGCTGCTATCAGAACACCGTCGCACACTCCTGCTACAACCAGTCTCTTCATAGCCAGGCACCGATAATCCTTCCGCTGAAGCAGAACGATCCGCCCGCCATCGGCAGCCCCCAGCCTGGAAAAACCTATATCTGCATCCAAGCGGGAGACTATGACTCCACAACTCCGCTCTACGTACACCTTTTCGAAAAAGGCATCTGGACTGACCAGGCCAGGGGAAAAATGCCGCTCTGCTGGGGCATTAACCCCAATCTCATAGAAACCTTCCCGGATATCATCGACTACCTTTACCGCACCCGGACGGACAACGACTGGTTCGCCGCCGATGCAACCGGAGCAGGATATATCAATCCGACGCTCATCAAGTCCAGCCACTTGCCCCTGTTTGTTTCGCACAGCAGGAAATACTATGAGATGGCGGACATGAGCATATCCTCATTCGTGCTTGACTGGACCTATCCGAGCCCCGAGGTAAAGGATGCCTACGCGGTTTTTTCGCCTGACGGTTACGCGATGTACACCATCAACGACATCTATCCGAAATATGAGGTCTGGAACAGGGTAATGCCTGTTACCAAACTCTGGGGCGGGGGCTACGCACGCATGAACGAAGAAATCGGGCACATCGCTGCTACGGCATCGCCGCAGTATTTCCTGTGCCGCAATGTCTGGCTTACGCCAAGCGCAATGTATGGCGATGTCAACAAACTAATTGCCAACCGCACGGACCTCGATATTGAAGTCCTGGACCCTTATACCTTTTTCGGCTACCTCAAGCAGACTTACAGATAGCAGCTGGCGGCTTTTACATGTCTGACCTCGAGGGAGGAAGGCAAGTCTTCTTCGTCGGTATCCGCAGCACGTCCCGCCGCCCGGAGTCCTCCTTCGGACTAGGCGGCGGGATGGCGTACCAGTTACCCTCCCCGTCGGGAGGGTTTTTGAAATGAAGCAACTTATTTTCTTAACTTGATGATTTTTTACTATATTTGTAGGTCATGCCATTTGGGATTTTATTATTTTTGACGATATATGGAAATAATCATCAAGTCTGAGCAAGACAACATCACCGCCCTGTTCTCCGGTCGCCTCGACACCCCTGCGTCACTGCAGGCTGCAAAGGACATCCAGCCCCTGCTCGACCAGGCCGACAAGACCATCATCCTCGATTTCTCCGGACTCGAGTACATCAGCAGTTCGGGTCTTCGCGTGCTCCTGACGCTCCGTAAGGAGGCCGCACGCAAGGGAGGGAAGGTCATCATCCGCGCCATCCGCGAGGAAATCCGCCAGGTCTTCCTTATGACCGGATTCTACAACCTCTTCGACATCCAGGGATGAGCAAGGATTACGGTCTGGACCTGCATTGCCGCCTGATCCTCGAGGAATATCGCGAGATGGTCCCGGTGCTGGAGCGTCTCAAGGAGGTGGTTCTGGATATCATCCGCAAGGATATTGCGGACAAGGGTCTCATGGTCACCGCCACCGAAGGCCGCGTGAAAACCGAGGGCAGCCTTGCAGGCAAGCTCGAGCTCAAGGGCTCGAAATACGCTACGTCCGAGGATATTACCGACCTTGTCGGCGTGCGTGTCGTTACTTTCTACAGCGACGATGTGGACAAGATTGCCGCAATGGCGGCCAATCTGTTCGATGTCGACCGCGACAACTCCGTCGACAAGCGCAAGATGCACCAGCTCGACAGTTTCGGCTACAACTCCCTCCACTATATCTGCCGTCTTCCCGCCTCGCGGTACAGCGATCCGGACTGCCCGCAGCTCAACGAGATCCGCTTCGAAATCCAGATCCGTACCGCGCTGCAGCATGTCTGGGCCACGCTCAACCACGATTCCGGCTACAAGTCCGGAGTGGAAATCCCGAAGGACTACCTCAGGGCCATCAACCGCCTGGCCGGTCTGCTGGAGCTCGCCGACGAGCAGATTTGCCGCCTCCGCACCGACATCACCGACTACCGCAGGCGCATCCAGGCACTGGTCGCCGACGGCAAGCTGGAAGAGGTCGCGCTGGATTCAGAGACGTTCAAGAGCTACCTCGCGATGCGTCCCTTCGATGCGCTCAACTATCGCATCGCGGCCATCAATCAGGCTGAAATACAGGATGTTTCGCTTCAGAAATACCTGCCTCTGCTTCGCTCCTTGGGGATGAACACCCTCGGCGACGTGGACAAGATGGTGACCTCATGCCAGGAAGACGCCTATCGCCTGGCCACCTTCCAGCTCGGAGCCACCGACCTGGACATCATCACCTCTACCGTCGCCCCGCAGAACCTCTGCATCGTCTATATCCTCCGCACCGGCGGCGGACGTCCCGGCCTGCAGAAGATGTTCGACCTCGTCAACGGCGAATCTCCCGCTAATGAAATCCTGGCCGAGATGCTCTACAAGCAGGCCGAAGAACTCAAAATCATCTGACAATGGCAAACCACCCGCTTGATACGACCCTGTTCGACAAGGCTGTCCTCTTCGCCGTGCGTGCTCACGCCGGCACGGAGCGCCGAGGCAAAGGCTTCCCCTATATCATCCACCCGATGGAAGCCGCCGAGATAGTCGCCACCATAACTCCCGACCCTGAGCTCCTTGCCGCCGCCATCCTCCACGATACGGTGGAAGACACATCCGTGACGGTGGAGGACATCCGCCGTGAATTCGGCGACAGGATCGCCTCCCTGGTAGCCGCGGAGAGCGATATCGAGCTTGCCGGTCAGTCCGAGGAGGAAAGCTGGCACGCCCGCAAGCAGGCCGCCATCGACCGTCTTGCAGCCGCCTCCCACGATGCCAAGATCGTGGCCATGGGCGACAAACTCTCCAACATGAGGGCCATCTCGCGCGACTACGCGGTGATCGGCGACAAGTTGTGGAACATCTTCCATGTCAAGGAAAAAAGCGAGCATGCGTGGCACTACCGCGGACTGGCGGCATCCCTGTCGGAGCTTTCCGACACCTTCGCATACCAGGAGTTCAAGGAATTGATCAGTAAAGTTTTCCCAGAATGAAACCTATTCTCATCGACATGTCGGACTACGTCGTCTCCGGAGAAGGAGCCAACGGCGTAAGCTACAATCACGTCAGCGATCCCGACGTGATGCTCAAGATGTATTTCCCGGGCAAGGTCCAGCAGCCCATCGACGAATACAATGTCGCCAACAAGGTGTTCCAGACAGGTATCCCGACCCCCGAGCCGGGCGATCTGGTCACGGACGGGGAACGCGTGGGCATCAGGTTCCGGCGCCTGCGCGGCAAAGTCTCCTTCGCCCGCGCAATAGGCGACAACCCTTCGGCGGCGGCCGACTACGCGGTCGATTTCGCACGGATGTGCCGCGAACTTCACGCCACCCATGTCGACACTGCCGATTTCGAAAATGTCAAGGACAGGTATCTGCGCCTTCTTGCCGACAATCCATTCTTCGATGCGGCCCAGAAGGAAAAGATAGCCGCTTTCATCCGCAAGGCGCCCGATGCTGATACTGCGATCCATGGCGACCTTCAGTTCGGCAATGCCCTCATAGTGGGTCAGGAGCGCTATTTCATCGATCTGGGCGACTTCTGCTACGGCTATCCCATGTTTGATCTCGGCATGGTCTACGCCACCACCTACGTCAGCGACGAAGCTTTCATCCAGGAAGCCTTCCACATGGACAAGGCTACGGCCAAAAGGTTTTTCGACGCCTTCCTGCCGGCATATTTCGGCCCTGATGCCGATCTGGACGCCGCCCTGGCAGAGCTGAAGATCTACGCCGGGCTCAAGACGCTTATCGTCGAGCGCGATACGCGTCGTCCCATGCATGAGTTCCGGGCCCTTCTGGAAGGAGTAATATATTGATTCTTATGGCAAGGTCACTTAAGCCCAAAAGCTTTCTCGGTGTTTTCGCCCGGCAAGGTCTGGCCATCATCATCACGGCGGCCATCCTGCTGGAAGCTACCGCTTTCCTCCAGTTCTACTTCTCCCGCAGGGGGATCGAACAAGAGGCTACGCGGCGTGCCGAGAGCGAACTCGAAAACACCGAAGCTGAGATTTCCGGTATAATGAGCCAGGTCGAGGTTGCGGTGAAAAACAACCTCTGGGCGGTTCGCAATATGCTTCCGCACCCCGACAGCCTCTACGACATCACGCAGCGTATTCTCGACTTCAATCCGAGCGTATCCGGCAGTGCCGTCGCAATGATCCCGGACTATTACCGTTCGCGCGGCAGGCTCTACAGCCCCTATTCCTACAGGAATGCGGAAGGCGAGATTGCCTCCAAGCAGCTCGGTACCGACACCTACGACTACACCGGGATGGAGTGGTTCACCGAAGCCCTGACCCATCCTGACGGCTACTGGAGCGAGCCCTATTTCGACGAGGGCGGCGGTGAAATGCTTATGTCCACGTTCTCCATGCCCGTCTATGACTCGAAAGGCCGTACCGTGGCGGTGCTTACCGCCGATATGTCGCTTGACTGGCTGAGCGCGGTCGTCGACGATATCGACGTCTATCCTGGGGCCTACAGCCTCATGGTGAGCCGCAGTGGACAGATGATGGTGGCTCAGGCCGAGACGCTGGTGATGCGGTCGAATATACAGCATGTGATTGAGGAAATAGCCGACAAGGATTCGGTCAGCGACGCCCTCAGCCGCTCCATGCTTTCCGGCGAGAGGGGGCGCGGCACCATCCATCGCGGACGCTCCGAAAGCGAAGTTTTCTTCGCCCCCATCCAGAAGACCGGCTGGTCGATGGCCATAGTCGTCCCTCACCATGAAATCTACGGCAATGTCGAGAAGATCGGCTCCCTGGTGGCCTTGCTCCAGATCATCGGCCTCATACTCCTTGTGATGATCATTCGGCAGACTGCCATCAGCATGCTCAAGCTCAGAGATGTCGAGGAACGCAAGGAAGTGATTGAACGGGAGTTGCAGGTGGCGCGGAACATCCAGATGTCCATGCTTCCCAAGACTTTCCCGCCATTCCCCGACAGGCACGACCTCGACCTCTACGGCGTCATAATTCCCGCGAAGGAAGTCGGCGGCGACCTCTACGACTTCTTCATCCGCGGCGACTACTTGTGTTTCTGCATCGGAGACGTCTCCGGCAAGGGCGTTCCCGCGTCCCTGGTCATGGCGATGACCCGCAGCCTCTTCCGCACGGCCTCCGCACATGAAAACTGCCCCGACAGGATAATCGGCAACATGAACGATACCATGTCCGAGATGAACGAGAGCAGCATGTTCGTGACCTGTTTCGTGGGCATCCTCGACCTTACTTCAGGGCAGTTTCGTTATTGCAACGCAGGCCATAACGCCCCTATCATCATAAGCACAGGCGGCGCAAGGGCCCTTGACGTGGCGTCTAACATTCCCCTCGGAATTGAGATAGATATGAAATTCGAGGCCCAGGAAGCAACCCTGCGTTCCGGAGAGTCCCTGCTGCTCTATACCGACGGCCTCACCGAAGCTGAGAACGAAGACTCCAAGCTTTATGGCGACGCCGCGCTCCTCAAAGTGGCCGGTACCATCGGCGGGCTTTCCGCCAAGGAACAGGTCGACAAGATAGAAGAATCGGTCCGGGCCCATGTGGCCGGAGCGCCTCAGAGCGATGACCTTACGATACTCAACATCCGCTATCTCGGCGCCCCCGACGCGGCTACCGACCGCCACCTGGTGCTCCACAACGATATCCAGCAGATTCCCCAGCTCGCAGGTTTCGTCGAGACCATCGCCTCCGAATCCGGCATGCCGCAGGGCATGGCGATGAGCGTCAACCTGGCGCTGGAGGAGGCCGTGACCAATGTCATCATGTATGCCTATCCCAAGGGAAAGGAAGGTCTGGTGGAGGTTGAGGCCATAATCCGCAAGGGCGAGGTCGAGTTTATCATCAGCGACTCCGGTCAGCCTTTCGACCCTACGGCCCGCGCCGATGTCGACACGAGCCTATCTGTGGAAGACCGTCCCATCGGCGGACTCGGCATCCATCTGGTCCGCAAGATCATGGATGTAGTCTCCTACGCCCGCGTAAGCGGCCGCAACGTCCTCAGGTTAATCAAGAAAACGCAGGCATAGATGGGAAAACTCTTCGACGAACTCGCCAAGGACCCGAGGCTGAAGGAAGGCCTCAAAACCTGCATCAACTGCGGCACCTGCACTGCGATATGCCCTGCGGCCGAATTCTACCGTTACGACCCGCGCCGCATAGTCGACACCGTCCAGCGCAAGGACGACGCCGAGATCGAAGCCCTGCTCAAGAGCGAAACCATCTGGTATTGCGGCGAATGCATGTCGTGCATGACCCGCTGCCCGCGCAAGAACGGAGCCGGTCTCGTCATCATGGCCCTGCGCCATCTTTCCATCAGGCTCGGCTATTTCACGGCCTCGGAAAAGGGCCGTCAGGTGTGGCCCCTGAGCCGTGCGATCAACCGCAACGTCCTCGAATACGGCTACTGCGTCCATCCCGAGACATTCTCCTATGCCGACCATCCGGAGTCCGGTCCCGTGTTCGAATGGGCCCTGGCCCATAAGGAAGATGTCTACAAACGCCTGGGCGCCAATTACATGGAAGATGGCCCCGGCATTCTCCGCCGCATCCCGCAGGAAGACCTTGACGAACTCAAGGCCATCTACGACGAAACCGGCGGCACGGAAAGGATGGAACTCGTCGAGCGCTATTCCAGGCAGAAAGCCCAGGAGATGGGCATGACCCTGGAAGAATATACCAGCTATACATTTACCCATTGTTCCCCCGGACATTTCAATCATGATCTACCAAGGTAAGCAGAAAATCTGGTCCGACTACCAGAAAGAGATCCCTGAAGACCACTGGTTCTATGTCCGGAGCTGCATCCGTCAGAGTTTCTTCCCCGGAGCGGAACGGCAGTTCATGTCCATCTGCCGCGACCGTCTGGGACACGATATCTACGAAACCGCCCACCACACCACCTGCGGCGGCATCGCATACCACAGCGACGTCATCCCGCAGGAAACGGCCATGACCATCGTCGCCCGCCAGTTCGCCATGATGACGGAAGCCGGCTACAAGAATCTTGTCGCTTCGTGCATAACTTCCTTCGGCAACTACACCGAAACCCTCGAGACATGGAGGGAGTTCCCCGAACTGGAGGCCAAGGTGCGCGAACATCTGTGGAAAGCCTGCCGCCGGGAGTTTGAAAAGCCCGAATATGTGGCCCATGCAAGCGACCTCGTCTACAAATACCGCGACGAGATTGCCGCCAGGGCGCGTTTCCGCCTGGTGGACCATCGCACCGGCGAGCCGCTGAGGGTGGTCGAACATATCGGTTGCCACTATTCCAAGATGTTCCCCCACAAGGGCGTCGGCGGTGCGGAATATCCCTGCGTGCTGAGCGGCATGGCCGAGTCGTGGGGCGGCCAGGTCATCGACTATCCCGAGCGCCGTCACTGCTGCGGCTTCGGTTTCCGTCAATATCTGGTCCGTGCCAACCGCGGCTACTCCGTCTCGAACACCCACAAGAAATTCGAGTCGATGGAGCCTTACCATCCGGACGTCATCATCACCAACTGCCCCGGCTGCCCATATTTCCTGGACCGCTGGCAATACGTGATCGCCGAACAGACCGGCAAGACCTACGGCCGTGACGGTTTCGGAATCCCGGTGCTGACTTACGAAGAGCTGGCCGGACTGGTCCTTGGCGTCGATCCTTGGGACCTCGGCCTCCAGATACACCAGGTTTCGGTCGAGCCGCTGCTCGACAAGATGGGCGTACCTTACGACCCTTCGCGCAAATACCTGGGCCTGAATGAGAAAGAAATAATGCGGCCGGGCCTTCCCTCGGTCCTTAGATGCTGTTAGACAAGATGGCTGCCCCAAAAACAACCAATCCGTCACGTGGCCGGCGCGTAGTAGTGATCGGCGCCGGGATCTCCGGCCTGAGCGCTGCCAAAGAGCTTCTGGCCCTTGGCTACGAGGTAATTATCCTCGAAAAGGAAGACCGCCCCGGCGGCCACGTCGCCCAGTGGCACAAACTCTTCCCTGACATGTTGCCCACAGGGCCTGTCCTGGCCGATTTGTACGCCTCCCTTAGCGGTGTCTCACTGCAATGTGGCGTGGAAATCACCTCCGTAGGACGGCTCGGCGACGGTTTCAACATCCGCCTTTCCGACGGCAGCGCCATTTTGTGCTCCGCCATCCTCGTTGCCACGGGCTTCCGTCTGTTCGAGGCGCGCAAAAAGGAGGAATACGGCTACGGGATATACGACCAGGTCATGACCAACCGCGACCTCGAGCGCTGGTTCTCGACCGGCGACGACCCCCGTCTCAACGACAGGGACATCCGCCATGTCGGCTTCGTCCACTGCGTCGGCTCTCGCGACGAGAAAGCCGGCAACACCCAGTGCTCCAAGGTGTGCTGCATCACGGCCATCAAGCAGGCCATAGAGATGAAGGAACACTATCCTGATGCCGACATCTGGTGCTTCTACATGGACCTGCGCCTGTTCGGCAAGAAATACGAAGATTTCTACATCCATGCCCAGCGCGACTGCGGAATCCATTTCATCCGCGGCCGTGTCTCGGAGGTCTCCGAGGCTATCGACGGCAGGGTGGTCGTCAAGGCGGAAGACACCCTGAACGGCCGTCCGGTGCGAGTGACCCTCGACCTGCTGGTCCTCATGTCCGGCATGGTCTGCAACCCCGACGTCCATCCTCTTGCCCGCATGCTTTCGCTCGGGATAGACTCCGACGGCTTCCTCCAGAGCCGCGACAACATCCTCCACCTGAACGACTCCGGCCGCGAGGGAATCTTCTATGCCGGGGCGGTTACCGGTCCCAAGACCGTGCCCGAGTCCCTCGCGGAGGCTCGCAGCGCAGCGTTGTCCATCCATAACTATCTGATGTCCAAGCATGATTGATTTCGGATTCGGTCTGGCTCCAAGCAGTTCGGTCAACCTCGACGAGGTCGACCTCTCCCGCTACGACGCACTCGTGCGCATGGAACCGGATGCCCTCATATGCATGGGCTGCGGCAGTTGCACGGCAACGTGCACGGCCGGTCCGTGGTCGGGCATGAGCGTCCGCAAGGTGCTCCTCGCCCTGCAGAGGGGGCAGCATGCCGAAGTCGACCGGATGATGTCGGGATGCATGCTTTGCGGAAAATGCCAGATGGTATGCCCCCGCGGCATCAACACCCGCCATCTGATACTCTCCCTGCAAAGGATTAAAACCGAGAATGCCATATGATAGAGCGTATTCCCGGAGCGTTTCATCCTTTTGTCCTGCCCTTTGTCATCGGCATGGTCTTCGTGCTTGGCTGGTGCTTTGTCGGCATGGTGCGCATCATCGTCGAACTGTCAAGGGACGACCGCAAGCGCTTCTTCATTTCGCTGATAACCCCGAAGACGGTCTGGAAAAACATAGTCGACATCTTCCTTAACTGCCTCATCCACGTCAAGTTGTGGAAGCGCAACAAGGTTCTTGGCTACATGCACTCGAGCATCGCCTTCGGCTGGTTCATGCTCATTGTCCTGGGCCATGTGGAGGTGATGCTGTTCCTTCCGGAGCGGATACGCTTTTTCTACTATCCGATTTTCTTCAATTTCTTCGTGGCCGAGGCCGACCACACCATCAAGGGCGCAGTTGTGATGTTCCTGATGGACCTGTCCCTGCTGCTGATTCTCAGCGGCATCGCCCTGGCCATAATCAAACGCTTCCGTTCAAGATGGTTCGGAATGAAGCGCACCACGAGGCTCAGCGTTCTGGACAGCGTGGGGCTTTACTCGCTCTGGGCCATCTTCCCGCTTCGCCTTATGGCTGAGGTGTTTACGGCCCATATCAGCGGCGGCACGTTCCTCACCGGCCCAATCAACGCCCTATTCCTTCGTTTCTTCTCCAACGACCTCAACTACATGCCCACGTGGTGGGCCTATTCCATAGCGCTCGGCATTTTCATGTGCGTGCTGCCGTTCACCCGCTACATGCACATCCCGGCCGAAATGCTGCTCATACCCATGCGCAATGCCGGCATCCGCATCCGCAATCCGCGCAAGGGTTTCGCCAAGCTGGAATATTATTCCTGTCCGGGCTGCGGAGTGTGCATCGACGCCTGCCCGATGAGCGCCGACCGCCGCAACGTCAAGGATTGCACCGTCTATCTTAACCGCCAGCTGCGCCGTGGCAACGAGCCGCGCATCGAGCAGATAAGCGACAAGTGCCTCCTCTGCGGAAAATGCACCCAGGTGTGCCAGGTAGGGGTGCAGGGGCCGGAACTGCGTGTGGCCCAGCGCCGCCTGCGCGACTACACGCTGACGCCGGACTATTCCGGCATCGACACTGCGCCTCTGGCCGTCGAGGCCAAGGAGGCGGAGGTGCTCTATTTCGCCGGCTGCATGACCCAGCTGACCCCGGCCATCCGCAAGTCCCTGGAGACGATCCTCACTCGCGCCGGTGTGAAATACGCCCTGATGGACCCCGACGGCGGGCTTTGCTGCGGCAGGCCGCTGAGCATGGCGGGCCGCGAGGAGCAGGCGCGCCAGCTGATGGACAAGAACACGGAAATCATACTCGGCAGCGGCTGCAAGACCCTGCTGGTGAGCTGCCCGATATGCTATCGCGTGTTCAGCGAGTCATACAAGCTCCCGGGAGTGAGGGTGGTCCACCATTCGGTCTACCTGCGCGAGCTCCAGCTGTCAGGGCGTCTCCACCTGCAGTTCAGCCCGGAAACATTTGTCTATCACGACCCTTGCGAACTCGGGCGCGGGTGCGGCATCTACGAGGAGCCGCGTGCGCTTCTCGACGGCGTCGGCACTCGTGTCGAGGCTCGGAAACACCATGCCGAAAGCATATGCTGCGGAGGCAGCCTCGGCAGCCTGACGCTGGGATTCCATCAGCGCGAGGCCATTGTCCGCTCCTCCCTTGACAATCTTACCGCAGAACATCCCGCCACCATCGTTACGGCCTGCCCCCTGTGCCAGAACACCCTGGGACGCTATTCCGACAGGCCCGTCGAAGACATCGCGCAGACCCTTCTGCGGAATATGGCAAATAATACCTAACACCCTGAAGGTATGAAGAAAGTTATCTATTATCTTATGATGCTCGCCCTGGTACTGTCGTGCGGGACCAGGAAAAAGGCGGCCGAGTCGGCTTCGGACCGTCAGGTTGAAAGCAAGGCGGCCGTCCAGGAGGCGCCCGTCTCCCGCCAGGCCGGCAAAGGCGCAGTTCCCAAGCGCGACTTCGGCGGCAGGGAAGGCGTCGCGTTGGACCTGCTGCGCATCGTTTCGGCCCAGGCCGGTCCGGAAGAAAACGTCGTCGTCTCTCCCCACGGTGTAGGCGTTGCGCTCTCCATGCTTCAGGAAGGTGCCGGCGGCGACACCTGGACGGCAATAGGCAAGGCTCTCCGCTCCCAGCGCTATGCCGACCAGCCGTTCTACTCCGATTCCTTGAACATCGTGGAAAGCGCCAATTCCGTCTGGATCCGTGACGGATTCTCCGTCTATGACGACTACAAGAACGTGCTTTCGGAGTCATATCGCGCCCAGGTCGAGGTGCGGGATTTCTCGAGCCCCGAGCTCCCGAAGGAAATCAACCGCTGGTGCTCCCTCCAGACCCGCGGACGTATCCCGTCCATCATCGGGAAGGTCGACCCGCTGACGGTGATGTACCTTATCAACGCCCTGTATTTCAAGGCCCCGTGGCAATATCCCTTCTCGGAAAGCAGCACGATGCCGGAGAAGTTTTACGGCGCCGGCGGAACGGAAATTGCCCAGCTGATGCACCGTTCGGCAAAGTTCGGCTACGTCGAAAAAGGCGGCTGCCAGATAGCCATGCTCCCTTACAAGGGTTGGAACTACGGCATGCTGGTCGTCCTTCCTTCCGTTGGGTCTTCGCCCGACAAGGTGCTCTCGCAGGCCACTTTTGCCGACTGGCGCGAAGTCAGGGAGTCGCTTTCCTACGATAACAAGGTGATCCTGTCCCTTCCGAAATTCCGTCTTGAACAGTCCCACCTGCTCAACAGCGCCATTTCCGAGATGGGCGCAGGCGAAATATTCAGCCCGCTTGCCAACCTGAGCCGTATTTCAAGGGAGCAACTGTCTGTGAGCCAGGTGCTTCAGAAGTGCTTCATCGAGGTGGGGGAGAAGGGGACTGAGGCCGCCGCGGTAACCGCCGTCGCGGTTGGGCTTACCTCCGCCGCACCAGTCGTCAGCAACCCCGTCGTTATGCGGGTCGACCGTCCTTTCCTCTTCGCAATCGTGGACATGAGAGATTTCGACATCCTTTTTGCCGGTAAAATTGCGTCCGTGGAATGAAAAAGACTGCTATAATCCTTTTTGCCGTTCTGCTCGTTTCCGCGGTGACCCGGGCCCAGGTGCGTCCTGGAGTCGAGGTGCTGCGCGACAGCGGCTTCGAGGTCCTGAAAGGCCGCAGGGTGGGTCTGGTGACCAATCCGAGCGGAGTCGACCGCAATCTCAAGTCGACCATCGACATCCTTTTCGAGGCTCCTGAGGTGAATCTCGTCGCCCTCTACGGCCCTGAACACGGCGTGCGCGGCGACGCCTATGCCGGCGACAAGGTCACAGACTCGCGCGACTCGCGTACTGGCCTGCCCGTCTTCTCGCTCTACGGCGCCACGCGTGAGCCCACCCCGGCCATGCTCGAAGGCGTCGACATCATGGTCTACGACATCCAGGACGTCGGCACGCGCTCCTACACTTTTATCAGCACACTGGGCCTCGTGATGCGTGCATGTGCCCGGAAGGGCATCCCCGTGGTGGTTCTCGACCGTCCCAACCCGCTCGGCGGCCTGAAGATTGAGGGCCCGCTGCCCGAGCCGGGATTCTATTCCTTCGTCGGGCAGTTCCGCATTCCCTATGTCTATGGCCTGACGGTAGGGGAGCTCGCGGTGCTGATCAACGAAGAGGGCCTGAATTGCGGCCAGAAGGGCGACCAGCCCCATCTTGCCTGCCAGCTGATAGTTATCCCAATGGAGGGCTGGAAGCGCGAAATGCTTTATACGGACACGGGTCTCCCTTGGGTCCTGCCTTCTCCCAACATCCCTTTCCCCGAATCGGCGATCGGCTATCCTTCGGCGGGAATCTGCGGCGAATTCAGCGGCTGGGTCAACATCGGCATAGGCTACAACCTTCCCTTCTGCGCCTTCGGTGCCGAGTGGGTCGACGCCGACGCGCTTCAGGCCCGGCTGGAAAGCTACAACATCCCCGGCGTTGCGTTCCGCCCCATCCACTATAAACCTTTCTATGGCGGCAAGGCCGGCAAGATGCTTCACGGCGTCCAGTATCACTACACCGACTATGAGGCCGCACACATCACTCTGACGCAGTTTTGGGTGATGCAGGCCCTGGGCGAACTCTATCCGGACCACAATCCGTTCAAGGCCGGCCTGGCCCGGCTCGACATGCTCGGAAAAGTTTGTGGCACGGATTATGTCAGTAAGCAATTCGGGCGGGCGATGAAAGTCTCCGACATACTGTCCTGGTGGACAAAGGATGAAGAGAGTTTCCGCAGCCTGGCCCGGCAATATTACATTTATCAGCAATAACCCTAAAACTCCACTATCATGAAACACGCAGGATTTACTTTCATGGCCGCAGCGATAGCTGCCGCAATGATGCTTTCATCCGGCGATGCCGGAGCCCAGGTGCGTCGCGGTACTTCGACCACCACTTCTTCGTCCTCTGCGGCGAGGACTTCTTCGGGCAGCGTTTCCCGTTCTACCGGGTCTTCTTCCTCGTCGGCAAGTTCTTCTTCCGGCCAGCAGGTCCGTCGCAGCACGACTTCAAGCGGAAGTTCGGCTTCGTCCGGTTCTTCCGTCCGCCGCAGCACGACGACTTCCAGCGGCAGTGCGGCTTCGAGCTCTTCTTCCGCCAGCCAGCAGGTTCGTCGCAGCACGACGTCTTCCAGCGGCAGCGCGGCTTCGAGTGCAAACTCCTCTTCCGCCAGCCAGCAGGTCCGTCGCAGCACGACTTCCTCCAGCGGCAGCGCAGCATCGAGCGCCAACTCGTCTTCCGCCAGCCAGCAGGTCCGTCGCAGTACGACCACTTCCAGCGGCAGCGCCGCTTCTTCCGGCTCTTCGGCCAGCTCGGCTGTCCGTCGCAGCACAACCACTTCCGGCAGCAGCGTCTCCTCGAGCGCTTCCGCTTCCGGCGCGGCCAGTGCCGCCAGCCAGGCCGCCCGTTCCAACACCAACGTTTCCCGTCGCGGGCTTACGACCGTGACCGAGCAGGTGCAGTCTTCCGCCAGGGAGCAGGCCCCCGCGAATGTTGAGAGCCAGGACCGCAGCGCAAGCTACCGTATCGACAACCACGACGTTGTGAGGATCCCTCCGCGCGAGAGGGACTATATGCCCTACCGCAATCACCATCCGTTCTACGGACGTGAGCCCCACTATTTCGGCTACCGTGTGGAGATGCTGCCTCCCCGCTATTCGAGAGTCCGTTATTTCGGCGTCGACTACTATTACTACAATCACTGCTACTACAGGCCCTACGGCGGTCACTACGTAATCTGCCGTCCTCCTTTCGGAGTCGTCATCGAGCGTGCGACCCTGGCCGACGTGGTCCTTGCGGCAGTCACCTTCTCCTTCTACAACAATTACTACCGGACCTACAACGGATTCGATTCCTATAGCCGGTACATTGATGCACAGAACCGTACCATCGCTCAGAACAACGCCATCATCGCCAGGCAGAACAGCATGATAGCCATGAACCTCTCTTCGGCTCAGGATTCATACTCACTGGCCAACCGTCTCGGCCTTGCACAGAGCTATGCCTACGCCAATCAGCCCTATTACTATCAGGACGGCGTTTTCTACATCGTCAACAACAGGGGTCAGTATCAGGTAATCGTGCCGCCCGCCGGCGCCCTGGTCGAGGAACTTCCCGACGATTTCGAGACCATAGTCCTTGGTGGAACTGAATTCTACCGCGTCGACGACACCGTCTATCGCGTGATCCTGGTCAGCGGCCGTCCCTACCTCGAGGTTCTCGGGCAGATGTACGGCACGATGGCGGCCCGCTACCGCATCTTTTAGCTGATAAGTCCGTAAATCCGCGTTAGAGGGGACATGTCCCCGGACGCTTCGAGCGAAATATCTGTGGAGTGATTCCCGGCCTCAGTGCCGGGAATTTTTATGCCCAGGACGCGCGCGGCCTGACGGGCCACGGCAGGGGCCGGGTCGATGAAGGTGACGCCGGGGCCGGCGATACGCTGCATCAGGGGGAGAAGGAAAGGGTAGTGGGTGCAGCCGAGGACGATTACGTCGGCGCCTTCATTAAGAAGCGGCTCAAGGCTTGCGCGCACCGTGGCTTCGGCCTCAGGGCCGTCCAGGATGCCGGATTCGACCAGCTCTACGAAACCTTTACCGACGTGCTCGACTATGCGGCAGTCGCCTTCGTAGTAGCTTTTGGTCGTGCGGTATTTCTCTGCGCAGAGGGTGCTTGCCGTGGCGAGGACCCCTGCGACGCCGGTGCGGGTCATCGCGGCGGCGGGCTTGACGGCCGGCTCCATGCCGACGAAGGGAATGTCGTAGGCGGCCCGGAGTTCCTTGATTGCGGCGGCCGTTGCCGTGTTGCAGGCGATGACGATGATATCGGCGCCCTTGGCGATAAGGTGGTCTGTTATGGCTTTGGCGCGCTCCAGAATGGCTTCCTTGGGCTTGCTGCCATAGGGGCAGAAGGCGTTGTCAGCGAAATAGAAATATCGCTCGCCGGGCATCAGCCTGACGAGTTCCTTCAGGACGGAGAGCCCGCCCGATCCCGAATCGAATATGCCGATATTGTGTTTCATCCTTGCAAATATATTGAAAATCGCCGAGAAATCCTTAAATTTGTAGGCTATGATTTCTACCGACCAGATAAAAGATCTCCACGAGCGCGTATCCACTTTGTCCGAATGCCTTGACATCGAGGCCAAGCGCGCCCAGGTGGCGGTTTTGCAGAAAAAGACAGAGGCGCCTGATTTCTGGAACGATCCCAAGGCCGCCGAGGCCTTCATGAAGAACATGAACGCCGTCAAGTCCTGGGTGACCGGCTACGACAAAGCGGCCGGCAGCGTGGACGACCTGGACGTGCTGTATGAATTCGCCCGCGACAGCGTCAGCGGCGACGAGTCCCTCCAGACCGACGAAACCCGCGAACTGGACGCAGCCTATGCCCAGGCAGTCAAGGACGTTGAGGCGATGGAGCTGCGCAATATGCTTGGTGGGGAAGGTGACAATCTCGGCGCCGTTCTCACTATCAATTCCGGCGCAGGCGGCACGGAGGCCAACGACTGGTCGGCCATGCTGATGCGCATGTACCTCCGCTGGTGCGAGCGCAATGGCTACCGCACGGAGGTCACTGGCCTGGTCGAAGGTGACGAGGCGGGCATCAAGTCCGTCACGGTGGAAATTGAGGGCGAATTCGCCTACGGCTACCTCAAGGCCGAAAACGGCGTCCACCGCCTGGTCCGCATCTCCCCGTTCAACGCCCAGGGCAAGCGTCAGACGACCTTCTCGTCGGTCTTTGTCTATCCCCTGGTGGACGACAGCATCAATATCGAAATCCGTGACGCCGACCTGGAGTGGGACACCTTCCGCAGCGGCGGCCACGGCGGCCAGAACGTCAACAAGGTCGAAACCGGCGTCCGCGTGCGCCACATTCCCACCGGCATCGTCGTTGAAAACACCGAAGGCCGCACCCAGATCGGCAACAAGGAAAACGCCCTGCGCATCCTCAAATCCCGTCTCTACGATATCGAACTGAGGAAGCGCCAGGAAAAGCAGGCCGAGCTCGAAGGCCAGAAAAAGCGCATCGAGTGGGGCTCGCAGATACGTAGCTACGTCCTCCATCCATATAAGATGGTCAAAGACCTGCGTACCGGAGTGGAGACGTCCGACACCCAGGCCGTTCTCGACGGCGATCTCGACGCCTTCATGAAGGCCTATCTGATGCAGGAAGGCGCCGGCGGAGTCTCCGCCCCCGTCGAAGATATCTAATCGCTGATTGTAAGCCCGTCGTAGGCGGGAAGCACCGTGGGAGGGATTCCGCGGTCGGCGCATCGTGCCTTTAGCTCCTCGCAAAATGCCTCGTGGGAGGGGAAAGCATGGCTCAGATGAGTCAGCCAGGTGTGTTGCGCGCCAATCCGTCCGGCAAGGTCCAGTGCCTCGTCCAGGGAGAAATGAGAATGGTGGGGGTGATATCCCACCGTGTTGAGCGTCAAGTGTTTAAGGTTGCGGAGCTTCGCCATTTCCCCGGCGGGGAGCGTACTCATGTCGGTGATGTAGGCGATGTCTCCGAAGCGGAATCCGAGGACGGGCATGCTGTGGTGGAGGCCGCGTATGGGGATGATTTCAGTGCCGTTGCCGCGAATTCCGCAGGCCGTTCCCGTAAACTGCGGGTCGTCTGCCCGTTCCGCTTCGTCGAGGGGATTTCCTGTCGGAATGAGGTTCCCGTCCGCCGTCCTGTAGCGGTAGCCAACGTCGTGGACCCATTCCAGGGCCTTTTCTTCCGTGTCGGGATAGAGGATGAAAGGCTTGTCGTCGATAAGGTGTATGTGCCATTCCGGCGCGCCGGGGTATTTGTCTTCGGCAAAGGCGTAGGCATATTCCCGACGCAGGGTTTCGAGGACCAGCGGCTCGCAGTAGATTTCGGCTACGCGGCGGTCGATGTAGTTGAGGCTCCGGATGTCGTCCAGCCCGCCGGTATGGTCTTTATGGTTGTGTGTCAGGAGGATGGCGTCGAGATGGCGGACCCCCGCGGCAAGCATCTGGCTGCGGAAATCGGGGCCTGCGTCCACGAGGATCCGCAGGCCGTCGAAGTCGACCAGCGCCGAAGAACGGAAACGTTTGTCGTGGGAATCCTGCGACATGCACACGGGGCAGCGGCAACCGATGATCGGGACGCCCTGCGAAGTCCCCGTTCCGAGAAAAGTCAGCGATGCTCTCATAGTACCACGTTTTCGATTGTGCCCACCCTGGCCGGGTCGTATGGACGGCTGACGCGGATGTAGTTGCCGGTGTAGCCCTCCATGAGGCCGTCCTTGTCGGTCGATTCCCACAATACGCTCAATTCCATGCCGCGATGGCTTTCGACGAAGTCGTCGTGGAGGCGGGCGCACAGCTCCTCGAGGCGGGCAACGCGTTCGGTCTTGATGCGCTCGGTGACCTGCCCGGGCATTTCGGCAGCCCGTGTCCCGGGACGACGCGAATAGGGGAACACGTGTATCCAGGCGGGGCGGATCTGCTCCGAGAGGAAGCGGTAGGTGTCTTCGAACATCTCGTCGGTTTCGCCGGGCAGACCTACGATTACGTCTATGCCGAAGAATACCTGCGGCTTACCGGGACCCTCCAGGGCGCGGCGTATCGCGGCGATGCGGTCGGCGAATAGGGCAGTGTCGTAGCGGCGTCCGACCTTGCGGAGCAACTGGTCGTTGCCGACCTGGAGCGGGATGTGGAAATGGGGCTGGAATTTGGTGCCTGAAGCTATCCAGCCGATGATTTCGTCCGTGACGAGGTTGGGCTCGATGGAGGAAATGCGGTAGCGTTCTATCCCTTCGACATCGTTGAGGGCGCGCAGCAGGTCGGGGAAACTCTCTCCCGTCGTTCGGCCGAAATCGCCGGTGTTGACCCCGGTCAGGACTATTTCCTTTATGCCTTTGGCGGCTATTTCCCGGGCCTGGCCGACGATTACTGAAATGGGTATGTTGCGGCTTGATCCGCGCGCCAGCGGCACCGTGCAGTAGGCGCAGCGGTTGTTGCATCCGTCCTGGACCTTGAGGAAGGAGCGCGTCCTCTCTCCGGAGGAGTAGGCGGGCATGGCGTCGGTTGCGCCCAGGAGGGTTACGTCTTCGGTCTGCTGCATGCCTCCGGGGAACAGGGCAAGCGTGTCGGGCACTACCCGGCTCTTTTCCCCGCCTCCGAAAACAAGGCGGACCCCTTCGATGGCCGAGACCTCATCGGGCCTCAGCGAAGCGTAGCAGCCGGTTACGACTATTGCGGCATCGGGGCAGAGGCGGTGGGCCCTGCGGATGACTCCGCGGCATTTGCCCTCGGCATGCTGGGTTACGCTGCAGGTGTTGACAAGGAATACATCGGCGGGCTTGCCCCACGGAACGACATCCCAGCCGTGGGCGACGAATCCCCGCTCATAGGTGGATGTCTCGGCGTAATTGAGCTTGCAGCCCAGTGTGTGGAAAGATATTTTCATCCCAGGATCAGGAATACGCAGGGCCTTTTGCCCAGCAGGGGAATCTCTTTTTTCCACTGCGCGACGGTCTTCGTGCGGATGAGGGCGTCGGGCAGCGTCAGGTTCAAGGCTATGCACAGGCGCGTGGAGCCTTGGCATACGGCCAGTATGTCGGCCAGTAGGGCGTCGTTGCGGTAGGGAGTCTCGATGAACAGCTGGGTCTGCCGGGCCGCGATCGAGCGCTTTTCCACGGCCTTGAGGGCATGGCGCCTTTCCTCGGGCTTGGCCGGAAGATAGCCGCAGAATGCGAAACTCTGCCCGTTGAGGCCCGATCCCATGAGGGCGAGCATCAGCGATGACGGGCCGGTAAGGGGAACGACCGTGATGCCGTTGCGATGGCACATCGCAACGAGCAGGGCGCCCGGATCGGCTACGGCGGGAAGGCCCGCCTCGGAAATGAGACCGACGTCGCGGCCGTCTTCAAACAGCTCCAGGAAGCCGTCGACCTCCGACGGGTCGGTGTGTTCGTTGAGCTCGCGGAAAGTCATTTCGCCGATGTGGCCCTTTGCGCCGGCTGCCGACAGGAACCGCCTTGCCGTCCGCGTCTCTTCGACGACAAAGGTGCGCAGCGAACATGCCACCTCAAGTACCGTAGCTGGCAGCACCAGTTCGGGAGGATAGTCCCCCAACGGGGACGGTATCAGATATAGTTTACCGTAATTCATCTTCGTCTTCATCTCGCCGGATGCTCATTCGCAGCCGGTCTTCGTTCTGTATAGCCCTAAGCCGGGCCGCCTCTTCTTCCTGCCTTCGCTCCTTGGACCTGAACATCGCGCGGAAGAACTCGCTGAAAGTGTTGAATTCCCGCTGGTAGGAAAGGCCTATGCCGTTGCGCTGGGTGTTGTCGAGGTAGCTCGTGAACTGGTCGGCCGAGTGGGAGAACAGTTTCAGTCGCAGGGCTCCGCTCTTGTCCAGCTTAACTTCAATGTCCAGGTCGCCGACCACTTCCGAGGAGTAGTTGCCGGACTCGTAGGAACGGTTGCCTATGGTGCCGTTGACCACGACCCTGTTGTTGAACAGCTCGGTGGATACGGCAAGGTCGTAGATGCTCCGCCCGCTCTCGTTGGTCTGGTAGTCCATACCGATGTCGAGCGGGATGTCGAACTTCTTGAATATCTGGTTGATCTGGCTCGACATCATTTCCGAGACGGTGGTGTTGAGGAGGTTGGTGTTGTTGACGATGCCGCTCTGCTCGTCGGGGAGGAAGCTGCCGGAGATAAGCAGGCTCAGGAACTGTTTCTGCACCTTGTCGGTGGTGTTGAGCGCATTTTCCACCTGGTTTTGCGTGGAAGGGTCGAGGTCGGGGATGTTGATGTCGAAGGAGACCCTGGGGTTGCGCAGCTTGTCGGAAATGTTGATTATGCAGTCGACGTTGCGCCTGGAGATGGTGGTGGTGTCGGAGATGAGCGTGCCGATAGCCGCCTTGGTGCGGTAGACGGCCTTGATGTCGAGGTCGCTTTCCATCACGTCGCCGGAGAAGCGTATGCCGCTGCCGTCCTGGATGGCGAAGTCCTTGCGGGCGATGCCGAGCGCCTCGAAATGGTAGTTGCCGCTGGAAATGTTGTAGTTGCCGCCGATGCTCCAGTCGCCCGGGGTGACGTCCAGCTCGATGCGGCCGCTACCACGTCCGGTGAGGATGTTGCCGGTGGATTTGTCTATCTCGATGAGCGCCTGGGTGCCCTGGTCGACGTCTATGGCGACGTGGACGCCCAGCTGGCTGCTCGAGCTTTCCTCCTTGATGAGGTTGCCCATCATCTCTTCGTAGGGGTCGATTTCGGGAGCGGTCTCCGGCTCCACGAAGGTTAGAAGGTCGGAGGACGAGGAGACGGCGGAACGCAGGGGAAGATGGAATTCGCCCTGCTTGGCGGTCGCGGCCATTACATTGAGCTTGATGGCGTTGAGGGGGCCTGTGACGTCGACACGTCCTGTGGCGAAGGCGTTGCCGTAGAACAACTGACCGTCCTTTTCGGAGAGGTTGTAGGCCTCCATGTCGCGGAAATGGATATGGGTGTCGAAACTCATGTCCTTGAAGTGGTTCCAGCCCAGGGAGCCGGTTACGGTGCCTTTTTCTCCGAAACGGTCGCTGATCGCGATGTTGTCGAAGCGCACGCCGTCGTTGCCTATCGTCACGGGGCCGTCGACATTGTAGGCCACGTTGGTGAATGCGACCCGCAGGAGGCCGTTTTCTATCCTCAGCCTGTTGCTGGCGATGTCCAGGGCGTCCATAGGGCCCTTGATCGTGATGTCGCCGGAGGCAGTGCCCGCCATTTCGCTGAATACGCTTTCAAGGGCGGGGGCGGCGTAGCCGAGGTTGAATCCGCGCAGGCGCGCCGAGGCGTCCAGGGTCTTGGACTTGGGCACGAACAGGCCCGAGAGCAGGAACGTCTGCTGGGCGTCGAGGCGGTTGGAGAAGTCGAAGTTGAATCCGTGGCCGTCTTCGTTCCAGGAACTGCGCAGCAGCAGTGTGCCCACCGGGTGGCCGGCGATTGCAGCGTCTTCAACCGAGAGGCCTGCACCCAGGTCGATGCGGTCTGCCAGAGGGGAAGTCAGGACGGCCCTGCCGGTCGCACGGCCCTGGAAATCGTAGTCTCCGCCTATGAGGGAGTTGATTATCCCTATGTCGAAGTTCTTGAGGTTCAGGGCAATGGCTTCCTTGTTCTGGGGCGAGTAGTCGCCGTCGATGAGGATGGACTGGTCGTCGCTCGCAAGGCGCAGGCTGTCAACGGAAACGCGACCGTCCGAAACGGCCAGTCCGGCCGGGAAGATGGACCAGGCGTCGCCGTTGAAATAGAGGTTGGACGATAGGATGTCGGCGTCCATGGCGAGCTTGCCGTTTTCGCCGCGCGCCAGGCCGCCGGTCAGGAACAACTCTCCGCGATTGGCCGCTTCGGTGTTGTTGTCGAAGGAATAGCCGAGGCCGAGACGGTTGTTCTGGGCATAGACGAGGAGGCGGTTGGTAAGGGTCTGGATGGGCGAAATGTTCATCTGGTCGCTGTCCAGCTCGCCGGTAAGGCTGCCGTCGGCGTTGCTCAGGCTCAGGTTCAGGCCCTTGAGGTATTTGTCCTTGATGGCGATGCGCTTGGATTTGACGCGGCCCTTGAGCAGGCCTTCTTCGCTGACGGAGAGCCTCAGGGATGTGCTGTCGGCAAGGTAGAGGCCCGGGATGAAGAAGGAGGTTATGTCCCTGGTGTCGTGGGTCAGCAGGGAAAGGTTGTAGCGGCTGCCGTCGTGTTCGCCCTTAGGCTCGCCGAAGACGGCCGGAAGTTCCTTCCTCACCGTCAGGTCCTGCAGGTCGGAGATGAATCCGGTTATGAATTTGCTGCCCGTGTAGCGGCCTTCCAGGAACGATGACTCCAGCCGGATGTTGCTCCTGTCGTTGGTGATGCTGGAGGAAATGCCGATGTCGCCGATGTCGTGGACGCCGCGGGAGTCTTCGAGGCGCAGGCTGCCTACCGTGACGTCGCCGGTGATCTCATCGTCTTCGGACCTGCGGAAATTGGCCCTTGTCTGGAACTGTATGCGGGAAGTGCCGCGGGGATCGAGTTTGAGGGCGTGGAGGTCGGCGTGGCCGAGATTGGCGTAGAACTGGTAGACGGAGTTGCGGGTCTTCCTGGAGAGGCTGAAAAGACCCTGGAACAGGAAGTTGAGGTTGGGGTCGGAGCAGACGAGACGGCCGTCGAAGGCGTCGCCGGAATAGGAACCGGTGGCGGCAATGCCCGTGTAGTCGTAGGAGAGGGCGTTGAGTCGGTCGACGAAGAGGGAGTCGAGCCGCAGCGTCGGACCGCCGTCGGCGAGCGTGGCTTCAAGGTTGGCACGCATTGTCACGGGGCCGAGCTGCTTGATGTCGGCGATCTTGCCGGCGTCAAGGTCGTCGGTGCTGATTGAACCGCCGATGACAAGGGGCCTTGCGTTGTCGACCATGTCGCGGAGGAGGAGGTCGGCGCGAAGGTCGCCCACGGCCGAGCGGGCGTCTCCCGTTACGGCAAGACGGTTGAGAGTGCCCTTGACCGTGCCGTCGAAATGGAAAGTCTCTCCGCGGGCGAATTTTTCGAGGGGAAGATTGACCGTCGGGACGATCCCGCGGATGAAGTCGGACAGCTGCGCGAGGGTGAATTCGGAGTCTTTCAGGGTGGCGTCCATCACCATGGAATAGGCGTCAGGAAGGCCTGTGAGGCTGCCGCTGACCGTGCCCTTGAATCCGCTGTTCTTTTCGCTAATCTGGATCTTGCTCAGGTTCAGGTCGGCTACCGGACCGTGGACGGAGCCCTGGACCGAGGCCTTGAGATTCATTTTCTGCAGGGCGGAGGCGAAGAAGCCCAGGCTCGTGAAGTCGAGGCTCGAGGGGCGGATGTTGCCGTCGAGGGTGACGTCTTCGATGAAATCGCCGAAGCCTTCACCTATCTTGTAGCTCATCTGCAGCAGGGGAATGTCGAGGTCGGACCATTTGTCGACGATGCGGAGGTTTTCGATGCGGGTTACGCCGTCGCCCGCGCTGACGCTGCCGCTGACGTTGCGCGCAACGTAGCCGCTCTTTTCCCTGAACGAGACTTCGTCGGCTATGCCCGTCATGACATGGCCTCGCATGGCCAGCTTGCGTCCCCTGACGCGGATGTCCCTGATGTCGAGGTCGCCCCAGTTTATGGAGCCTTTCTGCGAGGGGCTGGGGGAGGTGTAGCTGAGCATCCTGAAACGCATGCCGTCGACGCTCACGCGGCTTATGTCGAACAGTTTGGCGTCGGAGGGCTCGTAGGGCTTGTAGACGAGGTGGAAGATGCGCTGGATGTTGGTCGTGGGGCCGGGCTCTATCGTGAGGGCCATGTTGGCGTCGCTTACCCGGACCTCGCGGAAATGGATGCCCTCGCCACGGAGCAGGCCCATCACCGAGAACGTGGCCGACACCGTGTTGGCGCTGAAGAATGTGTCGACAGGGGCGGTCTGGTCGTAGGGATGGGCGTCCAGGACGGTGATGCCATGGATTACCGCGGCGTCGAAAAGGCGCAGGTGGATGCGCTCGACGCGTATGTCGGCGTCGAACTTTCCGGCGAGCATCTGGGTGGCTTTTTTCGCAAGCGCGGTCTGCACTCCTCTGGTTTGCAGCGCAATGGCTGCACCGAAGAGCAGGAGCACGAGCAGGACGCCTGTCCAGGCCACTATTTTGAGAATCTTTCTCAGCATGCCGCGAAATACATGTAATTTACAAAAATAGCACATTATTTTGAAAAAAGCCGTGTTTAATTCGTATCTTTGCCCGTGAATTTGCAGCGTTCTATGTCAAAAGTCATCCTCGGAATCGAATCCTCCTGCGACGACACCTCGGCGGCGGTAATCCGCGACAGGGTCCTCCTGTCTAACGTAATCGCCAGCCAGCAGGTCCACAAGGACTATGGCGGAGTTGTGCCGGAGCTGGCCTCAAGGGCCCATGAGCAGAATATCGTGCCGGTCGTGAGCCGTGCGCTCGACCTTGCAGGCATCAGTGCGGAAGATTTGGACGCCATAGCTTTCACCCGCGGTCCGGGCCTTCTGGGCTCGCTCCTTGTCGGGACATCCTTCGCAAAGGCCCTCGGGCTTTCCCTCGGCAAGCCCATCGTGATGGTCAACCATCTCCAGGGCCATATCCTCGCCAATTTCATCCGTCAGGAAGGCAAGCCCGTCGACGAGCCGTCCTTCCCTTATCTGTGCCTGCTGGTGTCGGGAGGCAACTCCCAGATAGTGAGGGTCGATTCTCCGCTTACCTTCACCATCCTCGGCCAGACCATCGACGACGCTGTGGGCGAAGCATTCGACAAGTGCGCCAAGATGCTAGGCCTGGGCTATCCGGGCGGCCCCGTGATCGACCGTCTCGCCTCCCAGGGCGACCCTTCGCGCTTCACTTTCGCCAAGCCCCACATCCCCGGCCTGGACTACAGTTTCAGCGGCGTAAAGACCTCCCTGCTCTATTTTGTCAGGGACCAGGTGGCCGCGGATCCGGATTTCCTCCAGAACAACAAGGAAGACCTCTGCGCCTCCTTCCAGAAGACCCTCATCGACATCCTCATGGACAAGCTGGTCAAGGCCGCCCGCCAGACGGGCATCCGCCAGATAACCATAGGAGGAGGCGTTTCGGCCAACAGCGGGCTGCGCAGCCGTCTTGTCGAAGAAGGCAGGCGTCGCGGCTGGAAGACCTGGCTCCCCGAATTCAAATTCACCACCGACAATGCCGCCATGATAGCGATTGCCGGCTATTTCCATTATCTTGAAGGCGAAACGGCGCCGCTGGACGTAGCCCCCGTTTCCAGAATATCCGATTTCTGACCATGAGAAAGACTTTTGAAATCACCTGCCCCTTCGGCCGTGAACCGCGTCTGGACGACATCCGCGTGATGGCCGCCCAGGCCCTGAGGCTTCGCCGCGGAGCCGTGGTTAACGTCATCGACCCCACCAAATCCTATCAGCCCACGATGGTGGGTGCCGAGGCCCATTGCCATATTATCCGCCGTTCCATCGACGCCAGGGGCGACGTGAAGATGGTCTATCAGATAGAGGCCTGGCACAAAAGCGATTTCTACCAGGAATACCAGCTTCCCGAATACCGGGACGTCACTGAAGGCGAGCCCGTGATCGTGGTCGGAGCAGGCCCTGCGGGCATGTTCGCCGCGTTGAAACTGCTGACCCTCGGCCTCAAGCCCATATTGCTGGAAAGGGGAAAGGACGTCCATCGCCGCAAACGCGACATCGCCGCCATGGGTACCGCCGGCATCGTCAATCCCGACTCCAACTACTGTTTCGGCGAGGGTGGCGCAGGCACGTTCTCCGACGGAAAGCTCTACACGCGTTCGTCCAAGAGGGGAGACCTCAGGGAAGTCCTCTACCAGTTCGTCCGCTTCGGCGCCGACAAGTCCGTGCTCATCGACGCCCATCCGCATATCGGCACCGACAAATTGCCTCGCGTGGTTGAAAACATCCGCGAGTGCATCCTCTCCCATGGCGGAGAATATCATTTCGACTCCAGGGTTGAGGATATAAGCCGTTTGAAATCAGGTGTTTTCAATGTAAAGGTCATCGACTCTTCTTCGGAAAAGCCGAAGAAAGTGACCTACAAGGCCAAGGCCGTCATCGTCGCGGCCGGCCACTCCGCACGCGACATCTACGAACTCTTCCAGGACAAGGGCCTGCCGCTCGAGCCCAAGGGCTTCGCGCTCGGCGTGCGTGTCGAACATCCCCAGGACCTTATCAACCGCATGCGCTACCACGGCCAGTGGGAGCCCGGCATGCCTGCCGCCGAATACAATTTCGCCCTTCAGGAGACCGCTCCGGGCCCCGGCGGCGAAGAGGTCGAGCGCGGCGTATTCTCCTTCTGCATGTGCCCCGGAGGCCTTCTCGTCCCTTCCGCCACGGCCGAAGGCGAAACGGTGCTCAACGGCATGTCCAACTCGGCCCGAAACTCGAAGTGGGCCAACGCCGGCGTGGTGGTGAGCATCGAGCCCGAAGACGTTCCCGAAGGCTACTCGGGTCCCTTCGCCCTGCTTGACTATCAGCATGATATCGAAAAGAAGATGTATGACTACGTGGCCTCGAAGCGCGAAGAGGATCCCGAGACGCAGATCAATCCGCTTGCAGCTCCGGCCCAGAGGATGATAGATTTCTGCAACGGCATCATTTCGCACGATTTCCCGGCATCTTCCTATCGTCCGGGCCTTGTCCCCGCGCCGCTCCACGAGCTTCTGCCCGAAGGCGTGACCGAAAGGCTGCGCAAGGCTTTCCCGGAAATCAACAAGCGGATAATGCGCGGCTACTTTACCAACGACGCCCTCCTTCTCGGAGTGGAGTCGCGCACGTCGTCGCCCGTCCGCATGCTAAGGGATCCGGAGACCTTCATGTGCCCCGGTGCCGACGGCCTTTTCCCCTGCGGCGAAGGAGCCGGATATTCCGGCGGCATAGTGTCTTCCGCCATCGACGGCATCAACTGCGCCAAGGCCGCGCTGCGTTATCTCTTCCCCGAGACCGAGCCTTCAGAAGAGGCTTCAGAGGCCACGGAATAGGTATTGTCGCGGAAAATTTGTATATTTGGGGTCGACAGACTTTTTCTGTCCTGCACTAAAACTATGATAGACAAGAATATAAGTATTTCCTACAAGGAATACTCCTCCGTAGGGGAACTGTCCGCGGAAGACCGCGCCCTCGTGGAGGCTGCAATTCAGGCCCAGAAGACCTCCTACGCCCCCTATTCGCGTTTCAACGTCGGTGCTGCGGTTCGCCTTGCCGACGGCACTATCGTCAAAGGCTCCAATCAGGAAAACGCCGCTTCTCCCTCCGGCCTTTGCGCCGAGCGCACGGCCCTCTTTGCCGCCGGGGCCCAGCATCCCGGTGTCCCCATCGTGTCCATGGCCATCGCCGGCGGCCCCGGCATGACCCTCTGCGACGAGCCCGCCACCCCTTGCGGCGCCTGCCGCCAGGTCATGGCCGAATGTCAGATGGTCGGCGGCCGCCCCATCTCCGTCATCATGACCGGCGCCCGCGCCATCTGGAAGTTCGACAGCGTCGACGACGTCCTTCCCCTCATCTTCCACAGCCTCGATCCTAAGTAGGGAAATAAGAATAATTCCTTATTGACTGTCTATGTTAGGCTCGTTAAATTTGCAGGGACAATTAATACGGATGATATGAAAAAATTATTTGTTGCCGCGGCTGTTGCATTGACGATGCTGGCCGTTCCACGTTCGTTCGCACAGATATCCGTCGGCGGAGGATATGCCAATTATGTCATGACCCAGGTTATGGCTTCCGACGGCTCCAGGGCCTCCGAGGCCTACAACGGATTCCACATTACCGGCGACTGGATGATGCCGCTGTTCGGGCAGGTCTCGTTCTATCCCGGCATCAGTTTCACCATCGTCATGCACAAGAGCCAGGGCAATATCTTCGTGCCCGCAGGCGACGCTCCGGGCATGTATGAGGGCAAAATGGAGATGAAGCACAGCTTTATCAACATACCTCTCCGCGTGGCGTATTCCCTCGACCTCGCGCCGTCGGTGCGCGTCACCGCTTTCGCCGGGCCGGCCATCAGCTGGGCCTTCGACGGCGAATACACCGAGACCACCGACAAGGTTCAGATTTGGGACAACGTGCTCGGGAAGGATGTCGACTATTCATGGCATTCATGGCCCTATAAGTCACAGGAAGCCAAGGGCGGAGCCCCCGCGGGACCGCTGCTGAAAAACTTCGATGTCAAGATCGGGGTAGGCGTAGCGATAGACCTGTTCCGCCACCTGAGGGTGACTGCTAGCTACGACCTGGGCCTTCTCAACACCGTGGGCACGCATTACGACTATTCCAAGGTCGGCGACGTGGCGGTGGACCCTACCGCACCCAGCAGCGTCAGGAGCAATCTCTTCCAGGCCGGGCTGGCCTACGTGTTCTAGATTATCTCCAGAAGCTCGTCCAGAGACATACCAAGCGCGTCCTTGACACTGCGTCCAAGGGCGCGTTTTCCGCTGAAACCGGCTGCTATTGCGGCGTTGGCCACGGGGTCGGAACCGTCTTCCGGCTTTTCGGCGCCGGCGGCTTCCTTCAGAAGGGGGAGCGCGGCTTCGAGGCGCATGCCGTCAAGAATGCCGTCAAGTGTCACTCCGCCGGCCTTGAGCACCGCTTCGAACTCTTTCTTCTCGAGATGGACAAGGTTCATGACATCTTCCCTTGTGGCCGGCTTTTCGGCGGCGTATAGCCTTGAGGCGCGGATGGCGTCTTCCATGCGGCGAAGGATGCGGCCGCTTTCCTCGGTAAGGCCCTGACCGTCTTCCTGCGTGCCGGTGAGTTCGGCGCGGAGCGAAGCGACCTTTTCGTTGCTCTCGTCCAGTCGGTCTTTGAGCGAACGGATGAGGGCGCGGTCTTCCAATGCTTGCTGATATTGCTTAAGGATCAGGCGGTTGCGGTTTTTGGCCTTGCGCCTTGCGAATATGATGCGGACCACGTAGACTGCCCAGAGCAGGAAAAAGATGATTGCCACTACTGCAATGAAGATGTCCAGAGAGCTGATATTTTCCATAGAACATGTGTTTTTACCATGACAAATATAGGTTTTTTTTGCTAAATTTGCGCTTTACAATAGGCGCACCTATGGAAAAAATCACATTAGCCGACAAGACTTTCAAGCCCTACATTCCGTATGGGCAGATTTCCGATGCCATCGACAAGGTGGCGGAACGCCTCAACGCCGACTACTCCGGCTGTGGCGAAATCCCTGTTCTGGTCTGCGTTCTTAACGGAGCGATTCTCTTCTGTGCCGAACTCATGAAGCGGCTTACCTTCGACTGCGAACTCGTCTCGATGAAACTTTCGTCCTACGAAGGCACCTCCTCCACCGGGGTCGTGCGCGAGGTCATGGGCCTGTCAGGCAGCGTCAAGGGGCGCAAGGCCATCATCGTCGAAGACATCGTCGACACCGGCACCACCATCGTCTCGATGGTCGATACGCTCAAGGCCAAGGGCGCCAGCGACGTCAAGGTCTGCACCATGCTCCTTAAGCCCGAGGTCTACAAGAAGAGCGTTCCGCTCGACTACGTCGGCATGGAGATTCCCAACCGCTTCATCGTCGGCTTCGGCCTCGACTACAACGAGCTGGGACGCAACTACAAAGACATTTATGTAATTGACCAATAATGAAATATTACATTCTTTTCGGGCCTCCGGGTGCCGGCAAGGGCACTCAGGCCGCAGCCATGGTGGAGCGCTACCGCCTCTGCCACATCTCCACGGGCGAACTCCTTCGCGCTGAAATCGCAGCCGGAACTCCTCTAGGTCTCCAGGCCAAGAGCTTGATAGACAATGGCTCCCTTGTTCCCGACGAGGTTGTCGAGGGCATGATCGAGAGCAAATTCTCCTCCGTTACGGGAGTTGAAGGCTTCCTTCTGGACGGCTTCCCCCGCACGGTCGCTCAGGCCGACGCCCTGGGTGAAATGCTCGCCCGCCGCGGCGAAGAACTGACCAGCGTCGTCTCCATCATGATTCCCGACGAGCTGATCCGCGAGCGCATCCGCCATCGCGCTGCCATCGAAGGCCGTGCCGACGACGCAAGCGACGAGACCATATCCAACCGCATCAAGACCTATCACGGCAAGACCGAACCCCTCATCGCCTATTACCGCGAGCGCGGCAAATATGCCGAAATCGACGGCCAGGGCACCATCGAGGATGTCCGCAGCAAGGTCTTCGAACTGATGGACCGCTTCTAAAGGATAAGAAGCAGGGCCAGGGTATAAAGCAGGAATGCCTGGAATGTGAGGCGTCCGCGGGTTGAAGCCGTAATCATTGTTTCGGTTGCATCCGCGGACGCTATCCATTGTGGGTGAACGTCGTCGTATTGGCGCCAGGACCACTTCTGGATGAGATTGCCCTCGTTGAAGTAGGAGGCTCCTCCGTTGGAACGGTTAAGCGAGATGAGCGTCTTGTAGTCGGAGCGGTAGACGGGCGGGAACTGCCGCGAGTCGGGCAGGACGTAATTGCCGGAAGATACGAGAAGAAGGGGGCGGAACCCGTTTGCGGCCGCGTCCGCTAGAAGGTCGGCGGCATCTTCCCATTGCTTCTGGCTCATTTCTTCGGGCTCGTAGACGGATATGGCCAGCACGAGCGGCCCGGCGGCCAGGGAGTCGAGGGTTGCGCCGCTTTCGTTGAAAATGGGAAGGGACGGAAAACTTGTCTCACGGATGTTGTCTTCCTTGCTGAGCATTTCCTGACGGACGAAAGTCCAAGTGGAATCGGGCAGATTGTCTATGTTGAAACTGCCCTGCTGGCCGTTTTTCTCGTAAATGAACACAACGATCTGGTCGTTTCCGGCTCCTGCCGGGTCGGCCTCTTCTGCAACCGCGAGGCGCGAGGAGAGGTTGAAGGGAGTGAAATCCACCAGCGGGATATGCAGCAGCGACCAGGTCATGAAGGCCGCCATTGAAACGGCTACTATCCAGAAACACACGTATTTGTGGCCCCTGGCGTCTTGGAGCTCGCGCAGCGGCAGGAAAGCCCCTGCCCACAGGAGCAGCAGGATGCCGTTTTTGAGGAAGGACTGGAAGGGAGTAAGGTGTATGGCCTCGCCGAAGCAGCCGCATTCCATCTTGGAGCCGCTGACCCATAGGATGAAGGTCACGGCCGTGAAGAACAGGAGCAGGACCATGGAACTCCATGCGGCGGCCTTGCGGTAGACGCCGGAAACGAGGGCCGCGCCCGTAAGCGCCTCTGTCAGAGACAGGACAAGGCCGAAAACCATGGCGGCAGGGGACAGGAAGGCGACGTGGAAAAACTTCAGGTAGCCTTCCACTATGAGCTTGGTGCCGACGGGATCCATCAGCTTCAATATCCCGGAAAACAGGAATACAAGCCCTATGATTATGGCGCAGAAACGTCTCTGGGACTGGCGGAGTTCTTTCATAGTGCGAGGGCTTTGTCGATTGCTGCGCGGATTTTCCTGAAAATCTTGTCGGGCGGCAGCATCGAACCGTCAGGTGCCGCGCAGTCGATTCTGAGGAAGGAAGGGTCGGTCTCGCAGCAGCGGAGGTAGACCTCGCGCACTCGCCTTTGGAAGTCCATATCGGCCTCGTGGATATCCTTGTTGCCTTCGAGATAGGAACGGTCGGCTCCCGAGCGGCTGCCCTTGAGGCGGCTCTCGACAAAGCCGGCGGGGACGTCGAGGAATATGTTGAGGTCGGGCCTGGGCTCGCCGAAGAGGTCGTATTCGGTGGTCAGGATCCATTCCCTGAGGGCCTCGCGCTCTTCCCTTGAGGACAGCTTGGCGCACTGGTAGGCGACATTGGAATAGACATAGCGGTCCAGAAGGACGTTGCCGCCCTGGGCGAGAACCTCACGTATGCCGGCTGCGGCGCCGTGTCTGTCTTCGGCATAAAGGAGCGCCACAAGCTGGGGATGTACGTCTTCGAGCTTGCCGAATCCGCCGCGGAGGAATTTCCCGATGAGCTCCCCGTAGACCGGTGCGTCGTAGCGGGGGAAGTGTATGTATTCCAGTTTTTGAGGGACGGTCCTGAGGTATTCCTTCATCATTCGCACCTGGGTGGATTTCCCGGAGCCGTCCAATCCTTCAATCACAAAAAGCATTTTCCCTACAGATATTCGTCGTTTATATCTTGCTTTGCCTCTTTCGGGAACCGCTTGTCGTAGCGTGGCCCGAAGGTCATGGTGAGGCCGAAGTTCATGTTGATGTTTATATTGTCCAGAGGCCAGTTGATCATTGCGCCTCCGTCGTTGAATGCATATTTCGGGGTGAAGCGCAGCCCGGGAAGTTCGGCGGCGAAAAATATGGCCACGAGCGGGAGCTGGAGGTGGAGAGCCGCGCCGATGGAACTTCCGAATGAGGAATAGGCATAGCTTACTCCCAGGCCGAAGAACGACACCGGAGCCAGGTTGATGCTGCCGCGGATTTCGTTCCAGGAATATTGCTTCTCGAAGTGGCGGGTCAGGAGGACGCCTGCCGAGAGGGCCTTCCAACCGGGCAGGAACAGCTGCGCGCCGACATTTGCCGTGGCGGGGAGCCAGTCTCTGGTGGACAGGTTGTCGGCATCGGCTTCGAATGCGAGCATGCCCTTTATCTTTTCCCATTCCTGCTCGAGGACTTCGCCGAGGGGCGATTCGGAGTTGAAGTCGACCTCGACGCCGGTAAAGGAGTATTGTCCGTTCATCGCGTAGCGGCTCCGTCCGTGCCAGTTCATGCGGCCTATGTCGAGGACGGCGGCGGAAACTTTCAGCCAGGGAAACAGGTCGACGGTTGCGCCCAGGTCGAAGCCGAAACCATAGCCAAAGGGGCGGATTGCGCCGGGAGTCATCTTTATGGCGCTGAAGTCGACCACCTGCTTCCCGGAGCCTTCGTCCTGCTTCATCCCGAAGGAAATCGGCCCGAGAGTGGCGTTGAGGGCTGCAATGGCGTTGATGCTCAGCTCCTGGCCGTTCATCTTGACGTCGAATTTTTCCATGCCTACGTCCATGGACATGATGCCCACGAGGAACTTGGCCTTGGCGCCGATGCGTATTTTGTCGCCTATGGGGTAGGAGAGCCCGTAGGCGATTTCGCTGTAGACGCGCGCCCTCAGTCCGAGGTTGGCGAACGAGAATGTGTCGCCGCCGCCAGTGCCGGATTTCAGGAAACGGAAAAGTTCCTTGGGAATGTTGCCGGTTATGGACCCCCGCGCTCCAATGCTGAGGCTGGAGAATGCGCGGCTGTCATGCATCACGCCCAGGGTGAAGACATCGTTGGAAAAACTGGCCGACAGGAGGTTGTTGCTACGGATCTTCGAGAGGAACTCCTGCTCCGTGACGTTTTTGTTGAGGAAGGTGTAGACCTGCCCGTCTTTCGGGTAGAGGAATGTCCGGAGCCCGAAGTTGGTGTTGACGCCGGCTCTCAGGTCGCCGGTGAGCAGCGACATGTATTCCTTGTAGGAATATTGGGCCGGGTTGGTACGGTGGCGGTAGAGGTAGCCGTCCATGAAGTAGGACGTGCGGTCGGAAGACAGCGTCTGGGCATACGTGCTGAAGGCCCCGCAAAGTAGCAGGACCGAGACCGCTGCGATCTTTCGTATGCGTAAATGCCTCATTGCCAATGGGGTGTTACTTATTGATGACGCCACCGGCATCGATGGTCACGCCGGAGGAGAGATTGACGGAAGCGTTGCGGATGGAAAGGCCCATGTTCTCGTTGAGCACCGCACCGACCTTCGGGTCGCCGGCCTGCAGGTTGAGGCGGATGCCGCTGAAGTTGATGGTCTGGCCCTCGTCCACGGTCAGCTTTAGTTTCATTGGGGCGGTTGCGGGCTCGCTCAGGCTTCCGGCGGAAATCGGCGCGAGACCGTCCTGTCCGGCATTTTCAAGGGCTATCTTGATGCCGGGGATGACGTTGCCTTCGTCGCCGATGACCTCTGCGCTCAAGCCGAAGGAGATTGGCAGGGTGTTGACAACGTCGAATTTGACGTCGGCCTCGGAGAAGGAGACGTTGTCGCCCAGGTTGACCTTGAGGTTGTCAAGCTCGTATTCGAAGTCTATGGACATGTTTTCGCCGAAGGCGAGCGGGGCGTCGATCCTGTAGTTGACGGTCACGTCGTAGCTGTCTTCGATGGGGATGGTGATGTCGTCGGCCTTGGCGGAAACGTGTATCTGGTCGATTTCCAGGGTGGAGGGGATAGGGTAGAGGAAGTCGCCGAGTTTGTCGATTTTCTTCTCGGTGTAGCCCTGCCGGCCGGAAGGCTCGCGGAGGTAGAAGCAGTAGCCGGTAGTGCCGCCGGGGGCGATGAAGATGGGATCCTCGGCGCTGCCGACTTCCATGAAACGCTCGGTGGCGCTGCCGTCGCTGTCGGTGCCAAGGGCTGTTATGCCGGTGTAGAGGGACGCTCCGACGGGGAAGCCGTTGTCCAGGTCGAAGAACAGGCGGAGCTCATAGGGGTCGATGCGGGTGTCGGCGCTGCGGAACTCCTCGGGGATGTCGCCCAGGTCGACCGTGGTGCCTTCAACCGTGCGGCTGACGTCGAAGCCGGCGCGGACGGAGTTGATGGTTATTTCGCTAATTTCCAGAGATTTGGCAAGCGTCGCGGAACGGAAGCTGCCGCTGGTGGAGGTGCGGTCGGCCGAGCTGACTTTCATGCCGGCGCGGAGGATGACGTCGTCGTCGACAACCAGCTTGCGCCTGGGATTTCCTTCCTCGTCGGTTCCGTCGTCGACAATGCCTTGGCCCTCAGGAACTTTCGAAAAGTCTATGCCCTTGATTTTGCATACGATTTCGGCAGTCTTGCCGGCCTGGACCTCAAGCGCGGGGCCGCTGACGGTGTTGCCTGAAACGGTGAAGCCCTCCGGAGTCACGGACTCGAAAACGGCCCATTCGGGGAATTCGATGCCGACGTTTTCGAGGACGACCTTGGAGAAGGGGACCTTTTCGCCGTCGTAGGATATCTTGAGGACGATGTCTCCGTTGCCGTCAATGTAGAAGACCCTGGTCACTTCGGCGGGGAAGTCTTCCGCGGTCACCTTGACTTCGAACTTCGTTTCGACCGGAATGTCGGAAACGATGCCGAAATCGCCGTCCAGCGAAATGGTGGCGGGAGCCGTGGCGTAGAACGGACTCTCCTCCACTTTGACTCCGTCGATGTGCTTGACGTTAAGTTCGATCTTCTGGACGACGGGCTCGCCCTCGAAATAGAGGTAGTAGTCGCCGTTTTCGCGGACGCGGATTATGCCGTCTTCGTCTTCAATCTTGAGGATGTCGCCGAGCGTCAGGTTGTTGACGCTTCCGATAGGCAGTTCGACGGGAGGGAGGTTGACTTCCGTGTTGAGGTTGCTGAGGTCGTAGGCGGGGTCGACGCAGGAGCCGGCGCAGAGTCCGGCGGCCAGGATTGCGGAAAGGCAGAGGCTGGTATTTTTCATATGGTTATCGGGTTGATTGTCAAATAACTTCCAAATATACAAATAATTATTCAAATCCCGGGCATCACCCCGAGGGAAACTTTAGCGGGACAGGGCGCGGTAAAGGCTGACGGTCCTTGCGGCCTCTGCCACGTCGTGGACGCGCAGGATGTCGGCACCTTCCTGGAGGGCGCGCAGCTGGACTACCTGCGTGGCGGGGAGAGAATCTTCCGGCGAAATGCCGAAGCGCTTGTAAATCATGCTCTTCCGCGAGACGCCGACGAGCAGGGGACGGCCGTGGCGGCAGAGGACCGACATGCCGCGGAGAAGCTCGTCATTCTGCTGCATGGTCTTTGCGAAACCGAAGCCCGGGTCGAGCACCCAGTTCTTGATGCCGAAGCGGCGGGCGCGGCGGGCGAATGCGCTGAAAAAGGAGGAAACCGCCCTTACAACGCCTTCAGGATAGTCCGTCAGAGTCTGCATGGTGGCCGAGGTGCCGCGCATGTGCATCGCGATGTAACGCAGGCCGAGCGACCCGGCGAGGGGGAGCATCGCGGGGTCGGCCGCACCGGCCGAAATGTCGTTGACGGTCAGGGGGCCGACAAGGTCGGTCGCGCGCCGGATTACCTCCGACCAGATGGTGTCGATGGAAATGGGTATGTCCTTGCCGGAGAGTTGCTTAAGGACCGGTTCAAGGCGCTTCCATTCCTCCTCCGGGCCGGGATTGACAGACCCTGGCCGGGACGACGCCGCGCCGATGTCGATGCAGTCGGCCCCCTCGCCGAGGAGGGCGTCGATGCGCCTTAGCGCTTCCGAGGGCCTTGATGTGCGGCTGGAAGAAAAAAAGGAATCGCCGCTGAGATTGACGATTCCCATTATCTCTATTTTCCGGGACGGACTTTTCATCGGCTTTCAAGATAAACGTCTTCGCCGGGAGCGGCAAAGCCGAAATTTTCCCTCGCGAATTTCTCGAGGGTGTCCCTGTCGTTGGAGAGGCGGCCGATCTGGGCGTTCATCCTGTCGATGTCCTGACGGTAGAGCTCGATCTGGCGCTCCTGGCGGCGAAGCTCGATGCCGGCGCGGGCCCAGCGCAGGAGGCTGGAATGGCCGAAGAAGGTGACTATCACCGCGAAAACGGCCGCAGACCACACTGCGTACCGCACGAACGAACGGTGCTCTCCGTTCCAGATATCCTTGAGCTTGCCCATTTTTGCTTTTTCAGACCGGGATTCTCCACAAAAATAGCTAAATTTGCGCGAACCAAGAAATTTTTTCTCATGAAACCTACACTTTTGGTACTTGCTGCCGGAATGGGCAGCCGCTACGGAGGACTCAAGCAGATGGACGGTCTCGGTCCCTCCGGTGAAACCATCATAGATTATTCCATTTACGACGCCGTAGCCGCCGGTTTCGGCAAGGTCGTCTACATCGTCAGGGAGTCTTTCCTCGACCAGATGAAGCAGACCGTAGAGGCCAAATACGGCAACGTGCGCTGCTGTGACGGCAGTCCCCTCGAGTTCGTCTTCGTGACCCAGGAGCTCGACAAGATTCCCGCCGGCATCCCCGTCAATCCCGAGCGCAGCAAGCCCTGGGGCACGGCACATGCCGTCCTCATGGCCAAGGACGTCATCAAGGAGCCATTTGCCGTCATCAACGGCGACGACTACTACGGCCGCGAATCCTTCCGCATCCTGGCCGACTGGCTCCGCGCCCACGAAGGCGGCAAGGGAGCCTACAGCATCGTTGGTTTCCAGCTGAGCAACACCCTGTCAGAGTCGGGCGGCGTCTCCCGCGGCATCTGCGGCTACGACGCGTCCGGCAATCTCCAAAGCATAGTCGAACACCTCAACATCGCCCGCGAGGCCGACGGAAAGGTCTACGGCGACAACACCGTCTCCGGCGAGGCCCATCTCCTTCTGGACGACAACGCCCTCTGCTCGATGAACATGTGGGGCTTCACCCCCGACTTCTTCGATTTCGAAGAGGCTCTCTTCGCCGATTTCCTGCGTGAAAACGGCATGGAACTCAAGAAGGAATTCTACATCCCCTACGTCGTTGACCGCATCGTCACCGGCGGCAAGGGCACCTGCGAGGTACTTTCCACTCCCGAGCGCTGGTTCGGCGTGACTTATAAGGAAGACCGTCCGGCGGTAGTGGCCAAGTTCAAGGCGCTTGTTGACGGCGGAGTCTATCCCTCACCCCTCTACAAGTAGGTCCGATGCCGTTTTTCAAGAAACTCCGCACTCCGGACTATGATATCTTCTCGCCCCACGCCTGGTATGTCCCGGGCGTGGGCGGGATGTTCGTCATGCTGGGATGGCTGCTTATCGGCGCAATCATCGGCAACATAGTGACTTTCGCCTTCACGGCAATTTTCGGCGCCGAGGCCGGTACGGAATACGGCACGCTCGTCTCCTATCCGCTGATGTTCATCCCGCCGATGATTTATTCCCGTCTGGCGAGCGGTCGCAACACCCTGTTCGAGACAGGCTACCACCTGGACAACAACCACTTCTCCCCGGTCGGCGGAGCCTTGGCCGCGGTCCTTGTTGTCGTCGCCACCGTCGCGGCGTCGTTCTGCAGCGACATTTTCCTGAAAGTCCTGCCGCCGATGCCCGAGTGGCTGGAGTCCACCTTGAAGAGCATGACCCAGGGCAAAGTTTGGGTCAATTTCCTGTGCGTCAGCATATTCGCCCCGTTCTTCGAGGAGTGGCTCTGCCGTGGCGTCGTGCTTCGCGGCCTGCTCAACAGCAAGCGGGCGGACGGCTCGTCCATGCATCCGGCCTGGGCCATTGTCCTCTCCGCGGTCTTCTTCGCCTTCATCCACCTCAACCCCTGGCAGGCGATTCCGGCCTTCCTGCTGGGATGCCTCTTCGGCTACGTCTACTGGCGCACGGGCTCGCTCAAGCTTACCATGCTGATGCACTTCACCAACAACACCCTGGCCCTTGCGCTCGGCCACACCGAGATGTTCAAGGACGCGGAGTCCTGGCTTGACGTCATGCCGCCCGTCTGGTACGGTGTCGGCTTCGTGGTTGCCGTCGGCCTGATCGCGGGTGTAATCATGGTTTTCAGGCAGATTCCGGTCCGGGGAATGAGTGGCAACTGCGACGAGATTCCGGCTGCATAGTCCCTTTGTGGAACATTTGTGGAACAAAAGCGGCGAATTCTTCAGTAATATGAAAGAATTTGCTTAAATTTGCCCGTTATGAAAGTCATCGCCATAGCCAATCAGAAGGGCGGGGTGGGCAAAACCACCACCGCCATCAACCTCGCGGCATCCCTCGCGGTGCTGGAGAAGAAGGTGCTCGTAATCGACGCCGACCCGCAGGCAAACACAACTTCGGGCTTGAATTTCAATCCCCAGGACGACCAGGGCCGCACTCTGTACGAGGTCCTTATCGGCAAGCTGGACATCCGCGACGCCCTTGTCCAGACGGAGATGGCCTCGCTGCATCTTATCCCTTCGCACGTCAATCTTGTCGGTGCCGAATTCGACCTCCTCGAAGTTGAAAACAGGGAGTCGGTGCTGAAAAACGCCCTTGCGCCCCTCCGTGAGGACTACGATTATATCATCATCGACTGTTCCCCGTCCCTGGGGCTGATAACCGTCAATTCGCTGACGGCCGCCGACTCGGTCATCATCCCGGTCCAGCCCGAGTTCTTCGCCCTGGAAGGTCTGGCCAAGCTCCTGGAAACCATCAGGATAGTCCAGAAAGGCCTCAACACAGCCCTCACCATCGAAGGCTTCCTCGTCACGATGTTCGACGGACGGACGAGGATGCACACGCAGGTGGTCGGCGAGCTCCGCGAAAATTTCGGCGACCTGGTGTTCCGCACCATCATCCAGCGCAACATCCGCCTGAGCGAAGCGCCTTCCTACGGCAAGCCCATCATCCTCTACGATGTCATGAGCACCGGTTCCTCCAACTACCTCGCCCTTGCCAGGGAGCTACTCCAGAGAAACGAAACACAGAATGAGCAATAAACCGCAAAGAGGCCTTGGGAAAGGCCTGAGTTCACTTCTGCGCGACGCCGGCGATGTCGGCAGCCTGCGCCAGCCCGTCGGCTATGTCAACAAGGAGATCGTCGGCACTTCCGAGCCTCAGGACACCGCAGACATCCTGCGCATCCCGGCCGACATGATAGAGCCCAACCCCTTCCAGCCGCGCATGTCCTTCGACAGCGAGGCCCTGGACGAACTGGCCGAATCCATCCGCACCTTCGGGCTCATCCAGCCCATCACCGTCCGCCGCAAGGCCAAGGACCGCTACCAGATCATCAGCGGCGAGCGCCGTTTCCGCGCCTGCCGTCTGGCCGGCATGGACATGATTCCGGCCTATATCCGCGACGCCTCCGAGCAGGGGATGCTCGAAATGGCCATCGTCGAAAACATCCAGCGGGAAAATCTCGACCCCATCGAAGTCGCCATGAGTTACCAGCGCCTTATCGAAGAGTGCGACCTGACGCAGGAGCAGATGGCCGCCCGCGTTGGCAAGAAGCGCGCCTCGGTGACCAACTACCTCCGCCTGCTCAAGCTTCCGGCCAAGGTCCAGCACGACCTCAAGGTGGGCCTGCTTTCCGTCGGACACGCGAAAGTCCTGCTCGGAGTCGACGACACGTCCCTCCAGGAGTCCCTCTGCGACCAGGTCATCGCCTCCGACCTGTCGGTGCGCCAGCTCGAAGAGAGGCTGCGCAAGCTCTCCGCCGAGGAGAAGCCCGGCAAGCCTGCCCAGGACCTTCCCGACAACTACTACAAGGTCCTCGAACACATAGGTAAATACTTCACCAACAATATTTCCCTGCGAAGGTCCGCATCCGGAAAGGGTTCCATGACCATACGTTTCAACTCCGATGCGGAGATGGAAGCCTTCCTCAAGGCCCTGGACGAGAAAAATCTCTGATGAAGTTTGCGGTAAAATATCTGCTGCCCGTCCTGCTGCTCCTGGCGATTCCCCTGACCGGCCATGCCCAGTTCAGGGAAGAGGCGTTCCAGCAAACCTACAACGACGATGCCGACACCCTCGGGCGTGATACCACCGACGTCCTCTTTTCGTTCAAGGAGTTCTTCGGCGGCATCAACCATACCCAGAACGCCCGTATCGGCACCATGTTCGCCGGTTCCATGGTCTTTATCGGCGCCCAGCAGATGAACAACCGCCAATACTGGAAACTCCCGATAATCTACACCGGCCTCGCCGCCACCGCCGGCATGGGCATATGGATGAACAACCGCTACCGCCAGGAGGGCGGGGAGGAGTTCAAGCAGATGAGCACGTGGTTCTTCGCCGGCACCGGCCTCATATATTGGGGCGCCCTGATGGACGGCGTCATAAACTATAAGCGCGACATCCCCCATCAGCCCGGAAAGGCCACCCTCTACTCCCTGCTCCTGCCGGGACTTGGCCAGGCCTACAACGGCGAATATTGGAAAATCCCCATCTACTACGGTTTCATGGTGGGCGCGGCCCACTTCCTCGCCGTCAACTCGCGCAACTACGAGCGCTACCGCAGCATCTACAACGCCGCCAGCGCGGAAGACTCCACCTACGACGGCAATATCTCCGCCGCCACGGCCCTGGAATACCGCAACATCTTCCGCCGCTACAGGGACTATTCGGTGGTCGCCCTGCTTGGCTTCTACCTGCTGCAAGTAATTGACGCCAACGTGTTTTCATACATGGGCGACTTTGAGATAAACGATGATATATCCCTGCACGTGAGTCCGTCGGTGATGACCGACCGGCCGGCTTTTGGCGGCGGGGCATACGCTTTCAATTATTCCGGGCTGCAATATTCTCCTGCCGCCATGCCCGGAGTCGGACTTCGTCTTGGCTTGACATTTTGAGTATGAAGAGATTGATTTGCCTGCTTGCATCCGTTTTCCTTTTTGTTTTTCCGGCTCCGGCCCAGACTGTCCGGGACAGCGTGGCGCGAAAGTCCAAGAAAGTGCTGGTCAGGGAATACAAGGCCATGGCGGCCGAGCTCGACTCGCTGCGGGCGCTTGTGGATGAATACAGGGAGCGGCTGCGCCTTGACGACAGCCTGCGCAGCGACCTCATCGAAATCTACGAGGAAAACGAAGACAAGATTGCCGCAGGCCCCCAGGACGACCGTCAGACCGACAGCCTGATAAGCCTCTGGTACCTCCATCGCCAGGCAAGCAAACTGCATGAGGGTGAGGGATTTGACATGGATTCCATCCATTTCGAGTCGGATGTCCCCGACAGCGTTTATCTTAAGCGCCTTGCCAGGATGAACTCCTACATAACCCTTCCCTACAATTCCAAGGTCCGCGACTACATCATCCTCTATTCCGAAAAGATGCCCACGCGCATGCAGCAGATGCTGGGCCTCTCGGAGTTCTATTTCCCCATTTTTGAGGAAACCTTCGACCGCTACGGCATGCCCGAAGAGCTTAAATACATGGCTGTCATCGAGTCTGCGCTCAATCCGACGGCCGTTTCAAGGGCCAACGCGAAGGGCATGTGGCAGTTCATGCACAATACGGCGCGCAGCTATGGTCTGACCATCAATTCCTATGTCGACGAGAGGCTCGACCCCGTCAAGTCGGCCGATGCCGCCGCACGCTACCTTCGCGATGCCTACAAGACCTTCGGCGACTGGAACCTTGCGATATCCTCCTACAACTGCGGCTCCGGCAATGTGCTCAAGGCCATAAGGCGGAGCGGCAGCCGCGATTTCTGGGACCTCTACGAGTTCCTTCCCCGCGAAACGCGCGGATACGTCCCGGCCTTTGTCGGCGCCATGTACGCCTTCAACTACTACAAGGAACACGGAATGACTCCGACCCTGTGCAGCATGCCCGCCCATGTCGATACTATCCAGGTAAGGCAAATGCTTCATTTCCAGCAGGTCAGCGAGGTCGTCGGAATCCCGGTGGAAACCCTTCGCGAGCTCAATCCCCAATATATCCACGATATAGTCCCCGGCGCCGACAAGCCCTACACCCTGCGCATCCCGTTCAAGTACACGGGCGCATTCATCGACCATGAAGACTCGGTCTACACCCACAAGGCCAAGGAACTCTTCTCGCCGGCCACTCTCGAAAATATCAAGAATGCCGGTTCCGTCGAGGCGGAGCGCATCGTCTATAAGGTGAAAAGCGGCGACTACCTCGGCCGCATCGCAGCGCGTTACCACGTCAGCGTAAGCGACATCAAGCGCTGGAACGGCCTGCGCAGCAACAACCTCAGGATAGGGCAGAGGCTCGTTATCTACAAGAAGGGATATCGCCCCTCTTCGGCCTCAACGTCTTCCTCAGGCGGTAATAAGCCTTCTTCCTCCTCCAAGCCTTCTTCCGGCTCGACGGGTTCCTCTTCGGCGAAGTCCGGTGAAGCCCAGGCAGTCTATGTCGTCAAGGCCGGCGACACCCTCTACGACATAGCCAAGAACTATCCCGGAGTGAGTGCCGACAACATCATGAAATTCAACGGCATCACCTCCAACAAGATTCATCCCGGCCTTAAGCTCCGCATTCCCAAGCCTTAGAGCTCCATGGCCAGCAGCGCCCTGAGCGCAAGCGAACCGGCCTTGGGCGGGTCTGACCATGGCTTGTCGGTCCATGTGGCGCGGACGCCCGCCCTCAGCCTCCCGAATCCGAGACGCCATTTGAAGTATGCCAGGAGGCTTACGCTATATCCCCGTCCGTAAAATGCCGGGACGGAGAAACTCCCCGGAATGTCCCTTTCATAGCAGTAGATGCGGTCGTCCCAGTGGTCGGCGCAAAACAGTGCCCCACGGAGGCTGCTGCTTATCCAGTCTTCCTTGAACAGGCCCTCCAGATATCCAAGAAGGCCATAATTGCGGCTGATTACTCCGTTAAGGCGCGCGGTTGCCGTCCAGCGTCCACGCTGCCATATCGCGTCGGCGCGCAGGTCCGTCCTATTTTCCGGAGCGTATGTCCGCAGCCTTTCCGAAAGGCGCCATTTCCATGTCCAGCTGCCTTTGGCGGCGTGTCCGCTTATGATCGCCCGGAGGCTTCTCTTGCCGGATGAAGGATGCCAGGCTCCGTCGATGGAGGCCGTCCAGTTGCCGTATTCTCCGCTAAGGGATATCCCGGCCTCGTCGGTACTTTTGCTTCCGCTTCGCAGGGCCGATGCTTCGTCGGGTGTGAAGCCGTCGGCGTAAAACCTCATCACGGCTCCCACTTTTGCCTTTCCCAGCGGGAAGATTACTCCCGCGAGCCCGGCCGGCTTCAGCGAGACGATGTCCAGGGCCGCTTCGGCGAAGACGTCGGTGCCCTTCCAGCATGCTCTCAGGTCGGCGGAGACCTTCGCGAGAGGGATGGCGCCTCCTTCGGTGCGGCAGACCATCGTGATTCCGGCCTGGCCGTTTTTGCCGTATCTGGTGGCGTTCAGAATCGGCATAAGTGCCGTGGAAAAGGGCTTGCCCCCTTCCATCCATGGCCGGAGCCCGGACATGCCCAGTCCGCCGGAAAACGTCCACTTTCCGAATGAGAAATCGGCTGCGAGCCCCCTGTATCCGACGGCGGACCAGGATATGTTGCGGCTCAGTCCCGACGGCTTGCGCTGGAGGGAAGCGGGCGCTCCGATGCCGCCGAGCGTGAGCCCGCTCCAAAGCGCGAGTCCCTGCCCGAAACGTGCATGGAAGTCGCCAGCGATGATTTTCCCCAGGTGCCGCCTTCCGTATGCGGCTACCGTGAATGTGTATGTGCCTGATCCGCCGACTGGCTGCCTCCATGCTATTGCCGCTTCCGCCCGGTCGCCGGCCGTAAAGTGGTATCTCGTGGAGAAGGTCCATCCGCCGGAACTCAAGGAGGCCCTTTCTTCGACGCAGTGGCCCGCCGGCCCGGCTCTCACCGGATTCCCGTCAAACGATATGAATGGAGCGATATCCGACGCAAAGTCGGCGTCGAAACCGTCTACGGTCCCCAACTCGGCCAGCGACATCACCGCGCCGCTGCGCTCCCTGTAGTCAATCAGCGATGCTGCCTGGTACGACGTGAAAAGCCCGCAGGCGATGAGCCGGCTGCGGGAGGCCAGGTTGATCGGCAGGGGAGAGCGCTCCAGCGCCTCGAACCTCTCCACAATCTGCTCGTCGAGTTCTTCCTCGCCGGTCACTCCAAGGAACCGCATTATCCGCGCAATCCGCTCCGCCTCATCCCCATCCGGGACGCCGGCCACTATCCAATACGCTATGACCACTATAAAAAGCATATGCCGCCAAAATTTTGACGGCATAAACATAGCGACTATTTCCGGCATTCAGGGCCGCACCGGCCCAAGTTTGTACGAATCCGGTCGCAGAAAAATACGAATCCGGTCGACTACAAACTGCGTTTGATTTCGACGATGGTGAAGGCTTCGATGACGTCGCCTTCGTGGATGTCGTTGAAGCGTTCGAGAGCGCAGCCGCATTCCATGCCGGAGGGGACTTCCTTGGCGTCGTCCTTGCCGCGCTGCAGGGAAGCGAGGGCGCCGGTGTAGATGACGATGCCGTCGCGGATGAGGCGGACCTGGGCCTTGGCCGTGAGTTTGCCTTCCTTGACCTGGCAGCCGGCGATGGTGCCGACCTTGGAAATCTTGAAGGTCTGCTTGACCTCGGCAGTGGCCGTGACTTCCTCCTTCTTCTCAGGCTCGAGCATACCCTCGATACCTTCCTTGACGTCGTTGATGGCGTCGTAGATGACAGAGTAGAGACGGATTTCGATGCCTTCCTTCTCGGCGCTGCGGCGTGCATCGGCGGAAGGACGGACCTGGAAGCCGATGATGACGGCGTCGGAGGCCTCGGCCAGCAGGACGTCGGACTCGGAGATGGCGCCGACAGCCTTGTGGATGACGTTTACGCGCACCTCTTCGGTGGAGAGCTTGATGAGGGAGTCGGAGAGAGCTTCAACGGAGCCGTCCACGTCGCCCTTGACGATGACGTTGAGCTCCTTGAAGGAACCGATCGCGATGCGGCGGCCGATTTCCTCGAGTGTGAGGTGTTTCTGGGTCTTGATGCCCTGGATGCGGATCAGCTGTTCGCGCTTGTTGGCGATGGACTTGGCTTCCTTTTCGTCGACCATGATGTTGAACTTCTCACCTGCGGCGGGGGCGCCGTTGAGGCCGAGGATGGAAACAGGCGTGGAGGGACCGGCTTCATTGACCTTCTGTCCGCGCTCGTTGAACATGGCGCGGATGCGGCCGTAGTAGCATCCGGAGATGATGATGTCGCCGGTGTGTACGGTACCGTCCTGGACCAGAATGGTCGCAAGATAGCCGCGGCCCTTGTCGAGGGAAGACTCGATGACGGCGCCGCTGCCCAGCTTGGAAGGGTTGGCCTTGAGGTCCATCAGGTCGGTCTCCATGAGCACTTTCTCGAGGAGTTTGTCGACGTTGATGCCCTTCTTGGCGGAAATCTCCTGGCACTGGTATTTGCCGCCCCAGTCTTCGACGAGGATGTTCATTTCGGAGAGCTGGCGGCGGATGGTGTCGGGCTGTGCGCCCGGCTTGTCTATCTTGTTGATGGCGAAGACCATCGGAACACCTGCGGCCTGGGCGTGGGCGATTGCCTCCTTGGTCTGGGGCATCACCGCGTCGTCGGCGGCGACGATGATGATGGCGAGGTCGGTCATCTGGGCGCCTCGGGCACGCATGGCGGTGAAGGCCTCGTGGCCAGGGGTGTCGAGGAAAGTGATGTGGCGTCCGTTGGAGAGGGTGACGTTGTAGGCACCGATGTGCTGGGTGATGCCGCCAGCCTCGCCGGCGATGACGTTGGAGTTGCGGATGTTGTCGAGCAGGGAAGTCTTGCCGTGGTCGACGTGGCCCATGACGGTGATCACCGGAGGACGCTCCACGAGGTCTTCCTCGCGGTCGGGCTCCTCCTGCTGGTTGACTTCCTCGGTCAGCTCGGCGGTGACGAATTCGACCTTGTAGCCGAACTCTTCGGCCACGAGGACGAGGGTTTCGGCATCGAGGCGCTGGTTGATGGAAACCATCATGCCCAGGCTCATGCACGCGCCGATGACCTTGACGACCGGAGTGTTGTTCATCAGGGTGGCGAGGTCGTTGACCGTTACGAACTCGGTAACCTTAAGTACCTTGTTTTCAGCCATTGCGGCTTCGTTCTCCTCCTGGGAACGCAAGGCGGCAAGCTCGCGCTTTTCCTTGCGGTATTTGGCGCCGAAGTTGTTTTTCTTGCCTTCGTTCATCCTGGCGTAGGTCTCTTTGACCTGCTTCTGGATTTCCTTCTGCATTTCCTCGGCTTCGGCCTCGGTCATTGCGGGCTTGAAGCGGTCGCGCTTGCGGCCCTTGCCGGAAGATGCCGGCTGCTGGGCGGGCTGATTGGGCTTTCCGCCCTTCTTCTGGTCGGATTTCTTCTTGACGTCGGTGGCTTCGACCTTGCTGACGTCCACCTTCTGGGAGTTGATGCGCTCGCGCTTCTTCTTTTTCTTGGGAGCTTCGAACTGGGAGAGGTCCACTTTGCCGACCACCGTAAATGACGGTCCTGCAGGTACTTCCTTCTTGACTTCCTCCGTGGCCTCGACTTCCTGCGGGGCCTCTTCCTTCGGCTGGGGCTCGGGCTCTTCGGCCGGGGCTTCCGCCTGGGGAACTTCTTCTGCTACAACAGGTTCTTCCTCCTTCGGAGCGGGCTCTTCAGCCGTCGGAGCGGGAACGGGCTCCTCTTCAGACACGGGTGCCGCAGGGGCTGGTTCGGCTGGTGTCTGGACTTCGGGCTGAACCGGTGCCGGCTCGGGCTCCACGGGTGCGGGCTCTTCGGGGACTGGCGCAGAAACGACTTCTTCCTGGACAGGTGCGGGCTCGGGTTCGGGCTCCGCTGCGGGGGCTTCCTCCTTCTTTACGGGTGCGGATGCGAAGCTGGTCGAGGTGATGATGGTCTCGCGTGCGGGCTCGAATTCATCTTCCTCGTCATCCTGCTGGCGGCGGGTGTTCTTCTCGATGATTTCCTTCATCTTGATGTCCACCTTGGCGGCCTCCTGCACGGCCTTGAGGTCTTCGCCGAATTTCTTTTCCAGAGCCGGAAGGAACTCGTCGGAGACTTTTGCATTGGGATTCATGTCCACGCCTGCGCCCTTCTCGTTGAGAAAGTCTACGAGAGTGCCCAGACCGATGTTGAATTGCTTGGTAAGTTTGTTAAGTCTGATTTCTGCCATATATTAACCCCTGTCAAATTAGAATGTTAGTCTTCAAATTCAGCGCGCAGTATCCTGAGGACTTCCTCTGCGGTCTCGTCTTCGAGGTCGGCGCGTTTGGCGATATCCTCGGCGCTGTAGGCCAGGACGCTCTTGGCGGTGTCGCAGCCGATGGACTTGAGTTTCTCGATGATCCAGGAATCGATTTCGTTGGCGAATTCGTCGAGCAGGACGTCTTCTTCCTCGTCGCCTTCAGTGGCGGGAGCGTCGCGCCAGACCTCGATTTCGCGGCCCACGAGCATGCTTGCAAGCTTGATGTTGCAGCCGCCCTTGCCGATGCCCTTCTTGACTTCTTCGGGCTGCATGTAGACCTTGATCTTGTCCTCGGGGTCGCTGCCCATGTCGATGGAGGAGATCTTGGCCGGGCTCAGCGCGCGCTGGATCATCAGCTGCGTGTTGGCCGTCCACTGGATGACGTCGATGTTTTCGTTGCGGAGCTCGCGGACGATGCCGATGATGCGGCTGCCCTTGACGCCGATGCAGGCGCCGATAGGGTCGATGCGGTCGTCATAGGACTCCACGGCCACCTTGGCACGCTCGCCGGGCACGCGGACCACCTTCTTTATGGTGATAAGTCCGTCGTAGATTTCGGGAACTTCCTGCTCGAAGAGCTTGACGAGGAATTCCTCCGAGGTGCGGCTCAGGGTGATGTAGGGAGTCGTGTTGTTCTTCATCTCCACGCTCTTGATGATGGCGCGGACCGTGTCGTTCTTCTTGAAGTGCTCGCCGGGGATCTGCTCGTTCTTCGGGAGGCGCAGCTCGTTGCCTTCCTCGTCGAGGATGAGGACTTCCTTGGCCCAGGTCTGGTAGACTTCGCCGGTGAAGAGGTCGCCGATCTTCTGGGAGTATTTGTTGTAGAGATTGGCCTTCTCGATGTCCATGATACGGCCCTGGAGGTTTTGACGGATGTTGAGGATGCCGCGGCGTCCGAAGTCCTTGAGTTCCACCCTGCGGGTGAAGGTTTCGCCGATTTCATAGTCGTCGTAGCCCTGGGCGATAAGGTCGGCGAGGGCGATCTGGGTGTTGGGGTCCTCCACGGTCTCGACGACGTCGAGATTCTGGTAGATTTCGCAGTCGCCCTTGTCGACGTTGATGATAACGTCGAAGTTGTCGGCCGAGCCGAAAGTCTTGGCCAGCTGGGTGTTGAAGACATCCTTGAGGACGCCCATCATCACGGGCCTGTCAATGTGTTTTTCATCCTTGAAGAGCGCAAACGCGGTCTTGAGGTCGATTTTCTCTTCTGCCATTGTATTATTATAATTTGTTTATTCGAAAACGATATGGGGCCTTACGGCGTTGACCTGGTCGGAGGGGAAGGTTTCTTCGCGCTCGACGGTCTGCTTTTTCTTGGTGCCGGGGACGGCCTCGCGGCTGGTGTAGCGCAGCGAGACGCCCTCCGGAGACGCCGCCGTGAGGGTGCCGGTCAGTTTGCGGCCGCCCTTGAGGCTGACTTCGACCTGCGATCCAAGTGCTTTCTCGAACTGGCGGAGCACCTTGAAGGGCTGGTCGAGACCTGCGGAAGTGACGGTGAGGGAATAGTCTTCGGCGTCCTGGTCCCAGAGGAGGTGGAAGGCCTTGTCTATGGCGACGCAGTCTTCCATTTGGACGGAACCCGAGTCGGATTCGATGGTGAGGGTTATGTCGTTGTCGGCGGAGATTTCGGCGTCGACAAGGAAGCAGCCCCTGTCCTGGACGGCGGGAAGAATCTTTTCCCTGATTTCGGCAATGTTCATATTCGGCTCCTGTATCAAAAAAAGACAGGAGACACGCCGCCTCCCATCTTTACATTTGCAAAGATAGGCATTTTTGACATAATTACAAAGAAAAAGCAAGTTTCGAGGGCGATTATTTTCCTTTTTGAAGGAAAAGTGCTTACTTTGCACAGATAATAAACTTGACTCATGGAACTTTCAGCCAAACAACTGGCCCAGGTCCTCAAAGGCACCGTCGACGGCGACCCGTCCGCCGTAGCGACCTCCTTTGCCAAGATCGAGCATGGTAAGCCCGGCCAGCTGTGCTTCTTCGCCAATCCCAAATACGAACAATACGTCTACACCTGCAAGGCCTCAATCCTGCTGGTAAACAAAGACTTCGAGCCTAAGGACAAGGTCGTTCCCACGCTTGTCCGCGTGGAAAACGCCTATTCCGCCCTGGCCGAGCTGCTCAAATACGTGGCCAACCTCAAGAAGCAATACCGCCGCCACCGCGGTTGGGGATGCATCCGCTTCTTCTCCACCAAACTCGGCCGCAAGGTCTACCTGGGCGCCCATTCCTATGTCGGCCGCCGCACTGTGGTGGGCGACTTTACGAAGATTTACGAAAACGTCCACATCGCCGAAGACGTCAAGATAGGCAAAAACTGCATAATCTACCCCGGCGTCGTCATTTACGCCAAGACCGTGATCGGCGACAACGTCATCCTCCACGCCAACTGCGTCATCGGCTCCGACGGCTTCGGCAACGCCCCGCAGCCCGACGGCACCTGGGAAAAGATCGAGCATCTCGGCAACGTCATCATCGGCAACAACGTCGAAATCGGCGCCTGCACCACGGTCGACCGTGCGGAAATGGAGTCCACCATCATCCACGACGGCGTCAAGATCGACAACCTCTGCCAGATCGCCCACAACGTGGAAATCGGCGAAAACACTGTCATGGCCGCCGAAACCGGAATCGCCGGCTCCACCAAGATAGGCAAGAACTGCATCTTCGCCGGCCAGGTCGGTATAGTCGGTCACCTTAAGATCGCCGACAACACCACCATCGCCGCCAAGTCCGGCCTCATCGGCAACGTGCGCAAGAGCGGGGAGGTCCTTTTCGGTACCCCGGCCATCCCCATCAAGAATTATATGCGCAGTTACGCCCTGTTCAAACAGGCCGGAAGTGCCGAAAAATAGAGGATTTTGCCTCACCGGAGGGCCGAAGCGCTTGTCCTTCAAAAAAAATTGCTATCTTTGCAGTCCTTATCGGACCGGGCGAAGCCTGCCCCGGCCCGGAAACTTGTGAAAAAGATGCAGCAAAGGACTGTTAAACATACATACGTATTTGAGGGCAAAGGCCTTCATACCGGGGTAGTCTCCCGTCTGGCCATCAGTCCCGCCCCCGAAGACAGCGGCATAGTATTCAGGCGTTCCGATCTGGAAGGCGTTCCCGGCGTTCCCGCCCTGGCTGAATACGTTTCGACCACGACCCGCAGCACTACCATATCCAACGGAAGTTTTGAAATAAACACCGTCGAGCATGTGCTCTCGGCCCTTACCGGCCTTGGAGTCGACAACGCCGTGGTGGAAGTGAGCAACGTCGAAGTCCCCATCCTCGACGGCAGCGCCCGTCCCTACGTCGAGGCCATCCTCGCCGACGGCCTCGCCCAGCAGTCCGCACCGCGCCGTTACATCACTGTCCCCAAGGTGGTTGAAGTGTCCGACCCCGAGAGCGGCTCATGGGTCCGCATCGAGCCGGCCGACACCCTCTCCTACGACGTGACGGTCGATTTCGGTTCCCGCGTCCTCGGCGTCCAGACCGCCCATTGGGACGAGTCCGTCGACTATTCCAAGGAAATCGCGGTCTGCCGCACCTTCGTCTTCTTCCACGAGATCGAATTCCTCCTCGCCCACAACCTCATCAAGGGCGGCGATGTCGACAACGCCATCGTAATAGTGGAACATCCCGTCTCGGAAGAGCAGGTTTCCCGCATCGCCCAGGCCATCGGTCGTCCCACCCTCCATGTCGAGCCCAACGGCTACCTGAGCAACATCAAGTTGAATTTTCCCAATGAATGCGGCCGCCACAAGCTGCTCGACCTCATCGGCGACATCCGTCTTGCCGGAGGTTATCTCAAGGCCCGGATCACGGCCTTCAAGCCCGGCCACACAATGAATACCAAGGCGGCCAAGGAACTTCGCGCCGCACTTGCCAAATAAATTGCCATGAACAAAATTCATCCCCTCGCTACCGTCAGCCCCGAAGCAAAGCTCGGCGACAACATTGAAATCGGCCCTTACGCCTTTATAGATGCAAATGTCGAAATCGGTGACGGATGCCGAATCCTTCCCCACGCTGTCATTTTCCAGTATGTAAAGATGGGCAAGAACTGCTCGGTGTTCCCCGGAGCGGTCATTGGCGCCATCCCCCAGGACCTTAAGTTCGAAGGTGAAGTGACATTCGTTGAAATAGGGGACAACGTCACCGTGCGCGAGTGCGCCACCATCAACCGTGGCACCAAGGCCAGCGGCAAGGGCGTCACCCGCATCGGCGACAACACCCTCCTGATGTCCTACACCCACGTCGCGCACGACTGCAACGTCGGCAAGCACTGCATCCTGGTCAGCTACACCGGCATCGCCGGCGAGACCGACGTCGACGACTGGGCCATCCTCGGCGGCGGCACCGTCGTCCACCAGTTCTCCAAGATCGGCTGCCACGCCATGATTGGCGGCGGCTCCAAGATCAACAAGGACATCCCGCCTTACGCCCTGTGCGGCCGCGACCCGGTCTGCTTCGCGGGCATCAACATCGTCGGCCTGCGCCGCCGCGGATTCTCCTCCGACACCATCCGCACCATCAAGGACATCTACGACACCATCTATTTCCAGGGCTACAACATCTCCGACGGTATCGCCAAGGTTGAAGCCGGATTCCCCCAGAGCGAAGAGCGCGACAACATCATCAACTTCATCCGCGCCTCCAAGCGTGGTATCGTACAGTCCCTCAGGGCCGGCGAGAGGCCCAATGTCGACTAGGCGCCCGTGCTGCTCGGCATAGCCTATTTCCCGCCTGTATCCTGGTTTACGGCGGCACTTCGAGATCTTACCCTGTCTGCGGACGGGGTAATTCCGTCTGTGGCCACCCTGGAGGCGTGCGAGCACTACCAGAAACAGACCTACCGCAACCGCTGCCGCATCATGACGGCCGGCGGAGTGGAGAACCTTCAGTTCCCTGTGGTCCACGACGACGGCCTTTGGACCGCTCCTATAACCACGGTGAAGGTGGATTATTCCACGCCGTGGGTCGTGCGCCACGAACGGGCGATCGCCACTGCCTACGAGAGTTCGCCTTTTTTCATCCACTACAAAGACGCCATCTTTGAAATACTTGAGAGTGAATTGCCTACGCTCTGGGAGCTGGACCATGCCCTGATAGTCAGGCTGACGGAGCTGATGGGCCTTCCGCTGGAATTCAGGAGCACGACGGAATATCGTGCCGAAGCCCCGGACGACTTCCGCGGCATCCACCCCAAGCATCCCGGCGTGTTCCCGGCAAAGGAAGAGCCGTACTACCAGGTTTTCTCCGGCAAGTACGGCTTCCAGAAAGATCTTTCAATCCTCGACCTTCTTTTCTGTGAAGGTCCGATGGCCTCAGACTATATTTTCAAAAACGCCATCCGAGGGTAAGGATGATGTCCCACATCCGGGAGCGGCTCAGTATCTCGGGAGAATCAATGCCGGCTCCGTAGGTCGGATAGGGATAGATGTATTCATCCGGGAAGAATGTCCCGCGGAGGGCCAGGTCGCAGAAGAAGGACCCGGTCGAGTTGTAGCCGATACCTGCGCTCACGGCGTGGGTGAAGGCCTTGAGGGCTTCCTTGCTGGCGAGGACCTGGGTGCCGTCGTAGGAATACGGGTCCATGTAGTTGCCGTTGGCGTCGTAGCGGGCGTATTCCGGAGAGGTCTTGAGGTTGTAGCCGGCCCTGAGCGAAACCAGCTGGCCCAGACGGGCTTCCGCGCCGATGCGCAGATTGTGCTGGACGCCGGTGAAGGCCCTGCTGCGCTGGTTGGCATAGGTGAAGCTGCCTTCGCCGCCCCTCATCTCCTTGAAGCGCATGTCGCTGTAGTCTACGAGCTCGTAGTCGGCGCTCAGAAGGCCGAGCCCGGGGAGGGTGTAGGCCAGACCGAAGTTGGCGCGGAAGGGGGAGGTGAGCCTGTATTGATAGATGTTGGAGGACTCGGAACCGTCGGCGTGTTTCTTCATGCCGGTGAACCAGGCGTCGCCGTAGACGTTCCATTCTTCCTTGATGACGGTGGCGGTAGGCGTCTGGATGGCGGCACCGATGCGCAGACCCGGCACGGGGACTGCGATGACGCCGATCTTGGCGTAGAATCCGGAGGCGTCTATGACGCTCCACTGGGTCATCTGCATCTCCTTGAAGGTGTAGGAGACGTTGTCGATCTCAATGGTCCTGCCGGCGGGGAATTCTTCCGAGAAAGACCAGGTCTGGTCGATGCGGGTGCTGACCATTCCCAGGTTGGCCCCGATGAAGAACATGTCGCTGAAGTTGAATCCGAGATTGAAGACGTAGTCGTGCTTGTGTCCCTTCCTGACGCGGTTGAAGCTCTGGGCAAGGTTGGCGCCAGTCACCACGGGATAGTTGCCCATGATGTCGCGTGTGTTTTCCTGGGCGATGCCGACGTAGTCGGTGCCGTTGCTGTTGACGATGTAGTTGATGAAGCCGATCTGGGCGGGCCAGAGGCTTACGTCGCCAAGAGGGTCGCCGCCGAGGGCTTCGTCGCTAAGGCCGGAATCGTTGGCCATCGCCGCCAGGTAGCCCATGTAGGAGGAGGTGTTGTTGACTCCGGAGGCCCTGAGGTCGCTGGTGTAGTAGTTTGTGGAATTGGCGATGAACCCCATCGTGTAGTTCTTCAGCCCGCTGCGGTTGCGCGTGGATACGTTGATGGTGAAACCGATGTTCGGCATCGTTGCGCGTGCCCAGGAGTTGCCGGTGGTCTTGCCTGCGTCGCCGGCTGCGGGAGCCGGATTATAGTTGGAACTGATGCCGCTGATGCTGATTCCGGGCGAGAATGTGAACTGGCTGTAGTTGTTTACGGCCGAGCCGGCAGGGTTGATGCCGATGGAACCGAGGTCGCCGCCCAGGGCGGTGAAGGCGTTTCCCATGGCGACGCTGCGTGCTGTGCCGTAGTAGTTGGACTCGCTCAGCAGGAGTGCGTCGGTATAGTCCTGAGCCGCGGCGAGAACTGCCGCCGCGGCCAGGGAGAGTGACAATAGTATCTTTTTCATGGCTTCCAAACTCTTAAATGGGGAAGGTTATCTACCTGCGCCGGCCACCGCCGCCGGAATAGCCGCCGCTGCTGTGGGAGCTGCCGCCGGAATAGCCGCCGCTGCTGTGGGAGCTGCCGCCGGAGTAGCCGCCGCTGCTTCTGGAGTAGCTGCTGCCGGAAGAGTAGCTGCTGCCGCGGGAATAGCTGGAGGAACTGCTGCCGGAAGACCGATAGCTGGAGCTGCTGCCGGAGGAGCGGTAGCTCGAACTGCTGCCGGAAGAACGGGAGCTGGAGGTGCTGGGACGGTAGTTGGAGGTGCCGTTGCGGCCGACGTAATTGCTGCTGCCGGATGAACGGTAGCCGGAAGAACTGCCGGAGGAACGGTAGCTTGAGCCGCTGCCATAGGAGCTGCGGGCAGATGAGCCGCTGCCGTAAGAACTGCGTGCCGAGGAACCGGAGGAGCTTCTTGCTGCTGAACCGCTTCCGTAAGAGCTGCGGGCTGACGAACTGCTGCCATAAGAACTGCGGGCAGACGAACCGGAGGCGCTTCTTGCTGCGGAACCGCTGCCATATGAACTGCGTGCCGAAGAACCGGAGGCGCTTCTTGCCACGGAGCCGCTGCCGTAGGAACTGCGGGCGGAGCTGCCGGCGGAAGAACGTGCAACTGAACCGCTTGCGGAACGGGCGGAGACACCTGCGGCAGACCGCGAGGAGACGCCGGAGGCGGAACGGGCGACGGAGCCGGAGCTGGAAACGCGCCTGGTCAGGGTTGCGGACGAACGGGCCGAGGACACTCTGGCTGCAGAGCCTACCGAGCTGACGGAACGAGCCGTGCGGTCGGTTTCGCTTATGCTGCGCAGGCGGCCGGAAGTCTGGGCTGCGGATGCGATGTGGCTGCCGCGGGTGATGGTGCCGCCCTCACGGCGCAGGCCGGACGAGGACGCTCCGAGATGGTTGCCGTAGCCGCCGTAGCCGACGCCGCGGGATGCCCAGTTGTGGTGACGTCCGTACCATCCGTCATAGTAGTGGTGGTGATGGCCGTACCAGCCTCCATAATAATAAGGACGGTGCCAGTAGTGGCCGTACCAGCCCCCGTAGTACCAGGGGTCATAGTAGTAGTGGTGCCAGCCCCAGCTCCAGTACGGATCGTACCAGCTGTTGTAGTACCAGGGATCCCAGTACCAGCTGTGATAGTGCCAGGGACGGTACCAGCCGCCGTAATACCAGGGTGAGGCACCCCAGTACCAGCTCGAATAATAAGGCCCCCAGGACCAGCCGAACCAGGGCGAATAGCCGAGGAACAGGTCGACGGCCGGAGTGTTGTCGTAGACCGTGACGGTGGTGGCGTTGTCGCCGAAGGAGATGCGTGCGTTTTTACCCTCGGGGACGACGATGGTCTCGTCCTGCCCGCTTTGCAGGTAGACCTGCGAGCTCTGGGTTTCCTCTATGAGGGCATCCCGGTCGGCGTCGTCGGCCAGGGCGAGTTCCTGTGTCTGGGTTGAAGGTCTATAGTAAATACCGTCGTCGAAACGTGACGACGACGTGGAGAGCTGCGCAGCGGAACCACACGCGGACAGTGCCAGCAGCGCCGTTAACAGGGGTGTGATGTGCTTTTTCATGGTCGTATCTCCTATATATATCGATAAAATTCGTATCTTTGTCGAAGGTTATGGCAACTATCATACCATTTCCCCGGTACAAGGATAACAAATAATCCCGAAAAAAGCAAAAAAAACAGCTGACATGGCAGATAGAATCACGAAACGTTCCGAAAATTACTCCCAATGGTACAACGACCTGGTGGTGAAAGCCGACCTCGCAGAACAGTCCGCAGTGCGCGGTTGCATGGTCATAAAGCCTTATGGCTATGCCATTTGGGAAAAGATGCAGCGGATCCTGGACGATAAATTCAAGGCTACCGGCGTGCAAAACGCCTATTTCCCCCTCTTCATTCCCAAATCTTTCTTCAGCCGCGAGGCCGAGCATGTGGCCGGATTCGCGAAAGAGTGCGCCGTCGTGACGCATCACCGCCTGATGAACGACCCCTCCGGCAATGGCGTCGTCGTCGACCCTTCCGCCCGTCTGGAAGAGGAACTCATCGTCCGCCCCACCTCCGAAACCATTATCTGGAACACCTATAAAAACTGGATAACCTCCTGGCGCGACCTTCCCATCCTGTGCAACCAGTGGTGCAACGTCGTCCGCTGGGAAATGCGCACCCGCCTGTTCCTCCGCACCGCCGAGTTCCTCTGGCAGGAGGGCCACACGGCCCATGCCACCCGCGAGGAAGCCGAGGCCGAGGCCAAGCAGATGGTCGAAGTCTATGCCGATTTCGCCCGCCGCACCATGGCCCTGCCGGTAATCATCGGCCACAAGAGCCCCAACGAGCGTTTCGCCGGCGCCCTCGACACCCTCACCATCGAAGCGATGATGCAGGACGGCAAGGCCCTTCAGGCAGGTACGTCCCATTTCCTGGGCCAGAACTTCGCCAAGTCCTTCGACGTCCAGTTTACCAACAAGGAAGGCAAGCTGGAATATGTCTGGGCCACATCCTGGGGCGTATCCACCCGTCTTATGGGCGCTCTCATCATGGCCCACGGCGACGACAACGGCCTTGTCCTCCCTCCGGCCCTTGCGCCTATCCAGATAGTGATGGTCCCCATCTACCGCAAGCCCGAAGAGCAGGCTGCCGTCCTCGACAAGATGCAGGAAGTCAAGCGTGAGCTCGAGGCCCTCGGCCACAGCGTCCGCATCGACGACCGCGACACCTTACGCCCCGGCTTCAAGTTCGCCGAATGGGAGCTCAAGGGCGTGCCCGTGCGTCTTGCCATGGGGCCCCGCGACCTGGAAAACGGCACGGTGGAAGTCGCCCGCCGCGACACTCTCACCAAGGAAACCATGGCCCTTGAGGGCATAGGAGCCCATATCCACAGCCTCCTCGAGGACATCCAGCAGAATATCTACCAGAAGGCTTTCGACTTCCGCGCCGCCAATGTCGAGACTTGCGACAGCTGGGACGAATTCAAGGAGAAGATCCAGACAGGCAAGTTCCTACTCTGCCACTGGGACGGCACCGTCGAGACCGAGCAGGCCATAAAGGACGAAACAAAGGCCACAATCCGCTGCATCCCCGTCGACAGTTTCGTCTGCGAGGAAGAAGGCGTCGACATCTATTCCGGCAAGCCTTCAAAGCAGCGCGTCGTATTTGCAATATCTTATTAATCAGAAATTCATATTATGAAAAGGATTCTCACTATCCTCGCCATCCTGACCTGCGCAACCCTCCGTGCACAGGATGTGACAGATGCCCAGCAGGCCGCCGCCGCTGCGGCCCAGGCCATCTCCGAAGCTCCGAAGGAAGAAGTCGCCGCTCCGAAGCCGGTATATTGGACCAAAAGCCTCATGACCAACATCAACTTTGGTCAGACAGCCCTTTGGAACTGGGCTGCAGGCGGTTACAACAACTACACCCTGGCCGGCTACATCGACGCCAACGCCAACTACGCCAAGGACAAAATGGTGTGGAACAACCGTCTTCAGCTCGACTACGGCTTCCTCTATTCCCAGGACAAGCCTATCCTCCAGAAAAACAAGGACCGCATCTACCTCGAATCCAAATGGGGCTACGATACGCCCATCAAGCATTTGAAGTACTCGGCTTCCTTCGACTTCAAGACCCAGTTCGACACCAACTGGGACTACAAGACTCCGGCCAGCGACGGTAGCACCGAGCCTACGCGTGAAGACTGGCTGGCCGCAAGGTCGCTCAAGTCCGCCCTCCTCTCGCCGGCCTACATGAATCTCGGTCTTGGTGTGCTGTGGACACCGAAGCCCTGGCTCAGCGTCAACTTCGCTCCCGTTACCGGCGGTCTCGTGGTGGTTGAAGATCCCCGCCTGCGCAAGACCTACGGCATGGAACTCTTCGACGCCACCATCACCGACCCCGTCGGCAGCGACTACCGCCCCGTCCGTTTCGAATTCGGTGCCCAGCTCAAGATCGACGCCGGCTTCCAGATCAACGACAACTTCAGCTACACCACACAGCTGGCCCTCTTCTACAACTATCTGACCCCGAAGGTCGAGCCCCGTATCAACTGGGACAACAAGGTGTTCTGGAAACTGGCCAAATTCTTTGCGCTCACCCTTTCCACCAACCTCATCTACGACCCTCTCGTCAAGATCGACATCAATAAGGACGGCGTCGTCGAGGAAAAAGGCGTCCAGTTCAAGGAGTTCCTCGAGTTCGGTTTCTCCTGGACCATCGCCACGAAGGCCAAATAATTTTTGTCGCACCCATGCAGGGGCGCTTTCAGAAGATTTTGGACGGACTGCTCGCGGACTATCCGGGAGCGGTCCTTCTTGCCGTTAGCGGCGGGGCCGACTCAATGTGCATGGCCGAGCTGTTCCTCCGCAGCGGCCGTCCTTTTGCGTTGGCCCACTGCAATTTCCGCCTGCGTGGCGAAGAGAGCGACGGCGACGAAGCCTTCGTCCGGGAGTGGTGCGCGTCCAATGGCGTGAAACTCCATGCTGCCGCCTTCGATACGCGCAGCGTCGCCGCCCGGACCGGCGAGAGCATAGAAATGGCCGCGAGGCGTCTGCGCTACGAGTGGTTCGACACTCTCGGATATGATGTCGTGGCCGTCGCCCATAACGCAAATGACAACGCCGAGACTTTGATGCTCAATTTGTTAAGGGGTACCGGGCTGCGCGGGCTTTCCGGTATCAGGGCGTCCTCTCCTCTTCCCGTTCCTGGCTCGTCCAAACGCCTGATAAGGCCGCTTCTGACTTTTTCAAGGGATGAGATAACGGACTTTCTGACGAAAGCCGGCTCCCGGTGGCGGGAAGACCGCACGAACGCCGAAAACGACGCCCGGCGCAACCGCCTTCGCAATCTCGTATTCCCCGAGCTCCTTTCCCTCAATCCGTCGCTCTACAAGACTCTGGGCAAGGATATGGCCCGTTTCGCGGAGGCCGCCGACGTGCTGGACGATTACGTTTCGGAGTTCCGTTTCCTCGTCCGTGAGGGTGCGCCGACGGTGATCGATGTCCCCGGGCTGCTCTCCCAGCGGCACTGGAAGTATCTGTTGTTCCGTTTTCTGGAGCCATACGGCTTTTCCGGGGCCATGCTGGATGATATTTCGGGACTCCTGTCTGACTACGGCTGCGGCCCGTTTGCCGGCAAAACGTTCTCCTCGGGGACCCATCGCCTGGCGACTGCCGCCGGTCGGCTGGAAATCATGCCGCTCACGGCCGGGCCGGCCGTTGTCCCGACCGTGGTGATACGCGGCCCGGGAAAGTATTGCATCGGTCCGGAAACTATTGAAGTCGAGGTGTTTGACAAGCCGGATGGCTATGATGCCAAGCAGCCCGGAGGAGTTATTGCCGCCGACGCCCGGGCGCTTGCTTTTCCGCTTCTGGTGCGGCCCTGGCGTGAAGGCGACTGGATGGTTCCGCTTGGGATGCGCGGCCGCAAGAAACTGAGCGACCTCATGACCGGGATGAAATACAGCGTCCTTCAGAAAGAGGCTGCGCTTGTGGCGGTTGTGCCCGGATGGAACGCCCCGGATTCGGAAGGGGAGAGGGTCGCCGCACTGCTTTGCAGCCGCATCGATACGCGCCTTTCGGTTGGCGCGAAGACAACCCGCATCGTAAGGATGAGGTTTACTGAGAAATAATTGCTATTTTTGGAAAAATAATCCATATGCCGACATTTTCGCAACGCGGTCTCCAGATGCCGTTTTCTCCGATTCGCAAGCTTTCGCCCCTGGCGGTGGAAGCCGAAAAGCGCGGGGTCAAGATCTACCATCTCAACATCGGCCAGCCCGACCTGCCCACTCCGAAGAAGGCCCTTGACGCCATCCGGAACATAGACCGTACCATCCTCGAATACAGCCCCAGCCAGGGTTTCCGCAGCCTGCGCGAGCGCCTCGCCGGCTACTACAAGCGTTTCGGCATCAGCCTTTCGCCGGACGAGATAATCATTACGAGCGGCGGCTCGGAGGCTGTCCTTTTCGCCTTCCTGGCCTGCCTTAATCCCGGCGACGAAATCGTCGTCCCCGAGCCGGCATATGCCAACTATATGGCCTTCGCGGTATCGACCGGCGCCGTCATCCGCACGGTGACTTCCCGCATCGAAGACGGTTTCGCCCTCCCTCCGATCGAGGACATCGAGGCCCAGATAGGCCCGAAGACCAAGGCCCTGCTGATCTGCAATCCCAATAACCCCACGGGCTACATCTACACCCCCGAGGAGATGGAAAAGATACGCCGGATAGTCCTTAAGCACGACCTCTACCTTTTCTCCGACGAGGTGTACCGTGAGTTCGACTTCTCCGGCCAGCCCTACGTTTCCGTGCTCCATCTGGAAGGCCTGCGCCACAATGCGGTGCTCATCGATTCAGTGTCGAAGCGCTACTCCGAGTGCGGCATACGTATCGGGGCGATCGTGACGCGCAACCGCCAGCTGCGCGAAGTCATCATGAAGCTTTGCCAGGCCAGGCTCAGCCCGCCCCTTATCGGACAGATTGCCGCCGAAGCCTCGATAGACGGCACCGAGGAATATTCAGAGGCCGTTTTCAAGGAATACAAGGCCCGCCGCGATTTCTTCATGAAAGAGCTCAACAGCATCCCGGGCGTCTATTCTCCTGTGCCTCAGGGCGCGTTCTATACGGTTGCGTCCTTGCCCGTTGCCGATGCCGAAGACTTCTGCCGATGGTGCCTCTCCGAGTTTGCCTATGCCGACGGAGGAGTGACCGGATGCGGCAAGGACGGCAAACCATATGTGGCCGAGACGGTTATGATGGCTCCGGCCTCCGGATTCTATTCCACCGAAGGCATCGGACGCAACCAGGTCCGCCTCGCCTACGTGCTCAACCGCGACGACCTCGGCCGGGCCCTGACCGTCCTCCGTGCCGCCCTGGAGGCATACAACAGCCGCTAGGAACGGCTAATTCAGTATAAATACTTAAATAAGTATTGCGAAGTTTTCGTATATTTGCGATGTTGTGAGTTGACAGATAATTCAATTTCAATAGCTATGAAACGTATTTTATCAATTGTTGCCGCGTCGCTGGCCCTCTTCTTCGGCTGGGAAGCGGCTGCGCAGACCGACTTCTACGAGGTGGTGCCCAAGCACGAATTCACCATCAACGGATTCGGCGGCATCTCCACCCTGCAGTACAAAGTTCCGGCGCCGTACGGATTCCAGCTTGAGGCGAAGGAAGCCGGCGACATTTTGTCAGGTTATTCCGTTTCGACCAAGCTCTTCGACCCGGGAAGCCTCGCCGGTGGCGGCGGCCTTGGCTGGAACATCCACTTCTCCCCGCACTGGGGCCTCATGCTGGGTGCGGATTTCGCCATGTACCGCAGCGGGATTTCCTTCCCCGCCGCCGGGAACAATATTCGCTACGGCCTGATCACCGGCTACCTGACGGAAGACGTAGCTACAAAGGAAACGTCGCTGGTAATGGCGCGCCTCTTCAATTTCCAGGAAACGCAGACCCTCTATGCCGTTCAGATTCCCCTTATGGTCAAGTTCATGACCGGAATCGGCGCCCGTAAGGCCAACCAGTTCTACATCGCTGCAGGTGCCAAGCTCGGCATCAATGTGAGCAGCTCCTACAGGCAGTCGTTCAATGGCATTTCCTATTTTAATGACGGGGGATGGCAGGGCTCCGCGAATTCGATCTTCCGTTATACGGCCGACCCGACGCAAGGCCCCGGCAACAGCCCTGTCGATCCGCTCACTGATTTGAACCCTTCAAGCCCTGATGTCTGGCATGATGGCAGCAACTTCGGTCGTTTCGATAAGAATATGGCCGGTCAGTTCCAGCCGCAGACACCTGCCGGAACTGCCGTCGATCCTACAGGTGCCGGTGCCGAGCCTAACAATCCCGAAGATTATTACGACCTTACAACCGAGACCGGCGCTGACGGCGCCCCGAGGATTACCGGTGTTGCCACCAAGGGCAATCCGGCCATTTCCAACATCGCCCGCCTCAATGCCATTGCCGCCGCTGAAATCGGTTTCCGCTGGGCTCTCGGCAATGGATGGGGCCTCTACACCGGCCTTTATCTGGACTATGGCTTCCTTCCTCAGACCACTCAGACCGACAATGTCTCCGTGGTCGATATTACCAAGGGAACTCACTCCAATCCCAACAGCGTCCTTGCCGCATCCAAGTTGCCTCTGGTGATTCCCCCCAGCTCTGATAACGACCCCGCGCATTTCGAAAAGCGTTCCGGCAACATCGTAGAGAAAGTCAACACCTTCGCCGCCGGCCTCAAGCTCCGCCTTGCCTTCGGCGCCGTGAAGAAGAAGCCCGTCGAGCCTGTCATCATCGTCGTCCGCGACACCGTCACCCAGACCAACACCGTCGTTGTCCGCGACACCGTCACCCAGACCAACACCGTGGTCGTCCGTGACACCGTCACCAACACCGTGGTCGTCCGCGACACCGTCACCATAATCAAGGAAATCCCCGTGGAAATCCAGCAGACCATGATGGACCTGCGCAACACGATGTTCGACTTCGACAAGGATGTCATCAAGGAAGCCGCCAAGGGGCCTCTCAACAAGGTCGTCGCCTGGCTGCAGGAACACCCGAAGGTGAAAGTCGAGATCTCCGGACACACCGACAACAAGGGCTCCGACAAATACAACCAGGATCTGTCCGAGCGCCGTGCCCGCGCGGTCTACAACTACTTCATCTCCCAGGGTGTCGACAAGTTCCGCCTGGCCTACGCCGGCTACGGCAAGACCCGTCCGATTGCCACCAACGACACCGAGGAAGGCCGTCAGATGAACCGCCGTGTCGAGCTCAACGTGATCGAGTAACTACTTGACAGATAACCAAACAACCTCCGACCGATTTGGCCGGAGGTTGTTTTTTGCGTTCGCCGCTCCATGCTGGATGTTGTCTTTATTGCAGGAAGAGGCTAGTCAAAAATGTAGACGTAGGGCATGCGGGCGTAGACACGCTCCGAGGAGGCGAAATCCCAGCCGCGGAATGCCTTTCCGATGCCGGCGAAAGGAGTGCCGGCGAGGACGTCGTTCTGGTCGGAGGTCTTCTGGCCGATCATTTCCAGAATCTGTTCCATGGGAGTAAGGGGCTTCGGGTAGGCTTCGATTTCATAGGAAGACCTTTCGCCGCCGAGGAGGCCGGCCATGTAGCCAAGGGCGTCGTCCAGGGTGCCGATTTCATCGACCAGCTTGATGTCGAGGGCTTCGGAACCCGTCCAGACACGGCCTTGGGCGATGTTGTCGACGTAGTCCGGCTCCAGGCCTCGGCCTTCAGACACGGTGGAAACGAAGCTCGAGTAGATGTCCTCTACCGAGGCCTGCATGTAGGCCACCTCGGCGGCGTCGAGCGGACGCATGCCGGAGAACATGTCGCTGTGTTTGTTGGAGCTGACCTGGTTTATGCCGACACGGAGGACATCCTTTGCGGTGCGGCTGAAATCGGGGATCATGCTGAACACGCCGATGGAGCCGGTAAGGGTTGTGGCGTCGGAGTAGATCTTGTCGCAGTTGTTGGAGATCCAGTAGCCGCCGGATGCCGCGTAGTCGCCGTAGGAAGCGATGAGGGGCTTGTCTTTCTTGAGGAGGTCGAGCTCGGTCTTGATCTTGTCTGCCGCGAGGACGCTGCCGCCCGGGGAGGCGACGCGAAGGACTACGCCCTTGATGGTGGAGTCGGCGCGGACCTTGGCGATTACCGATGCGAAGTGGTCGCCGGAAATCTCCTGCTTGCCGTCGCCTTCGACGATTTCGCCTTCGGCATAGATGATGGCGATCTTGTTCTTGGCGGAAGGATTCGCGGCGGGAGTGCGCGCGGTTACGTAGTCGGCAAGGGGAATCATGCTGACCTCATCGAAGCTCTTGGCCATCGCGAAGGTGGCGAGGCGCTCCTTGAGCTGCTCGCGGGTCACGAGTTCGTCGACCAGAGAGTTCCTGACCATGGATTTGCCGTCGGTCAGTTCGAGGTTGTCCACCATCTCGTTCAGACGCTCGACGGAAATACCTCTGCCTTCGGCGATTGCGGCGGCGATGGTGTTCCACAGGGAGCTGACCATGGCGCGGTTTTGCTCGAGGTTTTCGGGGCTTGCCGAGTTGCGGATGAACATTTCGCCGGCTGACTTGTATTTGCCGTGGCGGATAAGCTGGACGTTGACTCCGAGCTTGTCCAGGAGGTCTTTGAGGAACACCAGACGGTTGCTCACGCCGACGATCATGGGACCGGCGCCGCAGTTGTCCGACATCATGATCTTGTCGGCGGCGCTGGCCAGATAGATTGAGCCGGTGCCGGGGGATTCGGTGTAGGCCACCACGGCTTTGCCGCTCTCGCGGAAGCGTACAAGCGCCTGGCGCAGCTCTTCGGCCTGGCTGAGGGTTACGTTGGCTCCGTCGGCTTTGAGGTATATGAACTGGACGGTGGGGTCGTTGGCTGCCGCGCCGATTGCGTCGACGGTCTGCCTCAGGGAGAGGGGAGTGATCATTTCGCCGCCTCGCAGTACGGACGCAAAGTCGGGCTGCTCGGTGACCTGCTCGCTGAAAGCGACCTTGGAAAGATCCATCTTCAAGACGCCGGTGCGGGGGAGGACGGGCTTACTGCCGGAACCGGCCATTGCGCCTGCGCAGCCGAAGAGGAAAAGACTGCTGATAATACTTGCAAGCAGAAGGCCGCAGATTACGGCCAGAACCATTTTGAGAAAATCTTTCATAAGATGTTGTTCGTTAATCCATTTGCAAAAATAGTAAAAATGGATGATAAAAATAGTGATTTAGCAGGGAAATCTTGCTATCTTTGTAAGTTATAAGAACTGAAGAGATAATGGCACAGAAACCATCCATACCAAAGGGCATGCGGGACTTCGGTCCGCAGGAAATGGCCGAGCGCAACTATATTTTCGATACTATCAGGCAGGTGTATCGATCCTATGGCTATTCTCCCATCGAAACCCCGGCCCAGGAAAACCTTTCAACCCTGCTGGGCAAATACGGCGACGAGGGCGACAAACTCCTGTTCCGCATTCTCAACTCGGGCGACGCGTTCGCCGGGGTCGACATCGCCTCGGAAGACGGAGCCTCCCTGACCCGCAAGATCTGTGAAAAAGGCCTCCGCTACGACCTTACGGTCCCGTTTGCGCGCTATGTCGTCCAGCATCAAAACGAGATTTCCTTCCCTTTCAAGCGCTATCAGATCCAACCCGTCTGGCGTGCCGACCGGCCGCAGAAGGGGCGCTACAGGGAGTTCTACCAGTGCGACGCCGACGTCGTAGGCAGCCGTTCCCAGCTCAGCGAGCTTGAACTCGTACAGATTGTGGACGAGGTGTTTACGAGGCTTGGGATTCGCGTAGCCATAAAGGTCAACAACCGCAAGGTCCTTACCGGCCTTGCCGAAATCTGCGGCGCTCCGGACAAGGTCGTGGATATAACCGTGGCCATTGACAAGCTCGACAAGATAGGCCTGGATGCCGTGAAGGCGGAAATGGCCGCCCGCGGGCTTTCGTCAGGCTCTATTGCCGTGGTGGAGGATATCCTCGCCCTCGGAGGCTCGACGGAAGATAAAATCGCTTCCATGCGTTCGCTCATGAGCGGCGGCTCCGCTTCGGGGCTTTCGTCCGAGACCGGTCTCAAGGGTCTGGACGAGCTCGAGGAGCTCTTCGGCTATATCGGCAGCGCCGCCATCCGTCAGGAAGTCGAAATCGACCTCTCGCTTGCCCGTGGGCTCAATTATTATACCGGCGCCATCTTCGAGGTGAAGGCCCTGGACTATGCCATCGGCAGCATCTGCGGCGGCGGACGCTACGACAACCTGACCGGCATTTTCGGCCTCCCCGACACTTCAGGAGTCGGCATAAGTTTCGGCGCCGACCGCATCTACGATGTGCTCAAGGGGCTGGACAAGTTCCCCGAGGGCCTCGCGAGCCCGGCCGCCGTGCTCCTTGCCAACATGGACGCCTCGGCGGTGCCTTACCTTGTTGGAGTCGCCTCCGACCTTCGCAATGCCGGCATCTCCTGCGAGATTTACCCCGATACGGGCAAATTGAAAAAGCAGTTCGACTACGCCCAGAAGAAGGCCATCCCCTTCATTTCCATCAACGGAAGCGACGAGGTGTCTGCCGGCAAGGTGAACGTCAAGAATCTCTCCTCCGGTGAGCAGCGCCTCTTCGACCGCGGCGATATCGCAGGTCTGCGCGGCTTTATCGGAGAAAATTAGTTTTTTATTTGTAGATTTGCAGTCTATATGAACAAGAAAACCTTGGCCTTGCTTCTATCGGCGACAGGAATCCTCGTGATCCTCGTCGCAGTCGGGGTGGCCCTGCTTTATCGCAGCGACTCCCCGCGTCGTCGCAGTTCCGCGCAGGAGCCTGCCGACGCAACCCGCACCGAAGCGTTTGCCAAGGCCGCCGCACAGTCGGTCCCGCTGCTTGCCGCAGTCCCTTCGGATGCTGCGATGCTCGCCACTTTCGGCAACATGCGCAGCGCCCTGTCGGTCCTGACTGATTCCGTCCACGTCCTTCCGTCGCTTCTGGAAGGCGGTGCGCGTCGCGGCTTCCCCTCATTCCTGCACAGACTTTCCGCTATCGACCTCGGTGCCCTGCGTCATGCCCCGACCGTGGTGTCCCTGCACTACAGCGGGGATCTGGTGCCGCTTCTTCTGGTCGACGCCGGCTCTTCTCCGGCAGACACCTCGGAGGCTATGGCCTCCATTCTCGCCGCGGCCGATTCCCTGAAGCTGACGGCGCGCCTGACAGTGTGCCCGGGCTCCATGCAGTCCCGCCTCAAGGATGAAGTCCTTCTGGTCGTTTCGCCGTCGGAAGCGCTTGTGACCGCATCGCAGCGCCATCTGGAAAGCGGGGCAAGCATTCTGGACAGCCGCTCCTTCCCGGAGGCCGCCTCAAGGCTCGACGGCTCCGACGGACTGTATTTTTCGCATGCATATGCCGAAAAGGTTCTCCCGGCGTTCCTCCAGCGGCCATATTCCAGGCACGGCGGATTCGTAGCCAAATACGCCGAGTGGACATCGCTGATGATCAAGGATTTAACAGGCAGCGAACTGGTGCTCGAAGGCGTTTCCACCCGTCCGAACTCCGACCCCGCGTTTGTCTGCAATTTCCTCACGCGGCTTCCCGGCGGCGAAATCCGCGCCCAGGACGCCCTCCCGTCGTCGGCGCTTTTTGCCGTTTCCGTTTCGACGGAGCGTCTTCCGGAATATCTGGATGCCTACAGGCGTTTCCTCGACGCCGACCGCAAGTTGCAGACCTACCGCAAGGCAGTGACGACCGCGGTCGATTCCGTGCTTCTGACCCCGGAAAAATGGGCGTTGCAGTGGGATATCAAGGAGGTTGTAAGGGCTTGCGTATCCACTCCTTCCGGCCTTAAGCCCCTCGTTATGCTGCGTCCGGGCAAGCTGCCTTCCAAGGCCTCCGGGCCGGCGTCGTGCCCCTTCGCCTCTTATCCGGGACTGGTGTTCGGCGAGCTTTTCAGCATTCCCCAGCCGGCTTCCTTCACGGTTCGCGACGGGTGGGTGTTCATCGGCGATCCCGAGGTCATTTCGAAGGAATCTCCCGTCATCAGGGATGCCGCAGGTTCCGTTGTCCCTAAGGGCGCGCGGCTCGCTTGCTGGTATTGTCCCACGGCCGCCCCGTCAGAAATCGACAATGTGTTCAAATCTCCCTTTGCAGGTGTTGTAAGGGGGCTTTGCAAGGGTTCTACCATCGTTCCGGTGACCCTTACCTTAAAGGGTGAAGACCTTTGCATCCGCTCCGGGCGCATCGCCTCGTTCGCATCGACCTCTCCTGCGGCGCTGACCGACACGACGGTTGTCGTTCCCGCCGGGCCTTTCCGCGTCAAAAACAGCGGTACGGGCAAGATCAACTCCTTCAGCCAGGCGGCCAACGGCTCCCTCTCCCTCAGGGATGAAAACGGCAAAGGCCTCTGGGCCATACCGTTCAAGCCCCGCCTGTGCGGCTGCGTGGAAACTATCGACTACTATGCCAACGGCAAACTGCAGTTCCTCTTTGCCGCTGGCAGCAAGCTATACCTTATCGACCGTCTCGGACGTTTCGTCAGCCCCTTCCCCGTGGAATTGGGCAAGGAAGTGCGTCTCGGGCCGGGAGTGTACGATTTCACCGGCGCTCACGGCTATACGGTCACCGTCCTCCACACCGACAATACGGTGGAGATGTACGACCTTCACGGGCGCCGTCCTTCCGGCTGGGAGGGAATCGCTCCCGAAGAGCCGGTCAAGGCGTTGCCGGAGCTGCTGAAGGTCGGAGACAAACGCTACTGGGCGGTCCGGACAAGCATCCAGACGCTTATTTACGGTTTTGACGGCGGCGCGCCTCTCGGCAAGGCGACCGGCGGAAAACGCATTGCGCCCGACAGCGCGTTCGAAGTCAAGGGCGGTTCCCTCGTGGCAACCTGCCTTGACGGCAAGCAGCGCACAATCAAATTGTAAACGTGTAAACCCAAACTAAATATTATGGAATTCAGTTCAGTCAACAAGCTCTTCGAAAAGAGCTTCCGGGAAAATTGGGATCGTCCGGCCCTGTCCAACTACCAGGGCGTCACCCTCTTTTACCGGGATGTGGCCAGGCGCATAGCCAAGCTTCACATCGCGTTTGAACAGTGCGGTCTCGTAAAGGGCGACAAAGTCGCCATCTGTTCCCGCAACCAGGCCAACTGGGGCGTATGTTTCCTTGCCGCCCTTACCTACGGCGCCGTCCCCGTGCCCATTCTCCACGAATTCAAGCCGGGCAATATCCATTATCTGGTGGGCCATTCCGACGCCCGCGTCCTTTTCGTGGACGACGTGATCTGGGAAGGCCTCAATGCTGATGAAATGCCTGACGTCCAGGTTGTTGTCCAGATCAACACCTTTAAATTCCTGCATGCCAAGACCGAGGCCCTGATGCAGGTGCGCGAACACCTCAACGAGAGCTTCGGCCACCGCTATCCCAACAACTTCGAGCCCGAACATCTCGACTACTATGAGGATTCGCCCGAAGAACTGGCCCTTATCAATTATACCTCAGGTACTTCCGGTTTCTCCAAGGGCGTCATGATCCCTTATCGCGCCCTCTGGTCGAACATCGTGTTCTCCGGCAAGGCCGAGGCCCATATGGGTCATCAGTCCGAGGTGGTGGCAATGCTTCCGTCGGCCCACATGTACGGCATGATGTTCGAGTTCCTCTTCGAGATGTCCATAGGCGCCCACGTCCATTTCCTCTCCCGCGTCCCGAGCCCGAAGGTTATCATGGCCGCGTTGTCCGAGATCCATCCCGACATCATCATCGCCGTCCCGCTGATCATCGAGAAGATCTACAAGTCCAAGCTCAAGCCCGTCATCGACCGCAACAAGATATTCTTCCGCATTCCCATCGTCGACAAGATGATACAGAAGCGTATCCTCAACGAGCTCAGGGCGTCGTTCGGCGGCAATTTCGAGGAGGTCATCCTCGGCGGTGCGGCATTCAATCCCGAGGTCGAGCAGTTCCTCCACAAGGTCGGCTTCCCCTTCACCGTAGGCTATGGCATGACCGAATGCGCGCCTATCATCGCATATGCCCACTGGAACAACACCAGGCTCGGCTCCTGCGGCAAGGCTGCGCTCAACATGGAAATCCGCATCGATTCGGACGACCCGCGCCAGATTCCCGGCGAGGTGCTTGTGCGCGGTACCAACGTCTTCCTCGGCTACTACAAGAACGAAGAGGCCACCGCATCGGCCTTCACTCCCGACGGCTGGTTCCGCACCGGCGACATGGGCGTCATGGACGAAGACGGCTACCTTTACCTTCGCGGCCGCAGCAAGTGCATGATTCTCGGCCCCTCGGGCCAGAACATCTATCCGGAAGAGCTGGAAGCGGTTATCAACAACGTTACTTATGTCGTTGATTCCCTGGTGATTGAGGAAGACGGCGGCCTCACCGCCCTGGTCTATCCCGACTACCATCAGGCCGAGCTCGACGGCATGACGCGTTCCGAGCTTGAAAAGCGTCTGCTCGGCAGCCTCCCGGAAATCAACAAGGAGATTCCCAACTACGCTAAGATAAAGAAGATAGAGTTTATGCCCGAAGATTTCGAGCGCACTCCCAAGCGTTCCATCAAGCGTTATCTCTACCAGCGCAACTAATCTTTCGATATGGACAAGTTCGATCCCCGATATCTGGAAATGGCATCCATTTGGGCCAAGAATTCCTACTGCAAGCGCCGCCAGGTCGGCGCCCTCATCGTCAAGGACAAGATGATCATCTCCGACGGCTACAACGGTACGCCGTCCGGCTTTGAAAACATCTGCGAAGACGAAAACGGAGTGACCAAGCCCTACGTGCTCCATGCCGAGGCCAATGCAATATCAAAGGTGGCTAAATCCGGCAACAGCAGCGCCGGCGCCACGCTTTACGTGACGGCTTCTCCCTGCCTGGAGTGCTCCAAGCTTATCATCCAGTCGGGGATACGCCGCGTCGTCTACAGGGACGAATACAGGCTCACGGACGGAGTCGATCTCCTTCGCAGGGCGGGAATAGAAGTGGAGCAAGTGGACTGAGAGTATGAAAAATGATAGGTCTTTAATCTGGGTGGCGCTCCTTGGCATTGCCGTTGGAGCGCTGCTTGTCCTTACATTGAACCGAATCGGCGAGGGACGCCGTTACAAAGCCTCCTACCAGGATTGGCGCAAGCTCAACCTGATCCTTCAGCAGGTTCAGGACAACTATGTGGATACGGTCGACGTGAAAAAGGTCACCGACGCTGCCGTCGTGGCCGCTCTCGGCCAGCTCGACCCCCATTCGGTCTACCTGCCTCCGGTCGAGCTTGAATCCTCCGAGGAGGAACTCGCCGGCAATTTCGAAGGCATCGGCATACAGTTCAACGTCCCCAACGACACGGCCATCGTCCTGGAAGTGATTCCCGGCGGTCCGTCGGAAAAGGCGGGCCTGCTTCAGGGCGACCGTCTGCTCAAGGTCGACGACAAGGTCATCGCCGGCGTCAAGTTCCCTCAAGACAGCATGGTCCGCAGGATGAAAGGTCCTGCAGGAACGAAGGTTACGGTGACGGTGAAGCGCCAGAAGGAAGTGATTCCCTTCGAAATCACCCGTGGCAAGATTCCCATCCACTGCGTCGACGCCGCCTTCATGATAGACGACACCACCGGCTACGTCCGCCTCTCGAAGTTTTCGCGCAATACATACAAGGAGTGCGTTGAGGCTGCCGTCAAGCTCCTCGGAGAGGGGATGACGAGCCTCGTCTTCGACCTTCGCGACAACACCGGCGGCTATTTCGACCAGGCGCTCTCGCTTGCCAACCTCTTCCTCCAGAAAGACGATGAAATAGTTTACCTTCAGGGACTTCACCGCGACCGCAACGAATACAAGGCCAATGGCAAGGGCATACTGAAAGACGTCGCCCTCACCGTTCTCATAAATGAGAATTCGGCCTCATCGAGCGAGATTCTTGCCGGCGCAATACAGGACAATGACCGCGGCCTTATCGTCGGCCGGCGTTCCTATGGCAAGGGCCTCGTGCAGGAGCCGATCTACTTCACCGACGGCTCGGCGGTGCGCATCACGGTATCGCGTTTCTACACGCCTTCCGGTCGCTGCATCCAGAAGCCGTATTCGGATGACTACCAGTACGATATCTACAAGCGCTACCGCGACGGGGAAATGTTCGATTCCGACAGCATCCATGTCGACAGCACGGCTGTCTTCAAGACCGTCCACGGCCGCACCGTCTACGGCGGAGGCGGCATCATCCCCGATATCTTCGTTCCCGTCGACACGACCCGCGCAACGTCCTATTGGATCGCCTGCAACAAGAAGGCAACCCAGATGCGTTTCGCCTCCGAGATGTTCGACCGCTACCGCTCCACGCTCTCGCAGATCGATTCCTTCCCTGCGCTGGAGGCCTTCCTCGACCGGATCGACATTCCCGGCTCGTTCCGCACATTCGCCGCTACGGTCGACGGCATCAAGCCGGCGGCAGGGGAGTGGGAGCAGACCGTCCCGTACCTCCTCCCGCAGCTTCGCGCTCTTGTCGGTCGCTACTCCCGTCTGGGCGAAAACGCCTTCTACCGCCTCTACCTCCCTGTCGACGACGTCATCAAAGTCGCCCTATCCTCCTCGCCTGACGAAATCCTGACCTGGAAGTAGATTCTCCGGCAGGGGAGTTTACAAGATTACCTGACGCCAGGCGTGCCGGAGTACCGGTCCGGAGGCGTGTCCACCCCCGGACACGGGTAGGGGGAGGGGCCCGCCATATACAAGTTATTTGCGGAGCAAATGACGCAGGAGATGGTGGGAGGGGCCGGAGAGGAGCGAAGCGGAACGGAGTCCTCCGGACTGGTACTCCGGCACGCCGATAGAGGTAGAGATTTTATTCAGGTTAGATGCGTGGATGCTTTTTCCGAGGACAAGCGCAGGAATTCGCCATCTTTTTCGTATCTTTGTCTGATTGAATAAGCACAAAGATAAAATGAAAAGAACGAAGGTAAAGGATCTGCTCGCCGGAAAGCCGGGGCAGGAAGTGCTGGCCAAAGGATGGGTCAGGACCAAACGAGGCAATAAGCAGGTGAAATTCATTGCTTTGAATGACGGCAGTACGGTCCGGAACATCCAGGTGGTAGCCGACACCAGCCTCTTTGACGAGGACCTTTTCAGGCGGATCACCACCGGCGCGAGCCTTAGCGTGGCCGGTACGCTGGTCGAGTCCGTAGGCAGCGGCCAGGCCGTCGAGATCCAGGCCAAGGAGATCGAAGTGATCGGCGAATGCGATCCGATGCGCTTCCCGCTCCAGAAGAAGGACACCTCGCTGGAATATCTGCGCAGCGTCGCCCACATGCGCCTTCGCACCAACACCTTCGGGGCGATTCTCCGCATCCGCCACGCCATGGCCTTCGCCATCCATAAATTCTTCAATGACAAGGGCTTCGTCTACCTTCATACTCCGCTGATCACCGAGTCCGACGCCGAAGGAGCCGGCGACATGTTCCAGGTCACGACGATGGACCTGAAGAACATTCCGCTCGACAAGAAAGGCAATGTCGATTTCAGCAAGGATTTCTTCGGCAAGAAGACGAGCCTGACGGTGAGCGGCCAGCTCGATGGCTATCTCGAAGCAACGGCGGCCGCCGAGATCTACACCTTCGGACCGACCTTCCGCGCCGAGAACTCCAACACCCCGCGCCACCTTGCGGAATTCTGGATGATAGAGCCGGAAATGGCCTTCTACGACATTGAGGACAACATGGTCCTGGCCGAGGAATTCGTCAAATATCTCGTCCAGTATGCCCTTGACAACTGCATGGACGACCTGCAGTTCCTTAACGACAAATACGACGACGGGCTCATCGAGAGGCTCCGCAGCGTGCTCGGCATCGCGTTCGAGCGTGTCACCTACACCCGCGCCGTCGAAATCCTCGAAGATGCCGTCAAAAACGGCGTACAGTTCGAATATCCCGTCCACTGGGGCACCGATTTCCAGAGCGAGCACGAGCGCTACCTCGTGGAGAAGTATTTCGGCAAGCCCGTCATCCTCATCGACTTCCCCAAGGACATCAAGGCCTTCTACATGAAGCAGAACGAAGACGGCAGGACCGTGCGCGGCATGGACGTCCTCTTCCCGAAGATCGGCGAAATCATCGGCGGCAGCGAACGCGAGGCCTCCCTTGAAAAGCTCGAGCAGCGCATCGACGAGCTCGGAATGAGCCGCAAGAACCTCGAGTGGTACATCGACACCCGCCGTTACGGCACCGTGCCCCACAGCGGCTTCGGCCTCGGCTTCGAGCGTCTGCTGCTCTTCGTCACCGGCATGGCCAACATCCGCGACGTCATTCCCTTCCCGAGAACTCCTAAAAACGCTGAATTCTAGTATGTTAGTTATCGGTATCGCAGGCGGATCGGGCTCAGGCAAGACCACCGTCGTCAAAGCCATCACCCGTCAGTTGAACGGCCGCGTGGTCGTCATTCCCCAGGACTCCTACTACAAGGATTCCAGCCATCTCCCCATGGAGGAAAGGCAGAAGATCAATTTCGACCATCCGGACGCAATCGACTGGAAACTTCTCTGCCAGCAGATACGTGAGCTCAAGGCCGGACGCAGCGTCGAGCAGCCCGTCTATTCCTACATCACCTGCTCGCGTTCCAAGACCGAAACGGTGACCGTCGAGCCTGCCGATGTCATCATTGTCGAGGGCATCCTCATCTTCACCTGCAAGGAACTCCGCGACCAGATGAACATCAAGATCTTCGTCGACGCCGACGCCGACGACAGGGTGATGCGCATTTTCGTCCGCGACATCGCCGAGCGCGGGCGTACCCTGGACACCGCCATCGCCCACTACTGCGATACTGTCAAGCCCATGCACCTTCAGTTCATCGAGCCGAGCAAGCGCTACGCCGACGTCATAATCCCTCAGGGCGGCCACAACCAGGTGGCGATCGACGTTATCTCAGCGACCGTGGAAAAAGCCCTCGGCCAGATGCAGAACAAGCGCAAGCACAAGTAGTTACCTTTTCCACAAATGGCTCTCCCCAAGGAAGACAAGGCCGGATTATACGTCACCGTCATCGTCCATTTGTCGGTGCTTATCATCCTGATGCTCTCCCAGATAGGGGCCATGTGGAAGCAGGAACAGAGCTTTCTTATCGATTTCAGCCGCGAAGAAGAGGCGGAGCAGCAGCGCCTCGCCGAACAGCGCCAGTCTGAGCAGGACGCCTTTGACGAGACCATCAGCCGCCGCATCGACGAGCTGATCAGCGGCACCTCAGGCGTAAATTTTCGTAATGTCGCCGTTGATCGCGGCGCCCTCAAAGACGACCGCGGCACCGATGCCGACAAGCTCTACGAAGATGCGCGGCGCCTTGCCCAGGAACTTAAGGACGGCGTTTCGCCGGACGAGCCGGACGACAGCTATGCCGCAGTCTCGACCCCGGGAAAGAAAGACGATACTACGAAGAAAGAATATTCAGGCCCGTCCGTCGTGTCTTATTCACTTGACGGCCGCAAGGCAAGCCGACTTCCCATTCCTGCCTACCGCTGCTATGGCGGCGGCATGGTGACGGTCATCATCTTTGTCGACAATGCCGGCAACGTAATCCATGCCAAGGTGCAGGAGGAAGCTTCATCGCCCGACCGCTGCCTGCGGGACTTTGCCGTAAGGGCCGCGCGCATGAGCAAGTTCTCGGTAGACGCAAAAGCGCCGGCCCGTCAGGCCGGCGACATTGTGTATCAGTTTATTGCGCAGCGTTAGCGCGGGAGTAACTTATTTCCCGCCTCCAAATTTCATCCTCACCCACGTGAACTTGCCCATCACCTGTGCCACGGTCTTCGGGAATGTGATGGTAAGGTTGTTCGGGTTGAAGAAGTAGATGCTTTCAGGTGCGAATTCCTTGCTTCGGAAAGCCATGGTCATGGCGTAATCGCGCTCTTTCTCGTCATAGGCGTAGACAATCTCTGCATTACGCACGTTGTGGGAACGAACCTCGCTGCCGTAGAAGAGATCTATAGTCTGGAGGCCATTGGCGGCAGCGGCTTTTTCGGCTGAATCAATATCGCGGGATGCCCGCTTCAGCGCTCCGAAGTCGGGGATGTCGGCGCTGATGGCCAGCTGGCCGATGATGTTGCCGGTGGCGTGGATCTTTGTGATGAAGTCGTCTTCCACCTCGCGGCCTTCGTAACTGAGGTTGGCTGTAACGACCTGTTCGCCCTTGGCTTTAAACTCCAGCTGTCCGGAGTATGCCGTGCTGTAGGGGTCGACTCCGATGCCGATTTTAAGGTTGGAGGCCTGGATCTCGTAGCCGGATGCGAGGAGTACGAGTCGGATTATGGCGTTGAAATTGGCTTCCGGACCATCTTTGATTACAAGGGCATCTGCCGTTTCGATACCGAGGGAGCCGCTTACCAGCGAGGCGCCGTTGTAAGTGCCCTGCAGGGTTATATTCTTGGGAACCTTGATCGTGACGGTCTTTAAATTGGAAGGTTCTCCGCCATCCTGGGAGCCTTCATCGATGGCGCGGCCCAAAGGGAGCAGTTCTCCGTAGCCGTCTTCCGGGTTCATGACATCCTCAGCCCTCTCGAGCAGGCTCTCCTTGTCGATACTGACGGTGGCGTCGAATGTCTCCTCGCCCCACTGAATGGTAAAGTCGGCCTTGTTCTTGCCGTCGTCAAAAACGATGACAAGGGATGCATCTGTTTCGGGATCTTCCGCGAAAGATTTGCCGTCTGTGAAACGAAGGACCTTGGCGAAACGGCTGGCCGGAATTTCCGTCGTCTTGTCGTCGGCGATTTCCTTCAGCAGGTCGGAGATCCATTTCTGGGCGCCAAGTTCTTTCTGGTTGGCCATGATGGGCGTAATCAGGTCGGTGTAGCACTTGATCTGCGGGAGAAAATCGGCGATATCCACCTTTTTGACGGCGGTGCTCAGGACATCGTCGATGTATTCGGTGTCCGACTTCCCTTGAGGAAGGTCGGCGGGAGTCTCTTTCTTACAGGAAGCGGCCAGCAGCAGGGTCGTTGCAGCGGCAAAAGCCGCGATGTATTTCGTTATTTTCATAATCTATGTTAATTAATGAAGGCCGGTAATTAACCCACGTGCGCGAAGAGCATCTGGAACAAAACAGGAATCGGAGCGACCTGTTCGTAGGTCCTGGGGAAATTGTCGATGTTGAGATAGTCTCCGTTCAAGAAGTGCAGTTCGTTCGAGTCCGTGGAGTAAATAATAGCCACGCCGGTATCGTAATAGCCATATTCGTCACGATCCAGGACGTCAACTCGCATATAAGCGTCGTAAACCTCCTGAATTTCGGAGCCGTAGTAAAGTTTGATATCGAGCATCCCGTTTATCTTCGCGACGTGGGCAACGACGGCATCCAGGTTTTTCATCTCTTCGCTTGACCAATCCTGGCTGTGCATTCGTTTAAGGACGACGGTACCGAGCAGTTTGTGGCGGAAATCGGCGGTGAGGTTTGTCGAGATGAAGGTTTGGCGTTTTTCACCGACAATCTCGCCATCCTCTCCCTTGACGGTTTCTTTTACCTCGCTGGTAATGGTCACGTCACCCTTGATGCCGGCTGCGTAAAGGCCCCTGCCGTAAAGTGCCAAGTCCAGATTCTTGATGTCGATCAGGGTCGGCGCCACTTCCTTGTTCCCCCATCTGTTGCGATACTGCTCGAAAAAGAAGTCGATGTCGGCCGAGGCGATCTCCAGGAGGGTGCCGCCAACAATTGCGCGTCCGCTTGCCTTGACGTGTTTCTTGACGACGACGGATTTGGATTCAGGCACGTCTTCAAGGTCGAGTTGCACGGCCAGCCTCTGGACTCCGTCATGAAGCAGGAACACTTCGAGATGGGTCGGAAGGCTTAAGGAGATAGATTCGTTCACGACAGTCTCGCTGAGCACTCCGCTGAATTTGACGACGGCGCTGACTGTACGCTGCGTCTGGTCCTGCATGGTGATACGGATGGCGCCGGGAAGGTCGCCCTTGCGGACAAGGCGGCGGGCATGCTCTAATTTTTTGGGTCCGAGCTCTTCTTCCTTTTCACCGAGCTCTTCTTCCTTTTCACCGGGCTCAGATTGGATTTCTTCCACGACATAGTCTCCTGACAGGACGTCTAACACTGCGACGGGGCCGGGATTCTCTTTCGGCACGAGTTCGCCGTTTACTTCTTCAACCGGGCTGAATGCATTTTCAAGGCGCTCTCCAAGTATCGTGAAGTCTGTTCCTCCTTCAATTTCTCCGTTGATAGCCTTGACCGGCCCGATGCAGTCGGCAATACGGTCGAGGTCCAGGATGGAAAGTGTCTCGCTCAGGATGCTGTCAATATAGGCTTCATTCTGACCGGGCTCTACGGTAACATGCCCCCTAGCGGGCTCTTCCCCGGTTTTTTCGTAGGAAGGCATCTTGGGAAGCGGGTTTTCTTCTTTCTTGCAGGAAATGATAGTCCCCGCAAGCACGACTGCCAATAGGACAGTTCCAAAAGAGAGTCTCTTCATAAGCGATGGGAATATTATACTGATTATAGATACAAAAATACTATAATTCGTTGCAAACTATATAAGTATTTTTGGTGAATTATAAAATCCGACTTGCAAATTGTAAAAAACAGAGGCACCCGGAAGGGCGCCTCTGCTAAAGAGAACTGTCAGAAAACCGTTATTCCGCCGGCTTGCGGGCCTGATACATGATCTTGAGGGCGGAGCAGCGGCGGAGCTCCTGCTTGACGTCGGTGACGATACCCATGCGGACATCCATGTCGCTCTTGATGACCGTCGTCATGAAGGAACGGTCGGCTTCGCTCATGGCGTCACGCTCTGCGGCGATGAAGTCGCGGATGTCGTCGACGGTCTTGAAAGAGTCGTTGAGCTGGATACGGGCGTCGGTACCGTACTGGGCCTGATAGATCTTGGTCGGGGGACCGATGTTGATGTAAGAGGCCAGGTCCTTGTGCTCGAGCTTTACGACCTCGGAAGCGTCTGGCAATTTGACAGAAACCTTGTTCTCGGTATCGCGCATCTGCGTCGTCACCATGAAGAAGAACAGGAGCATGAAAACGATATCGGACAGGGAACCGGACGTGATGCCCGGAACATTCCGTTTGTTGTTGGAACCACCGAATTTTGACATAGTCTTATCCTCCTATTCTTTTATCTTCTTTTACCGACATCCTTCGGTTCGGCTTCGGAGATGTTCTGAGGAATGATCTTCTTCACAACATCCTGCTGCTCTTCCGGAAGGCTGAGGAACGCCCGGCCATAGGTCCTGTAGGAGAACTCGTCACGAAGCTCGTTGATGGCTTTGACAAGCTCGTTCTGCACGGCGATGTAGGCCCTGTAGCTGGTACCACGGTCATTCTGAAGCGAGATGACACCCTTGGATACCTTGGCTGCTCCGTACCCTTCGATGTCCTTGACTTCCTTTTCGGGGAGGTTGGGGTCGTCGGTAGGGTTGGAAAGGAATTCCTTGACTTTGTCTTTGAGTTGGCTGACGTCGATGGGCTCGCTACCGGCAAGGATGCGGTCGGCAGAATTGATCTTCACAATGATGATATTGCGACGATTGACTTTCTGGTCTTCGACCTTCTGGTTCTGGTCCGGCATCGGCGGGAGACGGCGCTGCAGACCTGTCTGCGAACCCATGGTTGTGGTCATGAGGAAGTAGCAGAGCAGGAGGAACGCGATGTCCGCCGTGGAACTGGAATTAATCTCCGGTGTTTTTTTCTTACCCATAGATGTGCGAAATTATTTGCGGATTGCACCCCAGATTGCGCTGAAGAGGATGGACAGGATGGCGAGTCCACCGGTCAGGTAGGTGAGGTTCAATACGGTGTCAGTAAGTCTGAGCGTAGACTGTTCGGGCTGCTCGGCCATGCCCATGGCCGGGGCCCCCGGGGAGATGAGGTACACCACGAAGCATATGGCGGCGATGGCTACAAGTCCGATACCGAGCTTCAGAAGGCTCTTCGGATCGTTGATCGCACCGATGACCAGGCCGAAAATGACCACGGCCGCAATGGCGAGACCTACCATCACATATGCCCAGCGGAGCAGGGTGTCGACTGCGGCGCCATCCTTGGACTCGAAGCCTACTGCGAAGCCCCAGACCAGCAGGATGACACTGATGCCAATCAGCGCCCACATGACCCACTTGAATATTCTGCCTATGTTTTTCATTCTAAAACTCCTTATCTTTCAAGGGTTTATTTCTGCTTCTTGGAAAGAATGTCAACCAGGGAGATGGAAGCGTCTTCCATGTCGATGGAGATAGAGTCGATCTTCGCGAGGATGTAGTTGTAGAACACCTGGAGAATCATGGCGACGATAAGACCGGCGACGGTGGTGATGAGGGCGACCTTCATACCGCCGGCGACAACGTTAGGGGAGATGTCACCTGCAGCCTGGATGGCGTCGAAGGCCTGGATCATACCGATAACCGTACCGAGGAATCCCAGGGACGGGGCGATGGCGATGAAGAGGGAAATCCAGCTCAGGCCGTTTTCCATGTTGCTCATCTGGACGCTGCCGTAGGAGACGATGGTCTTCTCGACGGTGTCAATGCCCTGATCGTAGCGGAGGAGGCCCTGATAGAAGATGCTTGCGACAGGACCGCGGGTATCGCGGCAGACATTCTTGGCTTTCTCGACGCCGCCTTCCTCAAGAGCCTTCTCGACAGCTGCGAGGAGCTTCTTGGTGTTGGTCTTGGCGAAGGTCAGATAGAGGATGCGCTCGATGGCGAGGGCAAGACCGATGATAAGGCAGATGATGATCAGGGACATGAAGCCTGCACCACCTTCGATGAACTTGGTCTTGAGGGCCTGGTGGAGGGGAATCTCTTCGCCGGTACCGTTGAGAAGGTCAGCACCACTGTTGACGGCGGTCTGTTCCGTAGCGGCGGGAGCCTCTTCGGCTTCCTGTGCGGAGGCGACACTGGCAGAAACGGCCATTACGCCGATGACTGCCAAGAACATGAAAAACTTTTTCATAATCGTTTTTTAGTGTTTGATGATATTGAATAATTAAAAATTATTTTCTGTGGTCAGGGGAATCAGGCAGAGCTGTCTCCAAATCCGGTGCAATTTAGCAAATATTTTTCAATCGGCAAAGGTATTGCCCTCCTTTCTTGCTAAAATGCCTACTTCGGCAGGGTTATTTCGCCCTTGAGGTCGCGGCCCATCATGTCGCGTATCCAGACCGGGTTGCCGCTTCTTCCCAGGAGGAAGAACAGTTTGGCGAGCGAGCTTTCGGTGGTTGCGTCGGCCCCGCTGCATACCCCTGCGCGTTCGAGGGCTTTGCCGTTGGAATACAGGCCCATGTCCACGGTACCGGAGGGGCACTGGGTCACGTTGACGAGGACTTTGCCGCTGTCGACCGCCTCCTTGATGATATCGAGGAACCACTGCTTCGACGGGGCGTTGCCAGAGCCGTAGGTTTCCAGGATCACCGCACGGATGGCGGAATCGCACACGATGTGGCGGACTATGTCGGGCGTAATGCCCGGGTGGATCTTCAGCACGGACACGCGCGTGTCGAGCACCGTGCTGATGGAGAGGCGCTGATACCAGTCGAGAGGCTTGCGGATGGCCTTGTCGTCGTAGCGGATGTTGATGCCGGCTTCGGCCAGAGGAGGAAAGTTGGGCGACTGGAAGGCGTTGAACCTCTCGGCGTTCATCTTAGTCGTGCGGTTGCCCCTCATAAGCAGCGAACCGAAGAAGATGCACACTTCCGGGACCCTGGCATGACCTTCGGCATCTTTGGCCGCGGCGATTTCGATGGCGGATATGAGGTTTTCCTTCCCGTCGGTGCGCGGAACGCCGATTGGAAGCTGGCTTCCCGTGAAGATGACGGGCTTGGTCAGGCCGTCGAGCATGAAACTCAGCGCCGAGGCCGAATAGGACATCGTGTCGGTGCCGTGGAGGATCACGAAGCCGTCGTAGTCGTCGTAGCGGGATTGAATCAGCAGCGCAAGCTCTTGCCACAGAGATGGTTCAACGTCCGACGAGTCGATAAGGGGCGCGAACGTATGGACGTCTATGCGGACGGCGAACTTGCGTATCTCGGGAACTTCGTCCCAGATCTGGCTGAAGTCGAAAGGCTTGAGAGTCAGGTCTTCGGGATCCTGCTTCATGCCGATGGTGCCGCCCGTGTAGATGAGCAGCAGTGATGCGCGCTGGTTCATAGTCTGAACAGTTTTTCTGCACCGGCCGTCGTCACGGCGGCGACTTCTTCTATGGTAACGCCCTTGATCTGCGCGACTTTCGCGGCGATAAGGGGGATGTATGCACTTTCGTTCCTGCGCCCGCGGTAAGGAGTCGGGGTCAGGTATGGAGAGTCGGTCTCCAGGAGGATGCGGTCCAGCGGAATGCGGCTGACGGCTTCCGGGAGGCGCGAGTTCTTGAAGGTCACGACTCCGCCGATGCCGACGTACCAGTCGCCGTAGCGCTGGAGGCGTGAGAATGTCTCATAACTGCCGCTGAAGGCGTGGAGGTTGCCCCTCAGGCCGAGGTGGCGGCACTCTTCCAGCACCCGGAAAAAGTCTTCCGTGGCGTCGCGCAGGTGGATGTTGACCGGAAGGTCCCACTGCGCGGCGAGGCGGAGCTGGGCGGCGAAAGCGGCCTTCTGGAGGTCGGCCGTGTCGGCGCCGTAGTGGTAGTCCAGGCCGATTTCACCGATGGCTACCGGCCCTTTTTCGCGGTAGCGGGCCATGTCGTCGAGTTCCGCTTCCCAGTCGGGCCCCACAGAGCCGGGATACAGGCCGACCATGGGGAAAGCCCTGCCCGGGTATTCTGCGGCGAGGGCGAATATGCCGGGGCGTTCGCCCTTGTCGATGTCGGGGAGCAGAAAGCGGTCTACGCCGGCTTCTGCGGCCCTGTCGATGGCCTCGGCAGCGTCTTCGGCAAAAGCCTGGTCGGTAAAATGGACGTGCGTATCTATAAATCTCACATGGCAAATATAGTCATTTTATCCGGATTGAGCATCTTCCCATTATATCTGTGGCAATGAATCCGTCGCTTTCCAGGCGGGCCGCGGCGGCGGATGCCTCGGGGAAGCCGCAGCCAAGGGCCGATGCCAGTTCCTCGGCGCCGCACTCCCGGTGCTTCCTGATGAAATCGAATGCCGCAAGCAGCCTGCGCCTGGAATCGTCGGGCTCATCGGCGTAGAAGGCCGCTGCATCGGCGGCGATGTCCCTGACCTTACGTTTCACGGGACCAAGTCCGAGGGACTGAATGAAGCTTTCCGGATCCGTAACGGCCTCGGCGAGCTGCTGCCGGATGAGGATGTTGCAACCCTGCGAGCGGGTGTCGTCCGCCCGGCCGGGAAGGGCGTAAAGGGCACGGCCGTAGGACGATGCAAGCTGGGCCGTAAGCATGCCTCCGCCCTTTTTCTTGGATTCGATCAGCACCGTAGCGACGCTGAGGCCCGCTATGATGCGGTTGCGCCTCAGGAAATGAATGGCTATGGGTGCGGTGCCGGTAGGGTAGTCCGTGAGCAGGGCGCATCCCGGCGAGCAGGCGATGCGTGAAGCGAGGAGCCCGTGGCGGAAAGGATATACCCTGTCGATGCCCGTGGCCATGACCGCGATTGTCGGGAGGCCGGCATCCAGGGCCGCCTGGTGGGCGCAGCCGTCGACGCCCAGGGCAAGACCGCTGACGATTACGGGCTTTTCACGGCACGAGGCCAGGGCCTCGACAAGCCTCTGGCACCATTCCCTCCCATATGAATCCATGTCGCGGGTCCCGACGATGGCGATGGCCGGCCTGCCGCCGAATACGTTGCCGGGCGAGTCGGACGATTTGAAATACAGGCCCATCGGAGGGTCTTCGCATTCGCGCAGGAGAGCGGGGAAGTCCGGGTCGGACAGCGGGATGAAGCGGGCTCCTTCTTTCGCGGCCGCGTCGAGCTCTTTCTCTGCCCGCTCCAGGGCTGAGGGCGTAAGTTGCGAGAGCCATTGCGACGATGGCCCGGTCAGGCTGCGCAGGGAGTCGCGGCTGAGCCTGAATATTTCCCCGGCGCTCCCTACGGCATCCAGGAGGGCCTTTCCCAGTCGGGGCTGGAATCCGAAGATTGTGTTGAGCGCGCATGCGGCGATGGTTTCCGTATCCATTTCTTTTTTGCCCCAAAGATGCCCAAATGCGCTTTGCGATACAAGAAAAAGTGACCTGAACGGAATTGTTCAGGCCACTTTTATACGAATCAGGTCGTTTTGTACGAATCCGGTCGCCGAAAACGGGGCTGCTATATGATCAGCAGAGCGTCTCCGTAGGGGCCGAACTTGTAGTCCTGCTCGAGGGCGACGTGATAGGCGTTCATCACTTTTTCGTAGCCTCCGAAGGCCGCGACCGACATCAGCATCGTCGAGAGAGGCAGGTGGAAGTTGGAGACTATGGCGTTGGGCACTGCGAAACGGTAGGGCGGGAAGATGAACTTGTTGGTCCAGCCGTCGTAGGGGTTGACTTCGTCGTTGGTGGTGACGTAGGTTTCGAGGCCGCGCATGACGGTGATGCCGACTGCGAGCACCTTGTGGCCGGCGCGCTTGGTGTTGTTGATGACCTGGGCGGATTCCGGGCTGATAATGAGGCGCTCGGAGTGCATCTTGTGCTTGGAAAGGTCTTCGACGTCGACTCCGCTGAAATGGCCGATACCCATGTGGACGGTGATGAACACCTTGTTGATATCCTTGAGTATCATGCGGTTGAACAGCTCGCGGCTGAAGTGGAGACCCGCTGCGGGGGCGGCTACTGCGCCTTCTTCGGTGGCGAAAATGGTCTGGTAGCGCTCGCGGTCTTCGTCTTCGACCTCCCTGAGGTTGGTGAGGAACTCCGGAAGGGGAGTCTTGCCAAGGGCGAAGAGGCTCTCCTTGAATTCTTCGTAGGGGCCGTCGAAGAGGAAACGCAGCGTGCGGCCGCGGGAGGTGGTGTTGTCGATGACTTCGGCCACCATGGACTCGTCTTCGCCGAAATAGAGCTTGTTGCCGATGCGTATCTTGCGGGCGGGGTCGACGATTACGTCCCAGAGGCGCTGCTCCCTGTTGAGCTCGCGGAGGAGGAAGACGCCGATGTCGGCGCCGGTCTTTTCCTTGTTGCCGCGGAGCATTGCGGGGAAGACTCGCGTGTTGTTGAGGACGAAGGTGTCGCCTTTGCCGAAATAGTCGATGATGTTTTTGAAGATGGTGTGTTCGATTTCGCCACTGTCTTTGTGGAGAACCATCAGTTTGCATTCGTCCCGCCATCTGGGAGGGTAGAGGGCAATCTTGTCATTGGTCAGCGGGAACTGGAACTGGGATAATTTCATAATATATAATACACGTCATTGTTGTATTATATATACGGAAAAAAAACGGATTTGTTTCACCCGGCCTAAACTTTCGCCTCGCGGAACACTTCCACGATGGACGGGAAGGTGTTTTTCAGGAATGGCGGAAGGCTGGATTTGGCGACCCATGCGGCCAGCGTGATGTCTTCTTCGCGCTGGGGGGTGAGGTTGACCGGGTCGGTGTAGAGCATGTCGTACCACCATGTATGTTTGAGGTGCCATATGCCGTCGCGGCGGTAGCAATGGTCCGTCACGCAGATGAGGTCGCGGAGGCAGAGCTGGTCCACGCCTGTTTCTTCCTGGACTTCGCGAAGGGCGGTCACGCGGATGTCTTCGCCGGCTTCCTGATGGCCTTTGGGCAGGTCCCAGAGGCCGTCGCGCCTTATCAGCAGGAAATCGCCGCGCCGGTTTGAAACGAGCCCTCCGGCGGCATTGACCTCCTTGAACTCGGAGCAGATGCGCCGGTAGGTGGCCTCTACGTCCGAGGTGGGGATGTAGATGCGGCTCAGCGTCGCGGAAGCCTCGAACATGCCCACCAGGGTGTGGATGTCGAGTTTGTCCCCAAGGTGGAACTCCACCGAGTTGGGGTCGGAAAGGGTGGCCTCGCCAGGGGCGCATATGACGATGCTGCGGCGTTCGAAGTATATCCTGTGCATGGATTCGGAAAAAATATGCTAACTTTGGCACTGCGAAGATACATAAAAATTATGACAGAATACAACAGCAAGCAGGCCTATGTCCGCAGGCCGCCCTATCAGCTCTACATGTCTTTCGTGGACATGCGCAATTTCCTGCAGTTCCTCCCGGAAGACAAGAAACAGGGCGTAGAGGCCGACTACGACCATATTTCAGCCAAGATCCAGGGCTTTACCATAGGCGTCCAGGTCCATGAAAGGGTGCCGTACAGCCTCGTTTCCGTCGTCGACGACGGCTCCGCTCCGTTCGCCTTCAAGATCGACCTCCACTTCGACGCCGGAACGAATCCCGACGAAACCCTGTTCTGGATCGGCGTCGAGGCCGACCTCAATTTCATGATGAAGATGATGGTCGGAAACAAGATCCAGGAGGGGATAGACAAGATTGTCGATGGCCTTGCCGCGGTGTCCGAAGGCCGCATGCCCGAGGGCATGGACCCTTCAATGTTCCCCGAAGGATTCGACCCCAGAGGCCTGTGACGGACGAATTTCGCAGAATGCTCGCGGACTCGGTGGGTCCGCAGCGTGCGCAGACGGTCTTGGATGCGCTCGCGGCCCCCGCGTCGGTGTCGCTGCGCCTTAATCCCGACAAGCCCTTTTCGCCTCTTCCGGAGGGAAGGCCCGTCCCGTGGTCTCCTCACGGCCTTTTGCTTGGCAGCAGGCCGCAGTTTACCCTAGACCCCTTCCTTCATGCCGGCGCTTACTACGTACAGGATTCTTCGGCGATGATGCCCGGAGAGGTGTTCCGCCGTTTTCTACCTTCGACTGACCGTCCGCCAAGGGTTCTGGACCTTTGCGCGGCTCCGGGCGGAAAGTCCACCGACCAGGCCTCGTCGCTCCGTCAGAGGTACGGAGACGGTTTCTTGCTGGTGGCTAACGAGGTGGTCCGTTCCCGTGCCACCGTTCTTGCCGACAACCTTGCCCGCTGGGGCGACCCGTGCGTAGTCGTGACGAGCGTCGATCCGGAGGCGTTTTCCTCATTGGAAGGTTTCTTCGACGTGATTCTTGCGGATGTGCCGTGCTCCGGCGAGGGAATGTTCCGCAAGGATTCCAAGGCGGTGGAAGACTGGTCGCCGCAGAATGTCGCCCTTTGCCAGGCGCGTCAGAGGCGCATCATCGCAGACGTGTGGCCGGCCCTTGCCCCCGGCGGGGTCCTGGTCTATTCCACCTGCACCTTCAACCGCATGGAAAACGGCGACAACGTGGATTGGATCGCCCGGACGCTCGGGGCCGATATCCTTCCCCTTGAGGAAAGGGACGGGGCAGTCTCGGACGGTTTCGGCCTTATGATGCTCCCCGGCCTCGTGCCCGGCGAGGGGCAATACTGCGCGGCCCTGCGGAAAAACGGAGGACGTGAGTTCAGTCTGAAATCTGCGAAAACCGCCCCCTCGGGCCCATACAAGCAGCTTTTCGACAGGCCCGTCGACGTGGCGAAGCGGGGTGAAACCTGGGTTGCCGAACCTTCGGCCATAAGGTCGGAACTGCAGGCGGTCCGTTTTTTGCGACCACTGCGCACCGGCGTTGCGATAGGCGTGGAGAAAGGGCGCGACCTGGTGCCGGACGCCGACCTTGCGCTGAGCCTTGCCCTCGAGCCGAAAGCCTTTGCACGCGAGGAAGTCAGCCGCGATATCGCGCTGTCTTTCCTTCACCGCGACGCCATGGTGCTTCCGGATGCCCCGGCCGGGCTGGTCATGGTCTGCCACGGCGGCCTGCCGCTGGGGTTTGTAAAGAACCTCGGAAAGCGCTGCAACAACCTCCTCCCGGCCGGGAGAAGAATCAGGATGGATATATGAAAAAGTTGATTATAAGCATTTTGGCCCTCGCTCTGGCCCTTACTTCGGTTGCCCAGACAACGGCCGAACAGTTCAAGTCGCGTTACGACCTGCTGGTGTCGAAGCTCGGCGTTACGGGTATCGGCATCGAGACCCTCCTCGACAAATGGGAGACCGCGTATCCCCAGGACGTGGATATGCTCAGCGGCCGTTTTCTCTACAAACTCGGCAAGAGTGCCCATTCGGAAGTCGTGACCAAGGACCAGGCACGTTTCATGGGGCAGGACCCGATGCTCACGCTCAAGGACAGCCTCGACCGCCCCGTCCATTACTACCAGGAGGCCTTCTACGACGATGAACTATTCGGGGAGGCCCTCAAATTTATCGAAAAGGCCATTCAGATTGCCCCTGACCGCCTGGACCTGAGGCTTTCCCGCATCACGGCGCTGATGGCCTACGAAAAGGAGAGTCCCGACATGACTGCCGTCCAGCTCCGCGGCCTCATCGACTATAATTTCACGTCCCGTCCGGAATGGGTTTATCCCGGCGTCGCCGAAATCAATGCGGAGGTGTTCGATGCCTTCATCCAGGAGTATTGCGTCGGTTTCTTCCGTTACGGCGTGCCGGAAGCGTATTCCGTTTTCAAGGAAATCTCCGAACGGATGCTGTCCTATGAAAAGGACGACCCCCTGTTCCTGGACAATCTGGGCTCATATTATCTTGTCGCGGCCCACGACAATCGCACCGCCCTCAAATATTATAATAAGGTGCTCAAGAAGCATCCGGACGACATGACGGCCATCCGCAACTGCATCGTCCTCGCGCGGAATGCCAAGGACAGGAAGTTGGAAAAGAAGTACCTTGTGATGATGGTCAAATATGGCGACGACCCCGTGCAGAAACAGGCCGCTCAGTCGCGTCTGGAGTCGTTCAAATAGGCTTATCCCACCCTTACCGTGCGCGCCGGGTCGACCCTGGCGATGAAAAGGCAGGGGATCGTAAGCAGCACCATGATGGCCAGATAGGCCACGGCGTCGGCCCCGAGTATCATCAGGGGATTGACATTTACCGGGACATAGGAAAGGAAATAGTTTTCCGGATTGAGCCGGAGGACATGCGTCGTGCCCTGGACCAGGCAGAACAGGAGTGCCAGACCGTTGCCGATCGCCATTCCGGTCAGCACCAGGCGGGAAGCCACGCGTAGGAACAGCTCCGAGATGGACCGGTCGGTCATGCCAAGGGACTTCAAGGTGCCTATGGTGGAGATGTTGCGGAAAAGCAGGATCAGGAGGCCGGAAATCATGTTGAACCCGGCGACGATGGTCATGAGGATGAGTATCACGGCCACGTTGAAGTCGATAAGGTCGAGCCAGGAAAATATCTGCGGATAGCGGCTGAGTGCCGATACGGCCATGGGGGCGGATGCGTCTTCCGGCGTGCGGGATAGGATCTTGCCTCCGGAGATCTGTGCGATTTGCTCCATCGATTCCCGTCCCTGCGGAGTCAGGACCAGTTCGAGGGCCGATACTTCCTCAGGCTCCCATCCGCATACCCTTTGAAGGTCTTCCAGACCGGTCAGTACCACCAGATTGTCGCTTCCGCTGAGCACTCCTTCGTAGATGCTGTCGACGATGAAGCGCCGCGCCCGGACCTTTTCTCCGACGAAGTAGGCCGTCATCTTGTCGCCGGGGGCCAAACCGGCCTGACGTGCCAGAGTGGCCGGAATCTTCACCCTGAGGCTGTCGAGCCCGCTGCCGGCCGCGCCCTTGAAAATCACGCCGGAGATTTCCTTTTCTCCCTTTACGATGCCGCCGCGATATACGGCAGGGCGAACCATCGCCACTCCGGGGATGCTGTCGAGCCCGGCCAGATTGGGCTGTGAGAGGTTCAGCGGGTTGTCCGAAGCGAGGGCGCCCACTTCGGGCCATGAAACTTGAATGTCGCCGGCAATGTCGGCGATACCGCTGCGTATTTCCTTGCGGAACCCTCCGGAAATCGTGACGGCAAGAATAATGACGAGGAAGGAGATGGCGATGGAAATCATCGCCATCTTCCCCTCGAAACGGAGTCTGCGCGCTATGAAGCGGGCTGCGTTCACCAGATGTGGACCTGTTCTTCGGCGGGGCGGAACATCGGGTCGCCCTCCTTGATGCCGAATGCCTCGAAGAACTGCGGGAAATTGCGCAGGGATACGTTGACACGGTTGACTGCCAGCGAGTGGGGATCCATGCGGGTGAGGCGGGCTTTTTCTTCATCGGTGATGTTCTGGGCCCATACGGTTGCATAGCCCAGGAAGAAGCGCTGCTCGGGGGTGAAACCGTCGATCTCCTCGCGCGGCTTGCCCTCGATGGCTTTCTTCATTGCGTCGTAGGCGATGCTGATGCCGCCGTGGTCGCCGATGTTTTCGCCCATGGTGAAGTGGCCGTTTGCCATCAGGCCGGGCAGGACTTCGACCGCATCAAACTGAGCTGCAAGTATTTCGGCCTTGGCCCTGAAGGCGGCGTCGTCGGCGTCGGTCCACCATGAGACCATGTTGCCGTCCTTGTCGAAGAGGCGTCCCTGGTCGTCGAAGCCGTGGGACATCTCATGGCCGATCACTACACCGATGGCACCGTAGTTGACCGGGTCGTCGGCATCGGGGTTGAAGAACGGCGGCTGGAGAATGGCGGCCGGGAAGCAGATTTCGTTGGTGGTGGGGTTGTAGTAGGCGTTGACCGTCTGCGGAGTCATGCCCCATTCGGTCTTGTCGGTGGGCTTGCCGAGTTTGGCGAGGTTGTCGGCCACATGCCAGACGCTGGCCGCCTTGAGGTTGTCGTAGTAGCTGCGGGCCGGGTCGATTTCCAGCGAGGAATAGTCTTTCCACTTGTCGGGATAGCCTATCTTGACGATGAAGTTGGAAAGCTTTTCATGAGCCTTGACCTTGGTCGAGTCGCCCATCCAGTCGAGGTGGTCGATGTGCTCGCCGAGGGATGCCTGCAGGTTTTTCACGAGGGCGAGCATCTTGTTCTTGGAACTTTCGGGGAAGTAGCGCTCGACATACATCTTGCCGACAGCTTCGCCCAAAACGCCGTTAGGCACCCTCATGGCACGTTTCCAGCGCGGTTTGGGCTCCTGGACGCCGGCCATCTGGCGGGAGAAGAACTCGAATGAGGCCATGTAGAAGTCATCGCTCAGGGCGCCGCATGCGCCGCTGATGACCTGGGCTGCGACATAGTCTTTCAGCACGTCGAGGTCGGCGGCTTCATAATACTTGGACAGGGCTTCGAAGGACGAGGGCTCGCCGACGACGAGTTTGTCCTGGGCCGGGATGCCGCGGGTCTCGAAATAGACGTCGAAAGGAATGCCGGGGTAGGCGGCCTGGAGCTCCGCCGTGGACATGGGGTTGTACTGGGCGGGGATGTTGCGTTTCTGTTCGCGTGTCCAGGCGTTGGCGGCGATATCGTCTTCGACGGCGATGGCGTTGGCGGCAGCGGCGGCCGGGTTGGCGTTGCCCACAAGGTCGAAAATGGTCTCGAGGAACTTGCGGTAGCCCTGCTTGATGGCGTCATTGGCCGGGTCGATGTAGTAGTCACGGTCGCCGATGCCCAGTCCGGCCTGGCCCATGTAGAGAATCTGGTTGCCGCTGTCGGTCATGTCGGCCTCGACGTAGGCATAGAAGAAAGGAGCCTCGCCGGCGCTGTGGGCCTTGGCGATGACGCGCATGAGGTCTTTCTTGTCGGTTGCGAGATAAATCTCTCCCAGGTCGTCAAGGATGGGCTCTGCTCCTTCCTTGTTAAGCCGCAGGGAATCGAGTCCCATCTTGTAGAGGTCGGCGATTTTCTGTTCCACGGTGCCCTTGCGGGTCTTGAGCTTTGTCATTGAGGCGAAAAGGTCGTTGAGGTTCTTTTCGTTGCGCTCGTTCAGCACGTCGAATGACCCGAATCGGGAATATTCCGGTTTGAGCGGGTTGTTTTTCTGCCAGCCGCCGGTAGCATAGCGGTAGAAATCGGTTCCGGGCGCGACGGTGGTGTCGAGATTCCCGAGGTCCAGGGCCGGAACCTTCTCCTGGCGCCCTCCTGTGCAGGCCGCCAGGGTCAGCATACTTGCCATGATGATAGTTAATTTTTTCATATTTAGAATGTTATATCTTCTGAAGCAGTTTTCCTTCCTCACAATGCCTTGCGAAGTTAGGAAAAATATGCGATATTTGCGGTCCGTTAGATAGAAAAACGATGGACGGAAGCAAAATCAGACTTATCATACTACGTTATTCCATAGCTACTTTGGGGCTTGCGCTGGTGGCCCTGGGCGTTGCGCTCTCCCTTAAGTCGGACCTTGGCACGGCACCTATTTCCTGCCCGCCGGCGGTCCTTAACCTGCGCTGGGGCTCGATTTCGGTGGGGACATTCACCTGGATGATGCATATGGTCCTTATACTGTTCCAGGTGGCCCTGCTGCGCAAGGATTTCAAGTGGCGGTACCTGATGCAGATTCCGGCGGCCTTTGTCTTCGGCTACCTTTGCGACCTCTTTATCTGGTTGTTGCAGGATGTCCACCTGACGAGTTACGCCATGAGGATGGTGTTCTGCCTGCTGACAGTCGTGGCGACGGCAGTGGGACTCCGCATCGAGATTATCGGAAACGCGTGGATGATTGCCGGCGACATGACGATCGACGTGCTGTCGCGCGTGACCAAAGTCCGCATGAGTCGGGTAAAAGTGGCCTTTGACGTATTCATGGTGGTGATTGCCGCAGGTTTCACGTGGATCTGCTTTGGCAATCCGTGGGGAGACGGCAATGCCGTGGTCATACGCGAAGGAACGCTTGTGCTCGCCCTGCTGACCGGGCTCTGCATGAGGCTGACCGACCCGTTGCTGGAGAAGTGGTTCGCCGGCGTGTCGGCCCGGATCGCAGCCTCGCACGTTGTGCTGACCGATGAATAGACTGATTTCTTTCCTGAAGGAATGGATGCTCCCGATTGCGATACTGTCGGGCATCACGCTTTACCTTTTTTACCATTTCACTCCCGCATTGTATCCAGCCGGCCCCGTCCTGCACAAGGTGGCCTCGGAGGGGCAACGCCTGCTGATAGCCCTGCTTCTTTTCTGCCAGTTCGTCAAGGCTGCGCCGCGCGATATGCGGCTTCATCGCTGGCATGCGAAAGCGCTTCTGTTCCAGTGTGTTGCTTTTATCGTTTGCGCCGTGGGAGCGGTATTGATTCCTTACAATGGCGCCAAAATCCTGCTGGAGTGCGCCATGATCTGCCTTATCTGCCCGACGGCTGCGGCTTCGGGCGTCATCACCGACCGTCTGGGCGGCGACCTGGCGGCCAATGTCACCTATCTTGTCCTGTCCAACGTTGTCGCCACCTTTCTGATTCCGGCAGTCATCCCATTTGCCCATCCGGCCGAGGATTTCAGCTTCTGGCAGAGCGTGCTCAGGATAGCGGGACGCATTTTCCCGATGCTCGTCGTCCCGGCGCTGCTCGCATGGCTGATTCGCTTTACCATGCCGCGGCTCCAGGCCGTGCTGGAGCGTCTTGCCGGCTATTCCTTCTATCTGTGGGGAGTCTGCCTGATGCTGGCAATGGTCCTTTCGACGCGTGCGCTGGTCCTCAGCGACGTCTCAACTGCGGTAGTGGCTGGAATCGTCGTGGTGTCGATAGTAACATGCGTCGGCCAGTTCGCGGTGGGAAGGCTTATGGGACGCGACGACAGGGAGCGCCTGACTGCCGGGCAGTCCCTCGGACAGAAAAACACCGGCTTCCTGATATGGCTGGGCTACACCTATCTGACTCCGGTCACGTCCATTGCCGGAGGCCTCTATGCCATATGGCAGAACATCATCAATTCGTGGGAATTGTATCAGAAACGGCACGCGGGGCGTCCTTAGGGCTCGGCGCCAGCAGCCTGTAGGCCTGGTAGAGTGAATCGACGCTGCGGACGTAGCGGATGGTCTCATATCCCTTGAAAATACCGAGACGGACGGTGTCCACCTGCAGGATGCTTTCTTCGCGCATGCCCGGGATTACGGCCTGGATGTCATCCCATGTGGAGGAGGGCTTGCCGATCGCCCCGGCGTAGCGGATGCAGTCGAGCAGGCGCCCTTCGCCCGCGTTGTAGGCGGCCAGGACGAATTTCGGGAGGTCTTCCGGGGCGGCATAGGGGTCGAACATCCGTTCCAGCCGCGCAAGATAGCGGACTCCTGCCGCGAGGTTGTCTTCGGGGTCGAGAGGGTCGGTCGCGCCGTATCGGCGTGCGGTCTCCGGCATCATCTGCATAAGGCCGGCGGCACCGCGGTGGGACCGTGCTTCGATGTGGAATTTGCTTTCCTGCCATACCAGGGCCGCCAGCAGGCGCCAATCCCAGCCAAGCTGCGTGGAATATTCTTTAAGCAGCAGGTCGTAGGGCGTCGTAAAGCGCCGGCGCCCGCCGGATAGTAGCCGCCCTACGGGGTCGCAGCCGCTTTCGAAGCGGTCGCGTAGGGCCTGATGTTCGTCCGTGAGAGTGAAATGGGAGAGCCAGCTGTTGACCTCTTTCTGCAGGTCGGAGTTGCCTACGACCCAGACGGCGCTGTCGGCCAGGGCCATGGAAGGGTGGCAGGAACGGCCGCGGAGCATGCTGTCGGCCAGGGATATGACCACGATGTCGGTGCACCAGGCTTCCAGTGTGTCCAGTGGCGATTCGTCGGGCAAGGCCAGCCGGATGTCCGTCAGGCAGCCGTGTTCCCGGGCGAATCGCTGCAGCAGTTCATATTCGTACCCGACGGCGTATCGGACCTTTTGAGGGCCGACCGGCTGGGCGATCGTGCAGAAGAGGCATTGTCCGCGGAACGAGTCCCTCTGCGAAACGCGGTGGGTCAGTTGGGGAGTGGCGAGCAGCAGGATGCCGGTCAGCAGAAGGTAACGCAGGATGGTCCGCATGGGCTACATTCCTCCCAAGCCGGACAGGCCTCCCTTAAGGCCGCTCAGCATGGAACCGCCTCCTCCGCCACCGCCACCGGACGAACCGGCGCGGCTGCTCATGGTGTTTTGTTTGCCGGGCTGCAGATAGAAAGGCCACCACAGGCCGATCTTGAATGCCCGCTGTGAACGTATGTAGCCGTCTGCGCTGAAGTAGTCGGCCGAATCCATGGGCCAGCCCATGTTGGCATTGACCAGCTTGAAGAAGATGCAGGCCCGCTTCCACTGGATGTTGATGAATGCGTCGATGTAGGGGCAGTCGCCGTATTTGCGGTCGGTCTGGTTGTAGAACGTGCCGCTGACGGGGTTGTAGGCGGGTGCGTTCCACCATGTGGTGTAGAGGGCGTTGGCGCCTATCTGCATCTGCATCACGTTTTTGACTATGTCGAACTGGAAGTACCATCTGAGGTTGAGCGCCGCCGTGGGAAGGGGCAGGACGTCGGGCTTGGATGATATCTGGACCAGGGCCTGGTTGTCAAGGTGGAACTTCCAGACGGTGAAGTTTTTGGTTGCGGCAATGCGGAGCACGCTCATGGCGTCCTGATTCTGGTGGGGCATCGCATCGGTGCCGAAGTAGATGTTGTTTGCCAGAAGGGCGTAGCCGGCGTGGAAGCCCAGCTGCCAGTGGGGGATTTCCAGCGACGCGTCGATCTTGGTCGTGGATATCTTCTGGAAGTCGTTTTCCCAGCGGAAATGGTTGGAGAAGAAGTGCTGGGTGTAGAACTCGGGCTCGTCGAGGGTGGTCTCGAAATGGGCTCCGAGTCGGATGGGGCTCTTGCGGTGGCGGCGGAAGGGGAAGAACTGGAAGGATGCGTCGGCTTCAATGCCGAAGTCGCCTGCCTCCGCGCCAGCAAAGTCGAAATGGCCCTTTGCGTTCCAGTTGAAGAACTGCTTGTATTGTCCGCCCACCCCGGCATAGAGGTAGAACGTGTTCCAGATGGTGTTTTTCGAGCCGGTGAGATAGCCGTCGGGCTGGAACAGGTAGTAGTTCAGCAGGCGGTCGCCTATGCCCACGTTGAGGCTCGAGACTATGGCGTCGCTGCTCCAGGGCTGGAGTTTGATGAACACCTTGTTGTCCAGCTTCATGACCCGGAGCGAGTCCATGCTCTGGGTCGGGTTGATGAGGAAGCGCCCGTCGTAGAAGTTGGAAAGCGCCCCGTCGGTCTTGTCGGTGTAGGTCTTGGTGAAGGTGGAGAACTCGCTGTTGTGGCCGATGAAGGCAGTGGTCACGTCGGTGTCGAGCGTGTCGGCGGCGGCCCTCGCAAGGGCCCTCTCGTCGGCGCGGACCTTCAGCAGGGAGTCCATGGACGCGATGGCTATGCTGTCGCCGGTTGCGGCAACGCTGTCGCGCCTCTTCCGGTCTATCCTCTCTTCCTTGCGGTATTTCATGTCCTTGATGAAGGTGAAGGGGATGCGGAAGGTCTGGTCGAGGAAGAAAGTGCGCTTCTTGTATTGGTTGGCGGCGTTGGCCAGGTTGACCGAGATGCTGAAGGCGTCAACCGTGGTGTCCCTTATCCAGAAGGGGTCCTGCACGCCGCCGTTTTCATTTTTGGTGACCCGGTTGTAGATGAATCCGCCGTGGGCCAGGTATTTCTTGCCCAGGTAGTTGGCGTAGGCATAGGCCGTGCGGTTTTCGGTCTTTTCGCGGAGGATCATGCCGTGGGAGCCCGTGCGTTCATAGCCGAGGGTGAGGTTCAGGGACGGGAAGATGTTCTGGGTCGTCATCACCTTGATGTCGGCCTCTTCGTTGGATTCGTTGGCAAACAGCGTCCCCCAGTAGGCAAGTTCCGTGTACGGAGTCTTGGTGTTGTACATCGGAAGGGTGGCGGGGGAGTAGGAGTAGACTTCGTAGGGGGTGTAGAAGGAAACGCCGTTTTCGGACGTGCGCTTGAAGAAGTCGTAGGGCTGGACGGCCGAACCAGCGACGCCGAGGTAGCTCACGTTTACGTCCTGCCTCATGAAAGGGTAGTCGTTGAACCAGTAGTTGTAGGAGGTGTCGGGCTGGTAGGGTGCGGGCTCGCTGAAATCCTGGTCGCGGTGCCATGCGAAGATGCGCCTGTACCAGTAATCTTCCGGGATGGCATAGGTCTCGAGTATGCGCGGAGTGTTTTCGGCGATGCTGTCCTTTATGGCCTTGAGGCTGTCCTTGATGGCAAGGGTGCTGTCCATTTGACGCATCTTGCGCTTCATCTTCTGCTTGTAGTCGTATTGCTTGCGGGCTGCCTTGTCCAGTCCGTTGTACCATGCTTCGAAGGCTTCTTTGGCCCTTCTGGCAGAGTCGGCGAAGTAGATGGAGTCAATGCGGGGCCAGTCGAGCGAGTCGCCTGCGGCAATGAGGGAGTCGCGCACCTGCTTGTGGGTCAGGGAGTCGACCAGGGCCACGTAGTAGCGGTAGCGGAAGGGGTCGGTCTCGCGCAGCGAGTCGGGGGCGTGGATGGTGTCGCGGGCGGTAAGGACGGGCATGGTGTCGTCGACCGACAGGGTGTCGTCGGCGCCGAGCGAGTCGGAGGCCGCGATCTTCTCGCCGACCTTGCGGAACTTGGTGAAAACCCGGGAGTTGTCGTAGATGACGGTGTCGGTGAGGCTCGACTCCGAAGGACTGAAAAGGGAGAAACCGCCGGTGCGCGCTACGTCCATGCCGAAAGTCTGCATGGCGGCCGCAAGGACCACCACGACGGGAAACCAGATTTTCTTCAATGTCTTCTTCAGCATGTGCGCGTGTGCATGTAACCTGCAAAGATACTTCTTTTTTCCGTCTCTTCAAAACGGATGCCGCGCAGAGTTACATCAACCAGCGGGACATGTCTTTGCCCGAGGCGAGGGCGGCGCGTATCTCCGAAGAGGAAATGTCGGTCCGCGGCATGTCGAGAAGTTCTATGCGGTAGGCGGGGTTTTCTTTCATGAGGCCGGAACGCAGGCGCCCGCGGTGGAACCCCTTGCGGGGGAATACGCCTATGCCGTAGTCGGTCAGGATGCGGGCGTAGTCCTTCCAACGCGGGAAACTTTCCAGATTGTCGGCGCCGACGATGAGCGTCAGCGACGAACCTTTCTCACGGGCGGCGAGGGCGTCGAGGGTGCGGATTGTGTAGTGGGGAGGGTCCATGCCCAGCTCTATCCCGTCCACTTCCACGGCCGAGAGCTCGGGGTGGCGCGCGACGGCCGTCTTTGCCGCTTCCAGGCGCTGCTGGCCCGTCATTGCCTGGGAGGCATCCTTGAACGGACTTTGCGGGGAAACGACGAGCAGCACCCTGTCGTAGGCCTTGGCCAGACGGCGCAATATGGCCAGATGGCCTTTGTGGAGGGGATTGAACGAACCCGAGTAGACGGCGATGCGTTCCATGGCTACCCGGCGAGGAATCCGCGGACGAGGGATTCGGCTTCGGCAAGGGCCGTGGCGAGGTCGTCGTTGACCAGCACGCGGTCGAACTGCGGGGCGTAGGTCATTTCCTCGGCAGCCTTGCCGACGCGTTTTTCAATTTCCTCGGGAGAATCGGTGCCGCGAAGGACGAGCCGCTGACGGAGAACTTCCACCGACGGGGCCTGGATGAATACCGACAGCGCGTTGTCGCCGAAATATTTCTTGAGGCTTACTCCGCCCTTGACGTCGACGTCGAAAATGATGGTGTGGCCCTTGGCCCAGATGCGGTTGACTTCCGACTTGAGGGTGCCGTAGAAGCGGCCCGGGTAGACCTGCTCGTATTCGACGAACTTGCCGTCGGCGATGAGGGCGCGGAAGGTCTCTTCGTTGTAGAAGAGGTATTCGACGCCGTCCTGTTCCTGTCCGCGGGGAGGACGGGAGGTTGCGGAAACGGAAAACTCCATCTCGGGGAACAGCCTCAGGACATGCCCTACGACCGTGCTCTTGCCTGAACCGGAGGGAGCTGAAAAGATGATGACTTTACCTGCCATGAAAAAATTTCTTTGTTTGCGCAAAAATAACTAATTTTGCGTCGCCAATCGCAAAAAACCTTAATTTTATCATAAATATGGTATCTTACAAAGAACTCGGCCTTGTGAACACCAGAGAGATGTTCGCAAAGGCCGTAGCCGGCGGTTACGCCATCCCCGCATTCAATTTCAACAACATGGAGCAGCTCCAGGCCATCATCCAGGCCGCTGCCGAGACCAAATCCCCGGTCATCCTCCAGGTTTCCAAAGGCGCTCGCAACTACGCCAACCAGACCCTCCTCCGCTACATGGCAGAAGGTGCCGTGCAGTATGCCAAGGAGCTCGGTTGGGAGCATCCCCAGATCGTCCTCCACCTGGACCATGGCGACACTTTCGAACTCTGCAAGAGCTGCGTCGACCTCGGTTTCTCTTCCGTCATGATCGATGCTTCCTCCAAGCCCTACGAGGAAAACATCGCCCTCACGAAACAGGTTGTTGAATATGCCCACAAGTACGATGTGACCGTCGAGGCCGAACTCGGCGTCCTGGCCGGTGTCGAGGATGAGGTTTCCTCCGAGGTTTCCCACTACACCAAGCCTGAGGAAGTTATCGACTTCGCCACCCGCTCGGGCTGCGACTCCCTGGCAATCTCCATCGGTACCTCCCACGGCGCCTACAAGTTCAAGCCCGAGCAGTGCAAGCGCGACCCCAAGACCGGCCGCCTTGTTCCCCCGCCGCTTGCCTTCCACGTCCTCCACGAGGTTGAGAAGAAGCTCCCCGGCTTCCCGATCGTCCTCCACGGCTCATCCAGCGTTCCCCAGGAATATGTCGACATGATCAACGAGCATGGCGGCAAGCTTCCCGACGCTGTCGGTATCCCCGAGGAGCAGCTCCGCGAGGCCTCCAAGAGCGCAGTGTGCAAGATCAACATCGACTCCGACAGCCGTCTGGCCATGACCGCAGCCATCCGCAGGGTCTTCGACGAGAAGCCCGGCGAGTTCGACCCGCGCAAATACCTCGGCCCTGCCCGCGACGAGATGAAGAAGCTCTACATGCACAAGATCATCAACGTCCTCGGTTCTAACGGAAAAGCCGAATAAGGCTTTCCTGAAATCAAAAAGTCGGGCGCTCCGCAGCGGGGCGCCCGACTTTTTTTTCGTTACAGGTAATCTTCGAAATAGCGGGTGACTTTGTCCATGAGGTGGACGCGGTTGTCGCCGAAGACGTTGTGTTCCGCGACGGGGTAGGGGAAGTAGTCGACTGGTATGAGGGTATCGATGCAGGCCTGGATGAAGCTGAGGCTGTGCTGCCAGACGACGGTGTTGTCGATTGCGCCCTGGCAGATGAGTAGATGGCCCTTAAGGTCTCCCGCCTTGCCGATGAGGGAAGTTTGCGCGAAGCCTTCGGGGTTGGTCTCCTCGGTTTCCATGTAGCGCTCTCCGTACATTATCTCATACCATTTCCAGTCGATTACGGGGCCGCCGGCCACGCCGACTTTGAAGACGTCCGGGTAGCTTGTCATCAGCGAGATGGTCATGAAGCCGCCGTAGCTCCAGCCATGGACGCCGATGCGGTCGCAGTCGACCCAGGGCTCGGCCATCAGGCGGCGGATTCCGACCATCTGGTCGGCCATTTCGGCCTGTCCGCAGCGGCGGTGGATGGCCTGTTCATAGGCGAGGCCGCGGTTTTGGGTGCCGCGTCCGTCCTGGACGTAGACTACGTAGCCGCGCTGGGCCATGAGCACTTCCCAAAGGCGCACTCCGCCCAGCCATGAATCCGTAACCATCTGGGAATGAGGACCTCCGTAGACGTAGAGGACGACCGGGTATTTCTTTTCAGGGTCGAAGTCGGCCGGCTTGAAAAGACGATAGTAATTGTCGTAGCTGCCGTCGGCGGAGGGCACCGTGCCGAACTCGATTTCGCCGGTTGCATAGTCAGCAAGAGGGTCGGGGAAGGCGCGGCGGAATTTTTCGCGTCCTTTCCCGTCGGTGGAGACGACAGCGACTCCGCCCGGGTCGTTGAAGGAGGACCAGCGGTCGAGGAACCACCCTCCGTCGAGGCTTACGGCGACGTTGTGCCAGCCGCGCAAGGAAGTGAGCCTCAGAGGCTTGCCGATTCGCGTCGCTTCGACTTTCGAGGCTTTGCGGCCCTTTGCCGGAGTGAGGTCGATCCGGAACAGGTGGTTCTCAACGGGCGAGACTTCGGCGGAGGTGTAGAAGATGCTGCTTCCGCGGACTGCGGAAATGGCGACGTCGGCTTCGCAGGAGGTTATGCGCCGGACAGTGCCGAGCGTGTCGCAGAGGTAGAGCTGACGGTAGCCGTCACGGTTGGCGGTGCGGTAGACGAAGTGATAGTTTTCGCCTGTAAAATAAAGAGGGTCAAGCGGTTCCACGTATTTGTCGGAATGCTCCTCCAGCAGGGTGCGGACGAACGAACCGTCGACGGCGCGGTACATATTGAGGCGGCAGTGCTTCTGGCTTCGGTCGAGGACCTGTATGAAAATGTTGCGGCCGTCGGGCCCCCAGGAGATGTTGGTCAGGTAGCGGTCCGGGCCGAAATCGTCCGCCCGGGCGAACACCGTCTTTCCGCTGTGGCGGTCGAAAATGCCGAGCGAGACCACTTCTGAGGCCATTCCGTTCATAGGATATTTTATGCTGCGAAGCGTTCCGGTGCGGGTGGTGATGTCGAGAAGGGGGAAGTCGGTCACGGCGCTTTCGTCCTTGCGGTAAAAGGCGATTTTCGTGGAGTCCGGCGACCAGAAGACGCCGCCGTCAATGCCGAATTCGTTGCGGCTTACGCTTTGGCCTATAACCATTTGCGAGTGTTCCGGACGGGCTACGAGGACGGTGTCGCCGTCGCCGCAGCACCAGAGGCTGCCGTCGCCGGCAATGAAGGTGTCGAGACTCGTCTTTCGGGCGAAGCTGATCCCTTCGCCGGAAAGCGCGGCCATTTCCGGCCGGATGTCGGCTTCCTTGCTTCTTTGGGGCCACATCGCGGGGTTGCGAACTGCGTCATACATAGACAGTTTCTTTCCGTCTTCGGGACCGGCGGGACGGACCTGCAGGGTCTGGGCTTTTGCAGGGTAAAACGATATAGTAAGTAAAAGATACAGTGAGAGATAAGCAGTTTTTTCCATTGCGGCCTATTTTTCTTCAAATATAAGGTTTAAAATTTGATTTCTAAGAAAAAAAACCTTACTTTTGTAAATATTACGGGCGGGTAGTTGCATCCCCTTTACGAACTTCCTGCCGCTTAACAAGTAGATTATGAACATGTGTTTCCATTGCCGGAGGAGCGTGCTGCTCCTGGCTGTTTTTTTGTTGTTCTGCCTCCCTTCCTATGCGCAGGATTCCTCCGGAGGCCGTGAAAAGACAGTCCACGGTACGGTCGTCGACGAATCCGGCGAGCCGGTCATCGGCTGCGCCGTCTATCAGAGCGACAATGTCGGTGGCGGCGTCGCCACCAATGTCGACGGCGTCTTCGTCATCAAGGTTTCCCAGGATGTGACAGAGCTCGTTTTCGAAGCCCTCGGTTATGAAAAGGTCACCCTCCCGGTCGACAAAGTCCGCCGCGTCCGCCTCCGCTCCGAGTCGCAAAAGCTTGACGACGTTGTGGTTACCGGTATCTTCACCCGAAAGAAAGACTCCTTCACCGGTTCGGTCCAGACCATCTCCTCCGAAGAAATCAAGCGCGTCTCCAACTCCAACGTCGTCCAGGCCCTCAAGAACCTCGACCCCTCCCTCCTCGTCCTCGAAAACCTCGAAGCCGGCTCCAACCCCAACGCCATGGCCTCCATGCAGCTGCGCGGTGCGTCGACTTTTGCAGTCGAGACGTCCGGTTTGAAGAGCAACTTCCTAAATGACGCCAATGTGCCGTTGTTTATTCTGGATGGTTTTGAGACTTCTCTGGAAAAAATAACGGACATGGACATGAACCGTATCCAGAGCATAACTATCTTGAAAGATGCTTCCGCCAAGGCAATTTATGGTTCCAAAGGAGCGAATGGTGTTATCGTCGTAGAGACAAAGTCTCTTAATAATGAGCATACTCTTATAACATACACGGGTAATCTTGCCTTGGAAGCACCGGATTTAACGAGTTACAATCTTTGCAACTCGTTGGAAAAACTGGAAGTTGAGTATAGGGAAGGTATGTATACCGGAGTGCGCGGCAACGTGGATTCCAAGGAATTAGTGGCTCTGCAGCACCTTTATAATGACAGGCTTAGACGTGCATTGGAAGGAGAAGACAATTACTGGTTGTCAAAGCCGTTACGTATCGGCATCGGACAAAAACATACCCTGGAAGCAGAATTAGGCGGGAAAGACCTTCGTGCTCTTCTGAATGTGTCATATAATGATGTTCAGGGTGTTATGAAGGAGTCGTTCCGTGATATCCTGACTGCGCAGGCCAATGTCTCTTACAGGCGTGGAAAGTGGACGTTCCGCAATATCATGGATATTGCCAGCATGTCCAGCAGCGAGTCCCCGTGGGGGTCTTTTTCTGAGTACGCTTTGATGAATCCGTATGATTCTCCTTACGATGATGAAGGAAATCTTGTAAAGGCAGTCTGGCCCGGGGTTTACACATCTCCAGAGGGTTATTCGACCAGTTATCGTTCCCAGTACCCGGTTGGTAATCCAATGTGGAATGCCAGGGTTGGAATGCGTGATACCGGAGAATACCTGAATTTTACCGACAATTTGTATGCAGAATTGCAATTGTTTACTTTCCTTAAAATTGTGGGTCGATTCGGTATCGATACCAAAAGGACCGGATATGAGACATTTAAACCTGCCGATCATACGGATTTCCTGAGATATACCAGTGCGGATGATTTACTCAGGCGAGGGTCTTATTCTCAAACACGCGGCACTTCTACTACCATTTCCGGAGATGTTTCAGCGCAGTTCAGTAGGACCTTTAATAAGCTGCATGACTTGTTTGCAACTGGACAATATAGTATTTCGAGTAGATCTTATTCTGAAGTTCAGCACACGGCGGAGGGATTTCCTAACAGTCATATGTCCAATATTTATTTCGCCCGTCAATATGCGATGGGAACGACTCCTACAGGCTATGACGGCATCTATCGTGACATCGGTTTCCTTCTAACTGTCGGTTATTCCTACGATAACAGATATATGGCGGATGCAACGTTCAGGGCAAGTGGCGCTACTGTTTTCGGTACGAATAACCGCTGGGGCTTGTTTTGGAGTATCGGCGCGGCATGGAATCTTCACAATGAAGATTTCTTAAAAGGGGCGGCATCGTGGCTTCAGCAACTTAAACTTCGCGGGAGCGTCGGTTCTTCCGGCAATCAGAATTATTCGGTTGCCACATCACTCCCAGTTTATAACTATTTCAGTTCCAAGTATTATAATGGTTTTGCCGGAGCTTCTCTCAGCAATATGGCAAATCCTTATCTTGGATGGGAGGAAAAACTCGAATACAATATTGGCCTTGACTTTCGGGCCAAACGGATCACCGCCACATTGGACGCCTATCTGGCGGATACCCGTAATCTTTTGTTCGCCAGGAGTCTTGTTCCTTCAACAGGATTCAGTACCGTGCAGGATAACATGGGCGTTGTCAGGAATCGTGGGTTGGAGCTTAGTTTAGGGTATACGATATATCAGCATGCGGCTTCATATGTTACGGTATTCGGCCGTTTTGCTTTCAATGACAACCGAGTCTTAAAGATATCCGAAGCTATAGAAGAATATAATCGCCAGCAACAAGCCAATGCAAAGGAAACCGGCGCGAATGCTCCGGTGATACAGTATTATGACGGTGTTCCTCTCCATAGTATTTGGGCTGTACGATCGCTGGGTGTAAATCCGTTGGACGGACAAGAAATATTCTTGGATCGAGACGGAAATATGACAGACACGTGGGACCCCGCAGATTTAGTCAACTGCGGTTCGTCCGATCCGGTTCTGACTGGTAATTTCGGGGTTAACGGTGAGGTGAAAGGAATTGGATTCAACGTTACTTTCCGCGTTCAGGCGGGGGGGTATTTATACAATAATACGCTCTTGCAGAAAGTTGAAGGAGCAGACATCGTTGATAATGTTGACCGTCGCTTGTTCCTTGGACGCTGGGCCGGAGCCGGTTCCGAGTCACAGTTCCTAAATGGTTTCAAAAATGGAATTGTCGGCAATGTTCGGACGACTTCGCGTTTTGTGCAAAGAAACAATCAGCTGAACGTCTCCGCCATGTCACTTTACTATGAGTTTCCTGCTCGCTGGATTGCCAGTCTGCATATGCGTCGTCTCAGGCTGTCATTCAATACCAATGACCTATATACCTTCTCGTCTATTGATATTGAGCGTGGAACCAGTTATCCCTATGCGCGAACTTTTACCTTCTCCTTAACGGCAACCTTTTAAACTATGAATCGCAAGTTTTTACTTCTTTTGGCTTCCGTCCTTATTGCAGGAGGTGCAGTTTCTTGCGGGAAATGGCTTGAAGCTACTTCCTCAGGTCAGATATCGGACTCCGACCTGTTTTCTTCCAGGAGTGGTTTTTTGGAGGCCTTGACCGGTGTCTATATCGATCTTGCTTCCTCTCAGTGTTATGGACAAAACTTCACATGGGGAGTCAACGATATAGTGATTTATCCGTACACAGCCAATTCTTACGCGTCGATTAGCACGTGGCAGAACCATCTTTACACGAATCAGACAGCTGTTCCCATCCTTAAGAGTATGTGGCAGGGCGCATATCATGTGATCGCAGATATCAATCGTCTGATTGCCGAACTGGAAGTAACAGATGTGCTTACTGATAAGGAAGAAAAGAGTCTTATACGTGGCGAACTTCTCGCTTTGCGTGCTTTTATACATTTTGACCTTCTGCGCATGTATGGCCCTATCGGTTTTTCCGAAGAGGATAAACAGAAGTTAGTCATACCTTATGCTACGGCCTATTCTCTTGATCCGGCCCCGCAACATACCTTGGAAAAAACGATGTCCCTGATCGAGTCGGATATTGATGCGGCTTTACAGGCGCTTTCGGAAGATCCAATAACAGGCAAGGCTTCTGCACGGTTCTTTTCCACCTGTAATGCAGATGGTTATTGGAACGGCCGTTTGCGCCATATGAACTACTACGCTGCGGAGGCCCTTAAGGTTCGCGTCCTTTTATGGCAGGACCGTGTGGCGGAAGCCGCTTCATTGGCGAAGACCATTGCTGAAGAGGCACTGGCTGTAGGTGCTGTGTCTTGGACAGATCCGGATGCGCAACTCAAGGCAGTCAGCAGTGATGTCAGGGATTGGACTTTCTCTACAGAGCAATTATTCTCCTTGGATGTTACATCGCTCTATGATAATGTTCAACCATATTTCTTCAACAACATTAAGGGAAGTGTCTCCTTGGAGGTGGATCCTCTTGTCGTTGAGAATTTTTTCAACCCTGAATCAGAGGACGGAAATGAAGATATTCGTGGCCCGGCAATGATGTTGTCTTATAACGGATCCTCATTCAAATTGAATAAGTATTTCGGATCGTCCTCACAGAGTGCCGAGTTCCGCGACAGAGTCCCGCTGATTCGCTTATCAGAGCTATATCTTATTCAAGCAGAGGGTGCTTTGCAGGCAAATGATTCGGAAACGTTTTTCTCCTGTCTTGATGCTATACGGGCCCATCGCGGTATTACAGGAGAAAGTCGCGGCTCTGTTCCATTCGATGAAATTGGTATCTTCGAAGAATATGTTCGAGAGTTTGCAGGGGAAGGCCAATTATTTTTCTATGAAAAACGCGTATATGGGCGCAACCGGGCACCGGTAAGGACAGTTTCACCTTATTTGACGAATGTGCCGGCGTCAAAATTATTTGTTTACCCTTATCCGTTGGAGGAGATTTCGTATGGTCGGGTTCAAGAATAGAATTTTGTGCTTTTTAGAACAAATCGGAGCTTCAACTTGTCTGTTGCTCCTGTGTGTTTCCTTGTCCGGATGCAAGAAGGATGAAATCAAACCTTATGCGCTGGAAGATTGTGCCGTAGTGTTTGAAGGCGTTACAAACAGCTTTTCAATGAAAGGGCACAATGATGAACAGACTGTGGAATTTAGGATACCAGTCAAAGTGGTCGGTCCACATGCCGATTACGATAGGCCGATAGGTTTGGAAGTCACCGACTCTACTGCTGTTCTGGGAAGAGATTTCGAAATCAAATCTGCAGTGATTCCCGCCGGTGCTCTGAAAACGGATATCATTATCAGTGTTAACCAACTGCCGGAAGATGTTACGGAGCGTGCAGTCCGTTTCAACTTGGTTCCGAATGATCATTTCCGTGCTGGGTACCCTAAATACAGCAAAGCTGTTGTTTCCTGGTCCGAGTTGTATGCGAGACCTCCATATTATGTCTGGAGATACTGGTATTTGTATATATGTCCTGCCTATAGCCAAGCCTTTCACAAACTGATGGTCGATGAGTTCGGAACAGATGTGGAGAAGTATACTTTACAGCGTGCGCGGGAAAAAGAAGAGCCGGACCGATACATATTCAAAACCCTCACTTGGTGGTATGCAGCGGCTCGTCATCTTTATGAAACGGTTGCTGCTTATGATGCAGCGCATCCTGACGCTCCCATGATGCACAGTGATGACTACGAGGAGTACAAATCTTATGAGGTTGCCGTTGGAGAGGGCGTTCGTCCAGAGGTCATACCTACCATTCTTTCAACACTGACCGTGCTATGAAACATTCATCATTTGCTATAATGCTGGTTATTTTATCTGTTTGCGCGCTTTCCTGTTATAAAGATCTCAGTAAAGAGCGTGAGACGGTCATCCCTGATATAGTTATAACCGGAATCGAACCGGTTATCCATGTTTCTTATGGACAGACTGTCCAAATAGATGCACATGTTTCTCAGATTGGCCGGACGGATGATGATTTTGATTATTTGTGGGAAATGGATCGTGTTGCGGGACGGACTGTTGTCAATACTTACGACTATGACAGGGTGGAGATGAGTCGGACGACGAGTTTTACTTTCGAAGTAACCAATTCACCATCGACGGTACCGTATATGATTACCTTTCAAGTAACGGACAAGAAGACAGGTGTAAAAGCCATTGCTTCATGTGCAATGTATGTCGAGAGTGCGCTTGGAGAAGGGCTGTTTGTGGCTCACTCCCGTGATGGTGGCCAGACGAGCGAAGTCGATCTTGCCGCCTCAGAAGCACTCACATATGGCTTCTCCGCTTCCGGCATCCGGTATACTCGCGATTTGGTTGCTTTGGCCAATGGTGGTGAGCCGCTCCAGGGGCGTATCAATGCTATGTCACAATTTGTCGCCACCCGTTCTGCATCTTTTGACGATCCGCAATACTTGATTGGAACCGATGATCATTTCTATTCATTTGATAATCTGACCTTTAAGTTGAGAGACTCCGACAAGGGCCTTTTCAATACATCTCCTAGTACGGGGTTTAGGACGACATTGATTGCTCCGTTTGCATCTTATTGCTTATTTGCTATTATCAATAAAGATATCTATGCTTGCAGTACAATAATTGACTACTCTTTTTCAAAAGTTCAATATCCCCCGACACCGTCCTCTATTTTCGATGAAAAAAATGTATCCTGGGGAGTGCAGGATCAGTGCGATCTGACAGTATTTGACCCTGGCCGCGGGATGTTTTCATATATGCTTGGTTGGCGTACTGGACAAAGTGGGCTTGGGGCAATCGGAACTAATTTTCCATTTTCTCTCGAAGGCTCGAAAGCGCTCGGCGCAGGTGGTGGCAAGGTGAATTCAAGCGGCCATACGCAGTTTCATAATTTCTTGGTTCAGGCTCCTTCCGGTCAGTATTATTTGCTTAGAATTGATGGTCGTAACAATGTTTATGAATATTACTTGCTTGAAGGAAATGACTTGGATAAAGTCGTGTCTTTTGCTTCATGCGACAATGCTGATATCTGCTACTATGCTACTTCTACGGATATATACGCCATTCTGATAACAAGCGGACAGGCGATTATACGTCATGTTGCTTTCAGCCCGCAATCGTCTGGTGAAAAGATTACGCGTATCGTCCATTACAAACAGGGGTGGTATGGTGTCGCGAGAAACGACGCGTCATATGAATTCCAAAATAGAACCAACCGACTGCAAATACTTGTCATTACGTATAATGAATCTACTGGTGAAGGGAAAATATACTTGCGACCCTTCAATCTCAGCACCGGTCTGTTTACGGTGCTGGATAATGGCGTCTTGACAGGCTTTGGTGAAATATCTGCCGTTTGTCCGTCCCTCCGTTAGCATGATTGTATGAAAATGAACCGAATAATCCGTTTCTTATGCGTGTGTGTCCTTGTGACTTTGCATGCCAATGTGCTTTTTGCCGATGCACCTTCGCAGAGGAAAGAATCCTCGTCGAAAGTGCGTGTTGAAAAAAAGACTTCAAAAGCCTCCGTCCGCAAAGGCAAGAAGGGCAAGGAAGCCCCCAAGGATACGACCAAGACCAAGTCGAAGTACGAGAAACTGCTCGAAAAGCCGGAGCAGAGTGACGATGGCGTCGTGTCCGTGCGCATGAAAAAGGGCAAGGTCTATCTGGAGATTCCGGATTCCCTGCTGGGCAGGACCTTCGTCATGTCCACTACGATTTCCGCTATCAGCGACAATACCCTGGGCCTTGTAGGCGCCAAGCCCGCCCGCGACCTTAAGTGCATCACCTTTACGAAGGTGGACAGCTCTGTCTTTGTGCGTCCCGTAACCTTCGCCGTCACCGCGGACGATGCGGGGATTCTCAGCGCCCTGGCCAAGAGCAACATCGGCGCGATTGAGCAGAAACTGCCCGTCAAGGCGAAATCCCCTTCCGGGGCGAGCGTGGTCGATGCCACCGAATGGCTGATGGGCCCGTCGGACGACTTCAACCTGTTCAAGTTCTTTATCGTCGGCGGTTACACCTATGCCGAATCCTACAAGAAGGACCTTTCGTACCCCTTGAGAGTCAAGGCCTTCGACGATAATTTCTCCTTTACGGCGAGCCGTTCCTACACCTATACGGCCACCAACCCCCGGACGATGAAGGTTGTCCGGAAAAACGCCTCCTGCACGGCGGAAGTGACGACATCCTTCCTCCTGTTGCCGGAGAAGACCTACCATCCACGTATGGCCGACCCGCGCATCGGTTTCTTCGATACCGAGCGTCAGGTCATGGGAGATTACGCCCACAAGAGCCGCACCATTCATTTCGTGAACCGCTGGCGTCTGGAGCCTTCCGATACGGCGGCCTACCGTCGCGGCGAGCTGGTCGAGCCTGTGCGTCCCATAACCTATTATATCGACAGCGATTTCCCCGCCTGGTGGAAGCCATATATTGTCGATGCCGTCGAGCAGTGGAACGAAGTGTTCGAGGAAGCAGGCTTCAAGAATGCGGTCCGCGCAATCCCTTTCCCCGAGAATGACCCGGATTTCGACCCTGACAACATCCGCTATTCCTGCATTCGCTACGTCCCCATCGGCATCCAGAATGCCATGGGCCCGTCCTGGGTGGATCCTCGCAGCGGTGAAATCATCAACGCCAGCGTCTGGGTTTTCCACGATGTGATCAAGCTACTGAGCACCTGGGTCTTCGTCCAGACCGCCCAGGCGGATGAGGACGTCCGCACGGCCCACATCCCGCAGGAAGTCCTCGGCGACGCCCTGATGTACGTCATCAAACACGAAGTCGGTCACACCCTTGGCCTGATGCACAACATGGGCGCATCCAACGTCATTCCGCTGGAGTGCCTCCGCGATCCTGCCTTCACGCAGGAAAACGGTACCACGATGTCCATCATGGACTACGCCCGTTTCAACTATGTCGCCCAGCCCGGCGACAAGGAGCGCGGCGTAAAGCTCACCCCTCCGCGCTTCGGAAAATACGACCGTTATGCCATCAAATGGGGCTATACACCGCTGTTCGACCAGCCTTCATTCGAAGAGGAGACGGCCCTGACGACCCGCTGGATCACCGACTCGCTGGCCGCCTCGCCCGTGTATCGCTATGGAATCCAGATGATCGACTGGCGACTGTTCGACCCCCGCAACCAGACAGAAGACCTGTCCGACGACGTGTTCGGCGCTTCCGACTATGGCCGGGCCAACCTCAAATACATCATGGCGCGGTTCCAGGACTGGATCGCCGATGAGGACGACCCCGACTACGAGTTCCGCACCGATGTCTATATGGGTCTGGTAAATCAATATCTGCGTTATGCCGGCCACGTGCTCTACAACATCGGCGGCCTCTACCGCAACCAGGTGCTTGCCGGCGACGGACAGTGGACCTTCCGCAACATTCCGCGTCAGAAGCAGCTCCGTGCACTGGACTATCTGTTCGGAATGATGGACGATCTGGGCTGGATGGAAGACAAGGCCGTCCTCGGCCGCCTGCCTATTGCGGGAAGCCCGGTTTCGCAGGTGCGCGCCAGCCTGCTCGGCAACCTGATGCTGGCTCCGTTCATGGCCATGACTTCCGACGGCGTTGACACCTACGAACTCAGTCCTTCCGAGGTACTGGACCGGATTTGGGACTATGTCTGGAAACCTACCGTTTCCGGAAAAAAACTCTCCGCAGCGGAGCGCAGGAATCAGGAACTGTTTGTCAGCAACCTGATGACTTCCGGCTCCTTTGCGATGCCCGGCGCGAAGTCTTCCCTGGCTGAAGAGGCTGCTCCTGCAAGGGAGGATGACAGCCCGATGGGCATCATCACTTACGATGCGGTCTCCGGGTTTTCCTGGACGCCGCGGGTGATCATCAACTCGACGTCCCTTACCCAGGCCACGCTGTATGCCTACCTGACGAAGTCGTATGAGGCAATGAAAAAGCGTGTGGGAGGGGCTTCGGACGCAGACAAGGCTCACTACCGCCTGTTGATGGCCCAGATTGATTACAGTGTCAGATAAGGGAGGACGGTGCTTATGAAACTCAAAAGATTCATCCTGCTTGCGTTGGCCCTGAGCCTGGTACTGCCCGTCCGGGCGGCCCGGCCCGCACGGCCTGCCAAGGGGAAAAAGGGAGAAAAGACCGAGGCGGCCGCTCCCGCGCCGAAAAAATCGCCGTATGAGAAATTCCTCGCCAAGAAGGGCCTGAAAAAATCCGAAGACGGACCGATACGCCTCTATCTTGACGGTAAAAAGTTCATGGCGGAGGTCCCTGATTCCCTGATGGGCCGCAAGCTCCTGCTCAGCACTTCATTGCGCAAGAGCAGCAGCCCGTGGTTCATCGCCGGGGACAATGTTTCTCCCCAGCGCGTGTTCGTGTTGCACAAGACCGATTCGCTGCTGTTGCTTACCAATGCCTCCGCGCTGTCTGTTGTCGCCGACACGTCCCTTTCCGCCGCAATCGGCCGCTCCACCATCCCTCCGACGGCTTATGCATTCCCTCTCCGATATCGCAACGGGGATTCTACGGCTGTCGTAGTCGATCTCTCCAAACTCTTCGCACCGTCAAACAAGGATGCCTTTGACATAAAGGGCATCAGCGTCAATGAGCGCAGTACGGTCAATACATTCACCCCGAAGGCGGAATTGACCCGCTTTGAGCGTTTCGTGCGTTTCGGCTCGAGTGTGGGTGTTCAGCAGGAGCTGACTTTCAGCGTCTCACAAAGCTTTGCCATGGGAGGCGGTCTGGCCATGGTTTCCTCAGAGGAGGACGCATTCTTTACGGGTACTTTCCAGACAACCCTGACGTTGCTGCCGGAAACTTCGATGCCGCTCCGCAAAGCCGATCCCCACGTGGGAGTCCAGCAGACCCCGTTTGCTACTTATCGTTCCGACAAGGGCTTCCGTAGCGACGGCGCCGCCCTGCGATGGGATGTCCGCGACGGAAAGAAGATCACCATCTACGTCGACACGCTTTTCTCGCCCTCGTGGCAGGCGGCCATCCGCAAGGGAATCCTCTCCTGGAATCCGGCCTTCGAGGCCATAGGTCTCGGCCGCGTCATCGATGTGCGCCCCTATCCGTCTTACGGACGCTTCTCCGTAGATGACCCGCTGGTGTCCACCGTCCGGGCGGGAGAGTCCAAAAGCGGAAGCTCCCTTCGCGGCTCGATGTTGACTGATGTCAGTTCGGGGCGGATCCTTGGATGCACCATCGTCGTACCTTCAGGCTATGCCGAGGGTGCCGGCGAAAAGGGTCGGCTCGGAATCAGCGACGTTGATGCCCGTTATGCGACTTATTACCCTTCCGACGAGGCGATTTGCGAGGTCCTGCGCGCCGAGATGATGAAACTGTTCGGCAGGATGCTGGGCCTCCAGGCCAACCTGGCGGGCTCCGGGGCATATACGCCCTCGCAGCTGAGAAACGCCGATTTTACCCGTGTGAACGGACTTACCGGCTCCGTGACCGACAATGTACTTTTCAACTCCCTGGCCAGGCCTGGCGACCGTGAGAGGGGCGTTGTCACCATCATCAACCAGATCGGCCCCTATGACCGCCATGCAATTGAGTGGCTCTACCGGATTTTCCCCGAGGGAACGGACGAGGCTGCCGCGCTTTCGGCTCTCGTGCGCAGCAAAACCGGCAAGCGAGAATATGTGTATGTCCCGCAGATCCTGGGCTATCCCGACTACCGCGGCCTTTCCGGCGACCTGGGAAGCGATCCGCTGGCCCTTTATGACGCCTCGATGGCCAGGCTCCGTTTTGTCGCCCGCGAGGGAGCATCCTGGCTGCAGGGTGTCAATCCGGAGGAAGACAGCTATCCCATTATCTTTCTTGAGCGGGTCTGGCTGCGGGCCTATTCCCTTCAGAACCTTCTCATGAACAATGTAGGCGGCGTGGCTTTCCTTGACCTGGAAGAGGGAAGGAAATACCAGGTGCAGCCCGAGGCTTTCCAGCGTGCATGTCTCCAGCGTGCAATGGACGGGATATCGGATTGCGACTGGATTGAACAATCGCCCCTCAACCGTCCTGTTACGGCCAATACCGACTATGCTGCATTTTCGCGCTCCAGCGCTACGGTTTCAATGTCGCGGGTTGCAGCCGTTGCGCTGGCCGAGAAACTTGGAGGTTCCTCCTTCACGGTACGGGCCTTCCTTGACCAGTTGACGGATTCCATGACGTCTTCCATCCGCAGTGGGAAGATGGCCGCCGGCACTGAATTGCAGATATCCCGTTATATCGCCATGCTCACCGGCTTCCATCCCGTGCTGAAGACCCGCATGAAGGAACACTTCCACCAGAGAGGCCTCTCCGACGCGGAGGAAGATGCTTTAGCCCGCGCGCTGCAGGTGCCGTACTCCGGCGTTCCGGCCTGGTGTCTGGAAGACCTGCCGGAAGAGGGCTACCTCCAGATGGAACGTCTGCGCAAGATACTCTCGGCCGGGAAGGCCTCTGCCCGCGGCGATGTGGACCGTGGCAGGATAGACTACCTGCTCCGAAAGGTCGAGGCGGCCCTTGAAGAAGACAAAAAATAGAACAACCTATTTATATTATTAACCCCAAAAACTGTTTTTTATGAAACGATTCTTAACAATCTTCGCAGCCGCAGCCGCCCTGCTGGTGGCCGGTTGCCAGAAGGCCGAAGTGGTGGATACTCTGAATCTCAGTGCGTCCACTATTACCGTTCCGTCAGGCGGAGCTCAGCAGTCGCTCACGTTCAATGCAAATGGAGCATGGGTGCTGACCTGTGATCAAGCGTGGGTCGAATTCGACAAAAAGTCTGGAGAGGCAGGAGATGTCTCGGTGAAAATGACTGTGAAGCCGAATGACACCTACTCGGCACGTAGCGCTAAGGTTACAATTACAATCGGTCAGAAGAACACAGAGATTTCCATTCAGCAGGAAGAAGCTTCTTCTTTCGGATCTACCTTTGTGTATAAGATTGACGGCGAGGCCCAGGATATTGATGTGAATGTTGCTTCTTCAGTGGACTACACAGTTACAATTGAGGAAGGTGTGAATTGGCTCAGCGTCGTTAAGACCAAGGCGGCGGTTACGGAAGGTACAATCCAGATTCACGTTGAAGCAAATAAGGGTATCAGCGTGCGTCGTGGCAGTTTTACTGTTTCGGCCGGCAGTTACTCGCAGGAATTCGCGGTAGAGCAGGAAGTAGGTTACATTGATGTAACGATTGCATCTGCCGTGTACGTAGGCAACCGCGACAGTATCTTCGATACGGAAACGTATCAGTACAACGTTTTCGATGAGTATGTAATTACACTGACAGCCGAAGACGGCTCCTCCGTTGTCGTTCCGGTCAATGTGTCCGGTGCGGGCAGCAATCCGCAGGAGTCCATTCCTACAGGAGCATTTGTTGCAGACGCATCCGGCAAACATGAGCATCGCACCTTCTCGATAAAACCGCTTGGTGGAGCATCCCTCTATTATGCCAAATTCGTTTCAGGCGAGACCGAGACACCCATTTATGATGGTGAAGTGAATATTTCGAGTTCTTCCAACGGATATTCTATCACTACCGGTTTGGTTGATGAGGCCGGAAACCCGCGAAGGATTCGTTACAACGGTCCTATAGAGATTACCGAAGATGCTGCCGGTCTGTTTATATCTCAGCCCGGAATCCAGGGTAATTATTATACAAGGAATGCAACCAATACTTATGAGTGGATCACATCAATTTATCCCAACGTGTTGCAACCGGAGGACAGCGAGATCCATGTGCGCAGCATAACGCTCCATCTGTTCGGCCCTGCCGGTGTCGCTCCTACCGGGAAGGGTGATTTACCTACTGGGACCTTTACTTATGGCAATCCGGCACCAGATGCGAAATATGGCAAAAATGGGAACATACCCAATGCCGCCAATTCGTTCTATTTCACAGCCTATATTGATAAACAGAATGAAGATGGCTATTATATTCTCGTAGATAGCGTGGATACCAAGAGCAGTCCGTTGCCTGAACTCGTCATTACCAAGATTTCCGATAGTATCTACAGTTTTTCCATTTCTGGGACAATTGTCTATGAGGTGAAGCATCATGATGACGAATCAGGAACGGATGTCGTGGATGAGACTTATGTTCTTCCGGTGAAGTATGAGACCGACAAGGCGGTGATTCCTGATGGTTCAAAGGGTAATTATCTATGGGCTCCCGAGCCGGGAGAGATGAACGTTGATGGCTCATCTCCCATGCTGTCATATTACTGGTATCTTGGAGGCGCATCTGCTTTCGGTCATGCGTTCTTACTTCCTGCTGTGAACTTCGGGACTGTTACAGCAAGTATCGTATTGACTACTAAAACAGCTCTTACGTTCGACAGGGCTACTACGGTTGTTCCTGCCGGGAAGTATGTCTATTCTACGACGCCTGGAGACTATGTACTTGTTCCGGCCCGTTATTCTACAACGGCTAAAAGTTATGATGAAGCTCCCGTGACTAGTTCCTATGCTCGTATTCTTGATTCTTACTACGAGGTTACTTATTTCCCTACGGGTGGTAATATTGAAGTAAAGGCTGATGGTACGTATATTTTTGATGTCGAATGCACTTCAACTGGCGAGAATCCTACCACTGCTACTCTTAGGGGAACGACTACACTTATTCCTATGATGGCATCTATGGGCATGTCATCGATGGATCGCAGCAGCTGGGCTGGACGTTTCTGGTTCCCGCCGCAGGCGCCGGCAACCGACCCAGAGTAAAACTCTTTGTTCAGGAAATTATGCAATTAAGGGCTGGCCTGTGGGCTAGCCCTTTTTGGCGGATAGATTCTTCGCTTCGCTCAGAATGACAAGGTGGCGCTCAGAATGACAAGGTGGCGCTCAGAATGA